>DAOKYW010000016.1:0-69498 GCA_035325985.1 Bacteroidales bacterium
CCCGGCGTCTGCTGCAAGCTTCATCTTTTTCCTATCTTTACCCCAAAAGCCTTTAGTATGAGACGTTTTCTGCTTCTTCTTTCTATAGCCCTGAAGATTAGTACACTTACGGCCGGCGAGGGCATGTGGATACCCATGCTGCTCACCAGCAACGAGGCCGAAATGAAAGCCATGGGCATGCGCATCAGCGCCGAAGATATTTACTCGATCAACCAGGGTAGCCTAAAAGACGCTATCGTTCAGTTTGGTCGTGGCTGCACAGCCAGCCTTATTTCGTCGCAGGGACTCATCCTCACCAATCACCACTGTGGTTATGGCGAAATACAAAAGCACAGCAGCCTTCAGAACGACTACCTCACCGATGGCTTCTGGGCCGGCAGCCTGAAAGAAGAACTTCCGAATCCCGGCCTTACAGCCACCTTGCTGGTGAAGATGGAAGACGTGACCGACGCCGTACTGCAGGGCATTACGCCTGATATGAACGAAACCCGAAGAGCAGAAATCATACGCAACAACAGCCGGAAATTGCTTGAAGAAGCACGGAAAGCCAGCAACCTTGACATTTCCATCAGACCATTTTACCATGGCAATCAATACATTATGATGTATAATATGGTGTTCAGGGATGTCAGGCTGGTGGGCGCTCCACCTTCGAACATTGGCAAGTTTGGGGGCGATACCGACAACTGGATGTGGCCAAGGCATACCGGCGACTTTTCCCTGTTCAGGATTTATGTGAACGCCAAAGGCGAGCCTGCTGAATATCATCCCGACAATATACCCTACCAGCCGGTCAAATGGTTGCCTATCTCGCTCAAGGGCGTCGAAGAAGGCGACTTCACCTTTGTTTTTGGCTATCCCGGCCGCACCAGTCAATACCTGCCTGCTGCTGCAGTAATGCTGATCACAGAAGTATCGAATCCGCAGCGCGTGATGCTGCGCGGAACACGGCTCGAGATTTTTAAGCATTACAGCCAAAACGATCCTTTGGTGCGCATACAATATGCCGTAAAAGATGCCCGCGTGGCCAACGCATGGAAGAAAATGGCGGGCGAAACCAAAGGCATCAGGCGCCTCAACGGCATCGAACGTAAACAGGACCTCGAGAAACACTTTTTGGAATGGGCATCGGCTACACCTGAGCTTCAAGCCCTTTATGGTGGAATTGTAGATGCATTTAATCAGCATTACCGTCAGCTGGAGCCACTCACGCTGGCCTCCGATTACCTCAGCGAAGCCGGCATGGGCATCGAAATCCTTCAGTTTGCCGCGCGTTTTATCCCGCTGGCCGAAGAAGCCGGCAAAGCCAAACCCGACACTGCCCGGATTGCTGCATTGAAAAAAACACTGGTTGCAGCAGCCAACGACTTTTTCAAGGACTACCACCAGCCCATCGACCGCGAGGTGGCCACCGCCCTGCTATCTTATTATCTTAAAAACCAACCCGCCGACTTTCGTCCCGATTTTCTCGGACAGATCAACAGCCGTTTCAAAGGCAACTTAGATGATTATGTGAAGCACCTCTTCGGGCGCAGCATTTTTGCTTCGCAATCACAAACCACGCAATGGATCAGCAATTTTGGGCCGAAAAGCCTGAAAAAACTCGAAAAAGACCCTGCATTTCAAGCGGCTTCGAGCATGCGGAAATTCAATAATCAACAGATTGAGCCGGCCATGCGACCCCTTCAGCAGGCTAACGACAGCCTGATGCGATTGTTTATCAGTGGTCTGATGAAAATGCAATCCGACCGTCGCTTTTACCCTGATGCCAACAGCACCCTGCGTGTAACCTACGGCAAGGTGGAAGGCTACCAGCCCGCCGATGCCATTACTTATCACTATTTCACCACCCTTGAAGGCATACTCGAAAAAGAAAACCCTGACATCGAAGACTATTTTGTTGATCCCCGGCTGAAAACGCTCCACCAAAACAGCGACTTCGGCCCCTATGCCGCACCCGACGGACGAATGCGCGTGGCTTTTACAGCCTCCAACCATACCACAGGCGGCAACTCCGGAAGCCCTGTACTGGATGCCAATGGTTATCTGGTGGGCTTAAATTTCGACCGTTGCTGGGAAGGTACCATGAGCGACCTGATGTACGACCCGGCCATGAGCCGCAACATATCGGCCGATATCCGATACGTGCTTTTTATCGTGGACAAATTTGCCGGAGCAACACACCTGATTAACGAAATGACCCTTTTGCGCTAAACGCCGTGGCCAAGACGAAGAACCTTTTTTTCTGCCGCAACTGCGGTCATGAATCGCCAAAATGGCAGGGTAAATGTCCGGGCTGTGGCGAATGGAACACCTTTGCCGAGGAAACCCTCGTGGTTGGCAAAGCCGGCAAAAGCTCGCCAACCGGACAGATTTACCGGATGGAATCGCCAACACCTGTTCAGGACATTGAAAGCAGCAACGAGAAACGCCTCGACACCGGCATGGACGAGCTGAACCGGGTACTCGGCGGCGGACTTGTTCCGGGCTCGCTGGTACTCATCGGAGGCGAGCCGGGTATAGGTAAGTCAACCCTTATGCTGCAGGTTTCACTCAAACTCAAGGATAAGAAGGTACTGTACATATCGGGCGAGGAAAGCCGCCAGCAGATCCGAATGCGGGCCGACCGAATCGGCATCGGTAACGATAAATGTCTTATTTACAGCGAGGTATCCACTTCGTCCATAGTGCAACAAGTAATAAATGTTCAGCCCGACTTTGTAGTAGTCGATTCCATACAAACTTTACAGTCAGAGCAATTCGATGCCACAGCGGGCAGCATCACCCAGATTCGTGAAAGCGCTGCCGAGCTCAACCGCCTGGCAAAAAGCAGCCAGATCCCGATTATACTCATTGGCCATATCACCAAAGACGGCATCATTGCCGGGCCAAAGATTCTTGAACACATGGTGGACACGGTGATTCAGTTCGAGGGCGACCGGCACTACGGCTTCCGCATATTGCGGGCCATAAAGAACCGCTTTGGGCCGGCATCGGAGCTGGGCATATTCGAGATGCTGAGCAATGGGCTGCGCGAGGTAACCAACCCCAGCGAGCTGTTGTTGTCGCAACGCGAAAAACCCGTAAGTGGCACTTCGATTGCCGCCATGATCGAAGGTCTGCGTCCCATGATGGTCGAAACGCAGGCGCTGGTCGGACAGGCTGCCTATGGCACGCCTCAGCGCTCCGTTACAGGCTACGACCTGCGTCGGCTCAATATGCTGCTTGCCGTGCTCGAAAAAAGGGCCGGCCTCAGGGTGGGCAGCAAGGATGTTTTTCTGAACATTGCCGGCGGATTGCGGGTGGACGACCCTGCCATCGATTTGGCTGTGGTGGCCGCCATTGTGTCGTCGGCCAACGACATCCCACTGCCCGAAAAAACCGCTTTTGCTGCCGAGGTTGGCCTGTCGGGCGAGGTGCGCGCCGTGAACCGCGTGGAAGCCCGCATCAGCGAGGCCGCCAGGCTGGGCTTCGACGAAATCTTTGTTTCGCGCTTCAACCAACGTGGCCCGGCAAAGCACGAAAACATCCACGTTGTGACCGTAGGCGACGTGAATGAGTTGATAGGCAGACTTTTCGGTTAATCACGCGCCTGAGCAGCAAAAAAACAGACAAGGCAAGACACCAGATCGCAGCACCTGAGAATTTAGGCCTAAAAGTTCCCCTTCAATGATGCGTTTCCATGCTCAATGGACCGCCTTATTCATCGCTTTGTTTAGAACAGAATGCTCATCCGGCCACCGTCAGCATCAGCCGCAACAACTGCTGCCGAATGCACTATCAGCCGGCATACCTGACTGATTTGCAACCGTTTAAGGTTCAGCCGTATTGACACCGCCTTCATCCTGGCAGGCAAAATCGTCCAAAACTTCAGCATACAGCCTATGGGACAGACCATTGAACAAGTGCTTCATTTCGAAGCTATTGGATTAATCAACACCTTATTTGAAGCAGCGGATGGAGATTTCACCTGTCGCAGGGCGCATCAATACCTCAATAAGGTGGACACCTACAACTTCCATCCTTCGCTGGATTATTTCGGGGGTTGCGAATACTTATCCACCGCAGCCGATCTGGCCACATTCTATTACTAGCTTTTCACCCAAAAAGTTTTCGAATACCATACCACCCTCGACTCCATGTTGCAGCCCTTTACCGGCCGGACTGCCGATGCCCTTGACTACCGTTGCGGCATCCGGAAAACCAAATTCGGAGGCAGCGAAGCCTACACCCAAAAAGGTTTCTAAGGCAAGCAGGTGGCGTGGCTTCTCGATCAAAAGATTGCCATAGCTGTCATCTACAGCCAGCGCTGGACAAACAAAGGGCAGAGGCACCGTTTTTGGAGAAAACTGTGGCTGCATGGACAGATACCGCCAGGCAATAATAGTAGTTACTTCAGCCCCTGCTCTTTCAGGAGCGCTTTAACGGCATTAAGTCACTTTTCTTTCGGAGTTACAGGAAAATTTGTGAATCAAAAAGAGCGGAATCAACAACAGAAAGCCAAAAGTCTTGTGGAAAAAGCTGAATAAACTAATTCCGAGAAGGAGTCAAATCTTGCTATTATTCTGAATGGAAAACATTTCAACTTCCTGGCCTCCGACAGAATCTCCAGAACAGTGAATTGCAGCAGGTCATCGCTTTTGATGGCATTAATCTGATGAGCGTTGATTGAGCTTATTTTATCCCAGAGAAAACTTTTCCGTAAGGCTTTGCTTGCAGATCGCCTAATCTGATGCCATGATCACCGGAAGCCCCGCGAATGGTCCAAAGTGATCGGGAATCAAGTCTTTAGTGAAAAAAATCTGAGGCAGGATTTATAAAAATCCCAGCTCCAGTTTGGCTTCGTCGGAGAGCATGCTTTGGTCCCATGGTGGCTCGAAGGTGAGTTCCACCTCGCAACTGCGCACATCCTTCACCATCTCGACGCGCATTTTAACATCGCCGGGCAAGGTTTCGGCCACCGGACAACTGGGCGAGGTGAGCGTCATCAGCACCTTGACATCAGCATCTTCACTTACGCTGATTTCATAAACCAAACCCAGATCGTAGATGTTCACGGGTATTTCGGGGTCGAAAACCGTGCGCAACACAGTGACCACGTTTTCCTCTATTTCACGTTTCTGTTCGGGTGTCATAAGTTGTCAGTTTTTGGCTTTGAGCTGAAACACCTGTGCATAGAGCTTCATCTGTTTGATCATCGAAACAAGGCCGTTCGATCGGGTCGGCGAAAGGTGCTCGGTGAGTCCGATGGCATCCACAAAATACAGGTCAGTATTCAGAATTTCCTCCGGAGTGCGTCCCGAGAGCACCCTGATAAGCAGGCCAATCATCCCTTTGGTGATCACCGCGTCGCTGTCGGCCGAAAAATAAACCTTGCCATCGTCGCGCAGTTCGGCATGCAACCACACACGGCTCTGGCAACCATTGATCAGGTGATTATTGGTTTTGTAACGCGGATCGATGGCAGGCGTGTCTTTACCCATTTCGATGAGCAGGTTGTATTTGTCAAGCCAGTCATCATAGGCCGAAAACTCTTCGATAATCTGCTGCTGTGCAAGTTGCGCACTCATAGACTGCTATTTTGATACAAAATTACCCTTTCCATGCGTATCAGCAGAATCAATGCCCATTTCAGCACTCAAATTCCCGATGAATTTTTACCTGAGCATGCTGGCCGCCTTGTTCACCGCCGAGGCGAGCTGCACCATTTCGTTTTCGGTATTGTACAAGGCCATGGAGGCCCTCACCATACCCGACACCCCAAATTCGTCCATCAAGGGGTGGGCGCAATGATGACCTGTGCGCACCGCAATCCCCATCTTGTCGAGCAGGGTACCAATATCGTAAGGATGTATTCCGTTGATATTGAACGATATGACAGATTCTTTGCCGGGAGATGTTCCATAAAACTCAATCCCTTCCACCTGGCTTAGCAACTCATGACCGATGGTCAGGAGTTTCTTTTCGTGGGCGGCAATGGCTTCGTATCCGGTCTTGCTGAGGAAGTTCAGGGCGGTTTCAAGGCCCAAAACTGCGCCCACATTGGGCGTGCCTGCTTCGAATTTGAATGGCAGCCGGTTGAAAGTGGTGTTTTCGAAGCTTACCCTGTCCACCATCTCACCGCCAAACTGATAGGGCGGCATGCGTTCGAGCCAGCTTTCGCGTCCGTAAAGCACGCCAACGCCCATGGGGCCATAGGCTTTATGACCTGAAAAAACATAAAAGTCACAGCCGATGTCCCGCACATCCACCGGCATATGGGCAATGGCCTGCGCGCCATCGACAAGCACAGGAATGCCGAGCTTGTGGGCCATGGCAGTTATCTCCCTGACCGGGTTCACTGTTCCCAAAACATTGGAAACATGAGCCACAGCAACCAGATCGGGTTGTTCGTCCAGCAATTGTGCAAAGTGCTCCATGTTCAGGCTTCCATCGGGCAATATTTTGGCCACCAGCAATTTGCCGTTCGTCCGATTTACCCATTGTTGCCATGGAACGAGGTTGCTATGGTGCTCCATGGCGGTTATCAGCACTTTAGGACCTTGCTTGTCGAAGAGTTGGCTCAGCGAGTGGGCCACCAGGTTGATGGATTCGGTGGTGCCTCGGGTAAAGATCACTTCGTGGTGATGGGCTGCACCAATATGTGCTGCCACCGAAGCCCGCGCATTTTCGAAGGCTTTGGTTGAAAGCTGGCTCAGGTAGTGTGCCCCTCGGTGAATGTTGGCGTTTTCGGCTTCGTAATACTGCATGAGCCTGCTGATGACCGACATGGGTTTTTGGGTGGTTGCCGCATTGTCGAGATATATCAGCGGCTTGCCATACACATGCTGATGCAGTGCAGGGAACGACTGTCGCAAAGCATCCACATCGAGCGGCCTGACCATCGGCATCAGATTTTACTGTAGTCGATATCGAAATGGTATTCCTTTTCGGGTGTGCTGCAATGCAGGACACATTTTTCGCACACCGATAGTTCGCCTCGCAGACGTTTTTTAACCATATCGTCGATGCGCAGGCGCAAAGGCTCAATCTCAATCTCGTTCACAATATCGGCAGCAAACGCATACATCAGCAGCAAGCGGGCATTGGCTCTGCTGATGCCACGGGAACGGAGGTAGAACATGGCATCCTCGTCGAGCTGTCCGATGGTGGCGCCATGCGAACATTTGACGTCGTCGGCATAAATTTCAAGAAAAGGCATGGTGTCCACCACAGCCGTGGGTTTGAGCAGGATATTGCGGTTGTTCTGATAAGCGTTTGTTTTCTGCGCATCGCGGGCCACATAGATATAGCCATTGAACACTGCCGTGGCTTCATCGTCGAGTATGCCTTTGAACAGCTCGTTGCTGGTGCAGTGGGGTTGATTGTGCATCACCCGGATCTGATTGTCCACATGCTGCTCTTTATCCATCAGATACAGGCCCATCAGGTCGGCATGGGCTCCTCGTCCATCGAGAAAGGTTTGCATATTGTTGCGGATAAAGCCGCCATTGAAGGTGAGGGCAACAGTTTTTACGTTGCTGTCGGCGAGCTGGCGGATAAAGGTACTGTTCACCAGGCCCGATTTGTTGTTCAGGTTTTGCAGCTTATATATTTCGAGACGGGCATTTTCCTGCACCAGCACCTCGGTTACCGTATTGATCAGGCTGGCATGATGATTTATGGAATCATCGCAGTGCATCAGGCTCAGGTGACTGTTGCGGCCTAAAACGATCAGGTTGCGATGCTGTACAAATTGCGGGCCTGACCTATCAATCAGTTTCAGAATTTGCAAGGTTTTTTTAACCTGTACATTTTCAGGCACATAAATGAATACACCATCCTGAACCAGTGCGGTATTGATGCTCACAAAAGAGTTTTGATCATTGGTGGCGATGGTGCCAAAGTATTGCGCTACCAGATCAGGAAACTGCTTCATCGCAGTGCGAAAGCCTGATACGATCACGCCTTCGGGGCTCACGTGATAGCCGCCATTGGCATCGAAATACCAGCCATTGAGCACGGAGATGATTTCGGTGTTGAAGTTATGCACCTCGCAACGAAACATCTCATTCAGGTTTTTGTTCCTTGCATCTTCGCGTTCGAGGCTATGCGAAAAATCCTCTTCCAGCAGGTCGGTGATGCGCGAGAAGCGCCATTTTTCGAGCTGATTGTGCGGGAAACCGTTCTGTTCAAAATCGGCAAAATGTAGGTCGCGCAGGGCTGTCACCTCCGGAAGATCGTGAGCTGTGATCAGCCCGCGCTGCTCCCTGAACTGCTGCATCAGCAGCTCATCAAGCGGAAGGGTATGTTGTTCGGTCGTTTGTGCCATTGGATTGGTTTTAGGTCGTTTCAGACGAGGCTGTAATCCTTGAGCCATTCGTAACCCTTTTCTTCGAGCTCGATGGCCAGGTTTTTACCGCCGGATTTCACGATGCGGCCGTCGTAAAGCACGTGCACAAAATCGGGCACGATGTAGTCGAGCAGGCGCTGATAATGGGTAATGATCAGGAAAGCATTCTGATCCGAGCGAAGCTGATTCACTCCACGCGCCACAATTTTCAGGGCGTCGATGTCAAGCCCTGAGTCGGTTTCGTCGAGTATGGCCAAAGTGGGTTCGAGCATGGCCATCTGAAAGATTTCGTTGCGTTTTTTCTCGCCACCCGAAAAGCCTTCGTTCACCGAGCGGTTGGTGAGCTTTGCATGCATATCAACCAGTTTTTTCTTTTCATCCATCAGCTTCAGGAAATCGCCTGCGCTGATAGGCTGCTGGCCGTTGTATTCCCGTTTGGCGTTAATGGCAGTACGCATGAAGTTGGTCATGCTCACCCCGGGAATCTCTACCGGATACTGAAAGCTGAGGAAAATGCCTTTGTTGGCACGCTCGTCTGGTTCGAGTTCAATGATATTTTCGCCCTTGTACCATATTTCGCCTTCGGTAATTTCGTAGCCTTCGCGGCCGGTGATGGCTGCGGCCAGGGTGCTTTTGCCGGTTCCGTTAGGCCCCATGATAGCGTGCACTTCGCCATAGTTGATACCCAGATTCAGGCCTTTGATGATTTCTTTGCCATCGATGGCCACATGCAGGTTTTTTATGTTGAGCAGCATGATATGATTGTTTATTGTTCTTTTTCAGTTATTGACAATTAACTAAGGTTTATCCTACGCTTCCTTCGAGCGAGATACTGAGCAGTTTCTGGGCCTCGACGGCAAATTCCATAGGCAGTTTGTTCAGCACTTCCTTGGCATAACCATTCACGATGAGGCCGATGGCCTTTTCGGTGTCGATGCCGCGCTGGTTGCAATAGAACAGCTGGTCTTCGCTGATCTTTGAGGTAGTGGCTTCGTGTTCCACTATACTCGATTCGTTCTTGGCCTCGATGTAAGGAAAGGTATGAGCACCACATTGATCGCCCAGCAAGAGCGAGTCGCATTGCGAAAAATTGCGGGCATTGGAAGCACCCGGCAAGATTTTGACAAGTCCACGGTAGCTGTTGTTGCTTTTACCGGCCGAGATGCCCTTACTGATGATGGTGCTGCGGGTATTTTTGCCGATGTGTATCATTTTGGTTCCGGTGTCGGCCTGCTGAAAATGATTGGTTACGGCAACGGAGTAGAACTCGCCCACCGAGTTGTCGCCCATCAGCACACAGCTGGGGTACTTCCAGGTGATGGCCGATCCGGTTTCGACCTGTGTCCATGATATCTTGGAGTTGCGACCTTTGCACAGGCCGCGCTTGGTGACAAAATTATAGACGCCGCCGTTTCCGTCCTTATCGCCCGGATACCAGTTCTGTACGGTGCTGTATTTCACTTCGGCGCTGTCGAGCGTAATGATTTCCACGATGGCAGCATGCAGCTGGTTCTCGTCGCGCATTGGGGCGGTGCAACCTTCCATATAGCTCACATAACTGCCCTCGTCGGCCACAATGAGGGTTCGCTCAAACTGCCCAGTATTGGCCGCATTGATGCGGAAATAGGTGCTCAGCTCCAACGGACAACGTACACCTTTGGGGATGTAGGCAAAAGAGCCATCGGAGAATACAGCTGAGTTTAGCGCCGCAAAAAAGTTGTCGGTATAGGGTACCACCGTGCCCATATATTTGCGCACCAGCTCGGGATGGTTGCGCACTGCCTCGCTGAAACTGCAAAAAATGATGCCATGTTTGGCCAGTGTATCCTGAAATGTGGTCTTGACAGATACGCTGTCGATAACCGCATCCACAGCCACACCGGTCAGGCGTTTCTGCTCTTCGAGCGAGATGCCCAGTTTGTTGAAGGTCTCGAGCAACTCGGGATCCACCTCATCAAGGCTTTGCAATTCCTTTTTGGGCTTGGGCGCGGCATAGTAGTAGGCATCCTGATAATTGATTTTGGGATAGTGCAGATGTGCCCATTCAGGCTCAGGCATCTGCTTCCAGTGACGGAAAGCCTTCAGGCGGAATTCGAGCATCCATTCGGGCTCTTCCTTCTTTGCCGAGATAAACCGGATAGTATTTTCGTCGAGGCCTTTGGGAGCAAATTCAGTATCTATATCGGTGTAGAAGCCGTATTTATATTCGCTTTGCGTGACTTGTTCCAGAATTTCGTTGCTGTCGGTAGCCATGGTTCAGCTTATTTAGAATGTTTTTAAATAAAGTTTACAAAGATAGTCTTTTCAACGCTTCGAGGCTGTTAACATCTGCTAAAACGTTAAGCCGGCGGCATATGTTCATCGCCATCCAACCATTGGGATTCAGGCATATGGGTCAGCGTTTCTGGCTGATGAACCGGCCTCCTGCGCCACCTTCACCACCTTGTAAACCTTATCACCGGTACGCACCTGTTCCGGTACAGGTATGGAACAGCGCTCGCCCTTAACGGTTTTCTCCACCGGGCTGAGCTCAACACGGATTTCGCTGGGCGAGGATTCAATTACGCCGGTTGTAGGCCCGATGATATAAACCTTGTCACCCACGCACAGTTCGTGACTGTCCATACGCACTTCAGCCACGCCTATCCGCGCAAAATAATTCTCGATGCGCCCTACATATATCTTTCTTTCAGTGGCTTCGCTGCCATGGGTTGCCGACCATTCGCCCGTTTTTCTGCCCAGATAATAGCCGTCCCAAAAACCACGGTTGTACACCGACGAGAGTCGGGCATTCCAATGTGCCACGCGTTCGGGATTATAATCGCCTTGCTGAATGGCCGCTACGGCTTCGCGATAAACCTCTGTGACCACTTTGACATATTCCGGCGCACGTCCACGGCCTTCAATCTTGAGCACCTGTACACCTGCATCCAGAATTTTGTCGAGAAAGCCGATGGTATTCAAGTCCTTGGGCGACATGATGTATTCGTTCTCTACTTCCAGTTCCACTTCGTTGTCGCGGTCGCGCACGGTGTAGCCGCGACGGCAGGGCTGAAGACAGGCGCCGCGGTTGGCCGAAGAACCAAGGTTGTCGAGGCTCAGATAGCACTTACCCGAAACGGCCATACATAAGGCTCCGTGGACGAATATCTCGATGCGCACCAGTTCGCCCGATGGACCTTTAATCTGTTGTTTTTCGATGTTTTGCGTAATCGCCTTCACCTGATCCAGGTTCAACTCTCGGGCCATGACCATCACATCGGCGAAGCGCGACCAGAATCGTACGGCTTCGGTATTGGTGATATTGGTTTGGGTGGACATATGCACCGGCATGCCAAGGCTGTGCACATAGTGAATAACTGCAAGGTCGGATGCAATGATGGCGCTGATGCCGGCGTCTTTTGCCCTATGGGCCAGTTCGCGCATTTGGGCCAACTCCTCGTCAAAAATCACACTATTCAGCGTCAGGTAGGTGCGCACATCCCTTTCGCCACACAGGTTCGCAATTTCGTCCAGATCGTCCAGCCCGAAGTTTTGCGTGGAACGCGAGCGCATATTGAGCTTGCCAACTCCAAAATAAACTGACCCAGCCCCGGCCTGCAGGGCAGCCATGAGCGACTCGCGCGAGCCCACAGGCGACATGATTTCGATGGCTTTCATGCCGCAAAGGTACGATTTACGGCCTTTTCGAAGCATGCCCGACAACCCGGAAGCTTGCCCTGCGGTTTGCAACAACCCACCAATCAGGCATGAGTTCTTTGGCTGACCCACAATGCAAAATTTATTTTGCCGAACCTGGAAATTCACGCGTTTGCAGGAGCTTTTAGAGTTTATCAGGGAGATGCTTTCATGCCTCCTGATGTATTGTTCTTGTCAAATGATAATAAGACCCGGATAGGCATTCAACAGGTATTATGTATTCAATATGCCTCATCCGAAAGCATGATATGAACCCTATTCAAATGTTCCCCGAAAAGCAATCAGGCTTTGACTTCTGATGTAAATAGGCATTCCTGACCAGATTGTGATTTTGCGCAGAGAATTGTTGATGCGTGCCTGCTTGACAAAAGCTTAGTTGTAGCTCAGCTCCCGCTATCAAAAAGATGTGATGTTAATGTTTCCAACTTTCTGCCAAGGAATCAGGCGGCCTCTTTTAGCCGGTTTTTCAGCAATGGTTTGGTGCAGGTGAAGCCTGAATCGGCTTTATTTTTCGGGGTATTTATTGAATGAGACCACTGCATCAAAGCTTTTGCGCACTTTTTCGCGCACGGGATAACCGGCCGGTGGATAGCCCAGGGTGATGATCAGTCCGACGCTTTTGCTTTCAGGTATCTGCAGCAGTTGCTTCACTTTTGGTTCGTCGAACCAGCCGATCATACAGCTGCCCAGCCCCAGGGCTTCGGCCTGCAGGCAGAGCTGTATGGCAGCAATCCCAATATCGATGAGGGGATAATCCTTGCTTTTGATGCGACCGCCAAGCTCGGTGATGGTTTTAGGCTTTTCGAGCACAATGGTAATGATGACCGGTGCCTGTGTGACAAAGCGGTTGAAAGTGCCCAGCGGACCACGGCAGGCTTCGCCGAGGGCTTTGACAAGATTGGGCTCATTGGCCACCACAAATGTCCATGGTTGCGAATTGCTGGCCGATGGTGCCAGACGGGCTGCCTCGAGGCACAGATGCAGCTTGCTGGTTTCAACAGGTGTGTTTGTATATCGCCTTACGCTTTGCCGTTTTTTCAGCAAGCTGAAAAAATCCTGCATATCCTGGTTAATCATGGCATCAATGGGATTGAAGTCGTGTGCATCCAATCTTTTGGAACGAAAACTCCTTTGGCTTGTTGCCGGCCATGTTTTCGGTGCGGGCAAAAAGCAGGGTGTCGGTTTCGAGCCTGTAAATGATTCTGTTGGGATAATCATGGTCCGGGTTTTCGAACACCATAGCATCGGTGGCATCGGTCATGCGGAAGGGTATGGCGCGGCCTTCGTTTTGATTGACAGGCGATGCCCAATAGGTCCAGCTGCCACTGCGCAGGCTCAGTTCCATGCTTTCGATGAGCAGGGTATCGTGGCCGTTGACGCTGAACGACCGGCCTAAGAGGGTGCTGTCGTCGGGAAGCCACCACTCCTCGAAGAGCCTGACATTGCCTGTTGATTCCCACAAGCCCGGAAGCAGATGCGGATGTTGTGGCATGGCCACGGGCCTATGGTTGCACGAAGCAGAGCGTAGGCATATCAGGACTGCTGACAAGACGATCAGCGAACAAAGCCTGCTCATCGACAAGGGCATCACAATCCCAGACGTTTGCGCAGGGCGACGGTTTGTTCTTCGAATCCCTTCTTGCCAAGCAAGGCAAACATATTCTTTTTGTAGGCCTCAACACCGGGCTGGTCGAAGGGATTCACGCCCAGCATATACCCGCTAAGCGCGCAGCCCATCTCGAAGAAATAAATAAGCTGGCCGATGTTGTAGGCATTGATTTCGGGAATTTTGATGCGGATATTGGGCACACCACCATCCACATGGGCCAGGATGGTTCCCAGCTCGGCCATGCGGTTCACCTCGTGCAGAGGCTTTCCGGCTATGTAATTAAGCTGGTCGAGGTCGGTCGAAGCATCAGGAACTGTTAAAGTTCTTTGTGGCTTTTCGACCGAGATGATGGTTTCGAACATTATGCGCAATCCTTCCTGAATGTACTGTCCTAGCGAATGCAGGTCGGTGGTAAAGCTGACGCCTGCCGGAAAAATTCCTTTGTTTTCCTTGCCTTCGCTCTCACCGTAGAGCTGCTTGAACCATTCGGTAAAATAGAACAGGCGCGGCTCGTAGTTGACCATTACTTCTACGGTTTTTCCGGCCTGATACAAGGCCTGACGGGCAGCAGCATACATAGCAATAGGATTGCCATGGATATTACTTGCTGCCCTACTATAGTTTTCCACCATGCGTGCACCTTCGACCATCGCCTTGATGTCGGCACCGGCCACGGCAACCGGCAAAAGGCCCACAGGTGTGAGCACCGAGTAGCGTCCGCCCACATCGTCGGGCACCACATAAGTTATATAACCCTCGCTGTCAGCCAGTTGCTTCAATGCGCCGCGGCTCTTGTCGGTAATGGCCACGATGCGTTTCCTGGCTTCGGTCAGACCATATTTCTGCTCAATATGTGCTTTGAGAATACGGAATGCAATGGCAGGTTCGGTGGTAGTACCACTTTTCGAAATCACAGCCATGCTATACTCTTTCCTGTCGAGCAATTCGAGCAGGTCGGCCATATAATCCTCGCTGATGTTCTGCCCGGCATAAACCACCAAAGGCTTACCTCCTGTGAATCCCTGACCTGCAAAATGATGCTGAAGGGCCTCGATAACTGCCCGGGCACCCAGATACGATCCGCCAATACCCACCACTACAAACACTTCCGACTTAGCCTGAAGCTCACGGGCATGGGCGTTCAGATCTTCCAGAAAATCATCGCTGATAGCCGATGGCAGGTCAACCCACCCGAGAAAATCATTACCCGGGCCGGTTTTATGATAAATGTGCCTGTAGGCGCTTGCCACTGATTTTTCAAACGACAGAATATTATCCTTTGGGATAAAACCATATACCTGTTCGAGATCGAGCTTGATTTGCAGCATGTTAAAGATGTTTTTGTACTAAGGCAAAAGTATTGGAAATTTGCCTGACCACAAATGCTGCCGTCGATACCGACACAAAAAAGAAACAGTCGCTGGGTGCGACTGTTTCTCCGAACCAAAAACCAAAATTTATGAAAACCTTCAACGCACAATGATAGTTTTACATTTACTGCAACTATGCTTTTGTTTTGTTGAGCTACGATGCAAAAATAATAGCGAACACAAGCGCGGCTTGTTAAGGAACGCTAATGCTTGTTAAGATATGTTAACTATCTGTTTTTCAGATTATAGATGGATAATTTTGCATTATGAACCGCAAGCTCATCATCTTTATTATTGCATCCATGTCGATTGCCCTGCTGGGCATGCTTGGCATACAGATTTATCTGGTGGGCGAAGCCATCAAAGTGAAGGAAGCCACTTTTGTGCGCGATGTTAATCAGGTGATGCACCAGGTGGTGATGCGGTTGGAGAAGGATGAACTCAAACGGCAGTACGAACACCATTTGAGTGTTATGAGCCGGCGTTCAGGCATTGTTTCGGCCTACGATTCCATCAGCAAAAGCATGCTCGAAGAGCTTCAGAAGCCCATGAGCGTTGAAGAGTACAGCATATTCATGCGTCGCGTGCTCATCGCTCAGGAAATGCTTCAGGATATGTTGCTGGGCTATAATGAAGAAAAAAGCATGAGACAGGACGAGCCTGTTCGCATCGACTCGCTGGTGAAAGCCGAGCTGAAGCGCAGTGGCATAGATACTCAATACGAACTTGGCATCTATAGCCCTACGCGCAACGCCTTGCTCTTTCAAAAGACCGGCCGCTATCCGCAAAAACTTCTCGAAGAAGCCTTTGCCTTCGATATGTATCCGACCATCACCCCCGGCCAGTTTGCCGACAAGCTGCTGATATTCTTCCCTCACGAAAAACGTTTCATCATTGGTCAGCTGAGCGATCTTTTTGTGCTTTCAGGGCTCTTTGTGGCCATTATTATATTAGCCTTTGCAGCCACTATTTTCACCATTCTAAGACAGAAACAGCTTTCGGAGATGAAAAACGATTTCGTGAATAATATGACGCACGAATTCAAGACACCTATTTCGACCATCGCTTTGGCATGTGAAGCTCTGAGGGACAACGACATACATAAATCGGAAGCTCTGTACAACACCTACATCAACATGATTGATGAGGAAAATAAGCGTCTCGGTGCCATGGCCGAGCAGATACTGCAGTCGGCTGTGCTGGAAAAAGGAGAACTCACGCTACGCAAAGACAAGGTGGATCTGCACGAGGTGGTGCGTCAGGCCGTCGCCAGCAAACAACTGATGGCCAAGTCACGCAACGGGCACATATTCATCGAGCTTAAGGCTGATTATGCCGAAGTATTGGGCGACAAGGTGCACCTGACCAATGTGATGCTCAACCTGATCGACAATGCCCTTAAATACACCGAAGAAGCCCCTCAGGTAGTGGTCAGGAGCCGCAACATCCCCAATGCCATAGAGATCAGTGTTCAGGATAACGGCATCGGCATCAGCAAATCGAATCAAAAACGTATTTTTGAAAAACTTTATCGCGTTCCCACCGGAAATGTTCACAACGTGAAAGGTTTTGGTCTGGGACTCAGCTATGTAAAAGCCGTGGCCGAAAAACTGGGCGGTATGGTGGGCGTAAACAGCGAACTAAAAAAAGGATCAACATTTTTTATCCGACTACCTTTGTTTAAATCATAATCACTGAAGACATGGAAAACCAGATCAAAGTGCTGCTTGCCGAAGACGACAAGAACCTTGGTACCATTTTGAAAGCATACCTCGATGCAAAGGGCCTGCCAACCACGCTGTGCAGCGATGGCAGCGAAGCCCTTGAAAGATTTAAACGCGATGATTTTAACTTCTGCATCCTCGATGTGATGATGCCGGTAATGGACGGTTTCGCGCTGGCAACCGAGATCAGAAAGATGGACAAAAAAGTGCCTATGCTTTTCCTCACGGCCAAAGCCTTGCAGGAAGACAAGCTCAAAGGCTTCGAGTTGGGAGCTGATGATTATATGACCAAACCTTTCAGCATGGAAGAGCTGATGCTGCGCATCAAAGCTATCATCCGCCGCTCGGCCGAGGACACAGTGAAGCCCACTGTATTCAAGGTAGGACGCTTCACATTCGACTATAACCGTCAGCTGCTCAGCCTCGATAATGGAGAAGAAAACAAGCTTACTTCCAAGGAATCGGAGTTGTTGCGTCTGCTTTGCGAAAACCTGAACAGGGTGCTCGACCGCTCGGTGGCCCTGAACAAGATATGGTACGACGACAGCTATTTCAACGCCCGGTCGATGGATGTTTACATTACCAAACTCCGCAAATATTTTAAACCTGATCCCAATGTGGAACTGATGAACGTGCACGGCGTGGGTTTCAAACTGGTGGTAAACGAATAACAGTCAGCCCCGCAGGCTTCAACATTCATCAAGCGGTCATCACTCTCTCCATTCCCTCCAGTACTGACTGTGGTTGGGGCTGGCATCAGGGAACACTACACGCATATCCTCCAGAACCCGCCAGTAGTGTGCCGATCCCGGCCCGGCCGACTTGTTGGTGAGCACAATCATGACGCGGTCGTTTTTCAGGTCGCGAAGAAAATAGGAACGAAAACCCTTCCACCAGCCGTAATGGTAAACCGTGCTGTCGGCTGAGGCCTTGATACGCCAGCCAAATCCATAATTATCGCTAAACCTGCGACGAGGACTTCCCGGACTATAAGCTTCCCGCAGGGTTTCGTCCCTAAGCAGCAAACCATTTTCGAGCGCCATGTGAAACTGATAGAGATCGCGGGCCGTTGCGTGCATGATTTTGTCGCCCATCACACCGTTAAGATAGTCTTCGGGCACGCGCTCCAGGCCGCGCCGCCGCACATCGTAGCCCGGCACAACGTCGGTCCTGAACTCCATAAGTTGCTCTTCGGAGGGCATTCGATAAATTCCGGCATTGTACATCCGTGCCGGATTGAAAATCCTTTCGCGCATGAACACATCAAACGGCAACCCGCTCACCCTTTCGACAATGCTGGCCAGCAGCGCATAATTGGTGTTGCAATAATTGAAACCCTTGCCCGGAGCAAAGTACGGCTGCGGCTGATGATTCACAAACAGCCTGATCATCTTCTCGTTAGTGAGCGGTTTTTCTTTGTCGGCCCAAAACTCATCCGCCACATACTCGTATCTTGGTAATCCGGATCGGTGAGTGAGCAGATGTCGCACAGTTACACCGGCATAAGGCCACTCGCTGATGTATTGACGGATGTCGGCATCCAGATCAACCAGTCGCTGTTCGACAAGCATGAGAACCGCTGTGGCCGTAAACATCTTCGAAACCGATGCCAGCTCGAAACGGCTGCCTAAATGCAGTGGATTCTTCTTCCGCTGCGGAAATTCATAACCAAAGGCTTTTTCATAAACTACCCTGCCCTTTTCGGCATAAAGCACCACGCCATTGAGACCTTCGTTGCGGTGAAGCTTATCAAAAAGACTGTCGAGCTGACGGTAGCGCTCGCGGATGAGACGCTGCTCCAGATTTTTATAGATATCGGCAGCCGGCATAATCTGAAAATGCTGAAGACTTTCCACTGATGGCTCGTGGCGCGAACAGGCCGTAAACAAAAGGCAGGAAAAAATCGCAGTGGCAAGCAACAGGCTTTTCATCAGAAGCATTTTGGGCGGGCAAAAGTAAGGCTAAATGACCGGCAACACCAATGCCGGCCATGCTAAAAAATTGAAAAAGTCAGGCCGCAAACCTTGCCGGATGCTCATTATCAACGGGTGTTGTCAAAACCGGAATATGGCCCGATTCAGGTCCTTGGGAAGATGTGGATGGTCTTTGTAGTGGTATCAGCCGGTGAATATCGGTTTGCGGAAAAACTCCAATGGCGCCAATGACCTTTCCATTCAGGTCAATAGCGAGGATTTGCCGTGGATGGCTGCCCGAGGCCATGGCAATGAACGCCTTTCCGTCTGTTTAAGTGTAAGGATGAGGAAACTGGTCGGTCAGATAGGCTGCAACACGCGGATTGTTGGCGTATCGCACGAGCTTGTCAAGACCTGCATCCTCCCAGGGCCTGAGAAGATCTATATCGTTGTTTTTCAGCATTTTATGGTTTTGATTAGAACATCTTCAACTTCAGGTAAAATCAACAGAGGCAAAAGATCGGCGGATGCCTCTTGCATAGTGTATGGAGGGATAGCCGAAAGCTACAAAAAGACCTTTCTTGCTTTTACTTTTTATGTTGTGCTCATTGCGGAAAGCGGCAGCCTTTCAGCCTTGCTGAATGAATGGATGAACTGCTCCGGGCATGCATGTGCCCAGGCCGAGGGCTTCGCCGCACTTTCTTTGGTCCTGGTGGTTGGAATGGGCATAACTTCAACGATATATTCACACAGACATCCAATTTACCCTAAGGTTGACAACACGAATATGAGCCGATTGCTCAATGCGCCTTTATAGCCCAAAA
Source organism: Bacteroidales bacterium (assembly GCA_035325985.1). GTDB lineage: Bacteria > Bacteroidota > Bacteroidia > Bacteroidales > F082 > JALNZU01. The sequence goes on from DAOKYW010000016.1 coordinate 19,472, forward strand.
ATTCTGGCGTCCACAAAAAAATCTGCTTCCAGGCTGATATGGTACTCTGATGCAATAAGCTTATCTGCAACGGTGCTCACCCTCAGGCTTATTTTATCCTTGATCAGAAACGCCTTAAGGTTGGCGTTGGTGGTTTGCAAGTCCATCTCCCTGCCAATATTGTCGGGGATGTTATCGCGCCAGGCCACCTGGGTTTCGGGTTGCCCTTCGGCTATCTGGAAAACCCTGACAGATTTAAGGAAGCTGAAATCACCACTTTCCGGAGATATCACCTTCAGACGCAGCCGGCGTAGTTGGACGCTTTCAACCAAATCAGCATTGGTGTTGTTGCGTTCGAACTCCACCATGGAGTTGGTTGGGATAGGTGGTGTGATGATGTTGAAGGGAAGGTTTACCCCAATAGTAGAAGGTAGGATAACCGTCTGGGTTGTTTTGATGGTAAACTGCGTCAGCTTCCTGGCGGCCTTGCAGCATGGCAGGGTCAGCGCCAGGGCGATAAATAGGATTGCAGTGAAATGTTTGCTTTTGTTCATGTTTGTCATTTCACCATCTGATGGTACTTCAGGTCAGGAGCCTTTTTGCAGCTTCCACCAAACCGTTGATATCGTCCTCGGTGGTATCAAACGAACACATCAGCCTTACTTCGTTTTCGGCTTCGTTCCAAACATGGAAAAAATATTCTTGTTGAAGCCTATTAATGAGCGTCCTGGGTAGGATTGCAAAAACACCGTTGGCTTCGACCGGCCTGCTCAGCCGAATGCCATCGACAGTTGCAATGCGCTGTCCGAGCAGCCCGGCCATATAATTGGCCTGACGTGCGTTGCGCTCCCAGAGTCCGGTGCCGAGATAAATGATGAATTGCGCCAGAATGAACCGCATTTTACTGGCCAGCTGCATGCTTTGCTTGCGGCTGTATTCAAAACCCCTGGCCAGTTCACTTTTCATGAAAACCACGGCTTCGCCAAACATGAGCCCGTTTTTGGTACCACCAAACGACAATACATCAACGCCGGTCTCAACAATCATGTCATAAAAGCTAACCCCCATGGCTACGGCTGCGTTGGCAATCCGGGCGCCATCAACATGGAGATACATATTGTTGGCATGTGCAAAACGCGCTAAGGCAGCAATTTCATCACAGCTGTAGAGGGTGCCCTTTTCGGTGGCCTGCGAAATACTGATCAGGCGCGGCTGCACATGATGTTGAAAACCAATGCTGTTTAAAAACGGCTCCACATCACTTGGCGATATTTTGCCATCTTCGGTGTGCACTGTGAGAATTTTGCCACCGGTAAACTTTTCGGGAGCTCCGCCTTCGTCTTCGTTCAAGTGGGCCGAGTGCGGGGCTACCACGGCTTCCCACGAGCGCAATAACTGCTGCACGGCCAGCACATTGGCCCCTGTGCCATTGTAAACAAAAAAAGTTTGACTATCAGGTCCGAAATGTTGCCTGAACAGCTCCTGCGCCTGTTCGAGAAGGGGGTCGTTTTCGCCATAGGCGGGATGGTGAGCGTGATTGACTGCCCGAAGCGCCTCCATCACGTCGGGCGAAACGCCCGACCAGTTGTCGCTGGCAAAGCCTTTGCGGCCACCAATTCGAAATTCTGTCATTTTATGAACCGTTTCGGCAAAATTACAGATTGTCGATCCGATTATCGTCCTAAAAAGGTAAACAAATACAGGCAAATAAATAATAGTGCAGGAAAGGCAATGACGAAGAGCTTCCATAGGATATGTGCGCTGCGGGCCTCTAGAAAAAACAGCCCAACAAGCACAAATTTCAAGGCTGCCAAGGCAAGTATTGCTCCGTTGGCAATCAAGGTATTCGTTTGAATTTTTAACAACAATGCTCCGCCAAGTGTAAGCAGGCTAACGACAAAAAAGACACTGATAAGCAGACGAATATGATTTTCCATTACCATTGAATAAGGTACAATAGGGGGAAAAGAACAAGCCAGATGAGATCGCACATGTGCCAAAAGGATGCCGTGGCTTCCATGCTTTCCATGCTAAGTTTGCCCTTCAAATTATTGACAATCGCAACAACAATAATCACAAGACCGGCAAGGACGTGCACCAGATGAAAACCTGTCAGCAGCCAGTAATAGAGGAAAAAAGTATTGTAATACAGCCCAATACCCGCTGTCAACTTGCTGTTATATTCTATTCCCTTGATCAACACAAATAATGTACCTGTAAGCATTGCCATCAACATCATGCTATTGGCGGGTCGATTTTTTCCTTCGCGTACATTTTGCACCGCAACGGCCATAAAAAACCCACTGCTTAGTAGTAGCAATGTGTTGACAAATCCAGCATTACGGTCAAGTAATTTAGTCGACCCGACAAAGCTTTGTCGTTCGTGTAAAGAGGAAATTCCAAATCCGATCAGCGCCAGCCCAAAAGTCATTAATTCGACAATGATGATAATCCAGATCAGCAATCCGCCGGGAGGATAGGCAATGTTGGCGGCAACTCTTTTCATAGCTGCTTGATTTTCGCGTAAAGCTTCACGAGTGCCGCCATCATTTCGCTGGGTTTGGTAAGTATCTGAAAATGTGAGGCTCCAAACATTTGTGGTAAATAGTAACGGGCCTGTGCTTCAATAGCAAATGCAAAAACGTTGATTTGCTGTTGATGAAGTTCCTTTAGCGCCTGCTTCACATCGGCAATACCGTAACGCCCCTCATACCGGTCGTAATCATTGGGTTTTCCGTCCGAAAGCAATATCAGCCACTTGTTTTTAGCCTGACGTTGCAAAAGCTTTGCACCCGCATGTCGCAATGCCACCCCAATGCGGGTATACCCTTCCGGTGAAAGCGATCCGGTATAACCGGCCGTTGACGACCATTTTTCATCAAATCCTTTAAGTAAGGTAAAATTGCTGTGGTTGCGGGTTTGCGAACCAAAACCTGCTATCGCAAAGTCAATATTGTTTTCGTTTAAAATTTCGCCAAACAAAGTGGCAACCTGTTTCTCAACTTCGATCACTTTATTCCCTGCCGCATAGCTGTCCGTACTCAGGCTATTGTCGAGCAGTAGCATGATGGAAAGTTCCTTATCAATTTTTCGATCGGAGAGATAGAGCTTTTCCGAGGGAGTTTTGCCAGCCACTAAATCAGCATATCCATCGATTACCGCATCCAGATCAAAGTTTTCGCCCGAGCTTTGTTTTCGCACCTGACAACGTCTGTTGTTCACATTTGCAATCATTTTTCGCATGGTTTCCAGAACTTGAACGTTTTCTTCAATCACGCGATTTCTAAAACCGTTGTTGTACTTTTCTGGTCGTCTCTCGTAGATCCTGCAAAAATCCTTATGGTATTCCTTTTTCTTATAGTCCCACTCGTCGTAAACATAACAGCTTTTCAATGCCGGAGCAGTTTCACTCTCGGCAACAAGCGTATTTTCAGTGAATTCGGCCTGGTAGATTGAATGTGTCGGGTCGTTGGTGCGTACAACCCAACGCATATTCAGCTCATCGAGTGCATCGTGGTGCTCGCTGAGCTGATCGCTTCCGTCGAAATCGCGCCACACTCCCTGAAACTCCTCGGCAGTTTCAACCTTCTCGAAATTATGGGTGAGCACATAGTCTTCCTGCTGCTTCTTATCGATGCGGGCAAGTTTGATTTCTTCGACAGCTTTTGCTTTTACCACAGTTTGTGCATCATTCGGTGCGTTTCCGCATCTCGAATCTTCTGCAAAGTTTATACTGGGGTTGTTCAGATTATTGTCGTTGACGCTCATCCATCTTCCGTAAAGCCATGACACATCGGGTGTTCGGCCTTTTAAAGCGCACAGCTGCAATGCTTCTGTCAACTCATGATGCAGGATCGCTATTTGCGGATAGTCCCCGATCAAATAATTGAGTACGGCTTGATGCGTCTCGTATGCCTTTCGTTGCGAAAGCTCTACACTGTGATCGGTTTGAGAAGACCAGTTCAAACCAAGCTTGTATTGACCTGAAAGATACAGCACCCTAAAAAGGTAAAACTTTTCATTGAGCAACCTATTGGGAAAGAGATCGAATTGGGATGGTAAAAACCAGCTCAACCCTTTGCTGCCTCCTTCCCGTTCGGCCGGAAATAATTCGACCGGTTGAGCCGTAAATGCCCGAGCCAGTATAGTCAGCCGGTGTTTCAACGCTTCAAGTTCTACCCTCCTGCCTTGCAAAGCAGCATCAGGGCGGCGCACTGCCCTAAGTGCTTTAATCGCTTTTGCAAACAGAAACTCATCCAGTGCCATACTATCGTTTTTGGGATTAGTCCACTCAAATCATCAGATTACTTAAATCGATGAGTGCCTCGATCATCTGATCGTCGTCGCTTAGCGGTTCAATTACTGCTGATTTTACTGCCAAACGCTTTGGCAGACCCGATTGTATAAGCTTTGCAGCATCAACAAGCAACCTGGTCGAAGCCGTCTCAGTCAATCCGAGATCCTTAAGCCCGCGAATTTTGCTACCTATCGCTACAAGGCGTTTGGCAATTTCGCTCTCCACCCCAGATTCGTGAATCAGGATTTTTTGCTCGGCATCGGATGTTGGATAACCAAAAGGTATGGCCACAAAGCGTTGCCGTGTGGAGGGTTTAAGCTCTTTAAACCCTTTTTGATAACCTGGATTGAATGATGCTACCAGTAAAAAATCATCATGCGCGTTTATAGTTTCTGCAAGCTTATCGATGTAAAGCTGTCTTCTGAAATCAGTTAAGGGGTGAATTGCAACAATCACATCTGGACGGGCCTCGGCTACCTCATCAAGATAGATAATAGCGCCGTTTTTAACGGCAGTAGTTAGCGGCCCGTCGAGCCAAACTGTCTCGGAGCCCTTTATTATGAAACGCCCGATAAGGTCGGTGGCCGAGGTTTCTTCGTGACAGCTGATGGTGAGGAAAGAACGCCCCAGTTTCCATGCCATATACTCAACAAACCTGGTTTTACCCGTGCCTGTCGGCCCCTTAAGCAATACCGGTAGCCTATTGGCTGCCGCATGCTCGAACACTTCTATTTCCTTGCCCGCAGGCAGATAAAATGGTATGGTGTTATCAGGCATTACGAATCGTCATTTTAAAAACAGGGCAGACAGGCCGGCTAGCCGACCTGCTGCCTAAAAAACAAACATGGAGCTAATAAATAGTTTTTAAATCTTCTTCCATTCCTATAGCCTCATCCTGAGGTGATCCGTACCGGAAAAATTCGATGATATACAGTATAATCCCTGTGGCAAACATGGTTGCCGTGAGCACAAGAACAAAGAAATGTACCTCAAGCTCCTGCTGCACTGCACCGAATTCAAGCCCGGTTTTTCGCTCAAGATAAACCTGTGCCACGCCGGCAACTCCAAATGCCATGGTCATGCCAATCATGCCAATATTCGAAAGCCAGAATGCGAGCTGTCCGTTAACCGTATCATACAGCCTTCTTCCTGTAAGATTGGGCATGGCAAATGTGATGAAGCTGAAAACTATCATCCCGTAGGCTCCCCAAAAGGCAAGGTGACCATGCATTGCGGTTACCAGCGTTCCGTGTGTGTACATATTAACCTGGGGTAAGGTATGGGCCATTCCGAGCAGGCCCGCGCCTGTAAATGCCATAATGGCTGTACCCAAAGTCCAGTATAGCGCCAATTTGTTTGGATGTCGCTTTTCCCCTTTGCGGTACATCGCTACTGCAAACAGTGCCATGGCCAAAAAGGCAAGTGGCTCAAGCATCGAAAAAATGCCGCCGACAATGAGCCAAATTTTACCTACACCTATGTAGTAATAATGGTGACCTGTTCCCAGAACACCTGATAGGAAGGTTAGACCAACAATGACATACAGCCACTTTTCAATTACCTCGCGGTCAACACCCGTAAGTTTTATCAGCAGAAATGCGAGAATACCGCCCATGATGAGCTCCCAAACACCTTCGACCCACAGATGCACAACCCACCAACGGAAAAACGAGTCCATGGTCTGATTGTCAAACCAGATCATTCCCGGCAAATAAAGCAAGGCAGCAAATAGCAGACCCATTGCTAATACCATCGCAGTAGTGGTGCGTGTCTTTCCTTTATAAAGTGTCGTTAGTATGATCCCCAAAAATGTCAGCACATTCACCACCACGAGCCAGTCGAGCGGTCGTGGTATCTCCAGAAACTTGCGACCTTCCCAATAATTGAGGTGGTAGCCGATGATGGCAACAACTCCCACTAAAAGAAAGGAAATGAGCTGAGCATAAGCCAGCTTGACTGCAACAAGCTCGCGCTGAGCCTCTTCGGGAATAATATAATAGGCTGCCCCCATAAACCCTAAAAGTATCCAAACAACCAAAAGGTTTGTGTGTGTTGCACGGGCTGTATTGAATGGGATAAACTCATGAAGCCCATCATAGCCCATTCGGGCAAATCCCATGATGAATCCGTAGGTGATCTGCAACGAAAGCAATAGGATAGCCGCTGCAAAAAACCAATAAGCAACTTTTTGTGATTCGTATTTCATGACTTTGTGTTTTGGTTGGTTATTAACGCTTTACATCGGGTTTTGGCGGAAATCCGTTCAAATCAACTTCTCCTGCCCATTTTAGAAACGCAACGAGGTCGTTGGCCTGCTCTTCCGAAAAGCCGTAAGCCACCATTTTGCGACCGCGCGGTGCCCAGGGCACTTTCGACATTAATGCAGCCTTGATGTATCCCTCACCCCGGCGTTCGTATACCTTGGTGAGCTCTGGAGCATAATAGGCTCCTTCGCCAAAAATGGTATGACAGCCCATGCAATTGTTCTTCTCCCATAGGGCTTTGCCACGTACCACTTCAGCGTTAAGAAGATGCGCATTGGTTTGTGCGGGAACCTCGTTGACCAACGAGTTCCACGATAATCCCAGGAAAATGGCAAAAGTAACTGCCGTTCCTCCCAGAAAAAAAGTGCGTGCTTGTGATTTCGACAACATAGCAATGGTTTTTGGTTAATGCTTGTATTACTGAGCGTTATGCTTTAAGTATTGAATTATTTAGGATAACCAGTACTTAATTTCGACAAATGTAATACAGAAATAAGTATTTCGGTTATGTAATTCCGAATTATTTTTAATGAAATTTCATTTTATTGAAAGGCGCCTGATTTCATTAAAAATCCGGCGCCTGCACTTTCACCAATTCTTTGGTGCTGAGCAGTCCGCAGGCAGCAAAGATGTCCTGCCCGCGTGAGGCGCGCACAGTAGTGCGTATGCCCTTTTTAACCAAAGCCTCCCTGAATAGCTGAATCGTTTGCTCGGTAGAGCTTTCCAATGGGGTGTCGGGAATGGGATGAAAACGGATGAGATTGATACGACAGCGTAATCCGTTGAGCAGTTTTGTGAGTCCTTTCACGTGTCGGGGCGTATCGTTGAGGTCTTTAAACATAATGTATTCGAACGAGATGCGCCGCTGCCGGCTAAGGTCGAAGGTTCGCAGTACCTCGATGACCTCCTCGGCTGGGTAAACATTCTCGATGGGCATTAGCTTGCGCCTTTCGTCATGAAAAGGGCTGTGAAGGCTGATGGCCAGATGGCATTCTGAATGTTCGATGAAATGTTTCATGGCCGGTATCATGCCAATGGTGGACACTGTAATGCGGCGCGGACTCATGCCAAAGCCCCATTCGGCCGTTAGGATTTCGAGGCTTCGCATCACTTCTTCAAGATTGTCGAGGGGCTCGCCCATGCCCATGTAAACGATGTTGGTGAGCTTGTCGCGCTCGGGCAAACTGCTGATCTGGTTGAGAATTTCGCCGGCGGATAACTGCGACTGAAATCCCTGCTTGCCCGTCATGCAAAAAAGGCAACCCATTTTGCAGCCCACTTGCGACGAAACGCACAGCGTTGCACGATCCTCGTCGGGAATATATGCCGCCTCCACAAAGCGGTTGGTGCCGCTGCGATAGAGATATTTCTTGGTTCCATCTGCCGAAATCTGCACAGATGTCGGATTGCTCTTGCCAAGCACATAGTGCTCATTGAGCAGTGCACGCGCCTGTCTGGACAGGTTGCTCATTTTATCAATGCTGTCCAAATGCTTATTGTAGAGCCAGTCGATAATCTGACCCGCCGCAAAAGCCGGAAGACCGAGTTGAGCGGCTATTTCGCGGATTTCGGCAGCGGTTTTGCCGAAAAGTGCAGGTTTTTGCTGTTCCATTTTCCTCGTCTAAAAATAAATTTCCGACATCATTTGTTCAATCGGCACCCCTTTACTTATGAGAATGTCGCGAACTTCTACCACCATTTCGGCACTGCCGCATAAATAATAAAGGAGTGTCGGGTCGAAATGCGGCTGTTCCTTTAGCCATCTGGTGAGCCTGCCGGAATACAATCCCGGTCCGCTTTCCTGCGAACAACAGCGAACATAGCGCTCCCCAAAAGCGCTAAGCATCTCATGATCAAAATAAAATGAATCGGCTGTTCTGCCGCCATGAATAAGCATTTTGTTTTGACCCAGTCCGGCGCGCATCATAGCGCGATAAGGGGCTATGCCTGTGCCGGCTGCTATCCACCAGGCCGGCTTTTGATCGCCCAAAAAAGCACCAAAGGGCGCCGATACACTCAATGTATCACCGGGTTTAAGGTTTGCAAGTCTGGGCGTAAGCAAGCCATCCGGTTTAATGTTGAAGAGCAATTCAATGTAAGGATCATTAGGGCCGCTGGCAATGCTGTAGAGCCGGGGCGGCAATCCGTCGAGGCTCAGGCCTACCACCTGACCTGGCAGAAAGCTCTGCCGCCTGGCAAGGCGAATCACATAAACGCCTCTGCCAAGTTCGCTTTTACCTTCAAGGGTAACCGTGTCCAATCGCAGATTCTTCAGAAAAGTTGTAAGTCCGTTGTCCATGAGCATGTTTGGTGTCGCAAAATTAATGTATTGATTGAGCGCCGCCCTTGCAAAAAACTTTGTCTTTTGACGTACAAGTCTTAAATGGTTTACTTTTGTTGTTAATAAATAAACAACCGATGGATCCGGTTATCAGGGTTACGGTGGTTGACGACCACGAGATCTTCCGCAGCGGACTTCGCATGGTGATCAACAAGATGGGTTACGCCAAAGTGGTGGCCGAAGCCGGCGACGGAGAAGAGTTTCTGAAGCTGCTTCCCGAACTTGAAACCGATATCGTGCTTATGGACATTGAGATGCCCGTGCTTAACGGCTATGAAGCAACACGTAACGCACTGGAGATCAATCCTGATTTGAAGATTATCGCCCTCACCATGTTTAAAGACGATGCCTACATACAGAGCATGATCGAGGCCGGAGTCAAAGGTTTTCTTATAAAAAATATCAGGAAGGAAGTGCTCGAGCGCGCGCTTCAGGCCGTTTACAACGGCAAGACCTATTACAGTGAGGAGCTTTGGGACTACTTCACCCGCAGCATCGTAAAGGAAGAAAAAAAGGAAGAAAAGCCTTCGGCCGAAGGCATGGCTCTTACAAGGCGCGAACTGGATGTGCTGCAACTGTTGGCTGAGGGCCTGAACAACAAGGAAATAGCCGACCGCTTGTTTGTAAGCGAACGCACCGTAGTAGGACACAAGTCGAACCTGATGTCGAAAACCAATACCAAAAACACCGTTGCCCTACTCGCCTACGCACTTCGTAATGGGCTGATTGACATCTGATTATCATTTCTAATTACAGTTTATTGCGTTTTTACGCAATTGCTTTGCGTAAAAACGCAATTCCTCTTTCGCCAGTCCGCAATATTTATATTGTGAAAACAGTAACAATGTACCTTTTCCATACCCAAAAGTGGGTATATTTTTGTAACGCGATTGTTAGAAAATTCACATTAACACCAAAAAGATACAACAATGAAAAAGGCAAAGATTCTCGTAGTTGACGACGACATGGATGTGATCAACGTCCTTGAGCCCATGCTCACCCACGAAGGTTATGAAGTGCTAACCGCCTACAACAAGCAGGAAGGCTTGGAAATCGCCCGCCGCGAACGGCCCGATCTGGCCATCCTCGACGTGATGATGACCACCCAGTACGAGGGTTTCGAGCTGGCAAAGGAATTTGTTGACGATCCTGAGCTAAGGGGCACTGCCACGCTGATGGAAACCTCCATCGAGGTGCTGATGACCACCAAGCCCAGCGTACAGGCTATGGCGCGCGAATTCCGCAACGACCCTAATTACAAGGAGCTGCAGGTGATCCTGATCCGCGATATCGTTACAGGAAATGCCGGAATTGACTACCGTGCCGAAGACGGCCGCTCGGTCTGGGTACCTGTTGACGGTTTTATCCGCAAGCCAGTTGACCGTTCGCGACTGCTCCCTGAAATCGAACGCATCCTGAACAAAAAGGCCGAAGCCGCCAATGCTTAACAAACGCATATACTATTTGCACATTCAATGCTAACCAAGCCATGAGCGAAGCAGTTAAAGAAATTTTGAAACAATATCCCGGTGCCGGCCACGACAGCCTCATCCCCATACTCCAGCAGGTTCAGGACAAGATGGGCTATCTGTCGGAAGAATCGGTGATTGAAGTGGGCAAACACCTCAATATGCCGGCCAGCAAGATCTTTGGGGTAGCCACTTTTTACAACCAGTTCAGGTTTACCCAGCCCGGCAAATACCATATTCAAGTGTGCCGCGGCACAGCCTGCCACGTATTGGGTTCAGCCACGGTGCTCGACGAGCTCGAGAAGCTGCTGAAAATCAAATCTGGCCAGACTTCGCGCGATAAAATGTTCAGTTTGGAAGTAGTGGCCTGTATCGGCGCCTGTGGTCTGGCTCCCGTAATCAGTATCAACGGCGAGTTTCATGCTAAGGTGACCTCAGAAACGCTGAAAAATATCATTGAAAACTACCGCAACAGGGAGGCATAATTATGACCACAGATAAAAGTTACCTTATTGAGAACGCCCTCAAGGTGAGTGAGCGTTCGAAACTGACTCCCGAAACCGAGCGCAAACTCCGGTATATCAGGCACGAAGAAAATACCAGTCCGGTAATCTTTGTCGGGGCAGGCACCTGCGGACTTGGCGCCGGAGCAGCCGAAACCATGGCCAAAACCAAAGAATGGCTCGAGGCGCGCAATATCGAGGCTCAAGTGGTACCCGTAGGCTGCATCGGCCTTTGCTCGAGCGAACCTTTACTGGATGTTAAACTCCCTGGAAAGAAGCGTATCTCGTTCGAAAAAGTAACCGGCGACAAAGTTGAAGAGCTTTTAAACCTTGTTTTCGAAGGACAGCTGCCCGAAAATTCCATCCTGGGCCAGTTCTCGGCTCAGGAAAACCAGGAAGACTGGAAAGGCATCAACGATATCAATTTGCACCCGTTTTTCAAACCTCAGGTGCGTATCGTACTCGAAAACTGCGGCATCATCGACCCTGTCAGCATCGAAGAATACATAGCCCGCGGCGGCTACAAAGCCTATCTCAATACCCTTAAGGTGTTCACGCGCAGCGAACTGTGCGACTATGTGGAAAAAAGCGGCTTACGCGGTCGCGGGGGCGGAGGATTTCCGACAGGCAAAAAATGGAAGTTTGCTTTGGGCACCGAAGCCGACCAGAAATACCTGATTTGCAATGCAGACGAAGGCGACCCTGGTGCTTTTATGGATCGCGCCGTAATTGAAGGCGACCCTCACCGTCTGCTCGAGGGCATGATGATAGCGGCTTATGCCATTGGAGCAACCAAAGCCTATATCTACATCAGGGCCGAATACCCGCTGGCTATTGAGCGCCTGGTCATTGCCATCGAAAAGGCTAAGGAATATGGCCTGCTGGGCAATGACATCTTCGGCACCGGAATAAAGCTGGATATTGTCATCAAGAAAGGAGCCGGGGCTTTTGTTTGCGGAGAAGAAACAGCGCTCATCCATAGCATCGAAGGCAAGCGGGGTATGCCACGACCCAGGCCGCCATTCCCCGCTGTCAGCGGTTTGTTTGGCAAGCCCACCATCATCAACAACGTTGAAACCCTGGCCAACCTTCCCACCATCATCAACAAAGGCGCCGACTGGTTTGCCGCAATGGGCACATCAACCAGCAAAGGCACAAAAGTGTTTGCCCTTTCGGGCAAAATTGCCACAACAGGACTGGTTGAAATTCCTATGGGCACTTCCATTCGCGATATCATTTATAAAATTGCCGGAGGCGTGGCTAACGGAAAACGCTTTAAGGCAGTGCAGATGGGTGGCCCGTCGGGTGGTTGCGTAACCGAAACTAACCTCGACATTCCCGTTGACTACGAAAGCCTTATCAATGTGGGCGCCATGATGGGATCCGGTGGCATGGTAATCATGGACGAAGACACCTGCATGGTGGATGTAGCCAAGTTTTTCATGGACTTCATTCAGCGCGAGAGCTGCGGCAAGTGCATACCCTGCCGCGAAGGAACCCGTCGCATGCTCGAAATCATCGACAGCATCACCACCAAGCCCAAAAACCGTGAGATACATGAACCTTTAGCCCGATTCAAAGGTGTAATGCAGCTGGAACAACTGGGCAGAGTTATTAAAGACACCTCGCTCTGCGGCTTAGGACAAACAGCACCCAATCCGGTGTTAAGCACATTGCAGTGGTTCCGCGAGGAATACGAAGAGCATGTATTCGACAAGAAATGCCGTGCCGGTGTATGTCAGAATCTTCGCGAATACAGCATCGATGTGGATAAATGCACCGGTTGCACTATTTGCGCCAAAAAGTGCCCGACCAATGCCATCATCGGAAGTCGTAAAAACCCTTACTACATCATCCCCGACAAATGCATCAGCTGTGGCGCCTGCATGGAAGCCTGCAATTTCGATGCCGTGAGGGCCAGCTAATCAAGCCATCAATAACTACAAAAGCCAAGCAACGATGAACCTCAGAATAGAAGTCAACAACAATGTGCTCGAAGCCCAGCAGGGCGATACCATCCTGGATGCCCTGAACCGGCACGGGATGAGCGTCCCGACACTTTGCCATATGAAAGGGCTTGTACCCACCGGTTCGTGCCGTATGTGTGTGGTGGAGGTCGAAGGACGACGAAACCTTGTGCCGGCATGCTCCGAACCTATAACCGACGGTATGCGCATCAAAACACACTCCAACCGTGTGGTGGAATCGCGCAAAACGATCGTAGAGCTGCTGCTCTCGAACCACCCTGACGACTGCCTTTATTGCGAGCGCAATGGCAGCTGCGAACTTCAGAAGCTTTCGGAAGACCTCAACGTGCGCGAGCGTCGTATCAGCGGCAACAAAAACAATTACAAACTCGATGTTTCGAGCGCCAGCCTGGTGCGCGATCCCGCCAAGTGTATCCTTTGCGGCCGCTGTGTGCGGGTGTGCGAAGAGATAGAAGGCGTTTCGGCCATCGATTTTGTGGGCCGTGGCAGCAAAACACTCATTAATACTTCGTTCAACCATGGCCTGAACCTGAGCACATGCGTCAACTGCGGACAGTGCATCATGGTATGCCCCACCGGAGCCCTGAAGGAAAAACCGCATATCACCGAAATAAAAGATAATCTGGGCAACCCCAATAAAACTGTTGTGGTGCAGTATGCACCCAGTATCACGGTTTCGTTTGCCGAAGAATTTGGCATGAAGCCCGGCCAGAATGTGATCGGGCTGCTGAATGCCGCTCTCAGGCGTATCGGGTTCGACTATGTATTCGACACCTCCTTTTCGGCCGACCTCACCATTATGGAAGAAGCCTCCGAGCTCGTTCACCGCATCACCAATGGTGGCACCCTGCCAATGATAACCAGCTGTTGCCCGGGCTGGGTGAAATACGCCGAAGAGTTTGGGCACGACATCCTGCCTAACCTATCTTCCTGCAAATCACCACAGCAGATGATGGGTGCCATTATCAAAAGCTATTTTGCTCAAGTCGAAGGTTTGGCGCCCGAAAACATCTATTCTGTATCCATCATGCCATGCACAGCCAAAAAGTTTGAGCAACAACGCGAAGAGATGACCCAAAATGGCATTTCGGATGTTGACGCGGTGCTCACCACCCGCGAACTGGTGCGTTTGATACGCCTCTTCGGCATCGACATCAACAAACTCGAACCCGAAATTGCCGACTCGCCTCTGGGCACACGCTCATCGGCAGGAAAGATTTTCGGCGCATCGGGCGGTGTGATGGAAGCTGCAATCCGCACGGCACATTTCCTGATTACCGGAAAAGAAATGGTGAGGTTTCAGGTGAAAGCTGTGCGCGGCCTCAAAGGGCGCAAGGAAGCCACCGTCAAAGTGGGCGAGCTTGAAATAGGTGTAGCAGTTGTCAGCGGACTTAAAAATGCCTCTTTGCTTCTTGACGAAATACGCAACGGACGCTCCGACATTCATTTCATCGAAGTGATGGCCTGCCCGGGCGGATGTATCAATGGTGGCGGACAGCCTATCGGCACCGATGAGGAAGCTGTGAAGGCACGCATGGCATCGCTCTACGATATCGACGAGAAGGATGCTATTAAAGTATCGCACAAGAATCCTTATATCGTTGAGCTGTACGAAAAGTTCCTGGGTAAGCCGCTGGGTCATAAGAGTCATCAGCTGCTCCACACCCATTATCAAAAGCGCGAAGTGAACTAATTATACCGAGCCTTAAAACGGACACTCATGCCACACAACAGCGAGATCAGGCAGCTTGTATTCACGGTGAAAGACCTGTGCAGGATGTGCTTTACCTGTGTGCGGGAGTGTCCGGTGAAGGCCATACGGATAGCCAACGGTCAGGCCGAAGTAATCAGTGAACGCTGCATAGGTTGTGGCAATTGCGTGAGGGTGTGCCGGCAGGGAGCCAAGAACTTTGTGCGCCATACCCATCAGGTGCTCGATATGCTGGACAGCGGAAAACGATTGGTAGCCATGGTAGCACCCAGCTTTCCGGCCGAATTTACCGAGCTTGACCATCCAGGGCGTTTAGTTGGGATGCTCCGTGCCCTTGGCTTCGAAAAGGTAACCGAAGTGGCCTTCGGCGCCGACCTTGTAGCCCGCAGCTATCGCTCCCTGTTTCTTGACAACAACCACGGTGCAGTAATTTCATCCGATTGTCCTGCCATTGTCTATTACGTCGAGCACTATCATCCTGAGCTCACGCCGCATCTGGCTCCGGTCGTTTCGCCCATGGTGGCTGCTGCCCGCAACCTGCTGCGTAAATATGGCGATGATATTACCGTTGTTTTCTTTGGCCCTTGCATCGCCAAGAAAGCCGAATCGGACGAGGTGCGCTATGCGTTGACTTTTACTGAGTTGCGCGAAATGCTGGCCATCAAGGGTATCGGATACGAAGATTGCGAAATCGCCGGTTTCGACCCGCCTTTGGCAGGAAAAGGTTCGGTATTTCCCATTAGCCACGGTCTGTTGCAAAACATGGACGTTGCTGCCGACCTCACCCGGGGCGATGTCGTGGTGGCCGAAGGCAGGGTGAACATCAAAGATGCTATCAACGAATTTGCCCACGGCGTGCTGAACGCCCGGCACCTCGAACTGCTGTGCTGCGAAGGCTGCATTATGGGACCCGGCATGAGCCCAAAAGGCAATAAATACGAGCGGCGAAGTCAGGTTTCGGCCTATGTGTCCGCAAAACTCGAAAATTTCGACCGGCAGGCCTGGGAAGCCGAGTTGGAAGAAGCCAAAAGCCTTGATCTCAGCACCAGTTTCGAAGCCCGCGATCGTAGGTTGCAACGGCCCGACAATGAAGCCATAAACGCTGTGCTGCAAAAATTCGGCAAGACAAAGCCATCCGATTTGCTCGATTGCGGAGCATGCGGCTACGACAGCTGTATCGAACATGCGGTTGCCGTACTTCAGGGCCTTGCCGAAGACGAAATGTGCCTGCCTTATACCATCGAAAAGCTACACCAAAGCATAGAGCACCTCAACCTTTCGAACGCCGAACTGGCCAGTGCACGCGAAGCCCTCAGGCAATCCGAAAAACTGGCACATA
Organism: Bacteroidales bacterium; assembly: GCA_035325985.1. Classification (GTDB taxonomy): domain Bacteria; phylum Bacteroidota; class Bacteroidia; order Bacteroidales; family F082; genus JALNZU01. Next base: position 35,363 of record DAOKYW010000016.1, read on the forward strand.
TGGGCCAGCTTTCGGCAGGCATTGCCCATGAACTGAATAATCCTCTTGGCGTGATCACGATGTACAGCAACCTGCTGCTCGACGATGCCCCTGATGATCAGATGCGTAACGATCTGCAGCTCATTGTGGAACAAGCCGAAAGATGCCGTAAAATTGTGGGCGGACTGCTCAATTTCGCACGCAAAAACCAGCTCAGGCTCGTGGAAACCAACGTTGAGTCGCTGGTAAACCGAAGCCTGCAATCGGTAGTGATTCCGCCTGCTGTTGCAGTGGAAGTGGAAGTCGATCTGACCGACCCCTTTGCATTTATTGATGCCGATCAGATGATGCAGGTACTCACCAATCTGGAAAAGAATGCTGTGGAAGCCATGCCCGAAGGCGGAATACTGCGAGTCAGGATAGGCGAAAAAAACGAAGAAATAACCATTAGTATTGCTGATACGGGCACCGGTATTTCGCCCGAAAATATGGATCGGATATTTACTCCTTTCTTTACCACCAAGGAGGTGGGCAAAGGCACCGGGCTTGGGTTGCCGTTGTGCTATGGCATTGTGAAGATGCACAAAGGTCAGATCAATGTAACCTCTAACGACCAGCCCGAAAAAGGCCCGACCGGAACAACATTCACTATTGTTTTACCCAGAAAACCCATTTAGTAACAAGGATTCAATACATACAAGATTATGAGCAACGAAAACAAACTGATTCTGATTGCCGACGATGATGCCGACTACCTTTATCAAATGGAAATGATGGTGCGCAGCTTTGGTTTCAGGGTAAAGACCGCTGAAGGACAGGCAGAAGCAGAAAAAATACTGGAATCCACGAAGCCTGATCTTGCCATTTTCGACCTGATGATGGAACAGGAGGACAGCGGATTCATCCTCGCTTACAAAGCACGGCGCAAATACCCCGAAATGCCCATCATTATTGCATCGGCAGCAACCGCCGAAACAGGCTTCAATTTTGACCTTTACGACGAGGGCAATAAAAACTGGATCAAGGCCGACCTTTATCTTGAAAAAGGCATACGTCCCGACCAGCTGCACCGCGAAATCAATAAGCTGCTAAAACTCTGAGTTCATTTTATGCGGATAGTGCATTGACTTAACTTTGCCCCGCCAACCGAAAAGAAATAACCGACGAATATGGCAACGCTACAAGTGATGGTGGTTGACGATGAACCGGGAATCCGCTCGGGTGTGGTCCGCATTTTGCAGAACTTCACCGTGGGTTATCCATTCATGGATGAGGACTTCGACTTTGAGGTGATTGAAGCCGGCACGGGCGAGGAAGCCATTGAATTGCTTAATTCCAGAAAAGTGGATGTAGTGCTGCTCGACAATAAGCTACCGGGCATGGATGGCATTGAGGTGCTCGAATACATCAACAAACAGCAGTTCGACCTGGCGGTGATGATGATTACTTCCTACGCCTCGCTCGACCTGGCCATAAGAGCCACCAAGAGCGGCGCGTATAATTTTATGCCCAAGCCTTTTACTCCGCAGGAACTCAGGGCTACTATAGAAAACGTGGCCAAGCACCTTTTCCTGAAACGCATGACCCGCAAAATGCAGATTGAGGGCAAGCAAGTCAGGTTTCAGTTCCTGTCGGTGCTGTCGCACGAGCTCAAATCGCCGCTCAATGCTGTGGAAGGCTACCTCAAAATGATGCAGGAAAAACAACTGGGCGAAAATATCGACAGCTATGCCACTATGATTGACCGTTCGCTGGCCCGCCTGAAGGGCATGCGCAACCTCATCATGGACCTGCTCGACCTTACGCGCATCGAATCGGGAAAGAAGGAGCGCCGTTTGCGCGAAACCGATCTGCCCGCAATTGCCCGGCAGGCCATGGATACCATGGAGCCCTATGCCATTCAGAAAAACGTGAAAATGACCTTGTCCAGCAAAGGCAATACAACCCTGCTCGCCGATGCCGATGAAATGGAAATCATTTTCAATAACCTGGTTTCCAATGCCGTAAAATACAATAAGGATAACGGCAAAGTGAGCGTACTCATCGAAGAAGCAGGAAAAGAAATTGTTATCCGGGTAAGCGACACAGGCATTGGCATGAGCAAGGAAGATATTGAAAAAATCTTCGAAGACTTTGTGCGGATTAAAAACCAGAAAACCAAAGAGATAACCGGAAGCGGACTGGGTCTTTCCATCCTTAAGCGTATGGTGGAACTCTATAATGGCACCGTGTCCGTGGAAAGTGTTCCCGACGTAGGCACCACCTTTACAGTAACCATTCCAAAGCAGTAAACCGCAAGCATGCAATGACGGAACTTTGACCGCGTTATTAAAATTAAAGAGAAAATATTTAAGTATTAAAGAACCTGATTCCATTATAGAAGCGCCCACATGAAATTTTATCCCGAGACATACCGCATTCCCGACGAATCGATGAAGCCCTTTATTGATGATGGAGAGATATGGGATTACCTGAATCAGGCCGAGGCTACGCCCGAAAACGTCAGGCAAGTTATTGAGAAATCATTTTCGAAGCAGCGCCTTAGCCTGATGGACACTGCCATTTTGCTTCGTGCCGATGATCCTGACATGATCGAGCAAATCAAGCAGGGCGCCCGCAGTCTGAAAGAGAAGGTATATGGCAAGCGCATTGTGCTTTTTGCACCGCTTTACGTGGGCAACTACTGCTCCAACAACTGCCGTTATTGTGGCTTCAAGGCATCAAACAAGGATGCCGTTCGCAAAACACTTACCCGTGAGGAGCTTATCGAAAATGTAAAAGCCCTGGAAGAACACGGGCAAAAAAGGCTCATTCTTGTTTTTGGCGAACACCGCACCTATTCGCCCGAATTTATTGCCGAAACCGTTCGGGAGGTGTACAAAGTAAAAAAAGACCATGGCGAAATCAGAAGGGTCAACATCAATGCTGCTCCTTTTGACGTGGAGGGTTTCAGAACAATAGGCCAGTCAGGCATCGGCACCTATCAGATTTTTCAGGAAACATATCACCACGAAACCTACGCCAATTGCCATACCTCGGGCAAAAAGTCAGATTACGACTGGCGCCTCACTGCCCTCGACAGAGCCATGGAAGCCGGCATTGACGATGTAGGCATAGGCGCCCTTTTCGGGTTGTACGACTGGCGGTTCGAGGTGATGGCCCTGGTCCGGCACGTGAATCACCTCGAAGCATGCTATAATGTTGGCCCGCACACCATCTCATTTCCGCGTATTCAGGACGCACTCGAATACGACCTTGACGATCGCTTTACCGTTTCGGACGAAGATTTTACGCGCCTTGTGGCCATACTGCGGCTGGCCGTGCCTTATACAGGACTCATTCTTACCGCACGTGAACCCGAGCATATAAGGCGCGAAGTACTGGCTTTCGGTTGCTCGCAAATTGACGCAGGCACCAAGCTGGAGATAGGCGCTTATGCCGAAAACCCCTCGGTAGATCAAAACCTCACAAAAGAGCAGTTTAAAATCAATGACGACCGCAGCCTGAACGAAGTCATCGACGAGCTGCTCGAAGCCGATTACATCCCCTCATTCTGTACAGCGTGCTATCGCAAGGGCCGCACAGGCCAACACTTCATGGAATTCAGCGTTCCGGGATTTATCAAGCACTTCTGCACCCCAAATGCCCTGCTTACACTGGCAGAATATATCGAGGACTATGCCACTGATGCTACTGCCGAAAAGGGCTGGCGTGTCATTGAGCGCAGCATTGCCGCGCTGGACGACCCTCGCTACGAAGCACAGGTGCGCGAACGTATCGGACGCATCCGGCAGGGCGAACGCGACCTTTACTTCTGATTTCTTACTCACGCGAAAAGACTCATTGCACTTCAAGCCATGGTAAAAGGAAAAGACCTCAAACCTCATATCGGGATATTCGGACGACGCAACAACGGCAAGAGTTCCATTATCAATCTGATGGTCAATCAGGAAGTAGCCATTGTATCGCCCGAACCGGGAACAACCACCGACCCGGTGAAGAAATCGATCGAAATTTTCGGCATCGGACCGGCCATCATCATCGATACCGCAGGCATTGATGATACCGGCGAACTGGGTGAAAAGCGTGTGCAAAAAAGCCTTCAGGCCATAAAAACCATCGACTGCGCCATACTTGTCATCACCGAAAACCAGTTCGGGTTTTACGAAAAAGAGCTCATCAAACAGTTCCGTGAACATCAGGTGCCCTATCTAATCCTGCACAACAAATCCGACCTGCAGCCTCTGGAAGAAATTACCCGCGAAAAAATCCGTGAGTTTAGCAAGGCTGAGGTAATTGACTTTACCACCACTAACCAACTCGGACTGGAAGCATTCATAACCGCATTGAAAAAAACTATTCCGGAAACAGTTTATCAGAAACCGTCTTTATTGGGTGGGTTGGTAGAGCCCGGCGGTGTTGTGGTGCTGGTTACGCCCATCGATTCCGAAGCCCCCGACGGACGCATGATATTGCCGCAGGTGATGGCCATACGCGATGTGCTGGATAACGACTGTATTTGCGTAGTGCTCAAGGAAACGCAGCTTGAACAGTATTTCCGCGAGGGAATGCCCGGGCCTCAGCTGGTTGTTACCGATAGTCAGGCCTTTGGTTTTGTAAGCAAGGTGGTTCCTGCCGAAATACCGCTAACCAGTTTCAGCATCGTTTTTGCCCGGCTGCGGGGCGATTTTGAGCACTACCTGAAGGGAACAGCCATGCTATCAGCGCTTGACGACGAAGACAAAGTGCTCATCCTCGAATCGTGCACCCATCAGGTGAGTTGCGAAGACATCGGCCGGCACAAGTTGCCCCGCTGGATTAAAGAGTTTACCGGAAAGAATGTGCATTGCGATATTGTTGCAGGCCTGGCTCAGGTAGCTGATGTGCACCAATACAAGCTCGTGATACAGTGCGGAGGTTGTGTTGTTACCCGCAAACAGCTCATCAACCGGCTACGACCTGCCGTGAATGCCGGCGTAGCCGTGAGCAATTATGGCATGGCCATTGCATGGATGAACGGCATTTTCGGCAGGGTGACACAACCCTTTCACAAACTCTATTCATAAAATATTCCTTTGAGCCGGGCAACACGCAAAGCCTCAGTGCCGGAAAACAAGAAGTGCCTGCAAATAAAAAGCCTGATCTTATTATAGATGCGTGGCTCAGTGCAAAAGCCTGACCAATATTAGTGTTTCCATGGGCGGGGAAATCTATTCTCCTCATGCCGGAAACACTATGCACCTTGTGCACAGGAAAAATCCATAAACAACAAAACAGGGAATTAAACAATAAACCCCGCCAAAAGGCGGGGCTTTCTCCATTGGGTATATTGAATATTGGTTAGGATTTAAAGAGGGATATTGCCGTGTTTCTTCGAAGGGTTGTTCTTCACCTTATTTTGCGTCATCTCCAGCGCTTCGATGAGCTTGCGTCGGGTTTGTCGAGGATAGATAATCTCGTCGATATAGCCCAAAGCTGCGGCCTTGTATGGGCTGGCAAAACGCCGGCGGTAATCTTCGATGGCTGCCTTACGCTCTTCCTCCGAGTTCAGCTTGTTCTTGTAGATGATATTGACAGCCCCTTCAGGTCCCATAACGGCAATCTCGGCAGTGGGATAAGCCAGATTGACATCGGCCCCGATATGCTTGCTCGACATTACATCATAGGCACCACCATAGGCTTTGCGGGTAATCACCGTGATTTTGGGCACAGTAGCTTCAGCAAAGGCATAGAGTAGCTTGGCGCCATGCTTAATGATACCACCAAATTCCTGAACTGTTCCGGGAAGGAAACCGGGCACATCTTCAAAAGTAATCAGCGGGATATTGAAGGCATCGCAAAAGCGCACAAAACGGGCAGCCTTGACTGAGCTGTCGATATCCAGCACTCCAGCAAGCACCGAAGGCTGATTGGCTACAACACCTACAGACCGGCCACCCAGTCGGGCAAATCCGACGATGATGTTTTTGGCATAGTAGGGTTGAATCTCGAAGAAATTGTTGTCGTCCACCACCCTGCCTATGATTTCGTGCATATCGTAAGGCTTATTGGGATCGTCGGGTACAATATTGTCGAGGCTTTCGTCTTCGCGCAGGGGATTGTCGGTACAGGCTTTCACCGGCGGGTCCTCCATATTGTTGGAGGGCAGATAGCTCAGCAGCTCGCGCAACATCATCATAGCCTGGGTATCATCGTCAGCCATCAGGTGAGCTACACCACTCTTGCTGTTGTGGGTCATGGCGCCCCCCAGTTCTTCCTTGGTAACCTCCTCGTGGGTCACCGCCTTAATCACATCAGGGCCGGTAACGAACATATAAGAGGTTTCTTTGACCATCATGATAAAGTCGGTGATGGCCGGGGAATAAACCGCTCCGCCTGCACACGGACCAAGGATGGCACTTATTTGAGGAATCACACCCGACGACATTACATTGCGGTAAAAAATGTCGGCATAGCCGGCCAGACTTTCCACGCCTTCCTGTATGCGGGCACCACCGCTATCGTTGAGGCCTATGACCGGCGCCCCCATCTTCATGGCAAGGTCCATTATCTTCACAATCTTATCGGCATTGGCCCGGCTGAGCGAGCCTCCAAACACCGTAAAGTCCTGAGCGAACACATAGACCAGCCTGCCGTCGATCTTTCCGTAACCGGTTACAACGCCATCGCCCAGAAACTTTTGTTTGTCCATTTCGAAATCGGTGGCGCGGTGGGTCATAAACTTATCCACTTCCACAAAAGTGTTGGGGTCGAGCAGGTCGAGCAAACGTTCGCGGGCTGTCTTACGCCCTGCTTCGTGCTGCTTCCTGATGCGGTCTTCGCCCCCGCCCAGCTCGGCAAGGCGGTTGTATTCCTCAAGTTGTCTGATTTTTTCTTCCTGTGCCATATTGTTGTTTATTATTTATTCCAGTATAACCATGGGCTGATCACCGCTCACCGTATCGCCCTCTTTGACCAGAATACGTTTGATGACGCGATCCTGTTTCACTTTATATTCGCTATCCATCTTCATGGCCGAAACCACTACTACTGTCTGACCGGCCGACACCGCATCGCCTTCCTTGAAAAGCACTTTTACCACTTTTCCGGGCATGGGCGAAACAATGACACTTCCGTCGTCGGCATCATCGCGACGTCGGTTGAGCTTATATTTGGTCTCAGCATCAATGATATCGACCTCGAAGGACGAAAAGAAGGTATTCACGATGTACGACTTGCTTCCGCGGTTTTCGACAAGCTCAACATTGAATGAGCTGTTTTCGTGCAGCACGCTGTACACGCCTTGCTCCACCTCAATAATGTCAAGCTCGTAAATCTTGTTGTCGATGGCTATCTGATAGTAATTGCCATCGCGGCTCAGGACTTCGATGTTCCTGACTTTATCCTCAATTTTAATCTCGTATGCCATATTTCGATAGTTATTAAAATCTGAGCACTCCGCGTTTGCGTCCGAAGTCCTTCCAGTTGTTGGCCAGCTGTTTGTCGGTGGCCGATGGTTGAAGGCGCTCGAGCTTATTGATGTAATCGACAAATGCCGTGATGGCAGCAATATCCACTGCCCTGTCGGAACAGTAGCGTTTTGGTTGCAGGTATTCCTGATTCTCTTCAATAAAATGGGTGTTGTAGCGCCCTTCTACAAAGGCAGGCACATCGAGGATACGGCGTAGGTAGGGAATCGAGGTTTTCACCCCTGTGATTTTGTACACGAAAAGCGCGCGCTTGAGCCTGGCAATGGCTTCCTTTCGTGTTTCAGCCCACACTATGAGCTTCGAGATCATAGGATCGTAATACATAGGTATTTCGTATCCTTCGTAAGCATAACCATCATGACGTACGCCGAAACCGAGCGGATGGGTAATGTGTTTGATGAGGCCTGGCGAAGGCATAAAATTGTTGTCAGGGTCTTCGGCATAGATGCGCACTTCTATTGCGTGTCCGTGCTGCTTTAGATCTTCCTGTTTGTAGCTTAGTGGTAAACCATTGGCAATGTTGATCTGCTGTTTGACCAAATCGATGCCTACCACGCGCTCCGTGATGGGATGTTCCACCTGAAGCCTCGTATTCATTTCAAGGAAGTAATAGTTCAGCTGGTCGTCGACGATAAACTCAATGGTGCCGGCACCGTAATAATTTACTGCCCTTGCAGCAGCTACAGCGGCTTCGCCCATCTTGGCGCGCACCTCAGGTGTCATGATAGGCGAAGGCGTTTCTTCGACTACCTTCTGATGTCTGCGCTGCACCGAGCACTCACGCTCAAACAAGTGAATAATATTGCCGTGTTTATCTCCAAGCACCTGAAATTCGATGTGATGGGGCGAGGAAATGTATTTTTCAATATACACGGCATCATCGCCAAAAGCCGCTTTAGCTTCGGAACGTGCAGCACTGACGGCGTTGACCACATCTTCCTCGCGCTTGACCAGTCGCATTCCTTTGCCACCTCCGCCAGCGCTGGCTTTGATCATCACCGGCAGACCAATTTCACGAATCACGTTGATGGCCGTTTTTATGTCGCGCACAGGCTCGGTAGTGCCCGGTACTACCGGAACACCGGCAGCAATCATCGTCTTCCGCGCCGTTATTTTATCTCCCATCGTTTCGATGGCATAAGGCGAAGGCCCGATGAAGATGATACCCTCTTTTTCGCAAAGGGCCGAGAAAGCAGCATTTTCCGAAAGGAAACCGTAACCCGGATGGATGGCATCAGCACCAGACTTTTTTGCCGCTTCGATAATCCTGTCCATGCGCAGATAACTCTCTGACGAGGGCGCAGCGCCAATATGGTAAGCCTCATCGGCATACCTGACATGCATCGATTTTCGGTCAACATCGGAATAAACAGCAACGGTTTCAATACCCATCTCGCGGCATGAACGCATCACCCTTATGGCTATCTCACCGCGGTTGGCAACCAGTACCTTTTTTATCATATGTGTTGGTTTTGAGGCTTTTATAAGCAAAGGAACGCATTAAAAAGCCGGTAAATATATGCAAAAACTTAGATGTACTTATTCAGACTAAATTAACTGAAGCCATTGCAGCCATGTTTTCTGATGCAGAGCAGCCAAAGGCCTGGTGCAAATTGTCCCGGCAAATACCCCAAAAGTACCTTACATTTGTTTGATGCCAAATCCACCAAAGATGACCCAAAAAACCGCAATTATCTGTGGCCTTTTTGTGATATTGCTTGCCACATCATTGGTACCCGCACATAACCAATCATTGCAAACCGTTATGCTGATCGATAGCCTGAGCAATCGGCTGCCGTACGAAACCGGTAAAAGAAAAGCTGCCCTTCTGCTCGAACTGGCAACGCTCTCGGGCGAAGCATCGGTTGATGAAAAAATTGCGTATCTCATCGAGCTTTCCGCAATGAATGGCGACAGCATTGCCGATGAGCGCATCAAGGCATGGATTGCGTTGGCTGAGGCTTATACCTCGAAGGGCGATACTGCCCATGCCAATATGGCCATGCAAAATGCGGCCATCATGCTGGCCGACAACACATCCGCCCAAAATATCAGCCCATTATTCAGCCCCGAAAGTAAAAGGGTCAGAGCCGATTTCCTGAAAAACTTTTGGTCGGGTACAAAAACTCTGGTGGTGGCATTGGCAGCCCTCTCGGTTTTGGGGCTGCTGGTCGTGCTGAACATTAAGCGCAGGAAATTGCGCCAACGGGAAGCGCAGCTTTCTGCCGAAGTAAGACGGCTTAACCTGCTGCTCGAAAAACAGGAAAGCCTGGTGGATCAGAAAGTTAAAGAAAAAACAGGCGACCTTGAGGCACAACTTCTCGAAATCAGGGCCAAAGACCTTGAACTTAAAAAAGCGCTCAAGAAAGCAGAGGAAGCCAACTACCTGAAAAACGCTTTTTTGACCAATATGAGCCACGAAATCCGTACGCCGCTCAATGGCATCATTGGTTTTTCGAGCCTGTTACAAACAGAGCTCGCGCTGATGGAAAATCAGGAATTGTATGAATTTGCCACAGGAATCCAGCAAAGCGGCGACCGGTTGCTCAACCTGCTCACCAATATCATCGATATCAGCCGTATTGAGGCCAACGACCTCGAAGTTGCCATTCACCCATGCAACCCAAATCAGATCATCGAAAACGTTTGCATGCTTCACACCTTCAGTGCCAACGAAAAAGGACTGACTTTCAGGTGGAAACTCGGAGAAGTGCCCGAAGTGCTGGCCGATAATACTCGCCTGATGCAGGTTATTAATATTGTGGTGGACAATGCCATCAAATATACCAGCAATGGTTTTGTCAACGTCACTTCCGAATTCATTCCCGACACCGGCGAAGTGCTGATCAGGGTTAAAGACACCGGCAAAGGAATGACAGAAGAGTTTAAAAAACACCTCTTTGAAGCATTCAGTCAGGAAAGTCTTGGCTACGGACGCCAATTTGAAGGAGCCGGGCTCGGACTCCCTTTAGCACGTCGTCTGCTCGACCTGATGGACGGCCGTATCAAAATCGAATCGCTTCCCAATGTGGGCACTACAGTTGATATTTTTGTCAAGTCAAAAGACCATGTCAGGAGTTCTCCGGGCGCAAGCGAGGCAGGCAATACCCAGCATACACAGACGGGTTTTGACATCTTTATCGTTGAAGACGACCGCATGAACCGGATGGTGCTTCAGAAAATGCTGGCCAAATCAGGTAATCTTACCCTTGCCGTTGACGGCGAAGAGGCGCTTCGCATTGTCAGGGAACGCTATAAACACCATCACACCTTCCAGGTCATGCTTTTCGACATCAATCTGCCTGCACCATGGGACGGCCTGAAGCTGATGCAGCACATCCGCAGGGAAATGCCGCAATACAACCAACGACCCTTTATTGCGCAAACTGCATATGCCATGGCAGGCGACCGGGAACGTTTTCTGGAAGCAGGCTTCGACGACTATATTGCCAAGCCGGTTAACAAGAACGAGCTGATTACCATCATCAAACGTCAGGTGCAACGGTACACTCAGTCCCGAGCGAACAATAGCTGATCGATCCAATTTACTTACTTTTGTACCTTCGGTATGCGATCGTGCCGGAACAACAATGTCCATCAAATCCTGTAACAATATGTCAGAAAAACTTTCCAATCTGGTTCGGCCAGGTGTTGCCAGTGGCGATGACCTTCAAACCATTTTCAGTGCAGCAAAAGCAGGCCGCTTTGCCCTGCCTGCCGTCAATGTTGTGGGCACCAACTCTATTAATGGTGTGCTGGAAGCAGCCGCAGCAGTAAAATCGCCTGTTATAATTCAATTTTCCAATGGCGGCGCGGCCTTTTACGCCGGTAAGGGCCTCTCCAACGATGGCGAAAAGGCTGCCATTGCAGGGGCTATTTCGGGCGCTCTGCACGTGCATCAGATAGCAGCCATGTATGGTATTCCGGTAATCCTGCACACCGACCATGCAGCGTTGAAGTTGCTGCCCTGGGTGGACGGTTTGCTTGATGCCGGCGAAAAATTCTTCCGCGAACACGGCAAACCCCTCTTCAGCAGCCATATGCTCGACCTTTCGGAAGAGCCATTGCACGAAAACCTCGACATCTGCAAACGTTATCTCGAACGCATGTCGAAAATGGGCATGACCCTCGAAATCGAGCTGGGCATTACCGGTGGCGAAGAAGATGGTGTGGACAATACCGGTGTGGATAATTCAAGGCTCTACACCCAGCCAGAAGAAGTGGCAGAAGCTTATGAAGTGCTTAAAAGTGTAAGCGACCGCTTCACCATCGCGGCTGCTTTTGGCAATGTTCACGGTGTTTATAAGCCCGGCAATGTGAAGCTGCAACCCAAAATCCTTCTCAATTCGCAGCAGTTTATCCAGAAAAAATTCGGCACCGGGCCAAATCCCGTCAGCTTCGTGTTTCATGGCGGATCAGGCTCCGAACCCGAACTCATTCGTGAATCGCTCGACTATGGTGTAGTCAAAATGAACATCGACACCGACACCCAATGGGCTTTCTGGGATGGTATCCGCCGCTTCGAAATGAAATACCACGATTACCTTCAGGGCCAGATTGGTAATCCGGAAGGCGAAGATATGCCCAACAAGAAATATTATGACCCGCGCAAATGGCTTCGCGAAGGTGAAAAAGCCCTGATAGAGCGACTTAAGGTAGCTTTTGCCGACCTCAACTGCCTTAACCGATACTAACACGCAGGTTCGATAAACAAGAGGCCAGCCTTCGGGTCTGGCCTTTTTTTATTGCAGCCGTAATCAGCAATCACTCAAACAGAATCTGTCACCTGACACATAAAAAAACCGGCTTGCAGCAAATTCGGAGCTGACAAGCCGGTTTGTACTATTCGAAGCAGTCTTTACTGCAGTGTAAACCTTACGGGCAGGTTGAACGAAACCCTCACCGGTTTTCCGCGCTGGCGACCCGGGGTCCACTTGGGCATTGACTGAATTACACGCACGGCTTCTTCGTCGCAACCACCGCCAATTCCACGAATCACCTTTACATTGCTCACCGATCCGTCAGGCTCGACAACAAAGTTGACAAATACACGTCCTTGGATGCCACTCTCGCGGGCAAGCGGAGGATACTTAATGTTGCGGGCAATAAACTCAAGCATGGCCTGCTGACCACCCGGAAACTCAGGCATCGACTCCACTATGGTGAAGATCTCCTGCTCAACAATTTCTTCTTCCTCCTTCACCGGGGGCACATACACTTCAATTACCGTTTTCTGGTCAACATCCACATTGATCTTCACGTCCTGCACTTCGGTATTGTCGTCAACCACAGTAAGCACAGTCACCTGTTGTGGAGGTGGCGGTGGTGGCGGTTTGACATTTTGTTCAGTGATGGGAATGATTTCTTCGGGCACTTCTTCAGCAACCCTTTGTTGCAGATTGATCTGGCGCTTGTCGTAGCTTTTGTATTCAAAAGCGCCAAATACAATGAGGAGCGCAAGCACGAGGCCGATTTGCCTGAAAAGAATTTTCTTGTTCTCCAGGTCCGCTTTGGGTGATTTCTTGAGTTCCATAATTCTGGTTATTAGGCCTGACCCTTTATTATCAGGGGGCTAAATTAGTAATTTATTGTGTTTTGCATCATGGTTAGCCGCTTTTTTTGCGATGAACAACCACATATAGTGTTATTCCAAAAATCATGCCTGCCATATTAGCCATCCAGTCATAAAAATCACCGCTACGATTCACAAATACAAATTCCTGAAGTATTTCGGCCAAAGCTGACAGGATTGCACCTGCAATCAAGGTATTGATTAAAAAACGCCGTGGATTGCTGATATATTGTGTTTTATTCTGTCGGATAATCAGGTAAGCCCAAACGCCAAACAGAAAGAGGTGAATCAGCTTGTCAGTTATCAGCCATTCCCAAAAACTTTTAATCTCAGGAAAACGATTGCCTGGAATTCCCATGAGTACTAAAATCAGTACTGTCCAGAAAATTCCAGGCAGGTTTCTCCGAAAAAAGGAAACGTCTTTCAAATGTTAGTGGGTTTTATCCCTTGATGAGTGCGCTGTAATCGGCGGCACTCAGTAAATCACCAAGATCTGCGTCCTCAGCAATAGTAACCCTGACTATCCAACCCTCTCCATAGGGATCTTTGTTAATCAGCTCGGGGCTATTGGACAGCTTTTCATTGAATTGCTCAACAGTTGCGTTAACGGGCATAAAAAGATCCGAAACGGTTTTAACGGCTTCGATGGTGCCGAACGTTTCACCCATTTCGAGCGCTTCGCCAACGGTTTCAACTTCAACAAAAACAATGTCGCCAAGTTCTTTCTGGGCAAATTCGGTGATGCCTACAGTGCCGGCGTTTCCTTCGATGCGGATCCATTCGTGATCCTTTGTGTACCTGAGGTCGGACGGAATATTCATGTCGGAATAAAATGTTTTGGTTTTGTTATCAAAAGTAAGGCAATTTTCAGCCAAACCTCAAGGCTTAACGTAAATTAAAACTATTCCAGATTATTGTGCCAGGTTAAAGCGCATGGTGACGCCGGCAAAAGTGTTTACGTTTCTGAATTGCGATGCTACAAATGGATCAGCCATGTCGCGCTTGAAGAAGGCTTGCATATTCAGGCGGTTGTTGACGGTATAGTCAGCCGTAAAGTAAATGTTGGTTTTAAACTGACCGGCCGACACCTGGTTGTCACCCAGATCGAGCCTGCGAAGTGTGGTCTTATCGGTTCGGAATCCAAGGTCAAGTTTAAGAACAAGGTCGTTGGCCGAGCGCGTACCTGCTCCTCCGCTGATGGCCGAAAATATTAGCGCCAGATTGCGGAACCGGTAACCGGTGCCAACAACCACTTCGTCGCCAACTACTTCGGTGAGCTGGTTGTTGATAAAGCTGAGGGTAATATTTCGTTGCTTCTTATATTCAACCCTTGCCGTCATGCTGTTGTGCAAGCCCAGATCAATGCCAATCAGGGGCGAAAACTGTTCGGTAATGGTAATTTGCCCAAGGTCGTATTGACTGATAAACAGGTTGCTGTTGGGGTAAGTTTTGGTCGTATTGCGCGGGTCGTACTCCACATTGGTACGCCATGCATTGACCGAATATGTTGACCTGTAGGCATGGCTGATGTTGACCGTTCGGAAAAGCTTCTGAACAGCAGCTATATTAGTCAGGCCATTATAATTGAGGGTCCAGTTCGGGTAAGGGATTCTGGGAAAAGTGGTAAGGCGGATGGTACTGGCATCGGAGCCACGGTAAGCTGCCATAAAAGAGTGCAGCACTACTTCCTGCGATATGGCTCCGTAGCCGAAAGGATAGTTATCACGACCGACACTGTCATAAACATAACGTTCGCCCTCGGCAACCCATTTCGGATTGTTATAGGCCAGTCTTTCTGCAATTATTTTGCGGTTTGACAGCAACTGATCGAAGAGGGCTGATCCCTCATCGCTTCGTGATTTGGTAAACGAAGTTTTCCACATCAGATACGACATGCTGAAGCTGCCCGATTCAGAGGGTGTAAAGGCCCTGAACACGCCATCGGCCCCGGCTCTGAAGTACTCGCTGAAATTGGAGGCCGTTGTCAGGTCGCTGTTGATGTCGAGTCGCATCCCCGGAACGGGTTCAAGGTTGAAACGGTAGCCGTAATTTTCGGTAAATCGTCGCATAAATGCTTGGTTGACAAGCGTATCAGCCGAAAGCCATCCTTTGTCTACGGCCATATTCCGAATATCTGTTCCACTACCCAGAATGAATCCCCATCCCGGTGCATAGGCATTGGCAAAACTGACGCCAAGCAGGTCGGGTTCGGGCATAAAGCCCGGGATAAAGAGCCCGTTGTTGCGGGTGTAGTTGATACTGCCACGCTTAATGCTCATGGCCAGCTTTAGCATCTCGTCGCCCACTTTTTTGGCCACAGCGAGGGCTTGATTGCGTTGTGTGGTGTCTTTGGGCGTTTCTTCGATGGGCTTCGCTTCGGTGCCGGGGCGTGCAACATCAGCACCGGGGCGTGGCATTGCGCCACCTCCTAAACCATTCTGCCTGGCAGGCGTGCTAAGTTTCTGAAGGTAGCCTATCTTGCTGTATAGCCTGATGAAGTCGAAGTTTCCGTTGAGCTGCTGCGAATTCTGGTTTTCGATGGTGTTGCCCACGCGCTGCTTAACGCTTAATGGCGAGCTCTGCCAGGTGTACATAGCCTGATAACCGGCACTCACGGTAACCCAGTTGAAAAGCGGGATCTTGTTGATAGGTAAGTTGTAATTGAGCCTGATATTGTGGTTAAACCTGTTCTTTGTACCCAGACGCATGATTTCGTTCCAGATGGTGTCGCGGTGCTTTTCGTATAGTTCAGTGCCGCGGTCGGGATTTCCGGCCGGTTCATAAACAAAGGCATTTACACCGGCCGTATAATCGAGGCTGATGCTTCGTGTAAGGTCGAAGCGGAAGTCGTAATTCCGGTTCCAATCCCATTGCCGCGCCAGAATGGGGTAAGTAATAATGTCGCCCTCGCTTTTGTTGCGGAATTTCTTTTCGTTGTTCATGCGGTTCATTTCCGTACGGAAGGCCAGATTACGCGGCAGATAGTAGAAATTGAAGTCTTTCACCATCTGCAGCACAGGGCTCTTTGCCCAACGGGCGGTAGCAAAGGGCTGTACATTTTTCGGATTGGTGGTATAATTGTAACCAATCCCTCCGCGATAAAGCAGGCGTCGGTCGTACTCAAGGTCGATATTGCGCTGATAAATCTCGCTATAGGAGTACGACACATTCCAGTTTTCGATATCGTAGATGCGGGATTTAACCAGATTGCCGCGCCGCTCCTTGCGCACGTTGATCAGGTTGAAGTTGCGCCGCATGGTAAAGTCGTTGATGATATTCTTTATAGAATCTTTTTCGGCTTGTGTTTCGAATGATTGTAAAAAGTCGCGTTGCTTGATATCAGGCTCAAGAGGGCTGTATTCGGGGCGCAGATGCGATTCGCCATAGTCGAAATGAAGAGGAATGCGCAGGCCGGTTTTTTCGGGGAAGAATTTACCAAGATCGATGTCGGTGGCCACATCAAAGTTGGTTGCCTTTTCTAAGGAGGTTTCGTTGACCTTCATTTCCAGACTCCCGAACCCTGCAGTGGCATGCGAACCGGTGAGTACCAAACGGCCAAGGTCAGCAAGCGTGGTTTCCACTCTTGCAGTTGCAGCCCAGCCGCCACTGTTGTCAAAGTCGGTCACCCGCAACTCGTTCACCCACAGCACAGCGCTCTTCGGCAGGCCATCATCGGTGGTACTGGCTCCGGGTCGGCGTTTGGGGTTGCGCACCCCAATCATGACGCCTTTTACATCGCTGATGTTCGGGTTGCCGATCACCCTTATGGTATGGTCGCCGCGGAATTCCATGTAAGGGTAATTGAGCCTTATATCGCTGTTGGGATTGCGCATGGCGATGTTGCGATTCTGTTTCACTTTAACCAGCTCATCAAAGTCGATATTGAACTGGTTGGCTTCGGGCCAGATCTGGTCAGGTCGGGTAAACGCAGTAAACCAGGGTGTAAAGGTGAGCGGAATCTCGTATTCGTAATAGTTTTCGGTGAAATCGGCACCCAACCGGATAAACACGGTGAGGTCGCCGTATTGCAGCTCCTGATCCTCGAACATCTTCTCGGCATGCACAAACATGCGCAGCTTTTTGTAGCGTCGGAAATCGAATTCGGTGGTTTTAAACGCAGCACGGGCATCGCCATCAAGCAGATTGGAAACGCTAAGCTGCATGGACTGTTCGTTGAGGCGGACCAGACTGGTTGAACCATAATTTATTTCGCGTTCTATGCCGGGAGGAACAACGTATGGAATGGGTTCGCGACGGCCGTTCTCTTCGATGTTTACAGCCGAGATTTCGAAAGTTGTATTGTTTCCGGCATCACCCGAAACATATTCTCCGGCCGACAGCAGATTGTTGCGGTATTTGCGCCATTCGCCGCGCACAAGCTGAAGTGTGGCAAAGCGCACCACCACAGGCTGCTCAAAGCCACGCAGGAACATACGCATGAAGCGTACCGAACGGAAATCTTCGATATTGCCCACTACCTTCTCAGGCTGGCTGACAGGGATTCGAAATTGGTACCACTTCACTTCGCCTACGGTTCCGTTGGCTAATGGTATGCCTTTTGCCTCGCGGATATCGGAGATGAAGTTTTCGCCCACGCGCATTTTCTGAGGGTCGAGGGGAACGCGATACTGGAAATAGCGCTCGGCTTCGCTCAGGGTGTTGTCGCGGTTGATATCCTCCACATGAGGCATCGTGCTATTGCTTATAGGATAATTCTCCGGATTCATATCATCCGTAGGCGAGTTGCCATCAGGCCCGTTGAAACGCTTATAACGCTCGAGTATGCTGCTGAATCTGGGATCGCTATCAAGCCTCGAACCCCTGAAATACTGATAGTTGTCGGAAGACGGGTCGGCCAGCGCCTGCTGATAGGCTTCTGAACTTTCACCAAAAGCCATTCGGACTGCATTGAGGTAATCCTCACGGAACGATCGCTCATCTTCATCGTTCAGACCGTCGTAACCAACGTCCTGATATTTCCGTGATCCTGCAATATTGCTGAACGACTCCACAAGCGCCTGTAATCGTGGAACGCGGCCCCAGATAGTGGTATCCACATTTTCCACTTTTTCCGAAACGGGCAGGCCATGTTCGAAAAAGCGTCGTCCATCACGAAGGATGTCCTCCGAAATATCACCGAAGTTGATGTAAAGATCACCCTTGTTGTTTTGATTTTCAGCAAAGGGATCCATCATCCAGAACTCAATATACTCGATATTGGTGGCTTCAAAATCCGGCGTTTCCACGCGTCGCATAATACCACCCCAGCGGCTTCGGGGATCTTCGAGGCGACCATCGGCACGCGCACCACGGCTGAATGCGGTGGGCAACACATCGTAATTGTAGGGTCCGCGTTCGTTGGGATAATAGGCAAGATTGAGCACCGCAATATTGGTAGGTGTGCCCGACGGAATTTCCTTGTTGGGAAACACTTCTGTTTCGAGTACCTGCCGGACGCTGTGGCGGCTCAGTTCGTCCTTGTCCACATTGGAGGGCCTTAGTGAGCCAAAACGGTCATAAAACATCGGGTCGATGATGTACCAGGCCAGCCTTGCCCTGTTTAATCCATAGGCTAAACCTGTGCCCGGCGCAGCTTCGGGAAATAGTTCAGGCTGTCCCTGAGGTGTGCTGGCCATATGCCAGCTGCTCACCTGACGAAGGTCGATAGTGGATTTAGCACCCTCAAAATCATCAATATACGATGTGCCTGTTTTGCCAACAGCCCTCGAATGTCCGGGCAGAAAATGTGCAAATTCAGCATCTACGTTAATTCGTGAAGCCTGTTTGGTACTGTAGAACGGCAGCTTATCGATGACCCTGGTGAGCCAAAGGGATTCTTTGCGCCAGCTAAAGTCGAGGCCGTAGATAGTGTTTGAAATGGGATCGTCACCATAATTGACTTTCCGTGTAAGCGGCCGCTCATGAAGATTAAGCAAGGTGGCACCAACACGAAAGTCTTTGTTCAGCTCATGATCCAAACGCAGGCCCATCATGCGTTTCTGTTGCAGGCTGAACAGGGAGTTGCTTTCGAGCGAAATATTGATGGGTGTGCCCGAGCTCATGATGCCCTCGTTGATGATTCGCACACGGCCCAGGGTATAGTCAACGGTATAATCAACATTTTCCACCAGGGGCACACCACCGGCAGTAACACGTACCGAGCCTTGCGGCACATTCAGCGCATTGAGGCTGATCTCGCTGCCCGACTGCGACTTATAATAACCTTCAAGGATAAATTTGTTCTTTTCAGGAAACTGCTCTGCGGCGGTTTTGGTAAGGGTATAGAGCGAGTCGTAGGCATAACGGTTGGCCAGCTCGGGATCGTTGGGGAATATCTTTTGACGCACATGTCGGCCAAAAGGCTCAAGCACAGGAAAGTAGATGCGGCCATTGCTGGAATTGATGGTTCCGCCGGCTGTGGCGGCATTGTCCAGAAAGTCGAAAACCCCGTCACCGCCCGGAACAGGATTACCCTGCATATTCAGGAAGTCAACGTTCATCAGGTGGATAAGGGGTACCCCGCGCACATTTTCATTGCCTTCAGTAAAATAGCCCGTGGGAACACCATTCTGATTACCGGAATAAAGGATATTGAGGGTAAAATCATCGCGGTTGAGCTGAAATGCCTTGAGCGAATAAACGTTTTTCATCATCAGGTTCCACATGGGCATGCGGGTGTTCAGGGTAGTGCTTTTAAGCAGCTTCACCATGAGCGCATTGGGCGAATTGATGCCCTGATCGGAGAATTCGCCGACCTGAAAAATGCTGTCATAACCTATAATAGTGTATTGATAGGAAACCGCCAGAATCTGGTCAGGACCCAGATTGGTATTGAGCGAGATGAAACCCAGTTTCGAGTTAAACGTATATTCTGTTGGGCTGAGCTTGCGGGCGTTTTCGATCTTTTCGAAATCCTGGCCGGCAACAAAATAGCCATTGCGTCCGACGCGCAGTGGGTCGCCCAGCAGGTAATTGGATGCCGTATTAATGTTGCGGACACTCGCCGTGTCAAGGCGTTGTTTCAGGTTATTCGCCGTGTTTGACGGCAGGGGCGGTCCGGGGTTAGGATGTATCTCACGGTTGAATATCCACTCGCGGCTGCCTTCGCCCAAATCGGTAAAAGCCACAAGGTTGCGGTTGTCCTGCACAGCAGGGCCGATGTTGGTAATCCACACCTCAATACGCGTGATGTTGACATCGGAGGTGATGATAGGCAACGACTGCAATGCCCGCTCATAATTGTTGCGGAAATACTGGCTCAGGAAAAAGTGACGGTTTTCTTCATAGTCCAGACTGGTAAGCCGGAAACGGTTGGCCTGTGCACCACCCTGCACCCTAATGCTTCGCGTTTCGCTTTCCTGCTGAGAAAATACTGTGGTGACCGATGTGCGGCCAAATTGCAATTTCGTTTTGATGCCAAACAAGGCCTGACTTCCGCGGATGAGCGTGGTGTTGAGCGGAAGGCTTACATTGCCGGCTTCGACCAGCTTGAGAATCTCGTCTTCTTTGCCCTCATATTTCAGGGCCAGACGATTCTCGAACTGGAACATGGCTTCGGTGTTGTAATTAGTCCGGAATTCGATTTTATCGCCAATCTTCGCCACAACATTCATCTGAATGCGCTGATTGAAGTCGAAGTTGGTGGTGCGTCGCTGCCGGATATTTAATTGAGGGTCGTCGCGCAGCATGCTCCTCAGGCCAAAAGTCACTTCGGCTGTTCCCTGCGGCCTGATGTCGATGGTATTGCTGCCAAAAATCTGATCAAACACCTTGCCTCCCACATAGATGGCCGGAATGATGGATGCGCTGCTGGGCGCTGCTGTTTGTGTTGAACGTTGTTTCCAATATTCACGCTCACTCTTTCGGCCCTGATATTCAAGATATTGTTCCTGAGTAAGTACCGATGGGCTGAGGTAGCTGAAATCACCAATGCGATTGTAAAAAATGTATCGCCGCGTAACAGGGTCGTAAACCACTTCGCGCCTGATGTTGGGCGGGTCGTTCAGATAAAGTGGCGACTGATAGTCGAGCTGATTGGTGGGGTTGCCATCAAAACGTGGCACAGGAAATCGTGGCGGAGGTATGCTGTCGGGCTCTGCAGCCGATGCAGTTGATGCTGCAACGGGAGTAGCCAGATCATCCTTGTCGCGTGGCAGGGGTTTTGCTGCAATGATGGTTCCGAGCAGCAGCCCAGCCGTGATGAGCAAAACGATTCGAGTGATATATGTGTTAAGGAGTTTCAAGTATTTGGTCCGGTTCGATTATTCTCCCACTTTCTTCAGTTTCCAATTTTTTTAAAGTTGTCGCAAGGCTTCTCTGATGAGCTTATCCACAGCCATTCCCGGGTCATTGCGCAAAAGCGAGGCAATCACCTTTTCGGCCGCGGCACGCTGGAAGCCAAGCACCAACAGTGCAGATAACGCTTCATCACCAGCTCTATTGTACATTTCAGGGCTTTTTTCGGGAAGCGACGAGGCTGCCTTGCCTACCTTGTCGCGCAGATCAACCACTATTCGCTGTGCTGTTTTTGCCCCTATACCCTTGATGCGTTGCAACATCTGCACATTAGCCCTGGCAATAGCCTCGATAGTATCGCGGGTGCTAAGCGAGGAAAGAATCATCCTGGCTGTCCCTGCACCCACGCCCGAAACCGAAAGAAGCAGCTGAAATACCTGCCGCTCTTCCTGATCAAAAAAACCATACAGCACCTGTGCATCTTCGCGAATGGCAAGGTGAGTGAAGAGCTTAACCTGTTGCGCACCACTGATGGCCGAATAGGTGTTCAGGGTAATTTGCAGCATATAGCCTATACCATTGGCTTCGACTACCACCCAGGCAGGATTAATCGCTGCTACTTTACCTGTAATGTATTCGTACATCCGTTTTAGCTTACTACCCTGCTTTCGGGCTGGGCAAAAATACGAAAATCAGCACTCAGGAAAGCAGACAACACACTATAGGATTTTAAGCAAGCAGCCAACAGGCAGATGGCGTGCAAAATGTTTGCCCTATGTAGAAATTGTGCGGTTTTGGACTAACTTTGTTTAGCACAAAATACACGGTCATGGATAAACTATTTTTTAAAGATGCCCTGAACTATCATGCACAAGGACGTCCGGGAAAACTCGAAGTAATTCCCACCAAGCCTTATGCCACACAGCGCGATTTGTCGCTGGCCTACACTCCGGGCGTTGCCGACCCTTGTCTGGCTATCAACAAAAATCCCGAAGATGTATATAAATACACGGCCAAAGGCAATCTGGTTGCCGTAATCAGCAATGGGACAGCGGTGCTTGGGCTGGGCGACATTGGCCCTGAAGCCGGCAAACCGGTCATGGAAGGCAAGGGGCTTTTGTTCAAAGTATTTGCTGATATCGATGTGTTCGATATCGAGATCAACGAAAAAGATCCGCACAAGTTTATTGAGATCGTGAAAGCCATCTCCCCAACTTTCGGAGGCATCAATCTTGAAGACATAAAAGCGCCGGAATGCTTCTTCATTGAGGATGAACTAAAAAAACAACTCGATATCCCCGTGATGCACGATGACCAGCACGGAACTGCCATCATCACCTCTGCAGGCTTGCTCAACGCGCTGGAAATCAATGGTAAAAAGATTGAGGATATCAAAATCGTTGTTAACGGCGCCGGTGCTGCAGCCGTGTCGTGTACAAAGCTGTATATTAAACTGGGTGCAAAACCCGAAAACATCCTGATGTTCGACAGCCGAGGCGTGCTCAACACCTCACGCACCGACCTTAACGATACCAAGCGGCTTTTTGCACGCGATGTGCCGGATATGAGCCTGAGCGAAGCCCTCAAAGGTGCCGACATGTTTCTTGGCCTCTCGGTGGCCGGTGTGCTCAAGAAGGATATGCTGCTGGCTATGGCCCCCAATCCTATCGTGTTCGCTCTTGCTAATCCTGTGCCCGAAATCTCCTATAATGATGCCATGTCAACACGCGACGATATCATCATGGCAACCGGGCGAAGCGATTTCCCTAATCAGATCAACAATGTGCTTGGTTTCCCCTACATCTTCAGGGGTGCCCTGGATGTTCGCGCCAGAATAATCAACGACGAGATGAAGCTCGCCGCATCGCGTGCCCTTGCTCAGCTGGCCAAAGAACCTGTGCCCGAAGAAGTTAATATCGCCTTCAATGTCAATAATCTCAGGTTCGGGCGCGAATACATCATCCCCAAGCCATCCGACCCCCGCCTTATTGAGCAGGTGGCGCCGGCCGTAGCCAAAGCAGCTATTGATACCGGCGTGGCTCTCAAACCCATAAAAAATTGGGATGCATATTTGGAAGAGCTGCGTAAACGCCTGAAAACCAACAACCCGATCAAGCGGCAAATCAAAACCCGCGCCAAGCACAATCCGAAAAGGGTTATCCTGGCCGATGCCGAACACTATAAAATGCTCAAAGCTGCCGAAATTGTGCTCAACGAGGGTATTGCCGAGCCTATTTTGATGGGTAATGTGTTGAAAATAAAACAGATTATTCAGGAACACGAGCTCGAACTTCCCGGAGTTGAAATCATCGACCCCCGCTCAAACGAGCAGAATGGCCGTCGTAAGCAATATGCCGAAATGCTTTTTCAGCGCCGTCAGCGGAAAGGCATGACTTTCAATGCCGCGCGAAGCTTCATGATGCACCGCAACTACTTTGCCCCGATGATGCTGGCCACCGGCTATGCCGATGCTATGGTCACCGGTCTGACGCGCAATTATCCCGACTCTATCAGACCGGTGCTTCAGGTGATTGATAAAAGTCCGGGCAACAATATCGTTTCGGGCATGTACATCATCAACAGCCCGATGGGCCCGGTGTTTTTTGCCGATTGCACGGTGAATATAGACCCCAGCTGGGAACAATTAGTCGAAATCACCCTGCAGACATGCCGCAGCGTGCGCGATTTCAAAATCACACCACGTGTGGCACTCGTTTCTTACTCGAGCTTTGGTTCGTCGGACGGCGAAGTGCCTCAAAAACAGCGTAAAGCCGTTGAATATTTACACAAGAACCACCCGGATTTAATTGTTGACGGCGAAATTCAGGCCAATGCCGCCCTGAACCCTGAGCTGCTGGCCGAAAACTTTTCGTTCAGCAAACTCATGGGCGGGCCTGCCAATGTGCTCGTTTTCCCCAACCTCGAATCGGCCAATATTGCCTACAAACTGATGCAGGAACTCGGCAAATTCGAAGTAATCGGCCCGATTCTCAACGGGCTGAGCGAAGCAGTACAGGTATTGCAGATGGGTGCCACGGTGGCCGAAATTGTGAATATGATCACGGTGGCTACCATCGACGCCCAGACAAAACAGGAAAAAAACAGCCTGATAATCCGTTAAACCCTGTTGCCCGAGGCGACAGAAGTTACGCTAAGCGAGGTAAGATTGCATCAGGAACACTCCTCGACTGCTTTTAGGGCAGCACTCAGGAAATAAAAGCCCTGGCAAGTCCGCACAAGGTCGGGTTAAAAGCGTCTGGACTTTTTACCGCCTGCTTTTCCCGGCCTTGCTGACGACTTTTTTGGCCCATCCTTAGGATCGGCAGGATTCACTCTTACCCCTGAACGGTTTCGCTGTCTGTTGGCAAAGGCCTCAATAACAGTATCTACATGGCGTTTGTCCACATCAACAAAAGAGTAGTTCTCCATGATGTCGATTCGTCCAACAATCACATCCCGTGAGCGGGTTACTTCGTTGATCAGGCCGATGATGCTGTGAGGTCCGGTGCCGTCGCGTTTGCCGATGCTGAAAAACAAACGGCTGAAACGGTCTTTGTCGTCCTGACGCTCCTTGCGCACGGGTTTGCCCTTTTCGCGGTATTCCCTTTCGAAACCCCTGTCCTCCACATTAAGATCCGGAGCATTACGGTAATAATCGAGAAACCTGTTGAATTCGAGCGCCACAAAACGCCGGATGAGGTCTTCGCGGCTCATCCATTCCAGCTTGCGGAAAATGACCGGTAAATATGCGTCGATCTCTTCGTGATTAATCTCCACCTTTTCCATGCGGTCCACGTGGTGAAACAGCTGCTTCTCGCATACCTGAACGCCTGTTGGCACCTTGGCCGAAGCAAATTCACGGCCCACCTTACGTTCGATAATACGGAGCTTACCCTTCTCCTTCATGTGGATGATACTGATGCAGATACCGGTTTTATCGGCCCTGCCTGTTCGGCCACTGCGGTGGATGTACACTTCGGGCTCATCGGGCAGGTTATAGTTGATCACATGGGTCAGATCGTTCACATCAAGCCCGCGGGCAGCCACATCGGTGGCCACGAGCATGCGCAGGCTGCCTTGCCTGAAACGGTTCATCACATGGTCGCGCTGAGCCTGCGAAAGGTCGCCGTGCAGCGCATCGGCATTGTAACCATCGCGGATAAGATTGTCGGCAATCTCCTGCGTTTCTGCCCTGGTGCGGCAAAACACGATGGCATAAATGGCAGGATTGAAGTCGGCAATACGTTTCAGGGCAGGATAGCGGTCTCTGGCCTGAACCATATAATACATGTGCTTTACGTTGGCTGTGCCAGTATTGCGCTTGCCCACCGACTTCATCACCGGGTTTTTCATGTATTTGTTCAGGATGGCTTCTACTTCTTCGGGCATGGTAGCCGAAAACAATAAGGTGTTGTGGTCGGCCGGCATGGTCTGAAGTATAGTATCCACATCATCCTGAAAGCCCATATCGAGCATTTCGTCAGCTTCGTCGAGCACCACCCACTGCACGTGGTTAAAATTGGTCTTGCCTCGACGGATCATATCGTTAAGCCTGCCCGGTGTGGCCACAATGATATGCGGCTGATGGGCAAGCTCGCGCAATTGCTTCTCGATGGAAGCACCGCCGTAAACCGGTGTTATCTGGATGCCCGGCAGAAAGCGGGCAAAATTACCCAGGTCGCGGGTAATCTGAAGGCAAAGCTCTCGTGTTGGACAAAGCACCACGGCCTGAGTCTGCCTTTGTGATGCATCAATGTGGTGCAGCATAGGTAAACCAAATGCTGCTGTTTTGCCGGTTCCTGTCTGCGCAAGGCCTACCAAATCGGAAGGCTGGCTGATGAGGGCCGGAATTACCTCGGCCTGAATGGGCATCGGCTCGTTGAAGCCCAATGCCTCAACGGCCCGCAACAATTCCTGTCGGAGCCCAAGATCTTGAAAATTAGTCATGTATAGGATTTAAAAACGAGTGCAAAGGTAGTCCTTATTTTGGCCTGAACAGAATTTGTTTGATTATTTTTTTGTTTATGAGCAACTTAGCTTTCTAAGCCGGCATTATTCGTGCCATGATACCGTGGAGTTTTGGGTATCCACATGCGGTGGAAATCCATAGAAAGGCCATGCATCACTACAAGCATAAAATGAAATGGCGGATTCGAAAAAAACCATCGAAAGGATGAATGTATGTTGTAAAACCATTGGCCCTTCTTGATTAACATCAACGGACACGGCGACCCGAGAAAAAGGATCGGGTTATGCTATTATGCAATGTGGCATTAAATTGACGGTTAAATGCAGGTGGAATTTGCTGCAATGAAGGCCAATGGCTTGAAAGCCTGAATGGGAACCGCAAACCCCAATTCCAGTCTGCTGAAACGAGCCATAACACGAGGACGTCAGCCCAAGACCGCTGAGCTGCTGACATTTCTAAGCAACATTATCCCAAAGTGTGCAGGCAGCTTTCCATAAAGTTGTTTCATGGAATTAGCTGAAAATCAATCGTAAATGAAGTATAAGTCTGCTCCGCTTGCTTGGCTACCTACTTTTATTTCGGCCTTCTTTGGCAACAAAATCTTGTGCAGGTGCCCGAAGCCATAGCAGTATCAACAATTGCTGCACTGAAAGCAAAATACCCAACTTCAGCCTAGTCCGGCTTTCAGCATAAGTTGTCGATGGCAGCGGCAAGCTTGTGATCCTTATCTGTTACGATATTGCCGGCATCATGGGTGCTCAGCCTGATGGTGACCTTGTTGTACACATTCGACCACTCCGGGTGGTGATTCATCTTTTCGGCCACAAGTGCCACCCGTGTCATAAATGAGAAAGCCTGAATGAAATCGTCGAACATAAACGTCCTGACCAACTGATTGTTTTCGGTTGTCCACATGGTTTCTGTGTTTAACCTCTTTAAACAATTATTCTGCGGACAGTGTTCAAAACGTAAACATGTGCCGCAACAAAAGGCTTATCTGCACAGCGCTTTTACACTGAAACGTCTGACAGAATCAGTAAAATCATCTGATTTGATAACTGAATACGGTATGCGCTGCTTATTCGCCGCCTGGAAAGTCGTAATGCTTTCTGACCGCTTTGAGGATTTGCCAGCGACAACCCAATCCCTTGTGAAAAGTAACAAGATGTCCGGGCAAAATTTCAACCGGCTCGCCACCATCTGGTGTAACAATAACATGACCCTCAAGCATATAGCAAACCTCGGTATCGTCGTAATACCAGGGAAAATCGCTTTCTTCTTTGGTCCAGATGGGCCATTTGTCCACACCATGCGCAGCCAGCCATTCGGCAGATGGTACTTCAACGGTAATTAAGCCGGAGCGTCTCATTTTCGCAGCGTATTATTCCTGACCGGAGAGTTTCTTTCCAATTTCGCGAAGCATCAGCTCCGTCATGCTGTCGAGGTTAAACGAGTCCGAAAGGCCCCAATCCTTGCGCGCCACACTATCGTCGATGCTGGCAGGCCAGCTGTCGGCTATTGCCTGGCGGAAGTCAGGTTCATAGCTGATTTCAAAGTCCGGCTGGTGTTTTCGGATGGAAGCCGCCACCTGTTGTGGAGTAAAGCTCATACCACCAACATTGTAGCTCGAGCGGAGCGAAAGACTGGAAGGGTCGGCATCCATGAGCTTAATAGTAGCGTTGATAGCATCATCCATGAACATCATGGGAAGGGCTGTATCTTCACGAAGGAAACATGTGTAGCGATTGTTGCGTATGGCTTCGTAATAGATTTCAACGGCATAGTCGGTTGTGCCGCCGCCGGCTTCGGTTTTGTAGCTGATAAGGCCGGGATAGCGCAGGCTTCTGAAATCCACGCCATAGCGCCTGTGGTAGTATTCGCCCCAGCGTTCGCCGGCCAGCTTGCTGATGCCATAAACCGTATTGGGTTCCATCACCGTGAGTTGTGGTGTGTTGTGACGGGGTGTTGTTGGCCCGAATACCGCTATCGAGCTGGGCCAGAAAAGTTTTCTGGCATCCGAATCGCGGGCAAGTTCGAGGGTGTTCATCAGGGCACGCATATTGATGTCCCAGGCCTGCTGTGGTATTTTCTCGGCATTGCCCGAGAGCACGGCAGCCAGATTGTACACCTGGGTGATTTTGAAGCGCACGGCAAAATGCAGCAGGTTATTGTAATCGAGCACATCAAGCAGGTAGAACGGCCCTGATTCGAGAATGTCGGCAGGTGGCTGCTTGATGTCGGTGGCAAATACGTTCTTGTTGCCGTAAATCTTGCGCAGGGTAAGGGTTAGCTCCGAGCCAATCTGTCCGGAGCAGCCGATAACCAAAATTCTTTCCATTTTGTGAAATAATTAACAGTTTGTGGCAAAGGTAGTCCAAACCCCTTTGCCGTACAAGGAAACCAAGGTTTAAAGCACCAATTTTTCGTTACTTTGCAGCGTAAAACGCAATCAGCAATGATGCCCCACACCACAGAAAACAAGCTGTATATCTACAACACCCTAAGCCGGAGTAAGGAAGCTTTCGAGCCCATTGTTCCGGGACGCGTCGGCATGTATGTTTGCGGTCCGACGGTTTACGGCGATGCTCATCTGGGGCATGCACGGCCTGCCGTCACCTTCGATCTGGTTTTTCGCTTTCTTACAGCATTGGGTTTCAAGGTGCGGTATGTGCGCAATATTACCGATGTGGGACATCTGGAGAACGATGCCGACGAAGGCGAGGACAAGATAGCACGCAAGGCGCGACTCGAGCAGCTCGAGCCCATGGAAGTGGTTCAGTATTATACCATTCGATATCATAAAAATATGGCTCAGCTCAACGTGCTCAGGCCCTCTATCGAGCCACACGCTTCGGGTCATATCATTGAGCAGATCGAGATGGTGAAGCGCATTTTGGAGAAAGGATATGCCTACGAAGTGAACGGCTCAGTGTATTTTGATGTCGGGCGCTATAACCAAAGCTTCAACTATGGCGTGCTTTCCGGACGGAAAGTAGAGGAACTTTTCAGCAACACCCGCGATCTTGCGGGCCAATCCGAAAAGCGCAACAGCACAGATTTCGCTCTTTGGAAAAAAGCTGAACCACAGCATATTATGCGCTGGCCGTCGCCCTGGGGAGAAGGATTTCCGGGCTGGCACCTCGAATGCTCCGCTATGGGCTGCAAATACCTCGGTGAGCAATTCGACATACACGGTGGTGGCCTCGACCTGCTTTTTCCGCATCATGAATCGGAAATAGCCCAAAGCACCATTGCCAACAATAAGAGTCCTGTGCGCTACTGGATGCACAATAATATGGTGACCATCAACGGGCAAAAAATGGGGAAATCGCTGGGCAATGCCATGAGCCTCGACGACATTTTTGAAGGTAATCATCCCTTGCTGGCCCAGGCCTACAGCCCAATGACCATCCGTTTTTTCATACTTCAGGCCCACTACCGCAGCACATTGGACTTTGGCAACGAAGCCCTTCAGGCAGCAGAAAAAGGTTATGCACGGCTTAACGAAGCCGGTAAAATTCTTCGAAAACTTCAGGCCACCGAAAACGCTCCCCTGCTGGGCATCGAGAAACTGAGAAACGCAGCCTGGGAGGCTATGCTCGACGATTTCAACAGCCCCGTAGCCATCGCACAACTGTTCGAAGCCGTGCGCATCATCAATGGCGTGGCCGAGGGTCACCTTTCAATTAATCCACAGGAATTGAGCCTGCTACAGCTTTTCTTTGAACAATTTGCCCGCGAGATTCTTGGACTGACTGACGACAGCGCCACCGGCAGTGATGAAAAGACCATAAACGGACTGATGGAGACCATACTCGAATTGCGGCAGGAAGCGCGCAGCAGGAAAGATTTTGCCACAAGCGATAAGATACGCGACAGGCTTGCTCGGCTCAGCATTGTAGTTAAGGACGGCAAAGAAGGCAGCCAATGGCAATTCAAGCCCTGATTATAAAATTTTTCGGTGTTCAGGCATCACTACATTTGACAGCAGGTGTCGCTTGTAGTATATTTGAGCTTTTATTGCCACATATATCTGAGTATTGTGGCGGATTGCTCTGAAAACAAAACAAGTTGAACTTTGGAAAAAGAAATCGAGCATCTTAAAGCCAGAATCAGCGAGCTGGAAGAAGAGCTTTCGCGCGTCAGAAGTGCAGCTGAGCGCGACATTAATCATCGCATGGCACTCACCATCAACAATATCCCGCTAGCCATCGTCAATACCGACAAGCATGGATATATCAACGCGGTGAATCCTGCCTTCCTGCGCATTTTTGCCGTCACCTCCGGCGAACTAATCGACAAGCAGAACATCCGGTATTTCGAGCCATTTGTGCAGAACCCCATCCATCCTTATGTGGACGAACTGGTGGAGAAGAGTATTGAGTTTGATATAGAGATCCCATTTCGTTTAAAGGATAAGGATGTTTTTTTCCGTTGCAGGGGAATAAAAATTAGCAGTCAGCTTTCTGAAGAATCAAGTTTTCTTTTCATCATTGGCGATATTACCCGCCGAAAAACCACAGAACAAGAGCTTTTAAAAGCCCTGCAACGCGCCGAAGAGTCGGACAGGCTAAAAACAGCATTTCTCGCAGCCATGAGCCACGAGATCCGAACACCCATGAATCACATCATCGGATTCTCCGAATTTCTGAAAGACCCTTTGCTCAACGCGGATGAGCGAGAAGAATATTGCCAAATCATTTACGAAAGCGGCCAGTGCCTGCTCCGGCTGATCGAAGACATCATCGACATTGCAAGGCTCGAATCGCATCAGATGCTTGTAAACCCTACTGTTTTCGGGGTTGATGATTTTATCAGAAGTATCTACCGTTCGTTTGCCGAACTACGTGCAAAAAACACCAAAAACCAGATTAGCTTTCTCCTGAAATGTCCGGAAAATGCGGCAAAAATCTATATAAAAACCGACGCCATACGGTTGCAACAGATCGTGGATAATCTGCTCGACAATGCGTTCAAATTCACTTCGCATGGACAGGTCGAGCTTGGATATGCTGTGCAGGATGGCAAGCTGGCCATTTATGTGCGCGATACCGGCCCGGGTATTCCGGCCGACAAACATGAGTGGGTGTTCAAACGCTTCAGGCAACTTGATTACAGCATCAACAAAAAGTATGGGGGTACGGGTCTGGGTCTTGCGCTGGTAAAAAGCCTTGCCGAGTTGCTGGAGGGCGAGGTAAAGCTTGAATCTGAGGTCGGAAAAGGTGCATTATTTACTGTTCTAATTCCCGGAATCATTATGCAACAAACACATAAAAACGGCAACAACAATGGCGTATCCCGTATTGATTGGTCAGGGTTTACTTTTCTGGTTGTCGAAGATGAGCGGTCGAACTACAACCTGCTCAGCATCATGCTCAGACCAAGCAAGGTAAAACTCATCTGGGCCAAAGATGGTCACGAGGCCATGGCCCTGTTCGGGCAATATAAAAACGATATCCATTTGGTACTGATGGACATACGCTTGCCGGGCATAAACGGATATGAAGTTACAAAGCATATCAAAACCATCAGACCCGAGCTGCCGGTGATTGCTCAAACAGCCTACGCCATGGAAATTGAGATTATCAAAGCCCGCGAAGCAGGCTGTGATGACTACATTAGTAAGCCCATCGACCGCCGTCTGCTGCTCGACATGATCAGCCGCCACCTTCCGGAACAGCAAAGCGAATGAGCACTGAAGCAAACTGACTGACCCTGAACAACCGAACGGTTATTGAGTTGAACTTTTAGCCTGTCTTATGTAAATTTGATGCAGATGAAGTTCAATCATCAGTAAAATGAAAAAGCTCTTTATCCTTACGTTAAGTGTATGCTTTTGCATGCCGGGAGTGTTGGCTCAGGATAAACTGACACCCACCAAAACAAATAAAGGTTATTACAGCGGCTTTCTCAATCTGGGCTTATCCATGCAAGGTTATTCATATCCAAAAAATCCTTCCATGGGTATCACTGCAACCGGATTTTTACCAACCTTTGGCGTTGGAGCCTGTTATGCTTACCCAATCGCATCGTGGCTGAAGATTCAACCCCGGTTGAGCTATCTGCAAAAAGGCACTGCACACAGGTCCAGGGTATTTTACGATTCGACAGGGGTTTTGACCATAGTTGGTGGCGGAAAGGAAGGAAAAAAGTTCATCCACAGGAATAAGTTTCATTAAATTGCTACAGATGTTAGCCTGGTTTTCAGATACAATCATTTGGAAGATAAAGCCCAATTACAAAACCGGCTTAAAAACAGAATGTTTAATGGATTACAGCATTGAATATGATGTTGATGAATTTTCGGGCAA
The DNA here is from genome assembly GCA_035325985.1 of Bacteroidales bacterium. GTDB lineage: Bacteria > Bacteroidota > Bacteroidia > Bacteroidales > F082 > JALNZU01. The sequence continues at coordinate 67,898 of DAOKYW010000016.1, forward strand.
TTATATCGATTATGGTTTAATGCTGCCTTCGAATTACCCAATCAACAGCAACTACGCGAATTTTAACAGGATGAATGCCGGATTGATTAATGGGTTTGGCGTGGAATTTAAAAAAGACTGGTTCGTTGGATGAGAACTGGATGTCAGCCCGGGACATGTGGTCAACAATTCGAATATGAAAGTTAAGAACTACATGAGCTACTTTACTATTGGAAAGGGCTTTTAATTTTTTCGGATAGTATTGCCTTTTCAGGCATGTCCTGAAGGGAGCATTCCATGCGATTCTACCAACATGGCATACAGAGTTTCACTTGCAGGCTTCCCTGACTTATCTGTTGTCCACTTGTCCATCATCAAAACAGTTTAAGGTATTCGTCAAACACAAACAGCCGGTTGCGGTTTTGGCCCGTCATTTCTTTGAGCAGGCCGTTGAGCACCAGCTCGTTTACCAAATCGTTGGCGGCTTTGTAACTAACGCCAAGCAGTTGTTGTGCTTCGTTTACGCGAATAACAGGTTTTTTAAAAAGAGCATTTAGCAGTATGCCGGCATTGGCGGCTCGCTTGCCGTAGTTGGCAGCAAGGTTGTTTTCGAGCCGGGCTTTAAGACCCAGAATGGCACTGAGTGTTTGGGTGGCTGCTTCCGCAGTTTCGGCCACACCCACCAGAAAGTACTTGAGCCATTGGGTCATGTCGTTTTTGGTGCGGACAAAAGTCAGGTTGTCGTAATACAAGCCCTTGTTTTTTTCAAAATAAGACGAAAGGTAAAGCAGGGGTTTCTGTAAGATTTTTTGGTCCACCAAAAACAGGGTGATGAGCAGGCGTCCTATCCTGCCGTTGCCATCTAGAAAAGGGTGAATGGTTTCAAACTGATAGTGGGCAATACCTATTTTAATCAAGGCAGGCACGTTGATGGTGTCGTTGTGCAGGAATTTTTCAAGATCGCCCATCAGCTCTGGCACAAAGTCTTGATGTGGCGGGATAAACACGGCGTCTAAAAGAGAGTTTCCGCCAATCCAGTTTTGGCTGCTGCGGTATTCGCCCGGCAATTTATGTTCGCCACGCACGCTGCTGAGCAGGGTTTTATGCGTTTGTTTGAGCAAGCGTGAAGAGATCGGCAGTTTTTCTAATTCCTCAATCGCTTCATTGAGCGCTTTGATGTAGTTATTGACTTCTTTCCAATCGTTTCTGCGTTCGGGATTTACTTCTGCTTCTTCCAAAAGGGCTTCGTCCATATTGGTTTGGGTACCTTCTATACGGCTCGAAACCACCGCTTCTTTGGTTACGTGCAGTTGAATAAACAAATCAATGTTAGGCACTAATCGGGCATAGGAGTTCAACTCACCCAATTTGATGGCGGCTTTTTCTAAAAGCAGGTTCAGGGTCTGATCCTCCCATTTCCATTGGTCATTGACTTGTGCGGGCATAAAATAGGCATAGCCTGTGTGGTGTTTCACGAACCTTCCTGCTACGTATGACTCAAGATGTATCATCCCATTGTTTTTTTACAAAAGTAAAATAAAAGTTCCGTTATTTTACTTTGGTGTCTTTAAAGTAAAATAACGTGGTCGCTGTTTTACTTTCAAGCTTGATATTGCAAACCC
>DAOKYW010000017.1:0-62892 GCA_035325985.1 Bacteroidales bacterium
TCAGTATCGCCCAAACGGCTGCCCCCTAAATCTGAAGGCCCGCCACCTGCATTGATAATCAGGTCGATCTGAGCCTCGTCAAACTGCCAGGCACCGGCGGGGAAGGCTTCGCCAAAAAGGTAATGGTTAACGGCTACGAACTGATAATCGTTCATATTCACCACACCGTTGCCGTCAACATCTGCTGCAATGTATTGCCATGTATTAAACTCAATTTCACCATTCAAAAACCTGAGAATATCGTTGGCGTTCACGATATTGGCGTCAAAACCCGGAAGGGTTGTTGAAGCCCTTATCTTGAACTGGGTTCCGGTAACATTATTAAAAACGTAGTAACCATTTCCATCGGTGGTTGTGGTTGCCTGCAATACGTCGGCCATGTTGTACAGCTTAACCGTCACCCCTTCGATCGGGTAAAGCGGGTTGTTAAAATAGTTCACATAACCCCAAACGGATTGTGCGTTCAGCTGAATGGTGGCCAAAAATGCAATTGTCAGTAAAACAAGGTTCTTTTTCATGGCATTTTGTTTTCTTGTTAAGCAATAATAATAGCTCTTTCTGCTTTAAATCCGTGCATTAATACCACTCGATACCAAAATCGCATCGAAATTTTTCAACTTTTTTTAAAAAATTTTTCATGCGTCTGATTATCAATTATTTAAAATATTGAAAAAAATCCATTTTCAGGACAAAATGGGTTGGGCAGACGATTTCGGTCAAGAATTTCCAATGGTCGGAATACAAGGAAATTTGGAAAAAATGTATGATGAGCTATTTTTGTCGGCTCAACCCATTGAATGAATACCGGCCACTATGAAGAACTATATTCATTTTTCACCGTATTTCCCGCCAAACTACATTCACTTCAGCCGGGCACTGCACGAAGCAGGAGCGCGGGTACTCGGCCTAGGTGACATGGCCTATGATAACCTGCCCGGCAACCTAAAGCAGTGGATGACCGAATATTTCAAGGTTGGCGATTTGCACAACTACGACGAACTTGTCAGAGCTCTCGGCTACTTCACGCATCGTTACGGCAAGCTCTTCGGAATTGATGCGCACAATGAATACTGGTTGGAAACCGAGGCCCGTTTGCGCACCGATTTCAATATTGACGGCCTGAAGGTCGGGGATCTTGCCCGCATAAAGCTCAAGTCGGAGATGAAAAAGGTTTTCAGCAGTGCCGGCCTTGCGGTTGCGAGAGGCAGGGTGATGAACAGCAAGGACGAGCTTTTGGCCTTCATTGACGAAGTGGGATATCCCGTTGTAGCAAAGCCGAATTCGGGAGTAGGTGCAGCGCGTACCTATAAAATCAGCAATATAGATGATGTGGATGCTTTTTTTGCCGATAAGCCAACGGCCGAGTACATTTTCGAAGAATTTGTAGAAGGCACGATATACTCATTTGATGGACTTGTTGACAAGCAGGGACGGCTGATATACTGGAACGCCATGAAGAACGAGCGCGGCGTGATGGAGACCGTCAACGAGGATACTCATATTTATATTCTGACCCTGCGCGATATACCTGCCGATCTGGAAGCCGCAGGACGCAAGGTAGCTGAAGCATTCGGGCTGAAAGGGCGATTCTTTCATTTTGAGTTCTTTCGTGAGCATACCACAGAGCGTTTGATTGCACTGGAAGTGAACATGAGGCCACCCGGAGGCTTTACCACCGATATGTGGAACTTTTCCAGCGATATTGACATCTATCGTGTGTGGGCTGATATGGTGATTAATGACCAGAACGAATTCAGCTTCGAACGCAAGTATCATGTATGTTTTGTTGGTCGCAAGGACAAATTCAAGTATAAGCACAATACCACCGAAATTCTGGAAACCTTTGGTTCGGCAGTGGTATTTCATGGCCCTCTCGATCCAGCACTATCAAGAGCTATGGGCAACTATTGCTACCTGATCAGGCATACAGACCCGGACAAAGCACTCGAAATGCAACGCTTTATTCACGAATTCGAAAAATAGATCATGCATATTGAACATCACCGCTGGTTCAGCCCATCGCTGCACCGCGACATGGAAATGAAGGTTTATGGCCATTATGGCAAACCATTACTCATCTTCCCTACACAAGGAGGCAGCTTCCACGAAGCCGAGGATTATCTGATGATCGAGGCACTCAGCCTTTTCATCAACGAAGGCAGAATAAAGATTTTTACCGTCGATAGTGTTGATGCCGAAGCATGGACCCGTGAAGGTGAAGCCGTGCATCATCGCGGCCATCGTCACGAACAGTACAATGCTTACATCATCAATGAGGTATTGCCATTTATCCGTAATCATTGCAATCAACCCGACATCAAGGTTGCTGTTACCGGTTGCAGCATGGGAGGCTACCATGCAGCAAATTTCTTTTTCAGGCATCCCTTTCAGTTCGACACGCTTATTGCCATCAGCGGTATATACGACCTCAAACTTTTCATTGGCGATTGGATGGACGATACAGTGTATTTCAATTCGCCACTGCACTATCTGAAGAACCTCGAAGACGAAAACATCATTAACCGCCTCAGGCAGAACACCATAGTGGTTGCCGTTGGAAGAGGAGCCTGGGAAGAAGAAATGATAGCTGATACTGATGAACTCAAGGCCATTCTCGATGCCAAAGGCATACCGGCGTGGATAGATTACTGGGGCAACGATGTGGATCACGACTGGCCCTGGTGGAGGGTTATGCTGCCCTATTTTGTTGGAAAGTTATTCTAAATCAAAACCTCATAACATTATTTATGCAATCATTGAATTCCATACGTCTGATTATCACACTGATAGTCTTGTTTACAGTGGCATCATGCCATCAACAACAGCAAAGCTCATCCAACAACCCTGATCCTGCCCACAACAGCAAACTTTCGGTGGATTGGCCCGGAACCTACACCGGCATGCTTCCCTGTGCCAATTGCGATGGTATTGCCGTAACATTACATCTTAACGAAGACGAAACTTATGAAATTCTAATGACTTACGAGGGCAGAACTGACAACAACACCTTCACATCTAGCGGTCAGTTTACGTGGGACGAACAAGGATCTATTATCAGGCTCGAAGGATTTGAAGGCGAGTCTCAATACTTTCAGGTGGGTGAGAATCAACTGTTTCAACTCGATACGGATAAACAACGTATCAAAGGTGCGCTGGCAGAGATGTATATCCTGAAAAAGAAAATGCTTAACGAGGAAGAAGCGCTTTTGCACGGAAAATACTGGAAACTGAAGGAACTTGACGGAAACACCATCATCGAGTCGCCCGAGCAGATGCGGAGTGCCCACCTGAAACTCGATTTGCTCAAAATGCGGGCCTATGGCAGTGGGAGTTGCAATAATTTTTTCGGTGGTTTTCTAATTCCATCAGCAGGAAAAATCAAATTTAAACCCATGGCCTCCACCCTTATGGCCTGCCCTGATATGGAAACTGACAGGCGTTTGTTCAGTGTTTTTGAAAGGACTGATGCTTACACGATAGAGGGTGAAACCCTGAATTTATATTCCGGCGAACAACTGGTAGCTGTCTTTACAGCTGAGGCTGAGTAAACATCAGAAAGATTTCTCTGATGTATTTAGTTTGTTCTTCAGGCACTTAGTGTTTAATAAAACGCGTGCTCACCAGGTTTTGGTCGGATTTGGCCTGCAACAAATAAACGCCAGGCCTCAAACTGCTCACATCAACGCTCAGCATGTGTTGGCCGGCAGTGGTTGTGTATCGTTGCGACGCTACGCTTGTGCCTGTTGCAGTGTAAATCGTCAGAGTAATCAGGTTATCAGATTCGGTCTGAAACGCGATATTGAGTTTATCCGTTGCAGGATTCGGGCTCAGCAGGATTTGAAAAGTTTTATCATGTCTGATTTCCGTGTTGCTGGTGACAAGGTTACCCAGGCCAAAAAATTTAAGTATTTCCATCATCAGATGCTGGCGTGGTTCATGTGCTTCTGCATCGCCGAGGTGACCAAACTCCACCGTTGAGGCGATGGTTTTATATTGTGAGTTTTCTAAGCCGGTCATCACCGTATGCTGTTCAAAATTTTCAGGCTTCAGCAGGGCAAACGCATTGCCGAGCGGTGCCACCTCAAAAAACACATACGGAGCTGAAGGGTTGAAATAGGCAAAACTCATATTCTCGGTAAAGGTCTTATCCACCCCAACTATGGTTGAAACCGGAATGGCCGGTGAGAGGTAAATGCCGTTCACACTAAACTTTTCGTAGAGCAAGGGTGGCCTGTTGAAAGCCCAGATGGTCGCACCTTCAAGGTAAAGGCGCCCGCCTCCGTTAAGATATTTTGCCAGACGCTCAGCCTGCGCACTACTTAAACTGCCGCTGGAATTGACGCCTCCCAAACAGGCTATAACAGCCCTGAAATCGCTGAGTGAATCAGGGAGCGAAGTACCAAAAACATAGGGCACTGCCAACTGATCCAGTGTATTGCGGACGACTTCGCTTGACAAAGCGGCTGAGCTGCGCAGAAAAACAAACAAGGGATACTGGCCAATTTTTAAATAAACAGGTACTGAGATCAACGTGTCACCATTTTTTGTTGCGCTGAATCTTAGTCTGGCAATACGGCCAACAGGGCAATCAGGCGATGCACTAAGCATAAAACTGATCGCCGTTTCGCTTCCGGGGGATAGATTTGCCAACTCTACAGCATATTCGTTGACAGATACATAAGGATCGAACGACTCAAGTTTTAGCTCAATCAATTGAGCAGGTAGGCTTCCTGTATTGGCCAGGGTAACAGACAAAGGTGCAGTTTCGCCGGGATCGAGCCGCTTATTGTCCTCATCATCAATGCCATGCGATATCTTGATAATTTCCATCGCCTTCACCTCAAAGCCGAAGGTGCCGCTGCGGACACCCAAAGGTGTAGCAAAGTTTATCGATACCGGTATGTAGTAGCCATCCGGCATCAGTTGCGACAGCATCCCCGTGAAAGCTGCCGGAATTTGTACGACACCATTGGCTGCAAGTGTGGTGTTTATGGCCTGATGTGTCAGTTGGAGGTAGCTGCTGCCTGAACCGAGGTGGATGACCACATTGTCTAATTGCGTGGACGAAAGGTTTCGCACCCATAAATCGAACACTATTTCTTCGCCGGCTACGGGTTGTCCGCCTGAAGGCTTGCGGGCTGTTAACCCAAACTGTATCAGGTCGGCCAGCTGAAAAGTTCGGGTATCGGTCAGACCTTGGGAATCTTCGGCACTGATTACAATGTTGGAGATTTTTGAGGGATTGCTTAAGTTTCCCGAAAGGTAACCATCAGGAGTTAAACTGATTCCATCCTCAACGTCATCGGGCAGCATGGTAAAGGATTTTCCCGCAGGAACCACAGTTCGTGTTCCCGAGCCTTTAATGGTATTGAACGCTTTCTGTTCACCGGCCGAGACTCCGGCATACCAAAGCACCGGTTCTGTAAGGCTGAGGTCGGCATAATCATAGTCAATCCTCCCATCGGGATAAAGGGTTACGGCAAACTCTCCGTATCCAATCTGCCGGTCGAAATAGATGATCGGCTTTTTCCACCGGAAGGTTGCGTGCGAAGCATCACCTTCGTACCACATTCCTTCGGAACCTTTTGTGCCGGGATAATATTGAATGGGGCTGACCAGAAATACCGCAATGTTTTTCATAGTTCTGAACAGCAGGTAGGTGTCTTTATAATATGGCCACGGAAAGAGCTCAGGGCCAAAAAGCAGAAATCCGTCACGGTGCATGAAGATCTCGGAAAATTTCTCGCCATAGAACGGAAATTCGAAATCGATGGTTTTTCGGGCAAAGCGATTGTTGGGGCTTTCGGGCTGCAACTGCTGCTGCTGAGCCTGTGGAAATGCTCTTGTTACCTTTTGCTGATGATAATTTTGCCTGATTGACCATGTATAAGGCGGAGTGCCGCCCGTTGCACCAAGCTGGTGTCCGGCATTAAAAGGCGGAAGATAAGGTGTGGTAATCTGAACATCATCAAAACCGACTGCATGCACAATGCTGAGCCTTGTGGTGGTATTATGGGCCAAGGGTATATTTATCTGCGCACAAGGTATCTCCTGAGGCTGACCGGAGGTATAGTCCCTTATGGCATAGGAGATGATTTCGCCAAAACCTGTGTTCAGCGAATCGTTTTCAAGAATCTCGAGGAAGAATTTTGCCGGCTGGCCACTGTCGATATGGTTGAGCAGCGGTGTAAGATCGAGGCCAATTTCGATGTACTGGTTGAGCGGATCGGTTGTGCCGCCCTGCATAAACTGCGGCCCGCCCTGAAAATTGAAAACCGGAAACATCAGCCGGTGTGCAGGTATCAAATCAGCAGTATCAGCCGAAACACCTGCATTGATCCTCAGCTGCTCGCGCATATTATGCTTCAACACCAGTTTCATAGTCAGCAGAGGTTCGTAAGGCTGATTCAATTCCAGCACTTCCACCTGCTGGTTCCAGATTCCGCCATAATAGACATCCTCGGCCAGCAACCTGTACATCATATAGCAATAGCCTCCATTTGCCCAGGTATCACTATACGAATTTCCCACTTTGAAGGCGCCTATCTCATAATCGAGCAGGTTCACCACACCATCGCCATTGATATCCAGATGATTGGTGTATTGTCCATCACCATTGTAATCCCAACGGATGCTGTCGTTATAGCCCACAATGGTCATGGCATGCGTGGCCTGATGTCCCTGAAACTGCGGCATAACCAGTTTTCCGGCTTCAGGAGTGCCGGGCGGAAGTGATTGCAAACCCCAGGGACTTGCAGCATTAAAATTGGCAACCCCACCAACGGTTGAACCATCAAGATGGTGAGCCAGCCAATGTTTGAGGGTATTGAGGCCTTCCACATCATGGGTTTTGATGCGATGCACAGCCTTGATGCGGTTGCGCATGGCGCTGCGGTAAAAATCGTAACCACTTATCCATTTATTGCCATCGTCGATGGCCATTCCCCCGTATTCGGCAATGGTAGGTGTGCCTAAAGTGCGCAGGATTTCGAAACTATGGTAATAATTGACCCCATAATACCCGTTGTAATTCATGAAGTTGTACACAAAATGCGATGGAAACTGATGTTGAGGCAGCGAAGCATCCCTGTTGTGGTGCCGGCACATTTCGTAAGTAAAATTGTAGGCCACACCGGCGGCCTGTCCACATGAAGCGCTGCTCTGATTGAAAATCGGCCGCCAGTAAGGCTGTGTGGAATTATCAACAACAGGCGGGAGCACGATGTGACGATATTGTTCAGGTAATCGTAATTCAGGCAGTGTCAGGCGCATTACACTGTCCAATTGGTTACTGAATGTGAATGGTTGAGCCTTGACTACAGCAGCGCTTAATAGTAATGCTAAGAGTAATGGCGTTATGGTGTTGTTTAGCAATCGCATGACAGGAATTCTTATTACCTATCAAAGATAACCGGAAAAGTTCATGCAAATCATAAATGCTTCAGGGAACAATTCTGGAGATGGGAAGACTGATATTCAAGCCAGCCTTCTGAAACAGGCCGTGTCCGGTTGCAACAAATACCTCTGCATCAAAGAGAAAGAATAACTGCTGCCAACCATATCCCAACTCAAAAACAGGTGCGCTACCCTGTTCGAAACGGGTTGCGAATCGCACTTGTTCGCTGAAGTTTCGCAAGGCAAGCGCCGGAATTCTTTTCAACAATAGATTGCGCGAATTGAGGCTGGCATTAAAGCTGATATAAGGACGGTTGGTCGAAAAAGCATAGTAGCTTGCCGAGCGAAAACCCAGTCCCTGCCAGCTTTCGCTTACCAGCATAGGGTCGGCCCTGAAATGCTTAAAATCCTGAAAACCCATGGAGGTGGTATCAGAAAAAAGACCGGCTGAAAAGCCATAATTCACTGTGCCGAGCAAACGGCGGGTAAAAGAGTGCCGGAGCGAAGCCTCCCATTGGGCAAATTGGACACTTGATCCGGAAAGCTCAGGAAGTCCGGTATGAAATTTCAGGCTTAATGTTGGGTAACGGGAGTAAGCCATTTGTTTGCGCCCATCCCGAATGCGGTAATAGTGCTCGGGTGTCCAGGCAATAACAAAAGTTGCAAGAGCTGCACGATGTTGGGTAAAAAGCTCCGGACGATGCGCAAAAGGCGGTGGCACGTTTTGCGTAAATGCCCTTCCGGCAGGCATAAAAATTGCAAAATCGCTGTGATTTTCGAGTGGACGACGATTGGCCAACTCCATTGATGCACTGATATTTAGGCCGTTGACGATATCGGTAGAGAAAGTCAAGGCAGCAAAACTCTTTTCATAAATCTTGAGCCAGTTTCGTCCTAAAAACAGCGTAGTGAAAGCATTCACGAAAGGTGGGATTCCGGTAAGTGCATTATAATCGGCCGTTATATTTCCACCTGAAACATGCCATTTGGTGCGAGACATTGGCCCTGAAAGGTACTCTGCCTCCAGACTGTAGTTCAACGCCTGGCGTGCAAAAGCATAAGATACTTCGGCAAAAGGTTTGATTCGGCGTGCTTTGGGCAGGTTGTGCACAATACCCAGGCGTTGAGACCAAATTAACCCATCAACGGTATTGTAGCCTATTGCACTAAAATCGGTTAATCCATTGTGAGAAAAGGTAGTACTGTTTCCAATTTTATAATTATTCTTCCCAAACAGCAACTGAGATAACATGGGGTTACGATTGATGGTATCGCGCTTCGATAGGGTGTCCGGGTCTTCGCCAAAGCTTTCGGCTTCGCCGGCAGTAAGCGGAACAGGCCTCATGTGTTGCCAATACTCCGGCGTGCGAAGTGTTGCGCTGTCGGCAAGTTCGGTATTCCGTGGCCTAATTTCGAGCTTTGGTCGCTGACCGGCTTTGGCATCCATCGTAATCAGCTTGTTCATTTCGCGCATTTCGCTTCGGTTAAGATTCTCTCTGGCAGCCAATTCCTCAAGGCGACGGTTTGTGGGTTTTGGTGTATCTGCTTTTGAAAACGTTCCTGACGAAGCAGCACTCTTGTTCAACGAAGCCATATCCTGATCGCCAACCTCCATCATGGCAGCATATCGTTGATGGTCGAGTTGCGGATTGAGCCGCACTTTTATATCGCTGAGTGTTGCCACATATTTAAACGTGCCCTTACCGCCTAAGGCATCTACGGTAAGTGTATAGTCATGACTTACAGGCATCCAGACCAGAGGTTCAACTTCCTGATATACTTGCTTGATATTCAAATCATAAAGATTGGTTGACACATTAAGGTCAACAGCCTGAAGGTTCCAGCTTCCTTCGCGAATCATGATGGTGCCGCTATACACGTCCTGTCCTTTGCGTCGCGGAATTACCCTGATGCGGCTTACCGTGCGACCGTCTTCCAGATAGGTGCCTTCGAGCCTGAACCTGTAGATACCAAAAGCATCGCGGCTGAGTGGCGAGATTATTCCATTGATGTCGTTGTAAAGGCTAAGCGTAGCAAATTGCATGGGTACATTGTCGTTGCCCATGATAGACGAGCGCGTTGACAGCACCTTGGTCTGAAGTGGCTCGCCACGCTGGTAATGTATCTCCGACAGAGTTTCGGTCACAATGTAGCGGCCTTCGCGAATGCCATCCTTTTTGAGCTGTGTCCTGAGCAGTGACGGAATTTTTTCGGGCAGTCCGGTGCCTTTCACATATACCCTTGCCTTGTATTCGGCCAGCTGATTACGATAGTAAGGTCCCATCGCTATCGCTTTGCGCATGATGAAAACTGCAGGGTCTTCGCCCGAGGCCGTTACAATGACTTCGGGAAGCATGAGGGTCTGAGGCTGCATGATGACATCGAGACGCAGCTGCTCGCCCTGCCTGATGTTCAGCTTAGTACGAAAAGTGGTATATCCAAGGTACTGAATCACAATGGTATGCTCACCTTCGGGCAATGGCAGCAGAAAGTCGCCATCGCTGTTGGCAGTTGTTCCTTTATGAAGCTCAGGTACATAAATTGAGGCATGTGCCACCGGCCTGCCCTCAGCCGTTGATACACGCCCTGACAATGATTGCGCATTGAGCAGAACAGGGATAAGAGAGATGAACACCAAAAGGCTTCGCATGGCCTGAATTTCAGGACAAATAAAATGAAAATGCGTTGGGTGTGTTTGCGCTTTAAAGTTTTTTACCATTTGGCATCGTATTGTCCTAAAAACGACATCGTCTTTGAGCGATGGCGAACCGGAAATGCGGGTGATGATTTTGTGGACGCCAATATGCGCGAACTCTTGCTCACCCGATGGATGAGCAACCGCGGAAGGCAGAATGTAGCCAGTTATCTGATGAAGGATTTGCGTGTCTGCTGGATTTATGGCGCAGCGTGGTTCGAAACACAACTGATTGATTACGACGTGTGCAGCAATTATGTAAACTGGATGTATATAGCCGGGGTAGGCAACGACCCGCGCGAAAACCGCTGCTTCAACACCCAAAAACAAGCGGAAACTTACGATCCTTACAGGGAATACCGAAACATTTGGCTTAAAAATTAATGCCCGACATCACTTGGATTGTCAGGCATTAAAGACATTCATGTCGCAATGACAACTTTTATTACTCCTCGGACTCCTCCTCTATAAATGGAGCATTCTTGAAAGAGTTAATCAGTCCGATGATGCCAACGACAATAAACAGCCCCATTACAAGAAGTGCAATCATGGTGTTTGTAGAATTAATAATTAGCCCTTTAACGTTGTAAATATAAGAAGAAAATTATTACATAACAATTTGATAAAATAATATTTGAATTCTTAACACTCGCGTTAATATCCTTCCATGGGGCTGCTGAAAATGTAAATTTGCGGAATATTAGCTTAAAATCTTTATTTATGGCCATCACCCGTCTCGACCAGCAAAAACGAAAAATACTTTTCAACGACACTCCTTTCATCAGCCTGATGAAAAAGCGCATTTACAACGTGCTGCTGTTTTCTTCGGTTTATGATGCCTTCATGCTGGAAGAAGACGGACGCATTGAAGAGCAGATTTTTAATGAATATGTTTCGCTCAACCTGCGCTATCCTCCCAGCTTCCTTTTAGTCAGCACCGAAGCTGAGGCCATTGAAATGATGGAAAGGGAAAAAATTGATCTGGTTATTATCATGCTCAGCTCAAAGGAAAAGAAAACCTTTGAACTGGCGGAAAAGATCAAATCATCGCGGTCCGATGTGCCTATTGTGGTGCTTGCACCGCTGTCGCGCGAGCTTTCGCTTCGCCTCGACCGTAAGGATCTGAAAGCTATCGATTATGTTTTCAACTGGTTAGGTAATGCCGACATCCTGTTGGCCATCATCAAACTGATTGAAGACAAGATGAATGCCGACCACGATATTCTGGATGTCGGGGTGCAATGCATCATATTAGTTGAAGACTCGGTAAGATTCTATAGCAGTTATCTGCCGAATATCTACAAGATCATCCTTACACAGTCGAAGTCGTTCATGACAGAAGGGCTCAACGAGCACCAAAAAAATATGCGCATGCGTGGCCGCCCTAAAATACTGTTGGCCACAACCTACGAAGAGGCTGTTGAACTGTACGAGAAATACCAGCAAAACCTTCTGGGAATCATCACCGATGTTTCGTACGAACGGTGCGGCAAAACGGATACATCCGCCGGAATTAAACTGTGCAAGCTGGTGAAAAAGAAAAACCAGTATATGCCTTTGCTGCTTCAAAGCTCCGACAGCCACAACGAAGACCTCGCAAAACAAATCAAGGTAGGTTTTATCAATAAGAACAGCAAGACACTTTCGATCGAGCTGAGGCGGTTCATCAGGGAGTACTTTGCCTTTGGTGATTTCGTTTTCAAGGATCCCCTTACCGGTATGGAAGTGATGCGTGCCGCCGACCTCAGGGCCATGCAGGAGAAGATTTTTCAGGTGCCTAACGAATCCTTGCAATATCACATCGAACGCAATCATTTGTCGAAATGGTTGAGAGCCAGGGCATTGTTTCCTTTGGCAGAGCTTTTCAAAATGTTTGCCGCCGACGATTTCAACGACTGCGACGAGGTTAAGCGTTTCGTTTTCGATGCCATAGCTGCTTTCAGGCTGAATAAGGCCAGGGGAGTGATTGCAGAGTTCAATCGGGAGAGCTTTGACGAATACCTGAGCTTCACCCGCATTGGTCAGGGTTCGATTGGCGGGAAAGCACGTGGACTTGCTTTTCTGGATTCGCTCATCAAACGCAATGGCCTTTTCGACAAATACGAAGGACTTCAGGTAAGCATTCCGCGCACTGTGGTGCTGTGTACCGACATCTTCGACGAATTCATGGAAGAAAACAACCTATACCCCATTGCCCTCTCGGAGGATCAATCGGACGAAGATATCCTCAAAGCTTTTTTGGAAGCGCGCCTGCCTTTCCGCATTCACGAAGACCTTTACACTTTGGTTTCAGTCATCCGAAAACCATTGGCCGTTCGTTCATCCAGTCTGCTTGAAGATTCTCATTATCAGCCGTTTGCAGGCATCTACAGCACTTACATGATTCCGTTGGTCGAAAACGATGAGCGCACGATGATCAAGATGCTGAGCAATGCCATCAAAAGCGTGTATGCTTCGGTTTTCTTCAAGGATAGCAAAGCCTATATGATGGCCACTAAAAATGTGATTGACGAGGAAAAAATGGCCATTGTATTGCAGGAAGTATGTGGTAAGACTTATGAAAACAGGCACTATCCGGCCATTTCGGGCGTGGCACGCAGCTACAACTTCTACCCTATTGCTCCTGAGCGCCCTGAAGACGGCATTGCCAGTATAGCCCTCGGCCTTGGCAAACATATTGTTGACGGTGGGCAGACCTTGCGTTTTTCGCCTAAGTTTCCACAAAAAGTGCTGCAAACCAGTCAGCCCGATCTGGCTTTGCGCGAAACCCAAAAGACTTTTTATGCCCTCGACCTCAGGCCTGAAAGCTTTGTTTCGACAACCGACGAATCGGCCAACCTCCTGAAACTACGCATAAGCGAGGCTGAGAAGGATGGGGTATTGAAGCTGGTCTGCTCTACCTATGATTACCAGAACAACGCGCTGCGCGATGGTTGGGCCGAAGGTGGCAAAAAGCTGGTTACGTTTGCCAATATACTCAAATACAACACTTTTCCATTGGCAAGCATACTAAACGACCTTTTGCAGATTGGGCAGCGCGAAATGAATAAACCGGTGGAGATTGAATTTGCCGTTGAGTTGAACAAGCCTCCCGGCGTGCTGAAGCTGTTCTATGTGTTGCAAATCAGGCCTACGGTGGATTACGATGAAGCATTGTCCATCGAGCTCACCGATATCCCTGATGAACAGACCATCATTAAAGCATCGCACACCCTTGGCAATGGCGTGATCAAGGATGTGGAAGATCTTGTGTATGTCAAGCCCGAAACATTTGACCCTTCCCGTACACGCGATATTGCACAACTCATTGGCGACCTCAACGACCGTTTCCTGGCCGAGGGGCGCAATTACGTGCTGATTGGCCCGGGGCGATGGGGATCGAGCGACCCCTGGCTCGGCATTCCTGTAAAATGGCCGCAAATCTCAGCTGCCAGAGTAATCATTGAATCGGGCCTCGAACATTATCGCATCGATCCATCGCAGGGCACCCATTTTTTCCAGAATCTGACATCATTCGGGGTCGGATATTTTACGATAAACCCCTTCATCAACGACGGCTATTATGATCTGGAATTTCTTAAAGGCCTGCCTTCGCAATACGAGGACGAGTATATTCGTCATGTGCGAACGCAAAAACCTTTACTTATTGCCATTGACGGACGTAATACAACCGGTGTGATTTTTAAACCCGGGGTTAATGGATTGCCGAATGCTAAAACCTGATCAGATAGTCGATCAGGTTCTCGTCACGTTCAAGGTTTAGCTTCTTGCGCAGACGGTAGCGACCAATTTCGACACCCCTGACCGAGATATTCATCAGCGGAGCAATCTCCTTTGTCGAAAGATTCATGCGCAGAAATGCACACAAACGCAGCTCACGGGGCGTCAGTTCCGGATGCTGCTCTTTGAGTCTGCTGATAAAGTCGTCGTGCACCTTGTCGAAGGTTTCGTCGAACAGTTTCTGGAAGCGTTCGTTTTTTAGTTCCCGGTTGATGCGGGCAACCAAGGATTCCAGTTCGTCCTTCTTCCGTGCATTGAGGCTGCTATCGTTGAGCTGGATCAGATTAGCCTTTATAGCATTAAGAATCTTGTTTTTATGAATAAGATGCAGGGTGGTATTTGCAAGCTCCTTGTTTTTGTGCGACACCTCGCTTTGCAAGGCCTCGTTACGCAAACTGACGATTTCCTTTTCGGCAAGCAGAGCCTGCTCTCTGAATGCCCTTTCCTGCTCCATCAATTCCATTTCGTGCTTTTTGCGGGCTTCGCTCACCGTGCGGGAAACGCGCCTTTGCAATAAGATAACAGTAACCACAACAATCATGATCAGCACCAGCACATAGAGAAAATATGCAGCTGTCGTACGGTGAAGCGGCGGAAGAATTTCGAACGGAAAGCTGAACACCTCTTCGGAATTTCCGCCGGGTATCCTCGACCTGACCTCAAACACATATTTACCTTCGGGGAGATTTGTGTACTCTTTGTAGGTGAGTCTGTTCCATTGCGACCAATCGCGGTCGAATCCACTGAGCCTGAAAGAAAACTCCGTGCTGCCGGTGGCTTCAAAAACTGCACTAGAAAAGCGCAGCACAACATCGTTAAGCTTATAAGGTATATTGAGTTTTTTTTGTCCGAAGTATAGCCTCGCCCTTTGAGTATCAAGGTTATAGAGTACTCTTTCCTCATCATTGCCTTTAAATCCTATTTCCCTGAGCAACACAGAATGTGGCGACTGCTGTTTGCGCCTGAACAAGGGATCGTAATGCAGCAAGCCGTTCTTTGTTCCTATGAATACATTGCGGCTGTCGTAAACAAAAATGTTTTCGTACGAAACAATGATCATGTCGTTTATGCGATTGAACGGCGAGGTGATATCGTTGAAGTTGCCATCCTCCATCAGGCGCATCAATCCCAGCTTGCCCTGGGCAAAATACCAGTAATTGCCGGCCTGATCAGCAATAATATGATTGATCGGTTTGTTGTTAAAAATCCTCGAAAACCGGTTGTCGCTTTCAAAGCTGTCAGTTCTTTTATCATATAACCTGAATCCATCGGGAGTGGTAAATACGATCTGGTTATCCAGTTGATGAACACCATAGGGTAAGTGTGGCGGCAATCCACGCTCATTGAAATAAAGCCTCGAAGCGTTGGCTTTGCGAAGTGATGCATCCAGATCAACCCTGAACAGTCCCCGATAGCCGTGGGCAATCCAAAGTGTATTGTCCATTCTTGCTACACTACGACTCGACTCATTGAAGTCCCTGATCTTCCAGGCATGTCTCCATCCCTGACCCTCGCGAATCATCACCGACAAGCCATTGTATGTGCCGCACAGCAATGTGTCGGCGCTCCGATCCCAGGGCAATACGGTCCAGTATCCCCGATCGTCGGCCAACCGAACTGCTTTATCCTTTTCAATTTGAAACAGCCCAAAATTGTGACCACAGATGAGTTTACCATCAATAATATTCAACGACCATACCTGTCCTTCGGTGCCTGATACTAGCCCGAATACAGTGCCCAGCTTTCGCTTGTTGTCAAGGTCATCAAGCGATGCAAAGTAGAGTCCCTGATTGGTGCCAACATACAGCCTGCCCTGGTGTACGATGGATGCATAGGTGCTTTCGATATGAAAAGTGTGGTCGAAGATGCTGAGCGCCGAATTAACTTCAACATAGTCTATGCCATTGTCGAGCCCTAACCATAAATTGCCGTCCCGATCCTCGGCCATGTTGAGCACCGTATTATTGAGCAGTCCCTTGAAACGGTTTACATGCTGAAATATCTGGCCTTGTTCGTCGGCAATATAGATTCCATTCTGAATAGTACCGAAGCACAACAACCCATTTTTAAGGCGAATACCGGAAAAAATAAAATTGCGTTTAAGCTCTTCGTTTACAGACGTATTCCATGGCTTTAGCAATCCATTTTCCAAAACGAACAATCCATCGTTGATAAATCCCACCAGCAGGCTGCTACCCGTATAGGGCAGCACCGACCTGAGTTCTACCTGCCTGAATCGCTGATCATGACTGACTAATTCCAGATTATGGTTTCTGAGCCTGAGCAAGCCTGTATTTACATCGACCACATAGATGTCGTTGTTTACCTGATAGGCATGACCAAAAAGGTTAGGAGGACTGATAAACCGCATCTGTCGTCCATCGAAAATCATGATAAGTCTGAACGTTTGGAAAACAACACCTGTCGGAGTTCTGAAAATTTTCCAGACCTCATCGAATGAGCGGTACTCTTCGGGTATCAGATAAGTCAATGAATTATACACAAGCCGACCGTCACTTCCTGGTGCGAAGAAGCCCAGTTCTTCGTATGCGCCCACAAAAATGGTATCGCCTGCTGCCATCACCGAACGCACGATACTGCCATTGGGTAAGCGGTAAAGCGACCAGTGCTGACCGTCGAACTCGAGCAGACCGTCGTTGTTGCCAAAATAGACCATACCATTATCCGACTGGGTAATAGCCCAGTTTTGCGTGGCGGCGTTGTAAACTGTGCGAGGAAAGTTATTAATCAGCGGCAAACCGGTATGCTTGATCTGAGCTGTTGTCTGTATCCAGATCAATAGAAAAATTGCCAACAAGAGCTGCTTCAAGATCCTCATTCGCCGAAATGCTGTTAACAGGGTTTTCAAAGTTAGTATTTTCAATGATTTAGCTTTGGCAATGCATAAAGGCCCCGATTAGCTTCTCAGAAGTTATTGCCGCGATCGAGGCGCTGACAGTTGGCCAGAACTTGAAGTAAGGCCTTGGTTTGCACAGGTTTATACAATACATCGGTCATTCCCATGCTCAGGTATTCCTCCTTGCCCTGTTGCATTACATCAGCCGTGAGGGCAATGATTGCCGGCTGCCGGTGTTTTGAAAACATCTTTCTTATACGACGCGTGGCTTCTATGCCATCCATTACAGGCATCTGAATGTCCATCAGCACCACATCATAAATCCTGCGGTCCAACGACTCGATGGCTTCCTGTCCGTTCTCTACCATTTTGGCCTGATAGCCATACCTGTTGAGGATGGTCATGATAATGCGCTGATTGATGGCATTATCTTCGGCTACAAGAATATCCAAAGGATGATAAGTACCGAGGCGTTCATCGAGGGTTATATGGCGCTCTATGGTGTTCAGGGTATCGGCTTTCCCTAGCAACACAGCTTCAGCTACCTCCAGAAACTCATGCATATCGGCCGGTTTCATCATGATTACCGTGTCCTTGCGGATTACGATGAGTTTTTCATTGGCTTTTTCGCTGTCCTTGAACAGGATATGAGGTTTTGTTGACCGTTCGCGCACCATATCGATCAGCTTGAGGTCCATTTTGTTGCCTGTGCGCAGATGGGTGATAAGCAAGTCGCATGAGGGCAGGAGATGATCGAGCTTCGGATATTCGGATGCGGATATTTCGATTTTCAGATTTGCGCCGCAGAATGCAGCGTAATCGGCCATCAGGTCGTTGAGCACATCGTTCTGAGTTACCAGGCAAATTCTGCAGCCTTTCAAAACCTCAGGTGGTG
Source organism: Bacteroidales bacterium (assembly GCA_035325985.1). Taxonomy (GTDB): domain Bacteria; phylum Bacteroidota; class Bacteroidia; order Bacteroidales; family F082; genus JALNZU01. Next base: position 17,623 of record DAOKYW010000017.1, read on the forward strand.
GCATCACGTTGTGTTCATCCACAGGTCGGTAAGGCAATAAAACGCGGAACGTGGTGCCTTTTCCTACCTCAGAATCCACAGTTATGCTGCCATTCATCCGCCTGACCAGATGTTCAACAATGGCTAATCCAAGACCAACACCCTTTTTCTGCACAAGGTTATTTATTCCTGATTGCACATAAGGCTTGAAAAGCTGAGGAATAACTTCTTTGCGAATACCCGGACCTGTATCGCTGACTTCGATGATGAGCTGTTGCGACGGACCGTCTGGCCGGCTGAAAACCCTCAGCTTCACCATGCCCGCAACCGTAAACTTTACCGCATTGTCGAGGAGGTTCATCACAATCTGGCGAAGGCGCAGGTCGTCACCCATAAATACCTGAGGCAGACGCGGATCGATATGGCTGATGATTTCGAGGCGCTTCTCGAGCGCTGAGCCGGTCACGCTCTGCAGGCTTTCGCGCATGCAGTCAAAAATATTGAAGGGCTTGTCGTGTATGCGTATCGTTCCTGCTTCGATTTTGGAATAATCGAGGATATCGTTGAACAGCGCCACCAGCATCGTCCCGCTTTCGTAAATGGTTTGCACATAATAGTGCTGCTTGCTGTTGAGGCTGGTGTCGAGCAGCATCTCGGCCATGCCGATTACCGCGTTGAGCGGCGTTCGTATCTCATGGCTCATGCGCGAGAGCAGGCGGTTGCTGTAATCCTGAGCCTCGTTGGCCTCGCGGTGTTTCCTGATACTGAGCTGGTGCACCTGCCGGCGACGGAGGCAAGTATTTATCGTCTTTCCGATCCAATAAGCGTCAGCATGGTTGGTATTGATATAATCCCATGCAAACTGCTCAAGCCTGCTGAGGGCTTGTTGCTCCGTATCGTCGTCGCAAAGCAGAATCAAAGGTATGTCGGGATAAGTTAATGCAAAGCTGTCCAATGCTTCAAAATCAGACGATTGCAGATAATCCGGTCTGCAAAGCACAGCTGTGGTTCCGGCCCGAATCTCGTTTAAATGATTTATCAATTCAAGCTCCTGACCAGAAAGCATAGGTGCGAGCAGTTCCAGATCATCCTTTCTTCCAGAAATAAGCAAAATACGCTTTTCCATGCCCTTCGATTTGTTTGCCAAGTTACAAAAAGCACCGATTGCACAGGTCTGCCCATGCATAGCACTGTTTTACTATTTTCGCTGACAGGAAACCCATGCATGCCTCAGCAAATCACTAACCGCAATGTTTTCAGCCTGTCGGAGGTGGCAGGCAGCATACGTCGTACACTTGCCGGACGTTACACTTCGCGATTCTGGGTGAAGGCCGAAATGAGCAAACTCAACAGGTATGATTATTCCGGACATTGTTATCCTGACCTTATCGAGCGCGCTGATGGCCGTATTGTCGCACAGATGCGGGGCATCATCTGGGCAACTGATTATCGCCGTATTGCAGACACATTCAGCAAGATTACCGGCGAGGAGCTGTCGGATGGCCAACAAATCATTTTTGAAGCCGGCATCAGCTTCGATCCCAATCATGGCCTGAGCCTCAACATCTTCGATATCGACCCCGCTTTCACCTTAGGCGAATTGGAGATCGAAAAACGACAATGCATCCAGAAACTACAAAGCGAAGGCATCTGGGAACTCAACCGCAGCTTACCCATGCCAATGCTGCCAAAGCGCATAGCTGTTGTTTCGGTGAGCACGAGCAAGGGTTATGCCGACTTCATTTCGCTCATCAATGCGCGATCCAAAGGCTTCAGCATACAGCATGTCCTCTTTCCGGCCATATTGCAGGGCGAAAAAGCGGTGGAAGAGATTACCCATCAGCTCGGGCAAATACGAAAGGTGAGCAGCAGTTTCGATCTGGTGGCCATCATTCGCGGCGGTGGAGGCGATACAGGACTTTCGGCCTTTAACCACTATAAACTGGCCAGTACTGTGGCCACGTTTCCATTGCCGGTGATCACCGGAATCGGACATGCGACTAATCTGACCGTTACCGAAATGGTGGCCAATACGCGCGCCATCACTCCCAGCGAACTCGCTGATTTGCTGCTGGAGCGTTTCGAATATTGCAAGGCACGCATCGACAGGGCAGAAACTGTTTTGAAAACATCGCAAACACACCTCTCAAACGCAAGAGCCAGCTTGCTTCAGCTGTCGCAACGACTGAAAAACAGTGCTTCGGCCATAACTGCTTCAAGGCATACAAGGCTGGATCATCAGGTGCAGCTGATAGCCCGCCAATCACAGCATATTTTGCACAGTCGCGAACGTCAGATAGCGGCCAGCATCGATATGTTGCAGCGCATATGCCCACTATTCATCAACCGGAACGCCTTGGAGCTGAATCATCTGAAGAACAGATTAACCCTTGGTTGCGGCAGGCTTCTTGGCGTTAGCCAACAAAAAATCGATGCCCTTGACAATGCTACCACCAATCTGCATCCCGACCGATTGCTTCAAAAAGGATTCAGTATTACGCGTTTAAACGGCACAGCGCTCAAAGGCGTGAGCAATCTCAGCAAGGGCATCATCATCGAAACACAACTCGCTAAAGGTCGAATCACAAGTAAGATTATAGAAATTGAACAATATGAAGAAAGAACACCCGACGTTTGAGGAAGCTTTTAAGGAACTGGAAGATATTGTCAGATCTTTGGAAAACAACACATTGACCATTGACGATATGGCAGCCCGGATCGAAAGAGCTTCGCAGCTGGTCGCTTTTTGCCGCGACAAACTGACTTCGACAGATCTCGAGGTTCAAAAGATATTGCGCAATCTCGACCAGTCGCCCGGCGGCCCGTCAACAACCGATGAAAAGCAAAGCTAGTAAGCCTTTTTCCTGAACATTGGAATGGCTTCGCCCTTTAACGTAAGGAAGCCTCCCATAGCCTCTGCCGTAAGGCAGCTATGAATGGGCAGAATGCCGGCAAGGTCACCCGGACTGAAAGGAATGTGCATTCCCGGCAAAAACTGCACTACGCCATGTTCCTGCGAAACCGACGCCAGCCACGCCCCTGCAATCGGTGTTGACCAACCATCGTTCTGCGGCTCCACAACGTAGCCATAATTGCGTAAATCGCCCTCCGCAGCAATAAAATCCTTCGAAAGATGCACGGCACCTGCATGCACCACCATTTGTCCGCGTTCAGGATATACCGCAACAACAGGGCAAAAAAGAGCCACGGCTATCTGATCGATGCTGCATGCGCCTATATGATACTGCATCAGGTCGTAGAAAACGAAATTTCCGGGCCTCCATTCATCAAATGGCGGCAGCTGCCCTAATGCAGAGCAGCTTGGCGTATCGCCCCAGCTTAATAGAAGCTCTTCGTTGCCAAGAATCTGGCGCACAGCGCTCATGCAATCATAAGCCTGTTGGGCAATAGCCGTGATGTCAGTAATTCCTTTTGCCTGATAGGTATGACCGGCATGCGTCAGCAATCCTGTGAGTTGCACATGAGGCAACAGTTCCAAAGCAGCGGCAAGCTGACTGATTGATGCAGTATCGCCGGCGGCCAGACCTGACCTGCCATGACCTGTATCCAGCTCAACCATCACATTGAGCGGATGATGCAGCAGCTTCCTCAAAGCTTCTACCTGAGAATGGTTATCCACCAGCACCGTTAGCCTGATGCGTGAAGCAAGATGATTGATGCTCGCCATATCCCTGATATTGAGCGGAAAAGCAATTGAAATATCATCCCACCCATGCGAAGCAAAATATAAGGCCATATCGACTGACGACACCGTTATGGCACTGATTCCTCTGTACCTGAACCATTCGCCGATTGCACCAGACTGATGAGTTTTGAAATGAGGCCGGAACAACACGCCATGGCTCAAAGCCTTTTCGTGCATGAAGCGGATATTTTCAAGAGCTTTTGAGACGTCGAGTACAAGCGTGGGGCTTTTGATGTTGCGAATCATCGGTGGCAGAATTTAAAGCCAAATTTAGGTATTGCATTCCTTACAGTCATAGATTAAGCTGCGATCCGGTCAATTTGACAATGTGCACAGGCATTAGCAGAGCATTAACATCTATACCTGAGTAAAGCTATACTTTTGCAAACTGGTGAATATCTCCGACAATGCCCCGAAAAAAAACACCTTCATCTGCTAAAACCATCAGCACCAGTGCAGTCCGACAGTCGTACGAACATACGGTGTTGCCCAATGGCTTACGGATTGTTCATCGAAGGGCCGGGGGCGAAGTGGCTCATCTGGCATTGATGATAGGCGCCGGAACCCGACACGAAGGCTCAAAGCCGGAGGGCATTGCCCACCTTACCGAGCATATGCTGTTTAAAGGCACAAAAAAGCGAAAGGCACATCAGGTTGTCAATTTCCTTGAAAACGTAGGCTGCGATCTTAACGCCTACACAACGCGCGAAGAAACCTGTATTCACGCATCCTTCCTCCATCCTTATTACAGCAGAGCCATTGAGCTGTTTGCTGATGTTGCCTGTTCATCCACCTTTCCTGAGCAGGAACTGGAAAAGGAAAAAACTGTAGCGCTCGACGAAATCAACTCATACAAGGATAGCCCCGCTGAAGAAATTTTCGACACCTTCGAATACGAGTTCTTCAGGCCTCACTCACTTGGACGCTACATCCTTGGCAGGCCCGAAACATTGCCCGGCATTACACGAAATGACATGCTGGAATATGTGCGCATGAATTTTGCTTTTGACCGCATGGTGCTTGTTTCCATAGGCAATATTAGTTTCAGGCAGCTGCAACAATTCGCCTTACGTCATTTTGGAGTTTTTCAGGGCGATAGCCCGGCTTATTCGCATGAACATTTCGAAGCAAACAATACATTCCACACCAAAGTCCCGACCGAAAGCCACCTAAGCCACTGCATCATAGGAATGCCCGGCTATCATTACAGCCACCCTGACAAGCTTCCACTGATTTTGCTCAACAATATCCTCGGAGGGCCGGCCTTGCATGCAAGGCTCAATCAAAATATCCGCGAAAAATACGGCATCGCCTACAGCATCGATTCCCAGCTTGCCCATTATGCCGATGCAGGATGGCTCACCATATATCTGGGTACCGAACCCGGACAGATGGATAAGGCAATAGCACTGGCTATCAAAGAAATGAAAAAGCTGCGCGAACAAGCCTTAGGCTCTTTGCAGCTTGCAAGGGCTAAGCAACAACTCATTGTGCAGCTTGCCATAAGCCGCGAGTCAGGACTCAACGAAGCACTTTCGGTTGGTAAGGCATGGCTGATAAAGAACCATGCCAGCAGCATGGCCGAGATTATGGGTAAGGTGGAGGAGATCACCCCTTCAGTCTTGCTGAACGTTGCCAATGAAATTTTCGATGAGCAAAAGATGAGCACACTCATTTATCAGGCAGAAAACCAATGATGAGAATATTACACATAAAGCTGGCTCTTTGTATTGCCCTCATATTCAGCGGAATTGCGGTTCACGGTCAGGTGATCAGCGAACCCTCGGCCGCAGAAGCTGAGATAAAACAAGACCTCACCCTCAGAATTGTCCGTGCCCGCCAATATATGCAAAGCGTGCAGCTGGTGTTTGAGCTGTCGAACCGTATGGAATGGCTCAAGCATTGCTGGATTGGGGTAAGCTTTTACGATCGCGAGGGCGAGTTTCTTTACCGCGAACTACCGCTGATGTTCACTTCGTTACCGGCAGACAGAAGCCAGCGACAGGAAGTGTGGCTCGAAAGCATCGACATCGAAGAAATCGGCACCATCATGCTCAGGCCTATATTGCTCGAAACGGCGCTTCGCGAAATTTTCTTTGATAGTGGCCTGTTATTCATCGAGAAGAGCAACAAATATCATTTCAATTTCGTATTCGAATCTGACCAATGAGCGATCTTCAACAGCAAGCCTATATTGAGCAACACAGCAGCCGGCCTTGTGAAACTCTGCACGACCTTTGGAGGCATACATGGCTGCACACTGTAAATCCACGAATGGCGGCTGGACCGCAGCACGGCTTGCTGCTGCAGATGATATGTCGGATGCTTAAACCCGCTAAAGTGCTTGAGGTGGGCACATTTACAGGATATGCGGCCATTGCAATGGCTCTGGCTACACCGGCTGATTCGTTGATTATCAGCATCGAAGCTGATGAAGAGCACTTACATATGGCCTCAAAATACCTGCAGAAGGCCGGCGTAGAACATAAAATACAGCTCGTTTCAGGCGATGCCCGTGAAATCCTGCCAAAGATGGACGATGTTTTTGATCTGATCTACCTGGATGCCGACAAGATTTCCTATCCCGGATATCTGCCTGATCTTAAGCGACTACTCCCGCCCGGCGGTTTTCTGTTGGCCGACAATGTGCTGTGGGGAAGCAAGGTGGCCAATTTGGAAGTCAATGACCGGGAAACTGCAGCATTGCGTCAGTTTAATCAAATGGTGAGCGAGGATGAAGATTTCGAGCAGCTCATTCTCCCTGTCCACGATGGTTTGCTCATGGCCCGCAAGCTGTTCTGACACAGCCCGTGCCTCGAACTGCCATGACTGATCCTGAATGGATTGGGACTCTATGGTTCAATATCAAGAGGAAATTGCCTGAAAATCTACCTGAATTTAATTTTCAGGAATCTGCAGGATCGCTGCACTGCGTGTGTATCAACCTCCACCATTGATAAACCAATTTCAATCATGCCGTATTACGTTATCGCTTTCAGACTGCTCAACCATACAATAATCGAATAGCCGGCCGGAACGAAGGCGCCGGGCAAAGCCGGAAAATTTCCGATCACATCCTGAGACAACTCCGGCTTGATACAATGTTGCCAGGGCCGTAAAAGTATTCAGCTAAATCATATCTTTGCGGATTGTTTCCGGCCTAGCCTGAAAAACACAACAGCCATGAGCAGAAAAAGGGTTCACGACAAGGAATTTGAGATTTACATCCCCCAGGATCAGATTGAAAGGGCCATCAAAACAATGGCCGAACACATTAACCGGGATTATGCCGGTCGTAATCCGCTTTTTTTAATTGTCCTGAACGGCGCCTTTATGTTTGCCGCCCAGCTGATGAAGGACATTGAGATAGAATGCGAAATATCGTTTGTGAAATTATCATCATACAAAGGCACGGCCTCCACACAGGTAGTCAGGGAGCTCATCGGGCTCGACCATTCTGTTGCCGGACGTAATGTTATTTTGCTGGAAGACATTGTTGACAGCGGATTGACCATACTTTTTGCGATCGAGAAACTGAAAAAGCTCGAAGCCGCCGATGTCAAAGTGGCCACATTGCTTTTCAAGCCCAAGGCTTTCCAATACGCCTACAACATTGATTATGTAGGCATAGAAATACCCAATGACTTTATCATCGGCTATGGTCTGGATTACAACGAACACGGCCGTAACCTGCCTGATATTTACCGTATCATTGGAAGCTGATCACAAAAACCAAAAAGTACAATCAAAACCCGGTTATTATCATGTTGAATATCGCCCTATTCGGCCCTCCGGGCGCCGGCAAAGGAACCCAATCGAAGCTGCTTGTCGAAAAATACAACCTCACATATATCTCCACAGGCGATATTCTTCGCGAAGAAATTGCCAATCACACCCCACTCGGCCGCGAAGCAAAAGATATCATTGAACGTGGCGGGCTGGTGCCTGATGAGATCATCGTGCAGATTATTGAAAAAAAGGTCACGATGAACCTCGACTCGCGTGGCATTTTGTTCGATGGATTCCCGCGTACCGTGGTTCAGGCCTATATACTCGAAGGCCTGCTGCTCAAGCTGAACAGTAGCCTCACCTGCATGCTCAGCCTCGAAGTGCCTCGCGAGGAACTGATCAACCGCATGCTCGAAAGAGCAAAAACCAGTGGTCGTGCCGACGACACCCTCGAGGTGATCAACGTGCGTTTGCAGGAATACGAGATCAAGACCAAACCGGTGATGGATTTTTACAAGCAAAAAGGCATCTTTCACCCTATCAATGGCGTTGGCTCGGTAGAAACCATCTTCGAAAAACTCTGCAATACCATAGACAGCACGTTTCAACAGAATTATTTCAACGTAGTGCTGCTGGGGAAGCCGGGCTCGGGCAAAGGCACACAGGGCGAAATTCTGGCCAAAAACAACAACCTCATTTACGTATCCACAGGCAAGCTGCTGCGTCGCGAAATAGCTTCCGAAACCGAACTGGGACTGAAAGCAAAGCCTTACATGGAGCGGGGCGAAATAGTGCCCGATGAAATTGCCATCAAAATCATTGAGCGACAGATAGCTGATCACCCTTCAGCTTCGGGATTCATATTCAAGGGCTTCCCAAGAACTATCGTACAGGCCTACATCCTTGATGGACTACTGAGACGAACAAACTCGAAAGTAAGTCTGATGCTCAATATCCGGCTTTCGACGCTCGAAGCCATCAAGCGATTGAATGACAGGTCCAAAACCGAGCGAAAACGTGTTTATGATGGCAATACCGAGCTAATCCTTAACAGGCTCGACGAGTATGAAAAGAAAACCAAGCCTGTCATTGAGTATTACAAAAAACAGAGCATCTTTTTTGAGATTGACGGTGCCGGAAGCGAGGAAGAAGTGAATGCCAGACTTCAGGAAGCCATTGTGCAGGCACGCAGGATGCTCCGATCGGTCTGAGCAAACAACAAGCCGCAGCTTTTCCTATCTTTGCACCCTAATGGGAGGTTATGGCGGGTTCCAATTTTGTTGATTATGTAAAGATTTTTTTCCGTTCAGGTAAGGGCGGTGCCGGCTCGGCACACTTCAGGCGGGAGAAATTTGTGCCTAAAGGCGGGCCGGACGGAGGTGACGGAGGTCGTGGCGGCCATGTGATACTTAAAGGTAATCGCAACCTTTGGACACTCCTTCATCTGCGCTACACCAAACATCTTTTTGCCGGTCATGGCGAGTCGGGTGGCAAACAGCAAAGCACCGGTGCAGCCGGGACGGATATTATTGTGGAGGTACCTCTGGGAACCATAGCCAAAAACGCTGAAACCGGCGAGCTGATGGCCGAAATTACCGAGCATGGTCAAATGATTACCCTTTTGCGTGGCGGCAGGGGCGGATTGGGAAATACCCATTTTAAAACTTCAACAAATCAGGCACCGCGTCATGCCCAACCAGGCGAAGAAGGCATCGAGATGTGGGTAGCCCTCGAATTGAAAATATTAGCCGACGTTGGATTGGTTGGCTTTCCCAATGCCGGCAAATCAACACTGTTATCGGTGGTTTCGGCAGCCAAACCTGAGATTGCCGACTATCCATTTACAACGCTGACACCAAATCTGGGCATCGTTGGTTATTACGATAACCGGTCGTTTGTTATGGCCGACATCCCCGGCATAATTGAAGGCGCCAGTGAAGGACGCGGACTCGGACTACGGTTTCTGCGACACATCGAGCGCAATGCGGTGCTTCTGTTTATGGTGCCATGCACCAGCAACGATATCCGTAAGGAATTCCAGATTCTGCTTGGCGAGTTGGAGGCCTATAACCCCGAACTGCTCGATAAGCCCCGCCTGCTTGCCATTACCAAGTGCGATCTGGCCGACAGTAAGCTCAGAACCAGGCTTCAAAAGAAATTGCCGGATGTACCCGGAATTTTCATAAGCAGCCATACAGGCGAAGGCCTTCAGGCCCTCAAAGACCAGCTTTGGTTGCAGCTGAACCGCGAAAGACCAGCATTTGCCGACGAATGGGAGTGATAAATAACGTGTTATGAAAACTATTCCGAGTTTGTTTCGTAAGACCTTTAGTACGGTAATGGCGTTTGTGCTGACCATTGTGCTGTATTTCCCTGTTGGAGCCCAAACTATGTCAGACACCCTGAACGAGAACCTAAGCCAATCGCGCAACCGAAACATCCGTCATCAGCTCGATTACAGGTTTCGTGGCGGAAGTGGCAGCTTCGAGCGATTATTCTATAGCATGGTGGAATACACGCCCGAAGCACGTCGCCAATGTGTGGTGGGCACAACCATTATGTCGTTTACGGTGGATTGCGATGGAAACCTGGGCGATTTCAGTCTTAAAAACCCTTTGCATTTTGGATTGAATGAAAAGCTGCAGGAGTTTTTCAAAGCCTCTGCCGGACAATGGAACATCTGCGATGATCAACGGTACACGCGATTCGAAATACCTGTGTTGTTTACCGTTGCCGGCACCGAAACAGCCGCACGTGGATTTGTAGTAGTCGAAGCCGAAGTTCCGGGCTTCAAATGCAAAAGCGACCAGTATTATTTCTCTGAATACGAGAAACAGAAAAAAAAGGGTCGGACCCGACAAGCTCTGAATGCACTGGATCAGCTCATTCGCCGTGACCCATATAATCAACAATGGTTCGAACTGAAAAGACAAATGCTTGTTAACGAACCACAGACAGCCGAGTAATGATCGAACTCCTCGACCAGGCCGATAAATGGCTGTTCCTTTTCCTCAACGGACTACACCATCCGTTTCTCGATCCTGTGATGATTTTCTTTTCGAAACGTTTCGGATGGATACCTTTCTATGCTTTGCTGCTCGCCGGCCTGATCCGTTACAAACGCTGGGAAACCTTACAGATATTGCTTTTCACAGTATTGCTTATTGCGCTCACTGACCAGTTATCGGTCTGGATCAAGTTTCAGGTGGCCCGGCCACGACCCTGCCACAACCCCGTTATTCAATCATTGATTCACCTCCCGGGAGGAAGCTGCGGAGGACAGTTCGGCTTCGTTTCGTCGCATGCTGCCAACACTTTTGGTCTGGCTTACTGGATCATCAAGCAGTTCAGGCCACACATCCGTCAGATAGGAATAATCATGTTTGTTTGGGCCGGATTGGTGAGCTATAGCAGGATTTATCTGGGTGTACATTATCCCGGCGATATCATAGCCGGCGCCCTCACAGGCCTTGCGTCGGGTTGGTTAGTCTGGCGGATTTATGCCTCGCTTCCGTGCAGGCAAATGCCAGATAGGTGCTGACAATCAGTTGAATGTAACAGTAACTTGGGTAGTACGCTCCAGCCCGCAGAGCGAAGCCGCTTTGCCCTGATTGATGGCAATCTCGAGCATGCCATGGGTACCGAAAATGGCGACCAGATCGGCCACGCCCACATCCTGATAACCTTTATCAATCTTTGTGATACGGTATCCGGCAAAATAGATTTCAAATTTCCGGTTACGCTGCTCTCTTTTAAAAAGCTGGCTTGAGATGTTGGTTATGGCATTTTCGTATGCATCAATGTGGGTTACCTGCCCACGAATCACATTTCCACTTACTACAGGTTCAAAGAGAAACTTGCGTGTGATGGATTGGCGGGGAACGCCCAATTCAGCCAAGGGCGTGTTTTTAAGCAGTAATACAGCCACCTTGGCAAAGCGGTCGCGCGTGCTGAAAGTAAAGTAGCCACTATCCTGCAACACATTGATTTCCACAACTTCCTCAGGCTGGGCATCGCCAAAAATCATACTAAACACCCCATTATCGGCACCAATAAAATAATGCCCTTCGAACTTCATCACCACATGTGGATGATTGATCGACTCTTCGGTATTGATGGCAACGATATGCACCGTGCCACGTGGAAACGACCTGAAGCAATTGCGCAGCGTAAAGGCGGCACTTTCAAGGTCGAACGATCGGATGTGGTGCGAAACATCAACTATGGTTACTTCCGGAAGGCTGGATAAAATCGTCCCCTTAACCGCAGCAAGGTAAAAATCGGATGTGCCCCAGTCGCTCGTAAGCGTTATAATAGACATCTAATCAGAGACTTATATCTTGAGCCAATGCTTTGGATTGTCCCAAAAGAATTGTCGCAAAGATAGTTAAAGCTCTGTTGCCAGTTAAAGGCAAGTGGTACTGCGCACGCGAAAGTTTAGCTGATTACTTAAATTCTTTCCGTGATTGCCGTTTGGAGAAACCACAACACCTGATGCCCATTGCGTGTACTTTTCACGCTTAGATTGCCCATCTTATAGGAGTCAAGGCGCGATTAAACTTAGAGCATGGATAATCAGCCGCAGGCGGCAAATGCCGAATGTTTTGGGTGTATCAGCCTTACTTTGGCTTTTCATTACTTTTGCATCTCACAAATCACATCTACACGAACTGGCATTGCATGGCCGAACAAATCATTCAAATTGACAGTGTAAGTCCTCTCGAACTCTTTGGAGTGGGCGATCTCCATCTGGAACATCTGAAGCATATCTATCCCAAGCTCAGGCTGATAGCCAGAGGCAATTTTTTAAAGGTGATGGGCGAAACCGAAGAAGTGCAGGACTTTGTCAGGCGCTTTGATCTGATGATGCTGCATCTGGAGCGTTTTGGCAAGATGAATGTCCAGCTTATTGATCAGATTATGGTGGGCGAGTCGGGCGACGACCAGATGCGCATGCTGACGGACAAAGAGGTGCTGGTGCATGGCCCGGGCGGACATCAGGTGAAGGCCATTACGGCCAATCAGAAACGCATGGTAAGCGCAATTGGCCGCAACGATATGATTTTTGCCATTGGTCCGGCCGGTACCGGCAAAACCTATACCGCCGTTGCCCTTGCCGTCAGAGCCTTGAAAAACCGCGAGGTTAAGCGCATTGTGCTCACACGTCCTGCCGTCGAAGCCGGCGAAAATCTGGGTTTTCTTCCGGGCGACCTCAAGGAGAAACTCGACCCATATCTGCAGCCGCTCTACGATGCCCTGCGCGATATGCTCCCCACCCAGAAATTACTCAGCTACCTCGAAGACAATACAATCGAAATAGCGCCTCTGGCCTTTATGCGTGGCCGCACCTTAGACAATGCGTTTGTCATTCTCGACGAAGCCCAGAATACTACACCAAGCCAGATGAAAATGTTCCTGACGCGCATGGGCAAATCTTCGAAATTCATCATCACGGGCGATATTACGCAGATCGACTTACCAAACCGGCAGCCTTCGGGCTTGATTCTCAGCATGAAAGTGCTCGAACACACCGAAGGAATCCAATTTATTATGCTGGATGATAAAGATGTAGTAAGGCACAAATTGGTCACGCGGATTATCCAGGCCTTCAGGAAACACGAGGAAAACGACAACACAAAAGGCGATATGCGGAAAAATTCTTCCGACGAACAAAAACCAAGCTGATGAAAGCCCTCACCCATACCGCATTTAATTTCAGTGGCCAGACAGGAGTGTATAAAGGTAAGGTACGCGATGTTTACCATATTGGTGAAAACCTGCTGGTGATGGTGGCTACCGACCGCATCTCTGCTTTCGATGTAGTGCTTCCGCGCGGAATTCCTTACAAAGGACAGGTATTGAACCAGTTAGCCAATCATTTCCTCGACGCAACCGCGCCGGTGGTACCGAATTGGAAAATAAGCTCGCCCGACCCCAATGTAACCATTGGTCGCCGCTGTCAGCCTTTTGCAGTGGAGATGGTCATACGGGCATGCCTTACGGGCAGTGCATGGCGTCAGTACCGTGATGGCCAGCGTAATATCTGTGGCAATCAGCTTCCTGATGGCATGCGCGAACACCAGCGTTTCCAGTCTCCCATCATCACGCCAACCACCAAAGCCCATCAAGGTCATGATTTGGACATCTCTCCGAAGGATATTGTCAATCAGAAACTGATGACCATGAAGCAATATGAGACGCTGGCTGCATACACCCGTATGCTGTTTGACGCAGGCAGTCGAATGGCAGCAGAAAGGGGCTTGATGCTCGTGGATACCAAATACGAGTTTGGCTTTGATAGCGAAGGCAACATTCTGCTCATTGATGAAATCCACACACCGGACTCGTCACGGTATTTCTACGCCGAGAGCTATGAGCGTCAATTTGCACACGGCCTGCCCCAACATCAGCTATCCAAGGAGTTCGTGCGCGAATGGCTGATGCAGCAGGGGTTCATGGGACAGGAGAATCGGCCTGCACCCGCGATGCCGGATGAGTTTGTTGATTCTGTAACCAACAGATATATAGAGTTATACGAAATATTAACCGGCAAAGCATTTGTAAAAACACCCTACCGGAATATTGAGTCGAGGATAATGCTTGCCACAGAAGAAGCCCTGAAAATGATCGGATGATGTGTGTTGCATCCTAAACCTCTTGCAACTTCAGGCTGAAGGAAACCCTGTTGCACATTCAACCCTGCTTCACACAAATACTACGACAGGCGATTGGAAAATAATCGCATGACTACGTAATGAACCTGTGTGAAAAGGGTTTAAAAATTAATCTTCCAGTGCCTTTCTCAGGTTTTCCAGTTCTTCAGCCTTCTGCTCATTCGAAGCAGCACGCCAGGCCTCGGCAAGCCCATTGATAAGCCGGCTTATAATAGCAACGTTATCGCATGGCACAAAATAACTGCGCTCTCTTACAAGCTTCAACTGCCTGATGTACAGTTCAATCTCATTCCGGGTGAAAACAGCTCCCTTATTAAAAGGATTAAGATAGAAAAGCACCTGTTCTTCGCTAGCCTGCGAAACCGGAAGGTCGTATCGCTCATCAAGGTAAGCCAGCACAAAATGTCGTGGCAGGTCAACACCATATATAGGGATTCGCATACCACGGGCTAACAGCAAATAAAGCATACCCAAAGAAATGGGGTTTCCTTTACGCGTTTCGAGCAGGTTCTTGATATAGAAGTTCTCAGGCGCCTGTAAATTGGAAGTGTTGCCCGAAAATTTATTGATATCGTAAAGTACGTGATTGAGCACACGTGTCTTTTCCAAAGGCGTCAGTTGAGGATTGAGCTCGTTGTAAACGTCCTGTATCAGCCTTCCAACCTGGCGGGTAATATTGTCGATATCAAGGTCGGGATATTGATGTCGGGTCACGATGAGGAAGCCTGTAAGCAGGTCCTGTCCGCCAAAAAGTTTCCAGTGGTGTAACTCGTTATACAGATGTTGTTGCTGAATTTCGTGTATCAGACTGACAATGCGGTCCTGCACCAGATTGTCGGGGCAGTTGTCGAAAGCCTCCTCCAATGCCGGCACAGCCTGCATGCCATAGTCGAATATGCGGTTTCGCACACGGGCATAGAGGCTGATGTCGGGTTCGTCCACCAGACTAATCAAGGCCTGAAGTTCACTTTTGTCGTTCATTACACTATTTTCTGCCATCTCTGGCTCATCAAAAAGCCTGCCTAAATGAAACGCTTACTATCTTACAATTGTTTCAATATTTTCAGCAAACTTTTTGGCAGGTTGATGCAATATCTTAAGCTTCAACATCATCTGTCCTCAGCAATTTTGTCAGAAAAAAATATCCCATTGATACGCCATGCTGCTCGTCAACTTATAGCATAGGGCTGAAACTTTGACATTGATTCAGGGTTTGTTGAAGCCGCACAACCCTAACGTTTATAAAATCCTTTGCGTTCGGCTAACCTGTATGCTGCATCGGGCATGAAAAAACGCATATCGCGGCCTTCGGCAAGTGCCTGTCGTACAAAACTTGATGAGATCTCGATCTCCGGCGCTTGAACAAGTTTAACCGATTGATGCTCCACAAAAGGCTGACCATCAAAGCCCTTGCGGGGATACGCGATAATCCTGTAAAACTCGAGAATGCGTTCATGATTCTTCCATTTGCTAAAGGTTTGCAGGGCATCGGTACCAAGAATCAGGTGGAACTCGCGGGCAGGATATTTTTCGCTGAGCCGCACCAAAGTATCTATGGTGTAAGATGGTTGCGGCATGCGAAACTCAATATCGCTTACCCTGAATTTCGGATAATCCCCAATGGCCGCTTCCACCATATCATATCGGTCGAGTTCGTGCAAAAGCCCTCTTTTTTCCTTCAACGGATTGTGCGGCGAAACAACAAACCATATTTCATCCAGCGGACCCCATTGCAGGATAAAACTTGCAAGCATCATGTGGCCGTGATGGATGGGATTGAACGAACCGAAAAATAATCCGGTGCGCTGGTTTTGACTGCCAAACATATTTTGTTCCAGATTTATGATGTAAAGATATGCAACCGGATTGTCCTGATGCTGAGGCAATCATGTCAGGTGACTTCCGGATCGAAACTCAGCAGCACCTTCCCCTGCGACATATGACCAAGGTAGTGCCTTAATCCGGACACAACATCGTCCAGACGAACGCTTTGACTTATCTGACCTTGATAATCCCGCGAAAGCATGTGCAAACTAATTTCCCGCGCCACCTGCAATTTTGTTTCAGAAGAATTTGAAGCCCACCATTGATTGAGATCGAATCCTTCAACCTTTTTACCCTTAAAAATCAGGCCAAGCACATCAAGGTCGCCAAGGGGCAGGTTCGACAAGCCACCGTAAACCACAAGCCGGCTGTTTGGCGGCATGGCATTGAGCATTTGTGCACCAAGACTCCCTCCCACGGCATCGAAAGCCATCGTACAATCGAGTTGACGGGTCACATGATGAAAGTTTTCCTGAAATTTTTCATCCGTCGAAACCAGTACATATTGGCTTCCCTTTGCCACCAACTGAGCTGCCGTTTCGGGCTTTCTCACTACATCAATGACGCTAATTCCGTATCGCTGCGCAAATGTGCGCAGCCAATAGGCCACCCTGCTGCCGGCCGCATTCAGGGCAATGGTTCGGGTTGTGCTTTGCTTTGCCAACTCAAACATTGCCCACGCTGTAAAAGGGTTGACCAGGAGCGTTGAAGCCATCTCCCAGCTCAGGTCGTTTTCGAAAGCGAGCAACTGCTCAGGTCGTGCCAGCAAGTACTCAGCCCAGGTGCCATCGCCCTCGCTGCCTGCAAAGCATGACACTTTTCGGCCGATCAGGCTGCCATCGACATTGTCGCCAACAGCAACCACTATACCTGCACCTTCAAAGCCCGGTACAGCCGGAAGGGGCTTTTTAACATTGTAGCTTCCCTGAAGAAAAGCAATATCGCTGGGATTAAAGGGTGCTGCCGCCATCTTCACCAGCACAAAACCATCCGGGATGTATCGGATAACCCGCTTACCAATGGTGAGCGACAGAATTGTTCGCAACAGGTTTGGCTGAGCCGTAACCTGTTCGACCACAGCATATTCAATGGGCAGGTTCATGAAGCAATAAATTTGGCGACAACTCCGGCAATGTTAGATTTTGCAGATTCAAGGTCATCGTTTACAATAATCGTATCAAACTGTGCGGCGAAGGTCATTTCGTGGGCTGCCTTGCTGATGCGCTGGAGCAGGCTTTGTTCACTATCGCTGCTGCGTGCACGCAGGCGCTTTTCAAGTTCCTCGACCGATGGTGCCATCACGAAGACCGACAATGCCTGAGGGCCATACT
Source organism: Bacteroidales bacterium (assembly GCA_035325985.1). GTDB lineage: Bacteria > Bacteroidota > Bacteroidia > Bacteroidales > F082 > JALNZU01. Next base: position 34,866 of record DAOKYW010000017.1, read on the forward strand.
GGCGCTTGATATTCAGGCCGCCCACAACATCCACATCAAATACCACATGCAATCCCAGAGAAGTAAGCCGTTGAACTTCCGATTTCAATGTTCCATAGCAAAGTCCGGGATAAACCTCCTCCCATTCCAGGAATTCGCCACGCTCAACGGCCGACCGAAACTGCTCCTGAGTGAGGAAATAGTAATCTTTACCGTTTACTTCGCCCTCACGCATGGCACGGCTGGTAGCAGAAACAGAGAAAGCCAGTCCGGGTATGGTTGCAAGCAAATGCTTCACCAGCGTTGTTTTTCCAGAGCCCGAAGGCGCTGACACTACGATGAGCTTTCCTTGTACTGCCATAATTCTATAATACGTTGAACAGCTGCTCCTTAATTTTTTCAAGTTCATCTTTCATCTGCACAACCAATCGCTGAATGGAGGCATCGTTGGCTTTGGAACCCATGGTATTGATTTCGCGGCCCATTTCCTGTGCAATAAAGGCGAGTTTTTTTCCGGCGTAATCTTCGTCGATGGTTTCAGCAAAATAGCTGCAATGTTGACGAAGGCGGACCTTTTCTTCAGCAATGTCAAGTTTCTCAAGATAATATATCAATTCCTGCTCGAAGCGGTTTTGGTCAAACTTCTGTTGGGAGGCAAACTCAGCCAGGTTTTTCGACAATCGTTGTTTTACCTGTTCAATACGTTGACTTTCAAATGGTTCTGTCTGGTCGAGCAAATCAACAATTTGATAAAGGTGACTTAAAAGATCAGCCCTGAGCACCTGTCCTTCGCGTTGTCTGAACTGATCAAGGGCATCAGTGGCTTCGGCAAGCGCATCGCGCAAAGGCCCGATAAAAGCATCCACAGCTTCGGGTTCGGAGGATGCAAAAAAGCCAGGAAAGCGCACAAGCAGCGAAAACACGTCTTGTGGCAGGGGTTTTCCGAGCTCGAACGAAAGCTGCTCAAGCTGACGCCAAGCCTCACGTGCAGCCTCGGTCTGTATCATCTGTCCATTTACACCATTGCTTTCCACGTTCACCGTAAGATCAATCTTCCCCCTTTGCAGCCGTTCAGCCAGCATATTGCGCAAGTCGAATTCCACAGTCCTGAATTCGTTCGGAAGCCTCAGTACTAAATCTAACTGCTTGCTGTTGAGCGCTTTGATTTCGAGAGCAACTTTCCTCCTGCCCCAGGTAGTTTCGGCCCTTCCAAAGCCGGTCATCGATCGGATCATACGAACAGAATTTTAACCAACGAAGTTAGCTAAATTATCCAGCACAAACCGAGAAGCCGGCAAGGAGAAACAAAATGACTTTGGCAGTCGAAATCAAGCTGCTATCTTTGTTGCAAGGTTCAACCAATGAAACGCGCCATCCTCATACTGCTGTTTTTTATGGCTATGGACAGCATCTCGTTCGCAAACAGGGATGAGATGCGCACCATCGATAGCCTTAGCAGACTTCTTGAAAAACAGACCGGAAACCATAAAATCAGAACACTGCAGTCACTGATCGAACATTATCGAAGCATAGCACCGGCCAAGAGTATTCAGCTTGGCGAAACCGCACTTAATGATCAGGAATTGGCAAAAAATCCCGAAGCACAAGCAATAATACTTCGTTCAATCGCTGCAAGTGCGCATTATGCCGGCGATCTTGAACTGTCGGAGCAGTACCTGAGGCGTGCCATTCTGCTCAGCCGCATGGCTGGAAACATGATCATGACAGGCCATTTGCTCACCGATGCCGGCAATCAATTTCAGCGACAAGGTCGTTTTGATGAGGCAAAAACAGCATTAAACGAAGCCTTGAAGATCGCTCAGGATGTTGGCAACGACACCATTGCCATGCAGGCATACATCATTCTCGGCAATACAGCCTTTGAATCAGGCGATTTCCATCTTGCGCTTGAACATTATGGAAAAACCACGAAGCTGGCCGACAAGCTCAAGGATGAAGAAATTCGCGCAAAGACACTGCTCAATATGGGTATGGCTAACTGGCAATTCGACAATAACGATATAGCTATCAGCATGTTAATGAATGCTGCCGGACTGTTCAGGAAGCTTAACGATATGCACTCCCTCGGGATGGTATATAACAATATCGGCCTGATTTATTTCAGTGATATTCAGCAATTCGACTCTGCCTCATTCTATTTCAACGCCTCGCTTCGTATCCGCGAACAGCTATCTTCGCCCATCCCAATTGCCCATGTGCTTGTTAATCAGGCCAATCTACTTGTAGCACAACATCAATTTGACGAAGCCATCAGGCTATATGACAGGGCCATGCAAATTTTTACCAATGCCGGCATGCGATTGCAACTGATAAGAGTGCTTTACCATTTGGGCGAGGTTTGGCAACGGATGGGACATCAGGAAGCAGCAGCAGCCAGATTCGAGGATGCTTTGGCCAATGCCAGGGAAAGTGGAATTGAGACGTATGAGTCGCTTGCCCGGCTGAAGCTGTTGGACATTTATGCTGAGGCAGGCAACTGGAAGGCATTTAAGGAACATTTTGCCTATTTCAGGGCGCAGCATGATCGTTTGCACGACGATTACAAAGCGGCATCCGTAAGGGAAATCCAACTTGAGGACAAACTTACTGAAGCACAGCGTGCTATTGACATGCTCGAAACTCAAAATCAACAACTTAAGAAAAGGGTAAAACTGCTTGAGTCCATATTCATAAGTCTGGCCACCGTGATTGCATCCACGATATTACTGCTCATTTCGAGACGATTAATACTCAGGCTGATGCCATCACGATGATTCGGTAAATCCTTTGGGATGCCTCAGCGTTTGTAAATTATCCTGCATTCCTTTAAATTTGTGCAATAGACTGACAAACGCCGCTTACTTCAGCAGCTCATGAATACAGGCGAAACATACCAGCTTTTCGACGACCCTATCCGCTACTATAATGCGATGATCGATGATATCGAACACGCCAATGATTACATTTATATCGAAACATACAGGGTAGGCAACGATACGGTGGGTGTGCGCTTCAGAGATGCTTTGCTGCGCAAGGTGCGACAAGGTATCGAAGTCAGGCTTCTGATTGATGCCTGGGGCGGTTCTGCTGTAGCCAATCACTTTTTCGACAGCCTGGTGCTTGCAGGTGCCGAAGTGCGTTTTTTCGAGAAGATTAAATTCAATACGGATATCCTTACCCGCAGTCACCGGCGCAACCACCGTAAAATTATTGTCATTGATGACGATGTTACCTGGATTGGATCATCGAACCTTACCGGATACAACCTCAACTGGCGCGAGTCGGTGTTGCGAATCCGCGGAAGTCTCAGCCTGCCCTTCAAAAAGATATTCAAGCAGGACTGGTCAATCTATAATAAGTACGTCTTCGTCAAATCCAATTTTTTAAGGCTGATAAGACACGGGCAATTTGAAATAGTGCGCGATATGCCATCGATTACCAAGCAGCGTATCATGACGCGCTATCTTCAGCTGATCCGTAAAGCAAAACAATCCGTGGTGATTGTCACACCATATTTTCTGCCAGGTTTCCGCCTTCGTCGTGAGCTTGCCGAGGCAGTAAAACGCGGACTTGACGTACGGGTGATCATACCAAGGCGATCGGATGTCGGACTGGTGGATATTTTGCGAAACAAATACCTTGGCCCGATGCATGAGGCCGGCATCAAGTTTTTGCTCTATAAACCACATAATTTGCATGCTAAACTCATGCTGGTAGATAGCAGCATTTTTTCTGTCGGGTCTTCCAATTTCGATTATCGCAGTTTCCGTTACATGTACGAAATTGTACTCATAGGACAGGACGAAAGCATTGCAAATCAGGTACAACGTCATATCGAAGATACGATACTTGAATCAGAGCTGTTCAATATCGAACACTGGAAAAACAGGTCACTGATCAATAAGTTTTTTGAGTGGCTTCTTCTTCCCTTCCGTCATCTGTTGTAAATCAGCATGTTTTATCTGAATTATTTATTTTTCCTTAACCTTCCACCACTCATCGTGTCGATTTGTTTCATAACTTTGCCGAGCATTGTTATTTTTTTAACATTAATAAATTAACACGGAAACTTATGATCACAGAAACCATGACCTCACAATTGGCCATGCAGCTGGAAGACAAGTATGGCGCGCACAACTACCATCCACTGCCGGTGGTACTCTCCAGGGGCAATGGCCCATTGGTATGGGATGTTGAAGGCAAGCAATATTTCGACTTCCTTTCGGCTTATTCAGCTGTAAACCAAGGACATTGTCATCCCAAAATTATAGAGGCTCTTGTCAGTCAGGCACAAAAACTCACACTCACCTCGCGTGCATTCTTCAATGATTCGCTCGGGGTGTATGAAAAGTTTGTCACAGAATTTTTTGGCTACGACAAGGTACTGCCTATGAATACCGGAGCCGAAGGTGATGAAACAGCACTTAAACTTTGTCGTAAATGGGCATATACCAAAAAAGGCATCCCGGAAAATGAGGCCAAGATCATCGTTTGCGAAAACAACTTTCACGGACGCACGATCACTGTAATCAGCATGTCCACCGATCCCGACTCACGTGGTGGCTTTGGCCCATATACTCCGGGCTTTATCACCATACCCTACAATGATATTCCGGCACTCGAGGAAGCCTTGAAGGATCCTCACGTTGCAGGCTTTCTTGTTGAGCCTATTCAGGGCGAGGCCGGCGTTTTTGTGCCCGATTGCGGCTACCTTGAAAAGGCATACAACCTCTGTAAGGCGCACAATGTATTATTCATTGCCGACGAAGTACAAACAGGTATTGCCCGCACCGGCAAACTCATCGCCTGCGAACACGAAAATGTACGCCCGGACATTCTCATCCTGGGAAAAGCCCTTTCGGGCGGCGTTTACCCTGTTTCGGCCGTGTTGGCCGACGACGATATCATGCTTTGCATAAAGCCCGGACAGCATGGTTCGACATTTGGCGGCAATCCATTGGCAGCGCGTGTTGCCATTGCTGCGCTTGAAGTAGTTAAAGAAGAGAATCTGGCCGAAAAGGCTGAAAATCTTGGCAAAATTTTCCGTGCTGAAATGGAAAAACTGGCTCAGGAATGCAAGCTCATTCAACTTGTCCGCGGCAAAGGTCTGTTGAATGCTGTTGTCATCAACGACAGCCCTGAAAGTTCCACTGCATGGAACCTCTGCATGCGCATGGCCGAGAATGGTGTGCTGGCAAAGCCCACGCATGGCAATATTATCCGATTCGCTCCGCCACTGGTCATCAGCGAACAACAGCTGCTCGAAGCAACTGAGCTGATCCGCAAAAGCTTCCTGAGCTACACTGCATAGTACTGTTGCTCTATAAACAAAAAAGGCCTGCACGACTATGCAGGCCTTTTTGTTTTTTGGCTTCAGCTAAAACCTGATTCCATAACCCGGATAGAAAATTGTTGTATATCCGATGCCGGTGCGCAAAACGCCGGGTCTGCCAGTTATTTTACGTCGGTAACCAACATGCATCCATGGCTGGAATTCGTTTCTATCAGATTGATGCGACATTAGCATGACAACACCGGGCGAAAGCTCGACAAACCGGCGTCCATTACCGATGTTCAAATCAGGCGCCAACGCTAAAAGATAACCAGACCAACCCATATGGCTTCCAACGAATCCACCGTGCATCATCACCCTTAAAAACCCATTATCAAAACCGATTATCTTCCTTTCATAACTGACTATATACATCCCAGATACTAGTGGAGGCGTGAGCGAGAAATGTAAAGAAGACTTTGTTTTGTTTCCGTCGATGTAAGGAAGCATCAAGCTGAAGACCTGACAATAACACGTTGATTATTAAGAAATTAAACCGCCTTGTGATTGATTTTGTTGCGGAATCAAACTACAGATCATCTGCACTCTAATGCCAATTAAATAAAAAAAACCAGCTTGAGGCTGGTTTCCGTGCATTTAGTCATGTAGATCAGAGGCAGTTGAGATAATTTTTTTCGACCTGTGCCCAGTTGATAACATTCCAGAAAGCATTGATATAATCGGGACGTTTGTTCTGGTACTTCAGGTAATAGGCATGTTCCCAAACATCGAGGCCAAGAATGGGCGTGCCTTTGCAATCGGATATATCCATCAATGGGTTATCCTGATTGGGCGAGGAGCAGATGCAAAGTGATTTGTCAGCTTTCACACTCAGCCAGGCCCAACCCGAGCCAAAGCGGGTCTTGGCAGCAGTGTTGAATTGTTCGCGCATATTTTCGAACGATCCAAAATCGCGTACAATCGCTTCTGCCAGCTTTCCGCCGGGCTGACCACCGCCATTGGGCGACATGATACTCCAGAAGAGTTCGTGATTGAAATGACCTCCGCCATTGTTACGAACTGCAACGGGATACTTGCTGATATTGGCTAAAACCTCCATGAAATCAGTGTCGGCAATTGGATTATCCTTTGCTGCGGCCTGAAGGTTGTCGAAGTAGGCTTTATGATGCCGTGAATGGTGAATCTCCATGGTCATAGCATCGATATGAGGCTCCAATGCATCATAAGCATATGGCAGCGAGGGGAATAAAAGGTCTTTAACTTTTGTGCTCATCGTATTCGTTTTTATGACTACAAATTTATAATCTATTTAGAACTATTCTAAATTAGGAACCAATAATTAAACAAAATTAACGTAGAGAGGTTCAGAACTCCACCAATAGTTTGAGATTGAGCTGGCGGGGCGTGAGGTAATTTGGCACACCATACTGGCGATTATTCACGTCCTTAACCCACAGGTAAGAGATGGTATTCTTGATTTGAAGTAGGTTAAACACCTCAAGACTGACCCACATGTTTTTCACATTTCGCAACAGCACCGATTTTTTATCATGGTCTTCGGCGAGCAACTGCTTGCTGAAACCAATATCCACTCTTCGGTATTCCGGCATGCGTCGTGTTTGCTGATATCGCTCACTTCCGGGAGGCCCGAACGGAAGGCGGGAGCCGAAAAGCAAAGTCAGGTGAACCTTGTATGTGGGGTAATCGGGAATATAATCCTGAAAAAACATAGAAAACAGCAGCCTTTGATCGGAGGGTCGTGGCACATATCCGGGAAAGACTGTCACAGTATCAGCAACGGTTTTGTTGCGCGTGTGCCAGTAAATTCTGTCGCCATCGGTGTTCACAAAGTAATTGTAGGAATCGCCCAGAATATCTTCTTCGGTTTTCATGAACGAAAGACTTGCCCAGCTTTCAATCCCTTTTACAAATTCTCCATTGATTTTCAGATCAATACCGGCAGCATAACCTTTCGATTGCTGATCGGAATAATAACGAATGCGAACGTTTTCCACTTCGTATGGGATAAGCCTGTCCATATATTTGAAATACAGCTCGGAGGTGAGCACAAAGGGGCGATTCCAGGCTTTAAACTGATAATCGGCACCGGCCACGATATGATAAGAACGTTGAGCTTTGGCATCGGGGTAAAGAGTGCCGGAAAAGTTTCTGATTTCGCGGTAGAAAGGAGGTTGAACATACACACCTGTACTCAACCGGTAAATCAGATCAGGATTTTTGAATGGCTTGAAGGATACGTTGGCACGTGGGCTCAGCAGCCATTCGCCCGAATAACCCCAATGCGAAACTCTGAGTCCATAGGTAAGTGTATAGCGGTTGTCGTTGCGGTCGTACAACATCCGGCTTTGCTGGGCAAAGGCATTCATGTTCCACACTTCGAGACGGTTTTTCGCCTTTGCCACATCATTCAGGATAATGTCAGGGCGCGACGGATTGTTGATACCAACCTGATCGCGTGGTCGCGGCAGTGTATATCCGGCCGAATCGATAAGTTCCCATTCATTGAGTCTGTCGTACACCCATTGCCGCTGAAACCTCACTCCCCATTTTGATGATAAGTCGCGACCCGTGGTTGAGCCTTTGTGCTCAAGATTGACCACTGTGGCATTGAAGTAGTTGCGTGCATGATCGATAAATGTGCCAACGCCCTGTGCCTGCACCACATTGCCGAATTGCTCGCTGGCTGTATTGGTTTCGAGGCGACCAATCCAGTACTGACCCATAATATCAAATGTTTCAGCTTCGACAGTGCTGAAGGCCGAAGCCGTGAACCATAACCTGGTGTTGGACGAAGGCCTAAGCTGGAGCGACAATGCACCCATGCCTGTGCGATAATGATCAACCTCCTGTCCGTCGAAATATACAGTCAGCCGATAGGCTTCCTGAAAAGTCCCGAAATCGGTTTGTCGTGTTTGGGGTATGAGCTTAAAGCGGTTGCGCGAATAATGACCTAAGGCGGTGAGCTCGGCTTTTGGGTGAATTTTGTGTGTCAGCAGGGCCTGAACATCAATAAAATCAGGACGATACTGACCTTTGGTTTCCATGGCATTGAGCACGTATTGGGTAGTTTTATAGCGTGCTCCGGTGAGCCAGGTCGTTTTTTGATCCCTGGTCAAACCTTCGGTGTGTACATTTGCACCCAACAGGCTAAGGGCAGCTGATGACCTGAATTCCTGTGGTTTACGGTAAGTAATATCCAGCACAGAAGAAAGCTTGTCACCAAACTCGGCACTGAATCCACCGGCCGAAAAACTGATGTTTTCAACCATATCCGGGTTGATAAAACTGAGCCCTTCCTGCTGACCACTTCGGATGAGGAAAGGACGATAGATTTCTATACCATTGACATAGAGCAGGTTCTCATCAAAGTTTCCGCCCCTTACATTGTACTGCGAACTCATTTCGTTGTTCGAGGAAACACCGGGCAGTGTTTTAATTAGTGTTTCAATACCGCCGCCTACGGTGGGCAGCAGGCTGGCCTGTCTCGGGTCGAGACGTGTGAGGCTGATGGTTTGCAATCGGTCTTCCCGGATTTCAGCAGTCGGGAGCGTTGTTGTGGCAGGAAACAGCGAAATATCCAGCACTAATCCGTCATCAACCCCGGCATCCACCAATCGCTCGGCAGGGGTATAACCTATAAAGGAGAAGACCACGGTGTGACGCTTTCCCGCCTCAACAGGCAGGCTGTACATGCCTGCAGCATTGGTGGTGGTGCCTCCCGGCCTGCCCTTTACCGCCACATTGACCAGTTCCATCGGCCTGCCGCGCTCATCGCTCACCTTACCACGCAAAATCACCTGTTGACCCTGGCTTTGAACGAAAGCCATCAGGGCCGAAAGGATAAGCAATGGTCTAAGCAAACAGTTCATGTATCAATCAATTAACAGCAAAGCTCCGCTTTTATTTCGGGACAGACAAAAAACCCTTGCCGAATAGATGCCGGAAAGCAGTATAAGTATGCTGAAAACAAGGATGATAAAACCATATGGAAAGGAAAAAGCTGCCACGGAAAACCGCAGCAGCCTTCAATATTGTTCAACGCAGCTGATTACTTGTAAAGGTTGCCTGACTTGTCGGCATCCACCAGGGCCTGATAAATACCCTTTTTGCTGATGGTACGGATACCCGCAGCCGACACCTTCAATGTTACCCACTCTCCCATTTCGGGCACCCAAAACTTCTTTACATGCAGGTTAGGCTCGAATGTCCTCTTAGTTTTGCGGTTCGAATGCGATACGTTATGCCCTGTGACAATTTTCTTTCCGGTAATCTGACAAACTTTCGACATGATTTTACATTTTAATGCCCTTTTGAAAAGGGAGTGCAAAGTAACGCATTTTATTTTAAAGGGACAATACCTCAATCAAACTTTTTCAAGGCTGTTAAAAAAAACAAGAAAATGATTTGTTTAAAACAGTTCTAAATAAGTGCGATTGACTAATTTTGCATCACATTACTTAATTACTATTTAAGCATATAACAGTATAATTTCAAGCATATGAGAATTGAAAATGAGAAGGTTGGCGTATTAGCCTACCGAATTCATATCGAAAATAGTCAGGGAGAATTGTTAGAGGAAGCATCAGTGAGTCAGCCACGCACCATGCTTTTTGGTACCGGAAGGGTGATGAAAAGCTTTGAGGAGCGGCTTTTGGGTCTTCGTTCTGGCGATTCATTTGAGTTTCATATCCAGCCTGAGGAAGCATTTGGGGCATATAATCCGGAATTGGTGATTGACGTGCCCAAGACAGCTTTTATGATTAAGGGCGAAATCAAGCCAGGCCTTCTCGAACCTGGCCGCACCATACCGATGATGGATCGTGATGGGAATCCCCTTGACGGAAGAGTGATTGGAGTAAACGGTGTATCAGTAACCATGGATTTTAATCATCCATTGGCTGGAAAAACGCTCTATGCTGTTGGCGAGGTACTCAATGTGCGCGAAGCCACTTACGAGGAGCTCAACCCTGTTGCCTCCGGCTGCGGATGCGGTACGCCCGATTCGGGCTGTTGCGGTGGCGGCGGGCACGATCACCAGCATGAGTATGCACATGAGCATCATGCCGGCGGCTGCGGGCATTGCGGCGATGGCGACGACTTCAGCGGATCGTCGTGCAACTGCGGATAACTTCAATAAATTTCAACTTGATTTTGACGGCCAACTTGTGCTGGTTGGTCAAGAATAAAAAAAGGCCCGATTTGCGTCGGGCCTTTCTCTTTGTGCAGTTTGCAATTACCTTACGGTAAGTCTTTGGGTTGACTTCCCGTGATCGGTTTCAATCTGCAGGATGTAAACGCCTTGTTTCATGCTCTCAGTGTTGATGCGCAGTTCGGGTGCATCAGGAGTAAAGGTATTAACCAGTTGTCCCACCTGATTGAGCACATTCACTTTACGAATAATCGTATTGGACGAGAGGTTAACATACGTTTGAGCAGGATTGGGATACATACTTACGTAGGTTTGCTCACCTTTTTCGTTGAGCCCAACAAGCACCGTAATCCAGACATTGATGTTCACCTGTGGTGTTACCTGATCATTGGAGCGCACATGGAGTTTCCCACGTTGTACAGTGAGTTGGGGCAAGTTGGTGGCATTGATATTAACGGTAACATCTGTTGTTGCTCCGGGCTGAATAGCCATCTGATTTGGGGTTGCTGAAAGCCATACCGGGCGTGCATCACCTTCCAGTTTGGCACGGATATTCCAGTTGCGCGGTAAGGTCAGCAACGACCAGCCAGGTCCGGATGAAACCCATGCACCATCAGGATGCTGTGGACCATTGTCAGCACCGGCAGGAAATTCGCCGGCAGGCTGATCCATCCAATAGCCAACCCAAAGGTCACGGCCTGTGATGAATACCGGAGTGGTGAGGTCCACATTATTCCAACCCGGAAGTGGATTGAAGGCCTGCTCATGTACAAGTTGTCCGGGGCCTGGAAGTGTAATGGAACCCATGTCCCAAACCATAATTTTGTGGGCATTGACAGGTGCATTGATATAAATCTGCAGCTGGGTAAGCATCATTCCATTATACTGGGCTACCATAGAGGCCGGGAAACGCACTGCTGCTCTCCACTGGGCACCATTGGTGAAACCAATACCCGTATTGTTTTCGCCATCATAATTGAGGATAACAGTTGCACGGGTGTCATTGTCAGGTGCTCCGCCATTGGTTGGAGCAGGCGCTTCAACAAACTCGCCAATGGCTTTGGGCAGATCTGTTTGCGGCAGATAGTTAAATCCTGCTTCAGTTGGCGGATCATAGGAAGCCACGATATTTACGTTGAGTGGCTGACCACCGGTATTGGTAATGGGCAGGTTGCGGGTTTGTTGTGTACCTTGGGCAACGGAGATGATAATAGGTGCTGAGCTAACCTGAATGGTAGGTCCTGCAACACCTGCAACAAGTTCGGCATAGCCAATATTATCGATATAATACTGAGGGGTCATTCCTGTTGTGGATCCTGCATAAAAGTTTACACCACCAAGCTGTTTGGTGCCAGGTTGTCCCTGAGCCTGAAGGCTGTAGCGCCATGCATAAACATTCACGTTGTTAATTTTCACCTTGGCCGAGTCGGCATCGAGGTTAATCTCGTTGACTACCTTAAACCAGGTGTTCATAGGAAAAGTGAAAGTTGCTGCGTTGTTACCACCGGCATGCATATAACCGGTTCCGTTATTATCGAAATAAACTTCGAAGGCCCATTCAACACCAGGGTTTTCGAAGTGCTGGAAGTTGTAGTATCCGGCACGGCTTGTCGGAACAAACATATCCCACTCTACAAGATATTTACCTGAGGTTTTATTGCCAAGCTTAAATATCAGGTCGGTGGTTCCGGCAACCTTAACCGACATTGGTGTGGACAAGGCCTGCTCATTGCTGAAGCGGGCATCCTCGGCTGTACCGGGAGTATTGCTCCATGTGGTGAACCACTCAGGAATTGTCTGGGCTACATATCCATTGTTGGGATAGGTATCAAAATTGCTCTGATAGAGCCATTGTTCGGTCTGCGCCTCATATACCAGATCATCGACATAATAGATAGGTGTCATACCTGTGGTTGATCCTGCATAGAAGTTAATACCGCCAAGTTGTTTGGTCCCGGCCTGACCCTGAGCCTGAAGACTAAACTGCCATGAATGCACTTGCACACCATTGATTTTCACTTTGGCATTATCGGCATCAAGGTCAATTTCGTTTTCCACATTGAACCAGGTATTCATCGGGAAAGTGAAGGTTGCAGCATTGTTGCCGCCTGCATGCATGTATCCGGTTCCGTTGTTGTCGAAATACACTTCGAAGGCCCATTCAACGCCAGGCGCTTCAAAATGCTGAAAGTTGTAGTAACCGGCACGGGTTGTAGGAATAAACATCTTCCAGTTAACCTTGTATTTACCGGCAGTTTTGTTGCCAAGTTTAAGCACGTTGTCATTAGTACCGGAAATCTTCAGCGATTTGGTCGGGCTGGATGCCTGCTCGTCGCTGATGACACCATCTTCGGCGGAGCCTGGGGTATTACTCCATGTAGTCCAGCGGGTTGGGTTGGATTGGGCAATCTTTGCACCCACAGCGTAGCTTTCGAAATCTTCCTGGTAGAGGATTTCCCTGCTTTGCGACCTGGCCGGCATCAGGTTTGCAAGCCAAAGTGCCGAAAGGAGAATAAGTGTAAAATTTCTCATAACATTTGATTTTGGTTAATAATGAGTGTGTTCTTTGCTAGTAGCAAAAGTAATTTTTTTGAATGCAGTCACCTATAATTTTTAAGGAATTAGTTTTGACTTGCTGTTTTGTTGCGTTGAGCACGTTCTTCGTTAAACAGATAGAAGAGTCGCAAACTTATCACATTGTTGTACTGCTTACGTGTCCAGGGCTGCGTACCACCAAGCGATGTGTATTCACGAGTCCGGATGCTGGCCACTGAGTATTCGTATCGGAAAGAAAGCCTTAAGCTGCCCGTCATCCTGTATTTGAGGTCGAGCAATACGTTAAAGTCGTGCGGACTGTAAACTTGATTGTTGGCATTCGTGAGGGTGCGCCTTCCATGCTCATACTCTTCTGCTCTGACTAAACGCGCATAAGAGAACCCGAATCCGGCCGTAAAAAGGTCTTTATCGGTGTAGTGAATCATAAGAGGCACCTGAAAATAGTTGAGCCGCAGACGATAAGCACCTGTAAGCGTATCGCCGCCCAGAACGGTGAAATATTGAGCTTTCTGGTTAGCTCCCCTTTGGGTATAGGCGGCTTCGAGCGAAAGATCGAAATTGCCTCCGATATCAAGCATGACACCTGGTCCGATATGCAATCCCGGCATTTTGTAGCCATAAACTTCATCGCCGTCAACTTGCGTCATATTCAGGCCCGCGTTCACAAATCCCTTGAAGACCTGACCTTTGGCAAGAGCTGCAAATAGCATCAAAGGAAGCAAAAAGAGGAAGACTTTTGGTTTCATCACGGCAAATTTACGCTTTTTGCCTGTTAGCAGTTTCCGAAACATCAGATACATATTGCGAGACAAACCTCAGAAAAACACAATATGTCAACCTTATTATTGATGTTCTATATACTTGAATTTATGTACTTTATAAATTTATCATGCAACTATAATCCTTATGTCAACCATTCTAAACCGGATTTTCGGCTTTACTTTCTGATTAACTAATATTTTTTTTGTGTTGAAATTTACGATAGATAAGGATAAAAGTCATAAGTATCTAATTTTCAATATCATGGAAAAAGCCGTTATTGTTTCTGCAGCCCGGACACCTATTGGCAACTTCAGTGGCGCATTATCACAACTCAGCGCAGTGGAATTAGGCGTTATTGCTGCAAAAGCTGCCATTCAGCGCGCAGGCATAGAAGCTGCCATGGTCGAGGAGGTATTGGCAGGCAATATCCTCTCGGCGGGCCTTGGGCAAAACATTGCCCGACAAATAGGCATCAAATCAGGAATCAGCGAGGAAGCCCCGGCGATGACCATCAATCAGTTGTGCGGATCGGGATTGAGGGCTGTGGCTATGGCCGCCCAACTGGTGCAAACAGGCGAGGCAGAAGTGGTTCTGGCCGGCGGTACCGAAAGCATGTCGAACGCTCCGTATCTGTTGCAGAAAGCCCGTCAGGGTTACAGAATGGGAGACGGCACGCTCGTGGACAGCATGATACTCGATGGCCTGACTGATGCATTCCACAACGTACATATGGGCATCACGGCCGAAAATATTGCTGAGCGTTGGGGAATCAGCCGCGAGGCACAGGACCGTTTTGCCCTGAGCAGTCAGCTTAAAGCCGAAATGGCACAAAAGAGCGGTCGTTTTGCCGATGAGATTGTGCCCGTGGTAATTCCACAAAAAAAGGGTGATCCCATCGTTGTGGATACTGATGAGTTTCCAAAGCACGGAATGACTCTCGATAAGCTGGCCAAACTTAAGCCCGCTTTTAAGCCTGATGGCAGTGTGACGGCAGGTAATGCTTCCGGCATCAACGATGGCGCCGCTATGCTACTGGTAATGAGCGAAAAGAAAGCCCGTGAGTTGGGAATCGAACCCCTGGCAGGTATTGTGGCTTCGGCCTATGCCGGACTCGACCCTCGCATTATGGGATATGGACCTGTACCGGCAACAACGAAAGCACTGAAGAAAGCCGGATGGAGTATTGCCGATATTGAACTGATCGAAGCCAACGAAGCCTTTGCTGCCCAATCGCTGGCTGTGGTGAAAGACCTCGGCCTGAACCCCGACATCGTCAATGTGAACGGTGGCGCCATAGCGCTTGGGCATCCGGTTGGCGCATCAGGTGCCAGAGTGCTCACCACATTACTTTACGAAATGAAGAAACGGCAGCTCAAACGCGGTCTGGCCACCTTATGCATAGGCGGCGGACAAGGCATAGCCATGCTTGTAGAAAGATCAATCTAACAATCATAACCATGTATAATTTCGAAAACAAAGTTGTCGTGATCACCGGTGGAGCCGATGGGATTGGCAAGGCCGCAGCCGAACGTTTTGCCCGCGAAGGCGCTTTAGTGGTGGTTTGGGACTACAACGAAGAAAAGGGAAACAGCACCGTTTCCGAAATCACAGCCCATGGTGGTAAGGCCCACTTTTTTAAGGTCAATACTGCTGATTTTGAAATGGTTAGCGATGCAGCAACCAAAACCATTGCCCTGGAAGGTCGCATCGACATCCTCATTAACAATGCGGGCATCACGCGCGACAGCACCTTGAAAAAAATGCAACCAAGCCAATGGCAGCAGGTTATCGATGTCAATCTGACCGGGGTGTTCAATTGCACCAAAGTAGTGGCCGAACATATGCTCGAACGAGGCTACGGCCGTATCATCAATACCTCTTCGGTGGTTGCCTTATACGGCAACTTTGGTCAGACAAATTATGTGGCCGCAAAGGCAGGCCTGATAGGCATGACCAAAACCCTTGCCAAAGAACTTGGCCGAAAAGGTATAACGGTCAATGCTGTGGCCCCGGGATTTATTGCCACCGAGATGGTGGCCAAAATGCCTGAAAATATTCTGAGCTCCATGCGCGAAAAAACACCTCTCGGTCGCCTCGGCAAGCCGGAGGAGATAGCTGCAGCTTACGCGTTTCTGGCCAGCGAAGAGGCAGCATTCATTAATGGTGCCGTACTTAGTGTAGATGGTGGTGTAGTAATTGGATAATCGTTTACATCGATGCAGATACGCAAAGCAGTGATACACGCCACCGGCATGTATGCGCCTGAAAGGGTGGTTCCGAACAGCTATTTCGACACCTTATTGGGCGAAAACGTGAGCGAGTGGTTAGAGCAGAATGTCGAGATTTTCGAGAGGCGATGGTGCGACAATGATCAGAGCACGGCCGACCTGTGTGTGAATGCGGCTCTTGACGCCATGCAACGGGGTGATGTGAAACCTGAGGATATTGATTTACTTGTTGTATCTACGGACACTCCGGAGTACGTCTCCCCTTCCACAGCATCCAAGGTTCAGTATTTGCTGGGCATGCACAATGCAGGCACTTTCGACTTAAATTCGGCTTGTGCAGGTTTTGTAACGGCCCTCGACCTTGGTGCAAAATATATCCGTGCCGACGAAAACTACAGCACCGTCATGGTTATCGGGGCTTATGCCATGAGCAAATACCTGAACATGACCGACAAGAAAACCGTTACCCTTTTTGCAGACGGAGCCGGAGCCGTCATCCTTAAAGCATCGGACGATCCGCAAAGGGGATTTTTGGCCAGCCAGCTCATTTCGAAAGGCGAATATTATGGTCATATGGGAATTTATGCAGGAGGCACCAATAAGCCGGTAAGTCCGTCCGTAATCGAAAACAAAGACCACTTGCTGAAGTTTGTAACTAAATTCCCCAAGGAGCTTAACCCTGAAATGTGGAGCATGATGGCGCAAGAGCTCAGTCAGCGCATAGGCGTAAAGCCTCATGAGGTGGACCACTATTTTTTGACACAAATTAATATCAACAGCATACGCGAAACCATGGACAAACTGGGGGTTGACCGGTCGAAAGCGCCCACCGTGATGCATAAGTACGGTTATACCGGTTCGGCCTGCATACCCTTTGCGCTTCATCAAACAATACTTGAGGGCAGGGTAAAGCGTGGCGACCTGATGTATTTTATTGGTTCAGGCGGTGGATTGGCTTTTGCAAGCGCTGCATTTCGATTTTAAGCTATGGAAACAAACGCACAAACAACAGGAGCATGGATTCTGGTACTGCTTTACATGGCAGGACTGCTCTACCTTGTTTTCAAGGGCGCAAAACAAACCCGCAGCCTGAGCGATTATGCATTGGGCAGCGTGGTATTTTCGCCGGTAGCTGTAGGGCTTTCGCTGGCCGCTTCGATGACCAGCGCAGCTACTTTTGTCATTAATCCGGGGTTCATTGCCAACTTTGGTATTTCGGGAGTAATCAGTTATGCCATTGCTCTTCCGTTGGCATCTGTAATATCGCTGGTATTGCTCACTAAAAGTTTCAGGCGGTACGGACAAACGGTGAAAGCCCTCACGCTTGCGCAATGGATAGGCTCGCGCTACGACAGCAAGCCTTTTGCACTGTTTATGGGAGTGCTTGCACTCCTGCTCCTGACATTCATCGTGCTTATTGTAGTTGCGCTCACCAAAGTACTTTCCTCAGCATTGCAAGTGAATGAAACACTTGTCATGATTTCTATTGTTGTATTTGTTTTCGGTTATATGATGTTTGGCGGGGCCAACAGCATGGTTTACACCAATACTATTCAGGCAGCTATCATGATTTTGGTAGCCATATTGCTCATCGGCAGTGGCTATGAGCATTTGAAAGATGGTATCAGCAGCTTTCTTGGTCAATTGGCTGCCATCGACCCTGCACTGGTAAAAACCACAAACCCCGCGAGTCCTTTGTTTCGCGATTATTATGAAATCATTTTCGCACAGGTGGTGGTCGGCATTGCCATAGTGGTACAGCCTCACATCATCACGCGCTCGCTGCTGTTGAAGAATGAAAATGATGTCAACAAGTTTTTGGTTACAGCCGTAATTGTCGAGCTATTATTTTTTGCCGTCGTGATTGCTGGATTATATGCACGGCTTACTTTTCCTGATTTAACAGTCGGGGGTAAAACTTTGCCCAACGATGGTATTATTCCGGCCTATGTAAGAGCTGTTTATGCGGGCAGCCCATTGGCTTTGGTTGTAGGATTATTTGTCATCCTCGGCCTCATTGCAGCCGGAATGTCAACCCTTGAAGGTCTTGTTCAATCAGTATCGACCACCATCACTTCCGATCTGCTTAAGCCTGTGTTTGGCAAACACTTACCCGAAAATAAACTCGTTTTTGTCAATCGTCTTGCGATAGTCGGGATGGCCGTTGTTACCTTGCTTTTGTCGTACAGGCAGTTGATTGCCCCTAAATTGAGTGTGGGGATTTTTGCGCAAAACGGGGTTTATGCCTATTTCAGTGCAGCATTTATACCGGTTATTTTTGGCATCTTCGTCAAAGACATAAAGGCCTGGGTTCCATTTGCTGCTGCAATAACAGCAATCCTGGTGCATTTTGGCGTTTATTACATACTGCCTGCCGGTGTGGAACATATGGGCTGGCAACTGGGATTCTTTACCAAATTCCTGGAAGGGCCGGTGCGCAATCCTGCCATTGCCAGCTCCTCGGCCATTGTTGCTTCAAGCATTATTGGCTTTATTCTGTTAAAAATAAGCAGATTAAGAACATGAACATATTCGATTGGACATCGCGTTGGGCCATTTATAAGCCGGATGCCACAGCGCTCGAGGAATTTGAGACAGGCAGAAAGCTCAGCTGGAAGCAGCTGAATCAGTTGTCGTGTTTCAATGCCGAATATTTTACCACTACACTCGGTTTGCACAAAGGAGACCGCATTGCCATCCTGGCCGAAAACTCTCTGGAGCTGGCTATCTTGTTTGGCATGGCGCAAAAAACCGGCATCATCCTGGTCCCGCTCAACTACCGACTCACATCAGCCGAGCTGGACTTTATGTTGGGCAATTGTACCCCTAAAGCTCTGATTTACGACACTAAATTCGAGGACAGACTATTGGCCTGCAAACATTTGCCGGAATACAAACTCAGTATTGAAAGCCTGGCTGTGATGAACGACGAGTTTAAGCTATCAGGTAAATGCATGGTATTTAATCAGGTGCAACTTGAGGGAAACGACCCTGTTTTTCTGATTTATACTTCAGGCACGACAGCTTTTCCAAAGGGTAGCATTTATACCCACCAGATGCTGCTCTGGAACAGCATCAACACACAACTTCGGCTCGACCTGACTTCGCATGACCGTTCGCTCAACTGTGCGCCTTCGTTTCATACCGGCAGCTGGAATGTGCTGATGACTCCTTTCTGGCATCATGGCGCATACACCCTGCAGATGCGAAAATTTGATGCATCCGAGGTGCTTAATGCGCTCGAAAACTATGCCATGACAATTTGGTGGGCTGTACCTACCATGCTAAAAATGTTGGCCGAGGAGCCAACATTCGATCAGCTGAAACTCGAGAAGCTTCGCTA
This sequence comes from Bacteroidales bacterium, assembly GCA_035325985.1. GTDB lineage: Bacteria > Bacteroidota > Bacteroidia > Bacteroidales > F082 > JALNZU01. The sequence goes on from DAOKYW010000017.1 coordinate 54,197, forward strand.
TCTCGTTGTTGGAGGCGAGGCTATGCCGATACCACTCATTGAGCTGTGGCACCGCAAGGGTATCTTAATCCGGCAGGGCTACGGACTCACAGAGGTTGGCCCAAACGTTACCTCGCTAAGTCATGAAGATGCTATCCGCAAGCAAGGCTCGATAGGAAAACCGAATTTTTATTACCAGACACGCATTGTTGACGAGCACGGTAACAATCAGCCGGTCAACGTTCCGGGCGAGTTGTGGCTCAAAGGTCCCACCGTAACGCCAGGTTATTGGATGAACCCTGAAGCCACTGCCGATACCATAGTGGATGGATGGTTTCGCACGGGCGATCTGGTTCGTGAAGATGAGGAGGGCTTTCTCTATGTTGTTGACAGGATAAAGAACATGTATATCTCAGGCGCTGAAAACGTTTATCCTGCTGAGGTAGAACACCGTTTAAGACAACATCAGGCCATTGAGGAAGTAGCCATCATCGGGGTTCCGGACGAAAAATGGGGCGAAGCGGGTCTGGCATTTGTCAAACTCAGGGCAGGCAGGGAAGCCGGCGAAGAAGAAATAAAACACTTTGCCCTGCAGCATCTGGCAAAATATAAGGTTCCTAGGCAGATTGTATTTGTTGATGCATTGCCCAAAAACGATGCGGGCAAGATTGACCGAAAAAAATTGCGCACCATGACGCAACTTGACAAGCAATAATTCATCATTTTATTAACCTTAAAATTATCATCAAAATGAAGAACAGATTAATTATGGTTTTAGCGCTTTTTATGGCGCTCTCAGCAACCTTCACGGCATGTGAGAAGGATGACCCTGCCAAATCGGCAACCATGCTTGAGCTCACGCTTTCGGACGACAACAAGACTGCAACGCTGGTGTTCTCCGAAGGTGTGTACAGCAAGGCCGATAAGACAGGTGCACTTGACGGAAATTCGTTCAATGTAACGATGACAGGCGGTACAGCCACTGCGGGCACTTTTCAGGTGACTCATACTCCTGGTGCCAGCACTGTTACATTTACCTTTACCCACGGTGGAGTAGCCAATGGCCAGGAAGTCATTACCATCACCCCAAAAACTGCCACCTCCATTTACAACGCTGCCGGTGCAGCTATGCCTATCACCGAGTCGAAGAGCGTCAACCTTCGCGAGCTCGGCATCATTGGCCGCTGGTATTCCTCGCGTACCAATGTTGCACCCCTCCTCATTCAGCTGGGTATTGACTCCATTTACGCCGAATTCCGCGCCAACAACACCTATACCGTTGAGTCGTTTTCGGGCGGAGCAAAAACAACGCTGAGCGGAACATTCTCGCAGACCAAAACCACTACCAACGATATCTGGACTATTGTGGTGAATCAGTCGCAACCTACTTCACTGAAGTCGGAAGGTATCTTTAAGGTTTTTGCTGAAAACCCCGTAACCATGAAATATGAAATTGCCCAGACCGAGCCGCAGATTCCGGGCGTTACCCCACCCACACCGGCCGGCGGAATTGGCAGTACCAGTGGTGGCGCATTTGGCATGCTGAATGTGCAGACCTACATCAGAATGAACTAAACAAACTATCCTCAGGGGGATATTCCTGAAAAAGCTCCGGGACGGTCATGGGACCGTCCCGGCTGATTTTCGACCATTGTAATTCACTAACTAAACCTCAGGAGATGAAAAATACGCTTACAACTTTTCTTCTGATGCTTGCCTTTTTGGCTGGTAGCCTTGCACAAAACCCCGGTACGCAATACTTCCGGCAGGTTGTTCCTGAAAAAGCCAATAAGGAGTTACAGTTTATGGCTTTCTTTATCAACCAGGGCGTAGCATCAAACTTTTATCCACAGAACGAATTTCTACGCGGACAGGTTGTTGGCAGGCTTTTTGGGGCAAACAGCACCACCACCTCCGACACTGCCACCGCAATGTATATTGAGCAACGCATCATTCCATTCTTCATTTATCAGCCAAACCTTTTCGATGGCAAAGCCATACTGCGCGCTTCGTTCGAAATCGACTGGACCTATGGCGATGCTTCTTATGGTGTTGGCGGAAATCTTGGTGCATCCATTTCGGCCGACCAGGTCAATATTCAGACACAAAATATTGAGCTTGAACTGATTCCAAAAACAGGCTGGGCCATCAATCTTGGCCTTCAACGCATGTTCGACAGTCCTTTCAACCCTTACAGGACCCTCTTTGACAAGATGGCCAGCAGCGCTTACCGCCTGGCCTATTACGGCACCGATGCTGCAGGCATCACCGTTCGGAACGACCGCGACTTCGGCCAGTATAAATGGGGATTCTATAAGTATTACGAAAACGACATCTTCCGTGACGACGATGTGAATATGTTCGAGTTTATGGCCGACAGAAGCCTGAGCCCGCTATGGAAACTCGGCGTTTCGGCCAACTACGTGCGCGACCGTGCTTCGGGAAAAGGGGGCGTTTCGATACTCGGTCAGGGACTTAACTCGCTGCTTTCGGACCACAATGGAACCTTTAAATTCAAATTTGGCCCCGTGCCCTACAAGGCTGATATTGTCTGGCTTGGCACCTATTTCAGTCGCAATCTCGATCTGATGGCCGACCCGGTTTCGGTGAGCGGATTTTTTAACTATAACCTTGGCAGAGCCAATGTGCTCAAAAGCGGAACATGGGAAAAAGGCGCTGATATCGGAGGATTCGGAGCAAACCTGAAAGGTATTTATCGCTACGGACAAACGACAGACGACCATGTAAAGCTCGATCTGATATACACCAGCGGTGATAAAGACGGACTTGACGATCAAAAATACAGTGGCGTGATGACAGCCAACACCTGGGGAGGCCCGGGAGCTATTTTTATCAGCAGCGGAGCCTATATCCTTATGCCACATGGCAATGTGGTGAACCGTTTCACGCCTGCCATTGCCGATATTTCGAATATGGGTTACGGATTGAGTGCAGCTACAACCACACTGTCAAAGGCCTTTGTGCCTCATAAATTTATCGGAAGGCTAGGCGGAGCTATGGCTTTCAGCAATGTTAAACCATCCGCCGGAGGCTATCACATGGGTACTGAGGCCAATATGGCTTTCATATACAACCCCGGCACTTATATGAGCATTGAATGGCATACTGCGCACCTTTGGCTTGGAAAATTTTATGATAGTGCCGACCAACGGTACAGTGCCCCGGTCAATGGAGGCACTCCCGGCGTTCGTCCTGCTAATGCATGGACCTCCTTCCTGGTCTTCAAATGGTTAATGTTTTAATGCCTGACTGACATGAAAAAGCATAACATACTTTTATCAATTGCCCTGAGCCTATTGCTTAGCGCCATTGCGTTCAACACTCAAGCCAACGCCGCTATGACCGGAGAAAAGAACAAACGCATTCACCCTTATGCCAATCTACCGCGCATCAGCAGTTTCGACGAGCTCGAATACCCCTTCGAGGTGCATAAAGCCAAACTATCCGACGATCTGATGATAGCCTATGTGGATCAGGGCGACAGAAACCTCCCGCCCTCGAAAACCATCATCCTCATCCACGGCTTAGGCAGCTATCTGAAAGCATGGAACAACAACATTGCCGAACTCTCGAAAAGCTACAGGGTGATTGCCATTGACCTGCCCGGATATGGAAAATCAGGCAAGACGCCCCACCCCGGCAGCATGACATGGTATGCGCAATCCGTTGTGAAGCTGATGAACCATCTTGGCCTCGAAAAAGCATGGATTGGCGGGCACAGCATGGGCGGGCAGATAGCCATGGTGATGGCCCTTTACCATCCCGAAAAAGTGCAGGGGCTGATATTGGCCGCACCTGCCGGATTCGAATCCTTCAGCAAAGGTCAGAAGCAATGGTTTCGGAATGTGATGACCCTCGACGGCGTGAAAAAGACATCGGTGGACGATATACAGAACAACCTGTATTATAACTTTTACCGTATGCCCGCCGAGGCCGAATTTATGATTACGGAGCGCATCATGATGCGCGATGCCAAAGACTTTGATGCCTACTGCTATGCTATAGTTCAGAGCGTTAATGGCATGGTTGACGAACCTGTACTACCTTTTCTGGAAAAAATTGAAAAACCCACGCTCATCATTTTTGGCGAAAACGATAACCTGATACCCAACCGGTTCCTGAATCCGGGTCGCACCCGGGATATTGCCCGCATCGGCCACGAACGCATCAAAAACAGCAAGCTGGTGATGATACCCAAAACCGGCCACTTCGTTCAGTTCGAAGCCGCCGATGCATTTAATAAAGCAGTAAAGGAATTCATTCAATAGCTTTTTGCTGCAATGAAAAGGCTGCCTGCTCAGGGCGGCCTTTTTTGTTATATATGGTTAAGCCTAGCTTGTGGCAACAAGGCACACCGGCAGAAACTTGTATCTTTGCGCGGCAATGAAAGAGAAGGAAAAACCGAAGATCAGCATCAGAAACCGCAGAGCCTCGTTCGAGTATTTTGTGGTCGAGAAGCTCATTGCCGGTATTGTGCTTACAGGAACCGAAATCAAGAGCATTCGCGAAGGTAAGGTTAACCTGAATGATGCTTACTGCGGTTTTGGCGGACACGAGCTCTTTGTGCGCGAAATGCACATAGCCGAATACAGCCATGGCACCTACAACAACCACGAGCCCAAGCGCGAGCGAAAACTGCTGCTCAACCGTCGCGAGCTCAAAAAACTCTCTACCAAAGTCAAAGAAAAAGGCTTTACCATCATCCCTCTCCACCTCTTTGTTGACGAAAACGGCTGGGCAAAGCTTGAAATAGCCTTAGCAAAAGGCAAACATCACTACGACAAACGCGAAGACCTGAAAAGCCGCGACATCAAACGCGAAATTGAACAAGCCTCAAAATACTGACAACCCAAATGAACAGACTGATTTTTACGTGCCTCTTATTGGTAATGTTCGGTTCTGCAGCCTATCCGCAGAAAGCAGTGCAGTGGAACGAGTTTGAGAAAGCCGTTCAGCTGAATGCACAAAAACCCAGAAAGATTTTTATCGATATGTACACCGATTGGTGCGGCTGGTGCAAAAAGATGGACAAAGAAACCTTTGAGCATCAGGTGATTGCCGAATACATGAACAAAAACTTTTATCCTGTAAAGTTTAATGCTGAACGTACAGATACTGTCAGCTTCCTGGGTCAGAAATTTGTAAACACCAATCCCAACCGCAGCAGGCATTCGCATGAGCTGGCGCGCTACCTGCTTCAGGGCAAGATGTCGTATCCCTCCTTCGTTTTCATGGACGAAGAGCTCAGGGTTATCACTGTTGTTCCAGGCTATTATCCGCCAGCCGATTTCGAGGCTGTTCTGCACTTCTTTGGCAGCAATGCATACCAGACAACCAGCTGGGACGACTTCAAGGCCAAATTCAAAGGACAGGTAAAATAGTCAGCCTTCAGCTGATTGTCGCTTTTGCAAGCCCTTAGTGGCATCTTTTACAGGTTCAATCCGAAATTGTTGGTTGCGCATCAGTCTTGTCATTCAGTTGGCACTGTATTTTTTATAATTGATATTCAACAATATATCAACGAATAACCCTTTGTAAGCCTGCCATTAACGATTGAAGGTTACCAGGGCTTCGAAAGCTTCGATGGATCATGCTCTGCCGGATAATTATTCAAATAAGTTGATTTTGCTGATTTTTTTACTGTCAGTAATATCCGGTAACAGTCCAGGAGTTCATTTACTGAGTTCCGTAAAGTTTGCCAAGCCCTCAGGATATCACCCAATTTAGTGTTCATTATTAAAATTGAAAAGGCGATTCAGTTGATACTTGCCATGGATTCAATATATCCGCCAATAGCAAAGGTTAATTTGCTTTTTGAGTTGCAATTCAATATTTTTACATATTGAATTTTATCGGTATTTAGGGTTATCAACTCATATACCAGATACCAAAACCGATTTCAGCATGCAAGAAGAGCGTCCAAGCTATGAGGAACTTGAGCAAATGCTCAAAGAATCACAAGCTGCCCTCGAAGCCTTTACGGCAAAGAATAAAGCTGCACGTGATGATCAGGGCAATATATCAAGTGAATCAGCAATACTAACTTCCCTGCAATCCGAGAGCTTTCTTGCGTCCAGGCTGCACGCAGCCTTAAACGCCATAAGCGACCACATATGGATTGTTGATAAAGACTATCGAATCTTATGGGCTAATCGGCACAATAACGAGGAATTTCCATGCTGCCGGCTCAATAGGGATGAAGAGCCTTGCTTTCTGCAGATACATGGCACCTTGCAGCCGATAACGGGATGTCCGGTGGAGCGCGCAAAGCGAAGTTTGAAAAGGGAGCTTTTTATGCTTGAAGAGAACGGCAAATACTACGAAATATCCGCAGACCCTATTATCAATAGCTTAGGGCAGTTCGATGGTTGTGTGCACATACTCAGGGATGTTACAACTGCCAGAAAAGCCCAGCTGGCCCGCGAAAAGACCGACAACCTGTTTCAATGGCTGGCCGAAAAAGCCTCCGATGTCATCTTTCGTTATGAGATTAAACCAAACAGAGGCTTTACCTATGTCAGTCCGGCAGCAACAATCATAACCAGCTATTCTCCAGAAGAATACTATGCCGACTCCGAATTGATGATAAAGATTATCCATCCTGACGACAGACAGCTGGTTATTGATTATTTTGACAATAGGAACAACTTTGAAAACCCTCTGGAAATACGCTGGATACAGAAGAATGGAACCACATTCTGGATTGAGCTGCGCAGCATCGCTATTTATGATGAATCCGGCGACCTGATTGCCATCGAAGGCATTATCCGTGATATCAGCTCACGAAAGACACAGGAACTGGAGCAAACAGAAATAGAGCGTAAGCTTCAGGCTATCATTGCCAACATCGATGGATTTGTCTATCGCTGCAGATTTGATAAAGACTGGACGATGGAGTATATCAGCGATGCCTGTCAGAGCCTTACCGGCTATGCGCCAGATGAACTGATTAATAACAAGGTCATTTCTTTCAACGAAATTATTCATCCGGATTATCGCCAATACTGCTGGCAGTTATGGCAGGATGCCATGAATCAACAGCATACCGTGGAATTGGAATACCCAATCGTTACCAAATCCGGTGAGATGAGATGGGTTTGGGAGCGGGGTTGCGGTGTGCATGACAAAGATGGCAATTTAGTGGCGCTCGAAGGCTTTATCACTGATATTACTGATCGGAGAAGATCAGATCTGGAGCTGCGTAAATTATCCCAGGCAGTTGAGCAAAGCCCTGTAAGTGTTGTAATTACAAATACTGAGGGGAACATTGAATATGTGAATGAAAAGTTTACCCAACTTACAGGATATGCTAAAGATGAAACAATCGGACAAAATCCGAGAATCCTGCAATCGGGCGTGCAATCGAAGTTATTTTACCAGAAAATGTGGGAAACGATTAGTAGTGGAGAGGTGTGGACAGGCGAATTCTGCAACAAAAAGAAAAATGGCGAGCTGTATTGGGAATGGGCATCAATAAGCCCGATGCGGAACCAGCAAGGTGAAATTTCGCATTACATTGCTATAAAAGAAGATATTACGGAAACTAAAAAAACCAATACCGGACACAAGATACTTTATAATCTGAGCATTTTGTGGGAGGAGGAGATCAATCTGGACCGTTTCTTTGAAGTGGTGCGTCAGGAACTAGGTCAGCTATACGATATCAATAACTTTTTTGCTGCTCGGTACGACTCCGAAACGGATACGCTTAAGAAATGGATATTCCACGACGAAAACGACAGCTTCAGCAGTTGGAGCGCAAAAGCTTCTATTTCGGGTCATGTGGCCAAATGGAACAAACCAATACTCCTTAGGGGGAATGAAATTGCCGCGTTCGTTGCGCAATACCAATTACATGCTGTCGGCACCCTTCCTCAATGCTGGTTAGGTGTGCCCATAGTGGTCAGCAAGAGCGTTTACGGCGTTATTGTGTTGCAGGATTATCAAAATACTCAGGCCTATACGCAGGCCGATAAAGATTTGTTAGGGTTGATTGCACGCGAAATAGGCATCTTCATCGAAAAGCAGCAATATGTCAACGAACTGCTAAAGGCCAAGCAAAAGGCCGAAGAAAGCGATCGCCTCAAATCGGCATTTTTAGCCAATATGAGCCACGAAATCCGCACGCCCATGAATGGAATTCTCGGATTTTCGGAACTGCTCAAGGCACCGGATCTAAGCAGTGATGAGCGCGAAGAATATATTGCGCTCATCAACAAAAGCGGGGAGCGCATGCTCAACATCCTCAACGACATCATTGATATTTCGAGGATCGAAGCAGGTGTTGTTGAACTTTATCCGGTTGAAACAAATATCAATGAACTAATCGAATTCATTTTCAACTTTTTCCGACCACAGGCAAGCCAAAAGGGCCTGACACTTCTGCTGAAAAATACCCTCAGACCTGAACAGGCAATCCTGAATATCGACAAGGAAAAACTGTATGCCATACTCGCCAACCTTGTGAAAAATGCCGTAAAATACACCCATCAGGGTCACATTGAAATCGGTTGCGAGCACAAAGGAGATGATATTGAGTTTTTTGTTAGCGACACAGGTATCGGTATTCCCAAAGATCGGCAGAGCGCCATTTTCGAACGCTTTATTCAGGCTGATATCGAAGACCGCATGGCCTATCAGGGTGCCGGACTCGGACTATCGATCACCGTAGCCTATGTTGAAATGCTTGGCGGAAA
>DAOKYW010000018.1:0-4477 GCA_035325985.1 Bacteroidales bacterium
TCTCGATGTTATGAGTTCGGTGTTCTTTGTTCTTGGTTCTTTGTTCTTTGTTCTTGGTTCCTTGTTTATTCGTCACTGTTCTCTGTTCACTGTTCACTACTCTTAGTTTGGGGTTTTGGGCTGTTGTTTTAGGATACTGTGCTATTGGTCAGAAGCATCAGAGGGTAGTTAACGGTAATTTTTCGTCAGTTATTGGTAAATTGAGTAGCAAAATTACTCAACATGTTATAGGATGCAAGTTTTTTTAGTGTGAATTTTTAGTTAAAGTGTTTTTTGTTCGTGATTGGTGATTGGTGATTCGTGATTGGTTGTTTTTGGTTCTTGGTTCTTTGTTCCTGGTTCCTTGTTTTTGGGTTTGTGGTTAGGGTTTTAGCGGATTTTGGAGAACTAGCCTTAATCTTTGAATTTTTGAATCCTGAATCTTTGAATCTCTATGGTTCTTTGTTCCTGGTTCTTTGTTCGTTGTTAATTCGTCACCCTATCACATCGTCACTGTTCACCGTTCACTGTTCACCCGTCACTGGTCACCCTTCACTGTTCACCGTTCACTGTTCACTGTTCACTGTTCACCCGTCACCTCGTCACTATTCAATGTTCTTAGTTTGGAGTATTGTCCTTAATCTTTGAATTTATGAATCTTGAATCTTTGAATCTCTATGGTTCTTTGTTCGTTGTTCATTCGTCACTCGTCACAATGCAATGGTCACCCGTCACTATTCACCGTTCACTGTTCACCCGTCACTGTTCACTGGTCACTGGTCACTATTCTTGGTTTGTGGTTAGGGTTTTAGCGGATTTTGGAGAACTAGCCTTAATCTTTGAATTTTTGAATCCTGAATCTTTGAATCTCTGCGGTTCTTTGTTCGTGATTGGTGATTGGTGATTCGTGATTGGTTGTTTTTGGTTCTTGGTTCTTTGTTCCTGGTTCCTTGTTTTTGGGTTTGTGGTTAGGGTTTTAGCGGATTTTGGAGAACTAGCCTTAATCTTTGAATTTTTGAATCCTGAATCTTTGAATCTCTATGGTTCTTTGTTCCTGGTTCTTTGTTCGTTGTTAATTCGTCACCCTATCACATCGTCACTGTTCACTGTTCACTGTTCACCCGTCACTGTTCACCGTTCACTGGTCACCGTTCACTGGTCACCCGTCACTGTTCACCCGTCACCTCGTCACCGTTCACTGTTCACCCGTCACTCTGTCACCTCGACTATTCAATGTTCTTAGTTTGGGGTATTGTCCTGAATCTTTGAATTTTTGAATCTTGAATCTTTGAATTCTTATTTCTTTTTCAATAGCTGAAGATTTTCGACTACACCTTGGTTTATAGCATATTTCAACATGTCTTTAGCCCTGCGGGCAGTTTATGAGTCAGACCGGGCGGAAGTATCAGATCATTTAGCCTATTCATGTATTGTTAAACCTCAAGACTCTATCAACCGGACTATCACAAACCTTAATCGCTTCACGGGTCGTCTCAGGTTCAAAAAGCGTATGTTTGCAGCAAAGCATCTATTTGCCCTTGTATGAAAAAAATACGATTTTTTCTACCTCTTTTGCTGCTGCCGGCTATCATCTATTGGCTGCTGCCGGAGCTAAGCCATCAAAACTTGCCGATCGGCCTGCTCTTTCCACAAAAACCTGAGGTCAGGGAGCCGAAGCGGGAGCCCAACGACTGGCTTGGTAAGCAAAAGGTGTTTCCGCATGGCAGGTTCAGTCAAGAGCACTACCTCGAAGGCCTGCGTCAGGCAGGAGATCTGCACCGGCGATCGCCGCGCCGGCAGATCATGTGGGAACCGGCCGGTCCGGTTAACATTGGCGGACGCATCACCGATATCGAGGCACATCCTTTGCAGCCCGAAACCATTTATGTGGGCGCGGCCTCTGGCGGTATCTTCAAAAGCACGGACAACGGACAGAGCTGGCAGCACCTGTTTGAACAGCAACCGGTGATCTCGATTGGCGATATTGCCATCGATCCTTCCAACCCACAGGTTATCTGGGCGGGCACAGGCGAAGCCAACTCATCGAGCTTCAGTTTTGTGGGCAACGGCATCTACCGTTCGGCCGACGGAGGTGAGACCTGGGTACATAAAGGCCTCGACCAGTCGGCTTACATCGGCCGAATAGTTGTTGACTACAGCAACAGCCAGCGCGTTTTTGTTGCAGCCTTGGGCAGCCTGTTCACGCCCAGCCAGATGCGTGGTATTTACCGCAGCACAGATGGTGGCGACAGCTGGCAGCGTGTGTTGTTCGTAAGCGATTCCACTTCAGGGTCCGATATCGTGCAACATCCGACCAATCCTGATATTCTGTACGCTTCGCTATGGGAGCGTATGCGCGGACTCACCTATCGCCGTTCGCACGGAGCCACATCGGGTATATACAAAAGCACCGATGGCGGCCAGAACTGGGTAAAGTTAACCGCAGGGCTGCCAACAGGCAATACGCCCGGACGAATAGGACTGGCCATCGCAAACAATAATCCTGAGATCGTGTATGCCTTTATCGATCAGCTGATCAACGGTCAGGAGAGGGCCACGGTGTATCGCAGCACCAATGGCGGCACCAGCTGGACGCGCACTAACGACGGGGCTATCGCCGGCATGAACAGCAATTTTGGCTGGTATTTCGGTCAGATACGTGTTGACCCCCGGAACGACAACCGTTTCTGGGTACTGGGTGTTGACCTTTACCGCAGCGACAATGGCGGACAAAGCTACACCCAGCTGGCCGGTTACTACAACATCAACGATGTGTATGTGGACCATCATGCCTTATGGGTTCATCCGGTCAGCGGTCTGATGTGGCACGGCAATGATGGCGGCCTGTACCGCTCAGCCGACCTGGGCAATTCGTGGGAAAAAATCAACAAGCTGCCGCTTACGCAATTTTATACCATCGAGGTGGACTACCTCAATCCGCATCGTTTATACGGCGGAACGCAGGACAACAACACCATCCGCACCTGGTCGGGGGCAGCTGACGGATGGGACCGCATACTGGGCGGCGACGGTTTTTACACTTTGGTGGACTATACCAATTCGAACACCATCTATGCCGAGTCGCAGTGGGGCAACCTTTACCGCAGCGACAACGGCGGCTTCAACTTCAGCTGGATCGGGTCGAGCTGGTCCGGCGAACGTACGAACTGGTCATCACCGCTGGTCATGCATCCCACCGACCCACAGACGCTCTACTTTGGCACACACCGTGTGTGGAAGACCACCAATAAAGGCCAGACCTGGCAGGCTGTGAGTGCCGATCTCACCCGACAGCTCGCCACAAGTGGTTTCAGTACCATCAGCACCCTGGCCATTTCGTCGCTCAATCCGAATTATGTGCTGGCCGGCACCGACGACGGCCGGGTGCATCTGAGCACCAGTGGTGGTCTTTTCTGGTCGGAGGTAAGCGCAGGATTACCCTTGCGCTGGATTACACGTGTGGCCTTCGACCCTTTCGAAGCGAACACCATCTACGCCACCGTTTCGGGCTTCCGGTGGGACGAGGCACACCCTTACGTGTTTAAATCGGTCAACCTTGGACAGAGCTGGGTGCCCATACAGGGCAACCTGCCCTTGCTTCCTGTAAACGTCATAGTGCCAGATCCCCAACGGCCCGGATGGCTCTATGTGGGTACCGACGCCGGCATCTTCTATACCGAAAACGGCGGCCAGCAATGGCAAAGCCTCATGGATGGCATGCCCATGGTGCCCGTGTACGACCTTAAAATTCACGTGCCGACCTATACCCTGGTGGCCGGAACCTATGGCAATTCGGCATACCGGCTGAATCTGGGCATGCTCACCGGACTTGGCCAAAATCTTGTCACAAACAATGGCCATGAGCTGAGATTGTTTCCCAATCCTGCTCAAAGCTTCAGCGACATACAGATCAGCTTTTCAGCTACTGAAAGCGGAACTGCGGAGTTCATCCTCATTGACCGACAGGGACGGCTCATCCTCCAGACACGAGTGAATATCCCAAGGCAGGGTGAGCAACATTATCGTCTTGCGGATTTATGGCGTGATGCTGTCAGACCCGGAAGCTATCTGCTTCAGGTTCGGCAGGGCAACCGGCTGTCGGTGAGTCCTTTTATTATTAATGAATAATCATTTTCCTATCGGGCTTGTCCGATGAAATATATTCTTTGATGTGCAGCGCGGCATTGCAGCTGAACCGTGATGACATTTTCCGGTAAGTGGCCCGACAAATGCCGTTTGATAAGCTTAGCTGAAAACGATCACCGGCCCAGGGCCTGCGCGATACGCTGCGCAATGCTTTCGGCGTCAAGTTGGCAATAGCGGAGCTGTTGGTCAATACTGCCATGCGGAATAAAAGCATCTGGGATTCCCATGCGAAGCACCTTGTTGTTATAACCCTGTTTCATGGCCCATTCGAGTATGGCGCTGCCCGCTCCGCCATCAGCCACACCATCTTCGACGGTGATGATCACCGGATATTGAGCGAAAGCCTCGGCCA
>DAOKYW010000018.1:4577-14666 GCA_035325985.1 Bacteroidales bacterium
GCCACACCATCTTCGACGGTGATGATCACCGGATATTGAGCGAAAGCCTCGGCCAGAAGTTCTTCGTCGAGTGGTTTTGCAAAGATGAGGTCGTAGTGGGCAACATGAATATCCTTTTTCCTGAGGGTTTCGAGTGCCTGTTGCACCCTGAGGCCTGCTGCGCCCAGGCTGAGCACGGCAAGATGTTGTCCTTCGGCCAGTTTTCTGCCTTTGCCGGCGGCCAGCTCAACATAGTTCTGACCAAAAGCAGCAGTTGATACCGGCCCTCGCGGGTAGCGGATAGCGATAGGGCCTGTGCGATGTAACTGTGCAGTATAGAGCAGGTTACGAAAGCATTCCGCGTCCATGGGTGCAGCCAGCATCAAATTGGGGATGATGCGCAGCATGGCGATGTCGAATGCCCCCTGATGCGTGGCACCGTCTTCGCCCACCAGTCCGGCACGGTCGATGCAAAGCACCACGGGTAAGTTTTGCAGGGCGATGTCATGAATAAGCTGGTCGATGGCCCTTTGAAGAAAGGTGGAATAGACCACACAATAGGGCGTCAGGCCTTCGGCTGCCAGCGCTGCAGCAAGCGTGAGGGCATGTTGTTCGGCAATGTCGGTATCGAAGACTCGATCCGGGGCTGCATCCTCCACCATATTCACCGCGCTGCCGGTGGGCATGGCCGGGGTGATGACGGTAATTGCCGGGTTGGCGGCAGCGAGTTGGGCGAGCGTTTGGCCAAACACATGCTGCCACAGGATTGCCCTTTCGGGTGATGGTTCATAGAGCTTACCCGTGATCCTGTCGAAACGGCCGGGCGCATGATAGAGCACCTGTTCCTGTTCGGCCTGACCAAAACCCTTGCCTTTGCGCGTCATCACATGCAGGAGCCTCACCCCCTGTTGTGCTTTGGCGATTTTCAGGGCTTCCACGAGCTGCCCTATATCGTGACCGTCAACCAGTCCGAGGTTTCGGATGCCAAAAGATTCGAACAGGGGATGATGGCCTCCAAAATCGCCCTGGCGCACCTTATGCAGATATTCGCGAAGGGCACCCGATGTTTTGTCGATGGATATATCGTTGTCGTTGAGCACTATAAGCAGGTTAACCTCTTTTCCGCCGGCCTGATTCAAGGCTTCGAAGAACATTCCGCCGGTGATGGCACCATCGCCCACAACGGCAATATGTTGCCTTTGGTGATGACCCTGAAGCTTTGCGGCTATGGCCATGCCCAATGCGGCAGAAAGCGCCGTGGAGGCATGTCCGGTACCAAAACTGTCGTAAACGCTTTCCTGGCGCGACGGGAACCCGCTCAGGCCTTCCCATCGCCTCAGCGTAGCGAAGGCTTTCCGGCGTCCGGTGAGCAATTTATGCGCATAGGCCTGATGGCCCACATCCCAGATCAACCTGTCGTTGGGAGTGTCGAACACAAAATGCAGGGCAATGGCCAGTTCGACGGCGCCCAGCGAAGCCCCAAGATGGCCTGCATTCACCGAAACCACATCCAGGATCAGGCTTCGCAGCTCAGCTGCCAGCTGCACCAGCTGCGTGTGGTTCAGCCTCCGAATATCTTCGGGCGAATCAATCCCGTTCAGCAAAACATCCTGTTGGGCCATGCTCAGATTTTGGGCAAAATTAGCTATTTCGGCTGTGGCGTTCGTCTTTGTTGCTTCCTGCAGGATAGAAGTCCGGATGATAAGCATGGTGCGCCCGGGCTAAGGTGTTTGAATCTCTGACGAAGATCAAGGCCTTAGGTGAATCTTGGCTTAAGAAGGAAACATTTTCAGGCCTTAACTCCTGGCGCGAAGCACAACAGCACATTCCCTCCGGTTTGGCACCCGAAAAACCCGACAGGTGCTTATACCCTGCCCTATTGGCCGGCTGAACTGCTGATTTTCCTACCTTTGCACGCATAAAATTCATCACATGAAAACATTGAAAACCAAAACCTTCGTCGGTGCACTGGCCTTGTTTGCCCTTTCGTGCGGTGCACCGCGCCAGCAGCAAACACCCGATCCTATGGACCTACTGGTAAACAAGTATGCCAAAGTGGAGCTCACGGCCGACATCAGCCACCTGAGCGACAACGAGAAACAGATGCTGGTGCTGCTGTTCGAAGCGGCACAGATTATGGACGATATTTTCTGGACGCAGAACATTGGCCCCAAGGAAGAATTTTTGGCCGGCATCAGCGACCCGCGTCTAAAACGTTTTGCCGAGATCAACTACGGTCCCTGGGACCAACTCGACAATCAGAAACCTTTTCTTGAAGGTTTTGGCCCAAAGCCTGCCGGAGCGCAGTTTTATCCGGTTGACATGACCAAGGAAGAATTTGAGGCTTTTGACGACCCCAACAAGACCAGCCTGTACACGCTGATTCAGCGCGATGAAAACGGCGCACTGAAAGCTGTGTGGTATCACCAGGCCTATGCCGAGCAAACCGAGAAAGCTGCTTCGCTTCTGGAGCAGGCAGCAGCGCTGGCTGCCGACGAAGGTTTTGCCAACTACCTGCGCCTGAGAGCCAAAGCCCTTAGAACCGATGATTATCTGGAAAGCGATATGGCCTGGATGGACATGCGCAGCAATAACGTGGATCTGGTTATCGGCCCCATCGAAAACTACCTCGACGGACTTTTTGGCTACAAAGCCGCTCACGAGGCCTTTATCCTGGTCAAGGATCACAAATGGAGCGATCGCCTCGCCCGTTATGCACAGTTCCTTCCCGAATTGCAACGTCAGCTTCCGGTGGACGAGGTGTACAAACGCGAAGTGCCCGGTTCGGATGCCGACCTCAACGCTTACGATGTCGTATTTTATGCCGGCGACTGCAATATGGCCAGCAAAACCATCGCCATCAACCTGCCCAACGACGAGCGCGTACAACTGAGCAAGGGCACCCGCAAGCTGCAGCTAAAAAATACCATGAAGGCCAAATTCGACAAGATTCTTGTGCCCATTGCAGAAGAACTCATCGCTCCTGAGCAGCGCAAACACATCGCCTTTGATGCCTTTTTCAGCAATGTGATGTTTCACGAAGTAGCTCACGGATTGGGTATCAAAAACACCATCGATGGCCAGGGAACGGTGCGCAAAGCCCTGAAAGAGATGTATTCGCCTCTGGAAGAAGCCAAAGCCGATATCCTCGGTCTTTACTTAGTGACCAGACTGCACGAGATGGGCGAATATACCGACACTGAAATCATGGACAACTATGTAACCTTTATGGCCGGCATCTTCCGCTCGGTACGCTTTGGGGCGGCCAGCGCACATGGCAAGGCCAATATGATGACCTTCAACTTCTTTCTCAACGAAGGCGCATTCACGCGCAGCGACGATGGCACTTACGCCATAAATCTTGAAAAGATGATGGAAGCCAGCAAGAAACTTTCCGGAATGATCCTGAAGGCGCAGGGCGACGGCGATTACGAGATGGTGAAAGCCTGGGTGACCACCGACGGGGTAATCAAAGAACAGCTAAAGAACGACCTGGGCCGCATTACCGCAAAAGGTATTCCGGTGGACATCTACTTCGAAATGGGACCGCATATGCTCGGGCTGAAATAACCATAGAATTAATCCATAATACCCAATAATCAATCAGGAAATGATGAAACGAATCATAATATTTTTTCTGCTGCTGGCAGGAATGATGCAGGGCCTGAGGGCCGACGAAGGCATGTGGCTGCCGATGTTTGTGCAACGGCTCAACCATGCCGAGATGCAGAAAATGGGGCTGAAACTCACGCCCGAAGAGATATACAGCGTAAACACGGCCAGCCTGAAGGACGCCATCGTGGGCCTTTCGAACAGCCCCACACCCAATGGATATTTCTGCACCGGCGAGATCGTGTCATCGCAGGGTCTGGTGTTCACCAACCACCATTGCGCCTACGATCTGATTCAGAAGCACAGCTCGGTGGAGAACGACTATCTCACTCATGGTTTCTGGGCCAAATCGTTCGATCAGGAGCTGCCCAACGAAGGCCTCACGGCTTCTATCCTGATCAGCATGGCTGATGTGACCGACTCGGTGATGGCCGTGCTCAACGATGGAATGAGTGCAGAGGAGCGCAATGCAGCCATCAGGAAAAAAACCTCGGAGCTGCGCAAGAGTTTTAATCCCGATGGTAAATACCATGTGGTTGTCAAGAACTTTTTCGAAGGCAATGAGTTTTATCTGTTTATCTATCAGGTGTATCGCGACGTACGCCTGGTGGGTGCTCCGCCTTCGGCCATCGGTAAGTTTGGCGGCGACACCGACAACTGGATGTGGCCCAGGCACACGGGCGACTTTGCCGTTTTGCGAATCTATACGGCGCCCGATGGTTCGCCTGCCGATTACAGCAAGGACAACGTGCCGCTCAAGCCAAAACATCACTTGCCTATCAGCCTCGACGGGGTTCAGCAAAACGATTTTTCGATGATATGGGGCTTTCCGGGCAGTACCGACCGCTACCTGACGTCGTTTGGCGTGCAATTTAACCTCGAAAAACAATATCCTGTGATTATCGAGCTCTTTGGTCAGAAGCTCGAAGCCTGGAAACAGTTTATGGACGCCGATCCGGCCGTGCGCATACAGTATGCCAGCAAATACGCCCAGGTGGCCAACACATGGAAGTACCTGATTGGTCAGACACGTGGTCTGAAGAGGCTCAACATCATAGGTCGCAAGCAAGCCGAGGAACTGCAGTTCAGCGAATGGGTAACGTCGGATCAGGCGCTCGAAGAAAAATACGGCAAGGTGCTTTCCGAGCTGGAAGCAGGATATCTTGCCATGGGTCAATCGATCCAACCCATGCTGTACAATAATTTTGCGGGCGCGGGCGGAGCCGAAATCATCGGCTATGCTTCGTCGTTTGCCCAGCTGCGCGACCTGCTGAAGCCTATCCCCAAGGCCGACCTTCCCAAGGATAAATCCATGGCCGAAAAGATGCGTAAAGAGCGCGAAGATCAGATTAAGAAAACCATCGAAAGCCTGCGCAAGGGTATCGATGGTCAGTTTAAAAACTATCACGCTCCGGCCGACCAGCTGGTATTGCACCGCATGCTGGAAGCCTACGGAAAGCATATGCCCGAAAATCTTTGGCCCGAATCCTTCAAAGAACTGATGAAACGCCACAAAGGCAACTACGAAGCTGCTGCTGCCGATGTTTTTGCGCGTTCGATGCTGAGCAGTCCGGCAAAGGTGGAAAGCCTGCTTGGCAAACCCAGCCTGAAAGCGCTTCAGAACGACCCGGCCCTGCAACTGGCCGACGGTTTTATGGCCAAGATGGTGGAAGTATCCGGCGGATTCCGTCAGGCACAAAGCTCGATCAGCAAGGCCCGCCGACTCTGGATGGCCGGGCTTCGCGAGATGCAGCCCGAACGCGCTTTTTATCCCGATGCCAACAGTACACTGCGCTTCACCTATGGCAGCGTGAAGGACTATATTCCGGCCGATGCAGTGCATTACAACTACATTACCACACACAAGGGCATACTGGAAAAAGAAGACCCCGATAATGATGAGTTTATCGTGCCCGAAAAGCTGAAAAGCCTGATCGAAACACTGGATTTCGGTCCTTATGGCGAAAATGGCACGCTGGTTACCTGCTTTATCAGTACCAATGATATCACCGGAGGCAATTCGGGAAGTCCGGTCATCAACGGCAAAGGCGAGCTGATTGGCATTGCCTTCGACGGCAACTGGGAAGCCATGAGCGGCGACATCGCCTTCGAAACCGCATTGCAACGCACCATCAGTGTCGATATCCGCTATGTTCTCTTTGTGATTGACCGCTACGCCGGTGCTACCAACCTGATCGACGAGCTGGATATCCGCAAGGCAGAACCTCAGCCACTGAGGATAGTAAATTATTGAAATTAAAGATGTTTGATAAAATCCGGCTCTGTACAGCGCCGGATTTTTTATTTAGTGACGCTAGACAGGCTTTGTCCGGCGGAGCTTAAAAGGTTACTTTTGCTGAAAACCTGCTACGTCAATGTTTTCGATTCAGCTCAAGGTACGCGACTACGAGTGTGATATGCAGGGCATAGTGAACAACGCTGTTTATCAGCACTATCTGGAACATGCCCGGCACGAGTTTTTACTTGCTCACGGCCTGAGCTTTGCCGGGCTCACTGCCGTGGGAATCCTTCTGGTGGTCAAGCGCATCGAGATTGACTACCATAGTCCGCTGCGGAGCGGCGACAGCTTCGAGGTGCAATGCGGCACTTCCCGCATTTCGCCCTTACGTTTTGCTTTTATCCAGAAGATTGTACGCCTGCCCGATGGCAAACCCGTGGTGGATGCCAGGGTGATTGGCACTTCCATCAATACACAAGGCAGGCCATTTCTGCCTCCGGTGATTGATCAATTCTTCGGACAGGACGAATAAGTTGCTTTATTGCAACCGTTTTCCCCCGGATAAATGCCATTTGCTTGCTTGTTCAGGAAGCTTCCGGCATTTATGGGCTATCTTTACTAATTACTATTTTCCTGATTAATGAAGAAGTTAGCCATTGCCGGCCTGTATGTGGTACTTTCTGTGGTATTCGCCTGCCATTTGTCCGGACAAAACCTGCTGTTGAACGAAATCATGTCGTCCAATGCCACTACGCTGGCCGATGAAGATAATGATTATCCTGATTGGATTGAGTTGTATAATTCCGGAAGTCAATCGATTAACCTCTACAATTACGGCCTTACGGACGATGCCACAAAGCCTTTCAAGTGGAGGTTTCCGGCAGTCAGTATTCAGCCTGGCGAATATCTGGTGGTTTTTGCTTCGGGCAAAAACAGGGTTTCGGCCGGCCAGCCATTGCACACCAACTTCAGTATCAGTGCCGGTGGCGAACCCATCATACTGAAAAGTCCGGAAGGCACAACCATCGACAGTCTTGGACCGGTGGCCCTACAGCGCGACATTTCGTGGGGCAGGCTGCCAGCGGACCATTCCAGTCTGCGATATTTTTCGCCGGCCAGTCCCGGCGCAGCCAACAGCACCACAGCCTACACCCTTTTGCTGGGCGAAGTGCAGGCATCGCACAGTCCGGGGTTCTACACCACAGCCTTCGACCTGCAACTGAGTGCGCCTTATCAGGGTGCACAGGTTGTTTACACCACCGATGGCGCCCTTCCAACCGCAAGCACCAGCACGTACGGAAACCCAATCCCCGTTTTCAACCGCAGCTCGTTGCCCAATGGCATCTCGATGATTCCCACCAACAACAATACCGATCCAGGGCCGCCCTATTACGAAGGCTGGCAACCTCCTTTAGGATTGGTGTTCAAAATTAACGTCATAAGGGCCAGGGCTTTACATCCGGAAGCTCCGCCCGGTCCGGTGAAAACCCTTACCTATATCGTGGATCCGGCAGGTGCGCAGCGCTATCCTTTCCCTGTGTTTTCGCTGGCTACAGATTTTGCCAATCTCTTTGACCCCGAGATTGGTATCTATGTTTATGGGAATCACAACAATTATTTTCAGGAAGGCCCCGAATGGGAACGGCCGGCCAACCTCAGCATGTTCGAAAGCAACGGACAGACTGCATTTTCGGAAGACATCGGCATCCGCATCCACGGCAACACCACACGCAGTCGCCCGCGCAAGACCCTTCGCATCATCGCAAAAAGCGAATATGGGAACAGCTGGATAGAGTATCCTTTATTTCCCTGGAAAAACATCAGCCACTACAAGCGCTTTCTGCTCCGCAACGGCGGCAACGACTGGGACTTCGGCATTATGCGCGATGAATTTATACAGTCGCTCATGCGCAATATGAAAGTGGACCGTCAGGATTACCGTCCTTCGATATTGTTCATCAACGGCGAGTACTGGGGCATTCATCATATCCGTGACCGGTACGACGAGCATTATCTTCTGACAAAATATGGCATTGAGGAGCAGGAGATGACCATGATGGAAAACAACTCGGTGCACAAATCCGGCAGCACGGCCGGCGTGATGCATTACAACTATATGCGCAGCTACATCAGCTCGAACAATATGGCTGTTGATGCTTATTATCAGGGCCTTAAAAGCATGATGGATATTGAGAGCTTTATTGATTTTCAGATTGCGCACATCTTTGCCATGAATACCGACTGGCCGGGCAACAATACAATTTACTGGCGATACAACACCACTTTCAACCCCAACGCCCTGAACGGGCGTGATGGCCGCTGGCGCTGGATGCTGGTGGATATGGACTTTGGGTTCGGCTTGCCTTTCAATTACGTGCCCGGCGTTGGCATGGGTGCGGCGCACAATACGCTGGCCTTTGCGCTTGCTTCGAACGGGCCGGGATGGCCTAATCCACCGTGGTCAACCCTCATCCTGCGCAATCTGGTAAAAAATCAGGAATTCAAACATCAGTTTATCAATCGTTTCTGCGACCTGATGAACAGCGATCTGAGTGAAGCCCGCATGGAAGCACGGCTCGACTCGTTGCAAAGCCTGCTGCAGCCCGCCATGCAGGAGCATATTAACCGTTGGCGCAGGCCTACCAGCCTGACTGAATGGAACAACAATGTGCAGGTGATGCGCAACTTTGCCCGTGTCAGGCCCAATTATGTCCGCCAGCATATCAAGAGCCAGTTTCAGCTGCAGGATCCTGTGAAGCTGACGGTCAAGGTTTCGCCTCCGGAAGCCGGTCAGGTGATGGTGAACACGGTGTCGGCACCGGACGGCTGGACAGGCTGGTATTTTCCGCAGGTTCCGATGCAGTTTACTGCCATGGCACAACAAGGATACCGTTTTGTTGGTTGGGCAGGAGCTGCCACAGGGATTGCCGAAACAACGACGGCTGCGCTTTCGGCAAGCGCTCAGGTTGAAGCCATCTTTGAGCTGAGCAACGACTTTCAGGGCGATTCGCTCAACCCGGTGGCCTATCGTCTGGCCAATGGTCCTTATCGGTTTGAATACTGGGATGCCAATCAGCCCGAGCGCACTTATCCGCCTCATATGGTGTTTCAGCAAAGCAGCAAGAATGATCCCATGCTGGCTGACCCCATGACGCATCCGTACCACGTTCCTGCGTCCGAGGTGCATGGCGACGATGCCAACAGCATAGGGTTTCCGTATCGGCTTACGCGCCGCACACGCCTGAACGGGCTGGGCGATCAGGGCATTTCGTTCATCAATACAGGCAGAGGGCGCGATCTTGGCGCTGCTGTTCTGGCCATCGACACGCGTGGTTTGCATGGTATTACCGTTGGCTGGACAGCGGGTACGCTTGCACCCAATTCGCGCACTTATGCCATAAGGCTGCAATACCGTCTTGGTCCTGACCAGCCTTTCGACGATGTGCCCGGGCAGGGCGGTGAGCCTTTAGAATATATGCGCTCAGCCACGGCGGATCACACTCAGGTGTTTCATCCTCTGACACTGCCGGCCGATGCCAACAACAAACCCTATGTTCAGCTGCGCTGGAAATTCTACTTCACCGGTCAGCAGCTCAACCCCTACGATGGCAGTCGCGATATGCTGCGCCTCGACGACATTGTGGTGAGTGCACTCAATCTTGGCCATCACGAAAGCCCGGCCAGCCATTTTAATGCCCGTCTGTGGCCCAATCCTGCCCATGAGGAGGCATCGCTCGGCCTGAGTTTAGCTGATAATCAGCATATCCGCATCGAAGTGCTGGACGGAGGCGGTCGTTTACTGAAAGTCGTGCGTGACGAGGGCTTTAGTCCCGGATGGCACACCATCCCGATAGCCACTTCGTGGCTTCGACCGGGCATTTACCTTTTGCGCGTTTCAGGACATCAGGGCAGCACAACATTAAAGCTGTTTGTTTCGCCGGTCAAGTGAAGCAGGTTTGTTGTTGCCGTTCAAATGAACTCAGCGGAAATGCAGTCCATGTAGCTCAGTAAGGTTTGTATCTACCTATAAAACACTGACTGTTGTTCCTCCCGAAGCCCTTTGATTGGCTTCACCACATAACCATTTTCGAAGGGTTCATTCCGGACGAAAAGCTAAATTGCTTTCTGCCCTGCCTGTCGTAGGCATTCACTACTCCGGTATGCACAAATGAGCGGGCATCGGCCACATAGACCACACCAAGGCTGCGGTCCACATGAATGCCATAGACTGTTTCGGGCATGGTTCCGTCAGAAATAAA
>DAOKYW010000018.1:14766-33221 GCA_035325985.1 Bacteroidales bacterium
TGTATTGTCGTAATGCGGAAAGTTGAGTCCGCCGGAGTTGCTCACATACAGTTTGCCTCCGGCAACGGTAATACCATCGGGGTTGCTTCCGGCTATGGCCATACCGGTGATCTGAAGACTTGCTGTATCGAGGGCGATTACTGTTCCATCGAAGCATGCAATAAACGCATGACGGTCCAAAAAAGCTATGGCACGGGGCTGTCGTGCCCTTTGTCCGTCGAAAAGCGGAATCTGACGCAGGGATTTTCCTGTTGCCGCTGCCATCACCTCAACCTGACTTGAGCCTGATAAGACCACATACAACTTACCACCATAGATGGCCATATCGTTGCCCGTATCGCCCATTTTGCGGCCGTTGGTTATTTCGAAATAATCCGTCAGGGCCGACCTGCTTTCCGGATCAAATAGCGTGATGGTGCTGTTGTTCATATTGAACAGCCCTTCGTTGAGCACATACATCCGTTCATTTCCTGCCGGTTCCGGCTGTGGTAATGGCTTCTCGTCCCGGCAGGCCGATGTGAACAGCCACAGCAGGCCAAGCAGCAGTCTCCAATCGCGCCTCATGATTTTCTGCTTTTGGTGCCGAGGGTAAGCATAAACATCCGCCCAGGCATAGGGAAACTGCGAATCACTTCGTACTGACGGTTGAACAGGTTGTGCACGTCGAGTCTGACATGCGAAGGATATCCGGCGAGGTTGAACCGGTACAGAGCATTGATATCCAATGTCCACCACGGTTTCAGGTAATTTTCGGGGCGATTTTCGGGCAGGAAATAGCGCCCGCTGTTGTAGAATATTCCGGTTCCACCCGACCAGGCACCATACTGCAGTTGCGCAAAACCATTCAGGCTATGAAGGGGCAGATAGGCTATCTGATGATTGTATGATGGCGAGTGCGGGGAGCTGCGGTCGACCGCATGCTGAAAAGTGTAGTTGAGCTGGCCGTAAGCCTGCCAGCTGTCAAAAAGTTTGGTTTCCAGGCGAAGGCTGGTTTCCAGTCCGAGGGCTGACATCCGGCCGATATTGCGCATTGACCAGACAAAGAGGTTTTTGGTTGGGATGGCTATGATCTTATCGCGGACAAGGTTATAAAAGGCATCGGCGCTGATGTGGAGCCGGGCTATGGAGCCATCTGTTTCGGTTGACCAACCAAGATTGAACATGCGAGCGCGTTCAGGCAGCAGGTTGCTGTTGCCTACAATGTTGTAATACAGTTCGTTGAAGGTGGGCATACGAAAAGCATCCTTGTACGAGAACCTGAGTCTGTCGTGATGATTTTCCCGGAGTCGGTAAGCAAGGCTAATGCCCGGACTCCATGCCGAGCGACTTTTCGTTTGTTGTTGCTGACCAACTGTTTCCGCTGAATATTGCAGCAGGCCATGAGCTGTCAGTTCCCAGCGGGAGTTGGACCAAGAGGCTGATGTTGAAACCAATGCGCTGAGCCGCGAAGGATCAGCAGCAAGGTGTCGTGCTTCGAGTCCATTCCATACCAGATCGGTAGATGCTGCAAGCTGAACACCGCGGATATTGCCTCCGACGAGCTGCGACACATAGTACTCCTTTTGGCGGTAATGCTGAACCAGACCACCCTGAGCATTGAGGAAATCGGGGTCCTGATAGGTCATTCCCTGTATGGACTGTTTGACCAGGGTTTGCCAGCGCAACGACGGTTTGCCGCCCCTGAGCACGAGCGCCTGATTGAAGTCGGTATTGCTGAGTCGCTGACGGGAGTAGGGGTTGTACATCATTACTGCGCCGGGAAGTCCGCGGTCGGAATAGTCGAAAAGCAGATGCCAGTTGGTTTCAATCTTTTTGCCTTTTGAGCTGAGGCGGCTCTGCCATGCGAAATTTTCCAGATCGGTATTGTTTCGGGTCATCCATTGCGAGGCCTGAGAACCATTTTCCACGCGGTAGCGGTAGGCGCCCGTTGCGTGAGCGTATCTTGCCCCAACCTGAAGGCGGGTGTTGTCGCTCAAACGCATTGTAGCCCGGCCATAAGGCTGCCATAATCCTGCCGAGCCGATGGTCATATTGCCCTCCCAATGGCCTTGAAGCTCGTTAAGCTCCATACCGGCCGATTGCAGGGCAATAGTCGAAGCAGAGGCAAACCATCTGGCAGGGCGGAAAACATTGTCTGGTCCGCCGCTGCTGAGGCTTATGCTTTCGATGGTTTCGAGGGTGATGCGGCTCAGGTCGATCTGGCCTGATGCCGATTCCGAGAGCGGTACATCATCAATAAAAACAGCGGTGTGCTGGGCGCCAAGGCTGCGCAGGTTGATGGTTTTTAGTCCGCTGATACCGCCATAATCGCGAATGTTAAGTCCGGCAAAATGTCGCAAGGCATCGGCCAGGCTTCGGCTTCCGGTTTGCTGCAGGCGCAGGGCGTCCATCTGTTGCAAGGGCAGGCTCGAAGCAGGAGCCAGCAATTTTCGGGCAGCTACTTCCACCTCACCAAGCTGAAGCGTGTCGGGCTGCTGCTGAGCATTCAGCCGGCCGGCAATTGCCGACAAGGCCAGTGTAATCAGCAAAAAAACCTGACGCAGATTCATACAGGTCTATTGTTTGATAATCTTTCGCGTGATAATTCCTGTTTTATGCTGAATATGAAGCAGATAGGCTCCAGGCTTGAGCGAGGTGGTGCTGATGAGCGTCGTGCCGGCTTCCTTTCGGTTTTCGATGAGCGTTTGACCGCTCAGGTCGATAATCTTCACTAAAGCTGAGGCAGGCATGTCGATAAAGAGCTGATGGCTAAAGGGATTAGGCCAGACAGATACGGTGGGTACATCAGCTGAAATCGTTCCTGTGGGTTGTGCGGGCCTTGCCAGGCTGAGGTTGTCGATACAAAAATAGGCAGGCGTATTCATGCCAAACATACCCACATCCGATGACTCCAGGTCGAAGCGAAGCCCCTTTACCGGTCCCAGACTGCTGAGTTCAACCCAACGCCAGTCGTTGACAATATAGTCCAGACGATTATCGGCAAAGCGAAAATCAGCCAGATAAAATTCTATGGGTGGGGTAAGGCTGTTATCGGAACGCACGCCGGCCACCTTCAGTTTGAAATAGTCGGGGTCGTTGCCTGATGCGCCGCCGAATTTTTTAGCATATGGGTCACCATCGCGCATCGAAAGGGCAGTCATGGTGCTGTTGGTCACATAAAGGCCATTGACGATAAACAGGCTGTCGGCAGTAAAATTCACTTCAACAGGAATGGTATTGAAGTTACCACCTGTGAAATCGGTTGGTACATACGCCAGCCCAAATATGTCGTTGGTCTGGTTGTTGGAGCTCATACCTCCTCCGGCTATGGTGCTGTACTGGTTCAACCAGCCGGGTGTGGTGGTATTGCGCCCGTTGCTGAAGGCCCAGCCGCTCCATGAGCCCCATGCGCTGTTGTAGCTGTTTGGAAAGAACGCACTTCCGCTCGCAAAGCCGCCTGAGCCATCGGAACCATTCCAGTAGCTATCGGGGGCAAGCGTAAAATGGTCAAAATGGCTGAGCCGAAATGGTCCGGCAGCATGGATGACGCCAACGGCATCGAGGTCGAAGCCACCGGATACAAATGGCGTCGGGAAGGGTTCGTTTATTTTATTACCCTGACTATCAAAGGAGGCAAATGGTGCACTAATGCTGCCCACCACGTCAACTATGCGTACATGCCGGATGTTGTTCAGGTCGATGCCGGTGCTGTCAATGAGGTCGTTCAGGTCGAAAGGTGTGCCGAAACCCTGGCGGTATTTGCCGGCCAGGTTGTGAATCATGGTAGGATCCAGCGGATCGAAGCTGCCTACCTGAGTTTGGGTCTGAGTGAGCGAAACAGCCGGAAATCGTACAAAGCGTTGTCCGTCGGAGCTTACTTCGACAAAGGCTAACTCGAGAAAGTTATCATTGAAGCTGTTCTCGAAAACAGCAAAGTCGAAGCCGGGCCCGTTAACAATCGGCCTGTCGAAGGTAAGGGTAGCTGTGCCTCTATCACCCAGACTCACTACGTTGACTGAAGTACCTTCGGCCTGGCCCAGCGCCTCCGAATAGCGACCGAAGCTGGCCTTATTCGAGCCGTCGGCAGTTACAGAGGTGTCGGCAATGTTTACCCATCCGCGCATGACCTGAACGCCTGTGGCCCAGGCCTGAAAAGACTGGTGATCCCTGTGAATCGCCGTGCTGCCGGCCAGACCTGCAGCAGGAGGAAAAGGTCCCTGAGCAACAGCATGGGCATGATTGAACATGAGTGCTAAAGCTGTGACCAGCTTTACCGGCACAACCCGCTTGAAAAGTGAGGGAAGCAGAGTGTAAAATTCACGCATTGTATTGGTGGTTTTGGTTTGCTGTGGCAAGGCGATTGCCCGCAAAGCGTGGATCAGCACCTTTCATCAGCCGGGCCGGCGCAGAATGGCAGTTGATTTGGCACATGCACCCGGGCATGGCTAACCTGCTTCCTTTTGCCTGCAACTGAGACACAAGCGTGTTTCGGGAAGGCTGATCAGCCTTCCTTAGTTCGATTTCAATACGCGACAAACCATTCATCAACCACAGCGTTTTGGTTATCAAATGGTAACTCGCGGGAAAAATGGGGAATCAAACGATACACCTTGGCGTATGGCCTGTTCCTTCGCTTTTCGCCCGAAAGCTACGAACAACGGTTTGCGGCAGGTCTTCTGACTTGTCCCGCCTCCGGCCGGCCTTCCCATCCGCCTATGGCGGACAGTGACATTGATGGCTGGGGCATACACGGACTCACAGCTACGGGGATAGTTCCCGACTTTCACGGGATTCCCTTTTAATCTTCTGCGAAGCACCGCAAACTGGGGCAAAGGTAAGGATAAAATATGTATTCCAAATCACGTTGATATTGTGTTTATATGCTACGGAGCAAAGAGGAGGATGCAACCGGAACTGGCCACTCAAGGTGTTGCGATGCATGTGTCCGGACACGATTCGAATTTTATGTTATTTGTGTGCTGAAAATCAATCTTCCGGAGCTATTGCTGTCGTATAAAAAACCTGAGCTAATGGTTTGGATCCGTATGCCAGTAACATACGGGCTGACACAAAACCCGATTACCCATAACAACGAAGGGTTCCTTAAATTTTATAGCAGAATCCGGTAGCGCTTCCAGAGCGTTTTTCCTGAAACGGGTGCTCCTCAAGGCTATCCGAGAGGTTTTGCTGATGATGTTGGAGCAAGGCCCGAAACGGTTTCCAGGCTGAGGCCTTTGTGGGTTATTTCTAATGCGCGGAGAACCAATCCCAATTCAACGCATTGGTTATCATTGGCTAAACAGCAGGGTACTCTACAAAGTTGCGTTCGGTTTCGTAGAGCCTCACCTGCAGGTCGAGTTTGGCGTCGATTTTGGCCCTGAGCAGGTTGTAGATCACGATGGCGATGTTTTCGGCTGTAGGGATGATGCCCTGGAATTCGGGGCAGTCCAGGTTGAGGTTTTTGTGGTCGAAGCGCTCTTCCACCTCCGTGCGGATGAGGTCTTTGAGCACTTTCATGTCGATCACATAACCAGTTAAGGGATCAACCTCGCCCACCACTTTCACAATAAGGTCGTAGTTGTGGCCATGCCAGTTGATATTGTTGCACAGGCCAAATACTTCGTTGTTGCGCGCATCGCTCCATGCGGGGTTGTAGAGCCGGTGCGCGGCATTGAAATGGGCTTTTCTGTAAACAGCTACTTTCATCTCATTCGTTTTTGGGTAAACATCCTATTTACCTTAAGGTTCAATACCTGAATGCTTACTTTCTGCGTCTTTGCTTCGGTTTGCCCCCATGTTCCGGTTTGTGATTAAAACTTTGGAGCACATCGGTATCCACCAGCACAAAATCCATCTTTTTCCGGATGATGTCCACCTTTTTCACGCGGATAGTTACGGGATCACCAAGGCGGTAAATACGTCCGCTGCCCTGTCCTACAACGCGGTAGTTGTCTTCGTCGAGGTAATAAAAATCGCCGGGCATCTCGGTGTACCGCACCATGCCTTCGCATTTACTCTGCCTGAGCTCGACAAAGATGCCCCACTTACTCACACCGGATATGAGTCCATCAAACATTTTGCCCACTTTGTCGGCCAGGTATTCGGCCTGTTTGAACTTCACCGAGTCGCGTTCCATTTCGGCGGCGCGTCGTTCCATTTCGCTCGAATGCTGACAGATGGGTTCGTAGGTTTCTTCGCTCACCGAGGGTTTATGCTGAAACAGATAACGTTCGAGCAAGCGGTGCACCATCAGATCGGGATAGCGACGAATGGGCGAGGTGAAGTGGGTGTAGTAGGCAAAAGCCAGTCCATAATGACCAATATTCTGTGTGCTGTATTCGGCCTTGGCCATGGTGCGCACGGCTATGGTTTCGATGAGGTTTTTCTCGCCTTTACCTTCAACGGCTTCAAAAAGACGGTTGTAGCTGTCCACCAGTTTCTTGCGCGAGCTGATGTTCATGCTGTAGCCCAGTTTGCCGACAAATTGAAGGAAAGTGTTGAGCTTTTCGGGGTTTGGCTCATCGTGAATGCGGTAAACAAAGGTTCGGGCTTTCTTTTTTCCGCCGGTCTTACCTATTTCTTCGGCCACAGTCCGGTTGGCCAGCAGCATGAAATCTTCGATGAGCATATGGCTTTCCTGCTGCACTTTCACATAGGTATCAATGGGTTTGCCATGTTGGTCGAGCACGAATTTCACTTCTTCGGTGCGGAAGTTAATCGAGCCTTCCTTCATGCGTTTATCGCGCAGTTTTACGGCCAGGTTGTGCAGCACCATGATTTGTTCAGGAAAGTCGCCGGGCTGCCCTTCGATCATGGCCTGCACTTCTTCGTAAGCGTAGCGCCTGTCGGAACGGATCACGGTGCGGCCTATCCACTTGTCGAGCACTTCGGCTTCGTTGTTCATTTCGAAGACTGCGGCAAAGCAGAGTTTTTCTTCGTTAGGGCGCAGCGAGCAGATGTTGTTCGAGAGCTTTTCGGGCAGCATGGGAATGGTGCGATCAACCAGATAAACCGAGGTTCCGCGTTCGCGGGCCTCGAGGTCGGTGGCTGAGCCTTCGGGTACGTAATGCGACACATCAGCAATGTGTACACCCACTTCCCAGTTGCCGTTGTCGAGTTTTCGGAGCGAAAGGGCATCATCAAAATCTTTGGCATCCACCGGGTCGATGGTAATGGTGAAGACTTCGCGGAAGTCGCGGCGACGGGCAATTTCGGCCGGCGTGATGCCGTGGTCGATACCTTCCACCTCCTTTTCCACTGCAGCCGGAAACGAAAGCGGGTAGTTGTGGCCGGCCAGTATGCTGAGCATTTCCACGTTGTTGTCGCCGGGCTTGCCCAGCACGTGTATCACTTCGCCAAAAGGATTTTTCGCGTGCTCGGGCCAGTCGGTCAGACGCACTACCACTTTATCACCGTTTTGGGCTTTGCCCAGGCCTTCGGCCGGCACAAAAATATCCACCGGCATGGTTTCGCTGTCGGGCACAAGAAATCCAAACTTTTTGCTGATGGAGATTACACCTACAAAATCGGTTTTGGAGCGATGAATGACCTCTACAATTTCGCCTTCGGGCTTATGGCCTGAACGACGCGGAAACAGCAGCACTTTCACCTTGTCGCCGTGCAATGCCTTGTAGGTATTGTTGGGCGCAATGAAGATGTCGTCGCCACCCTCATCAGGCACCACATAGGCTTTGCCGGTGCTTTTCATATCAACCGTGCCCGTGATGTATTGCTTTTTTCCGTGCTCCCGCATGGCAGTCGGGCTCAGGACGTATTTGTAACGATTCTGCTCCTGCAGTTTACCTGCAGTCACAAGCTCGTCGAGTATTTGTATGATGAGGTCTTTTCCGGCCGCATCCCTAATGCTGAGTGCCTTGCTTATCTGCTTGTGGTTGAGTGGTTTAAATGGATTTATTCCGAACAGGCTGAGGATGCTCTGTTGCATCATGGCTTTGGTGCCATTGCCTTTGGATTTGTTTTTTGGCATCGGTTGATCATGAATTATTGCAACAAAGGTATGCCTAATTGAAAGCCGAAATGGTATTCACCGCAATGATTCACAATGGCAGGTTTATACCTGCACCGAAGAAGCTCTGAGTGCCTTTCCGGGCAAGGCGGCGATCAGGTTTTGGGTATAGGTTGATTTTGGTGAGGCAAACAGTGCATCGGCTTCATCCAGTTCTTCGATTTTTCCGTTGCACATCACCATCACCCTGTCGCAGAAATAGCGCACAACACCCAAATCGTGCGAAATAAACAGGTAGGTAAGGCCAAATTCCTCTTTTAGCTCGCCGAGCAGGTTGAGCACCTGTGCCTGCACCGAAACATCGAGGGCCGAAACGGGTTCGTCGAGCACAATGAATTCGGGTTCCACGGCCAGTGCACGGGCTATGCCGATACGCTGACGCTGACCTCCCGAAAACTCGTGAGGGTAACGGTGATAGTGTTCCGGTAGCAGTCCAACTTTTTCGAGCAGCATTAATACCTTTTCCGTTTGCGTTTTACGTGAGCCGTTCAGGCCGTGCACCTGCATGGGTTCTCTGATGGCTTCACCCACTGTAATGCGCGGATTTAGCGAAGAGTAGGGATCTTGAAAGACAATTTGCATTTTCCTTCGCAGTTGCTTGAAATGCTGATGATTACGCAATTTTATCAGTTCGTCTTTGAAGAAAATACTTCCCGAATCAGGTTCGACCAGGTGCAGGAGGGCGCGTCCGAGACTTGTTTTTCCGCTGCCCGATTCGCCAACCAAACCGAGGGTTTCTCCCGGATAAATGTCGAAGCTTAAGTTATCCACTGCCCTGAGCATTTTGCCCTCTTCCTTTGTAGCTCGTATGGCATAATGTACGGAGAGATTTTCGACTTTCAGAAGGGGTTTTCCGGCATATAACGTGGCATGGCGTTGCCGGCGGTGGTCTTCGGGCAGTTCGAGCTGCCTGATGATTTCGTTGCTGCTGCTCCATTTGCCTTCGAGAAACTCACTAACCACGGGAAGGCGCACATAGCGCCTGTCCAGAGGCGGTATGCAGGCAAGCAGGCCTTTGGTGTAAGGGTGTTGAGGGTGTTGAAGCACGTTTTGCGCACTACCCTGCTCTACTATTTCGCCTTTATGCATCACGGCTATGCGGTCGGCTATTTCGGCCACAACACCAAGGTCGTGAGTGATGAAAACAACCGCCATGCCATGGGTTGCCTTAAGCTGTGCCAGCAGTTGCAAAATCTCCTTTTGTACGGTAACATCAAGAGCCGTAGTGGGTTCGTCGGCAATGAGTAATTTGGGATGGTTGGCCAGTGCCATGGCTATCATCACGCGTTGCCGCTGCCCGCCCGAGAGCTCGTGTGGCCAGGCTTTGAATACCTGTTCGACGCGGGGCAGTTTCACCTGCTCAAATAATTTCAACACCTGATTACGGGCTTCGTGCGGGCGCACTTTTTGATGCAGGATAAGGGCCTCTGCCACCTGCTTTCCGCAGCGCATCACCGGATTCAGCGAAGTCATCGGTTCCTGAAAAATCATGGCCATGCGGTTGCCCCGCAGTCCGTTCCATGCCGAGGGCTCTGTCGTGTTCAGGGCCACTCCGTCGAACAGCATTTTTTCGGCTGAAACCAAAGCCGTTCGCGCAGGAAGCAACCCCATCAGCGATAGCGCGCTTACCGATTTGCCCGAGCCTGATTCGCCAACAATGGCAAGGGTTTGGCTGGGCATCAGGCTGAAGCTGATGCCACGAACGGCTTCGAACACACCATCGTTGTGCCTGAATGAAATCCGAAGGTTTTCGACCGATAAAAGTGGCTGCGATCCGGGTGTGTTATTCATCACACGGCAAATGTAGCGAAAGCCTTTGCTTGACTTTCAACGCTGAAAGGCCATTTCCTCAAAAGTGATTTTGGCCGACCCTTCCAGCTTGTAACGAATCCAGCCTTTTTTTAAAATTCCGTCAATCCGCATGGCTATTCCCACATATACAGGAACACCATCCGGGGCCGCATAGCAATCGTTGCGACTTTCGCTGCGGCTCACCCAAAGCGTGTCGTTTTGAATGTTAGTATATGGTGGCCAGCTGTCAGCATAAACGAAGGTCGCACTGCCTCGCTGAAAATTATCTTCTGTGCCCCCTATTTGGTTGCCCTCACAAAGCCAAAGCGGGTGGAATACTGATGTGTGGTTTACCGGAATATACTCTTCGCTGCGTCTCACGCAATCGTTTTGTGTGATCGTGTATGCAACAATCATTCCGCTGCCGGAATCGACACTAAACGTGCGCACAGTTCGGGCATAAACAGTGTCGTTGGTGGTTACGCCCAATAGCAGGGCACCATCATGTTCCGATGAAAATGAAGAATGCAACCTAACGCCCATACCGGGTGAGCCCCAGTAACCAAGCGAGAATATATAGTCGTCGGTACCATCGCGATTCGCGTCAAGTTTGATGGTGTTAAACTGGTAATAACCGCCCGGCAGGATGGTTTGATATTCGCTGAAAACCACCATTCCTTTCCTGCTTCCGGCCAAGATGGTCGTTTCCGGATCAAAGCGATCGTTGCACGAAAACAGTGTAAACACCACAAGGCCTTGCAGAAGCGTTTGTTTCGGCCAGTTCATATGACAAAGTTAATATTACATGATGCGAATAGTTTCGATGTATTACTTTTATCCTGTAAAACGCAGCTTATGCCGGCCATCAGGGAATTGCTGAACGATCTTGTTTCGTTGTTTTATCCGGAAATATGTCCATGCTGTGGCGAGCTTCTTAATCATGAGGAAAAGACAGTTTGTATGAGCTGTCATTTTTTACTGCCAAAAACAGGTTTTGAAGGTCACGCTGACAATCCGGTGGCCAGACTTTTTCATGGCAAGGTGCGGCTTCATGCGGCTACTGCCTGCTACTTTTTTGCCAAACATGGAAGGGTTCAGCCCCTGATTCACGAGCTTAAATACAAATCCAACCGCGAGGCGGGTCTGTTTCTTGGAAGAGAAATGGGTAAAGCGCTCAAGGCTTCAGCCATATACCAGGATGTTTCTTTGCTGGTTCCTGTGCCTCTTCATCCCAAGCGCGAACGAAAGCGTGGTTACAACCAAAGCGAGATTCTCGCGCGCGGAATCAGCGAAGTCACCGGTATCAGCATCTCGCGCAATAACCTGGTGCGAGGTGTGGCCACACAAACCCAGACAAAAAAATCGCGCGAGGAGCGCTGGAAAAACGTTCGCGATATTTTTTCGGTGCGACAGCCCGAAGCTTTTTCGGGCCATCATGTGCTGCTTATCGACGATGTGATTACCACAGGGAGCACAATTGAAGGCTGTGTGAAAGTGCTGGAGCAAATCGACAACATCCGCATCAGCGTCGCAGCTGCAGCAATGGCTGCCGGGTAGGCGGCTTTGAATTCTGTTTTTTCTGTCATAGATTTGCACCTTTTGATAAAGCTATGGAAATCACCATCATCGCACTGGTATTGTTTTACGTGCTGACACCCATCCTCATTTTGCACTTGTGCCACACCATTCCCTTCGTAAACAAACTTGGCTCGGTCATCATTGCCTATGCCATAGGGCTGCTGATTGGCAACATTGGTATTCTGCCTTCGATGGGCGCTTACCTCAACGAGTATATGCTGCTTAACCCCAATACAGATACTGCAACGGTGGAAGGGCTTTTCGCTCAGGGTCTTATCAACAGCAGTGATGTACTGGCTTTTAAAATCTATAAGCTGCGCGATTTGCTGATGAGCCTGACCATTTTGCTGGCCATTCCGCTGGTGCTTTTTTCTGCCAATGTGAAGCAATGGGGAAAAATGGCCGGCAAGAGTTTACTTTCGATGGCGACAGGATTTGCATCGGTGATCATAGTCGTTGTTATTGGCTATTTTCTTTTCAAGGGAAAGGGAATGCCCGATTTGTGGAAACTTTCCGGTATGCTTGTTGGCGTTTACACCGGAGGCACGCCTAATCTGGCATCGCTCAAAATGATGCTGGATGTTGACGCCAATACCTATATTCTCGCACACACTTACGATCTGATCATTGGTGTGGTATATCTGGCCTTTCTGATGTCCGCGGCACAGCGCTTATTCGGTTATATTTTGCCTGCCTATCCTATTAAGCTCGATGATGTTAAGATTCGTGACCTGGACGGAAAAGACCCTTTCTGGGGCATATTCCGAAAGCCGGTCTTTGTGCCACTTCTTAAGGCTTATGGGCTGACATTACTGATTGTGGCTATTGGCGGAGGACTGACTATGTTGGTGCCTGCCAATATGCTCATGGTTGTGGTTATTCTCACCATCACCACGCTTGGCCTGCTCGCTTCCCTGATTCCATCAATCAACCGGATTGAGAAAACCTTCGAGTCGGGTATGTACCTGATTCTCGTTTTTAGCATTGTGGTTGCTTCCATGGCTGATGTGCGCAATTTTTCCGGAATCACGCCAGGATTATTCGGCTATATTACATTAGCTGTTTTCGGTTCGTTGTTCCTGCATGTTTTATTGGCCAGAATATTCCGTATCGACCGCGATACCGTAATTATTACTTCTACTGCGATGATTTGCAGCCCGCCCTTTGTGCCTGTTGTGGCAGGAGCTATCCATAACAAGCAGGTGATAGTTCCGGGGATTACGATTGGTATTATCGGTTATGCTGTGGGCAATTATCTGGGTTTTGCTCTGGCTAACCTTTTATCAAACTTCTGACGGCATACCGGCCTTTTCTGTTTTCTGCCAGCTTTTCAGTCCTGAAAACACAAACACCGCAAGCAGCACCGTGTTGATTGCCAGGCGGGCAACTAATTGTTTTGGTGCAATCCAGATTGAAATGGCATAAAGCAGCAGTGCCAGTACGAAATACAGGAAAAAGTCTTTCAGCTTGTATGGAATGGGGTAAACCTGCTGTCCCCACAAGTAGGAAAACGCGGCCATCGAAACATAGCAGATCAAAGTGGCCCATGCTGCACCGGCATATCCAAAAGAGGGTACGAGAATAAGATTAAAAATCAAGGTGATAAGTGCGCCGGTCAGGGCAAGTTTAGCGCCATCGCTCGTACGGTCGGTAAGTTTATACCAGATGCTCAGGTTGAAATAAATCCCATAGAACAGATTGGCTATCAGGATAATGGGTACGATAAACAGCCCTTCGCGATAGGCCGGACCGATAAAGTGCTGGAAGAGGTCGATATAAAGCATGACCACCAAAAAAATGGTGAGACCGGCGAGGCAAAAATAATGCATGACACGGGCAAAGAGTTCCGGCGCACGCTTCTCGTCTGCTTTGGCAAAAAAGAAGGGTTCTGAGGCGTAGCGAAACATTTGCACAAAGAGGGTCATTAATATACCCAGCTTATAATTGGCACCGTAAATACCCAGTTGTCGCATGGGTTGGTCTTCGGGGGAAATAAGGTACTTAAGCAGGATCTTGTCGAGCACTTCGTTGACCATGCCGGCTAAGCCGACTACCAGTATTGGCAGTGCATAGGCCAACATCTCGCGCAGGAGCAGACTATCCCATTTTAGCCTGAAACGCCTGATCATGGGCAGCAGCATGAGGCTGCTCAGGAGGCTGGCCAACAGGTTGGAAACAAAAACCCATACGGCCAATCCAGCTTCGGGACCGAAAATTTTTGCCGACAACGATGAAGATTCTTCACGGTACCAAACCAGAAATATCAGGTTTAATCCAATGTTCACTAACACGTTAGTAATGCGCAGAAAAGTAAACCGACCGGGTCGTTGCTGCTTGCGCAACAGGGCAAAAGGCAGGGCATTAACCGCATCTACGGCTACGATCAACAGCGTGAGTGAAACAATTATCGTCGCATTTCCATAACCAATTGAGGCAGAAAATGGTTCTACGAAGGCCCATATGAGTACTAAGAAAATACCGGTTGTGAATAGCAGCAGTGTGAAGGCGTTGTTAAACACCGCCTGAGAATCACGCTTTTGGGAGAAACGGAAAAAGGCCGTTTCCATACCATAGGTGAGCAAAACCATCAGGAAAGCAATGTAAGCGTAAAGCTCTGTAATCTGCCCGTAAACCGCTTCATCGAACACCCTGGTATAGAAAGGAACCAGAAAATAATTGAGCAAACGGGGCACGAAAGTTCCCAATCCGTATATCAGCGTCTGACCTGCTAAGGATTTTATGGGATTCGAAGCGCTCATTTCGGGCACAAAAGTATGAATAAGTGATGCTGTCTCTTGCAGAAATTACTGCTACGGATGCGGCTTCAGGCATCGGCTGCTGCCTTTGGCAGCTCCAGAGTGAAGGTGGTGCCCTGCCCTATCCGGGTTTCAAAACGGATTTTGCCTCCGGTCTGCTGCACAAGGCTATGAACGATGGAAAGCCCCATGCCCATTCCGCTCGATTTTGTGGTGAAATTGGGCGTAAATATTTTTCGGGCCTCTTCGTCCGTCATTCCTTTGCCCGTGTCTTCCACTTCCACCACATACCCGTCCGGGGTTTCATCAAGGCTGATCGTAATACGCGCATCGGGTTTGTTTCCTATGGCCTGAATACTATTCTTGATGAGATTGGTGAATATCCTGTTGAGGTTTTCTGGATCGGCGTCAACGAAGGCGGGCAAGGAAGAATGAATGTGCAATGCAAAACGGATATTCTCCTGATGATCGAAAAGGTTTATCACCTTCCTCAACACTTCTGCAAGCTCAATTTTTATCGGTCTGGGCTGTGGCATCAAGGCAAAATCGGAGAATGCCGATGCAATAGACGACAATGTATCGATTTGACTAATAAGTGTTTGGGAGATATTTTTAATTTTTTGATCGATATCAGGGTCTTTATCGTCCCATGCGCGTAAAAGGTATTGTACACTAAGCCGCATGGGCGTTAAGGGATTTTTGATTTCGTGGGCAACCTGACGTGCCATTTCGCGCCATGCACTTTCGCGTTCAGACCGGGCAAGCAGTTCGGCACTTTCGGCCAGCTGGTCAAGAAGGGTATTGTATTGATTGACAAGCTCTCCGATCTCGTCCGAACCCTGGTAGTTAATTTTTTCATTCGAATGTCCGAGCTGCAGACGGCTCATCTTTTGCTGAATCATCTGCAGAGGTCTGGTAAGCCTTCGCGAAACAAACAATGCAAAAAGAAGTGATAAGGCCGAAAGCAATAAGAACATATTGAGGTAAGAAAGCACCATTGAGCGCACCTCGCGCTGCATTTCGGACTCCTTGACAAAATATGGCAGGTTAACATAGGCATTTACCTCTCCGCTGCTGCTTTTAAAGGGGGCGTAGGCCGATATATACCTTGCCTTTCCGATTTCCTCATACTGTCTCAAATAGAGCCTGTTTTGAATGTGCATGGCCCTGAAAGCATCGGGGTGCATGCGATCGCCTGTAAGTCCAAGATCAAAAATCTCAGGTCGCGAAGTGGCAA
Organism: Bacteroidales bacterium; assembly: GCA_035325985.1. Classification (GTDB taxonomy): domain Bacteria; phylum Bacteroidota; class Bacteroidia; order Bacteroidales; family F082; genus JALNZU01. The sequence continues at coordinate 30,134 of DAOKYW010000018.1, forward strand.
GCAATTGTCCGTCAACGTCGTATAAATTGATGTCAGTGAAAAACACCAGCGAAAACTTGAGCAATATCTGGTTCAGGTAATCACGCATTGCAGCACCATTGAGCGGGAAGTCATTTAGCTTGTGTTCAAGCTCAACAATCAGCGACTGCGTCTTCTCGGCCAGAAAATCGTCGTTCTTTTTGCGGTATATATCGGCCAGATACACAGTGGTAATGAACCCGATCATGGCAAATGTTACCAGTAACGAGACGGAAATGATTAACTGAAGCCGGGTGCGGAATGTCGAAAATGCTTTTCTGAAATCAGGCACGCCCTGCAGCGACCAGCCCAGAAGCAGAATAATCAGGCCATTGAGCAACAGGAAGAACGAAAACGGAGCAAGAAGTTCTGCTAAATTCTTCTCTTTTCTGCTGATTATCAATGTCTTGTTATCAAACTTCAAGATGCTGTGCCGATAGTTTTCGCGATTGAAATAGCCCTCATTCTTTAGGGTCATCTGATCTAATCGCAAAGGGAAAAAATAGCTGCCGAATTTGTAATAAAGCATCCCGTCCCGATAACTCGCAAAACTGTATTTGTTAAGGTCGGGGCCGATACCCTTTCCGGCATCGATGAGCAGATCAGGATATCCTGTGCCTTCGGGTATGTATTTGTAATAGAACTCAATAAAAACGTGAAGGCTGTCTGTCGTTCGGTTGCGTTGATCAGCCCATGCGAGATAACCGATATAGTGGATACCGAGCAGGTTGTTGTCAATCAGATAAAGTCCGCCGGGCATGAGGCTGTCGCCCCCGAGGGCCGATAATGAGCGGAAATACCCGATGCAGTTGACTTTTCTGTTTTCTGGCTGCAGAATAAGGTCCTGACTGGCATAACAAGTCGTGACTTCTGTTTCGTATTTGCTGAGGTAGCCCTGCAGATAATTTTCGCGTATGTAGGCGTTTAATGCTGGATCGTCAGCATTTTGCTCAAATAACATCAGGTTGAATAAAGTGTCGGCATCGAGCTTATCCTTCATTTCCACAAACAGAAATTCCAGCAAAGGATCCTTGTCCGCGCTAAGTTTTTTTGCGGTAAGCATCTGTTCATCATCAGCAATTCGTTGGTTCGAAATGCTCACAAAGAGAGCGAGGCAAACAGATACGATTATCCAGCTGGTTATGACCGGAAGGTTCTCGCCCGGCATAATTGTGGGAAAAAGCACCGGTAAAAGGGCAATAAAAATCGCTACAGGCAATACCGCAGTAACAATGAGAAAACGACCAAACAGGGTATAAACCAAAACAAGTACAAGCCATGGGATAAACATGCCAAGCAATGCCCATTTGTTTAACCCTTTCAGTTTTTGCAATACAACCAATTGATTTCCAATAAAATATATTGATGCAGATCCTGTCAATAATAATCCGATAACCTGATTGATCACATGCATGAAATGTTCCTTGCCCGAAAGGAATGCTTCGGTTGAGGCGGACTGTCGCAATAATGCTGAAAACAATAGCTCACCAACCAAAGCTGCCATAACTACCCCAAGTAAGATGCGCAAGACTTCCAGGGTATTATGTTGTAAAACCTGGCGTGTCAGCAGGTCGTTTATATTCAGGGATAACAGCAGGAATAAAAGTCCGGCGGTTGTCGGAAAATAATCAAACCAAAGACTTGTAGTGAAAAGCAATCTGTGTTCTGCGAAATTACCAATCATCACCGGCAACGCCATAAGGGCTAATGCTGCCGTTATGAGGATCAACAAAAAGGGGAAATACGGCTTCAGGCGTAGAAAGTATAGTCTCGGCAACTTAATGATGATTACCCTTGTCAGTATCGCAAGCCATAAAAGTATAAATGAGATCAAAAAATCAATGAACAAAACACGTTGTTGATCCAAGGTCTCCTCCGATCGAAAAACAAAATCAATAAACAAAGGTTTACCAGATGCTATTTGTAATTCGTAAGCCTCTGACGTGGATAAATCATTGATTATCTTGATTTTATCTTTAAATTTTGAGAAATTGGCTGTAAATCCCTGCTGGAGATACTGATTTTGAATGGGATACGAAATATAGATTGGTTCTGCCACTAATACATAATAATCATGGATGAGGGCAGCAGAAAAAATGAAATACCCGCTTGAATTCATCAGGATACCATGGCCTGTAGTTAAGGAATCGGGAAGGATTAATGAAGCGGAAGGGTTATTCCAGAAAATAATGTTATTATCCTTGTAAACCGCAAGAGTATAACTTTCTTCAAGGGTGGATATAAAGAATTCGTTGGTCCATAACCCGTTAGTGCTGTCGCTGCCGGATGGATAGCTTTCCAAAGCTTGTAAGGACCTTTCAAGCTGGTTTTCGAGTATTGCAGACCTCTTTTGGATTATTCTGTTTAGTTCCTGCCCGTAAGATTGGAGGTCAGGTTTACTGGGATAAAAGACAACCCAGATATAAGCAGCTACAAAACCCATTAAGGCAAAAGCAATAAGACCAATTTGGCAGTATCTGCAATTTTTCATAAACACGCAGCTATTCGACTTACAAATGTCGTAAAAACTTGTAAGGCATGAGGGCTATCATTCAAAGCAAGATCAGCGCGACTTGCCCAATATAAACATAAGGCTGGAATACTGTCCTGAGCGGATGGCCTTGAGATTGGACTTCAGTCCAAGGAGGCCGGCACGAACGAACGAATTATGATCGCCTTTATATCTATCGCTCAACATTGCAACAAAGAATGCATCCCAGTACATGGGGTAAATCTTCCGGATGGTCAATCCATGCTTCTCAGCCAGCGAAATAATGCTATTACGGCTGAAATGATGCAAATGCCTTGGCACGTCCCATGCGGCCCAATAAGGGCCATAAACTTCGGCATCATATGATTGATGGTTTGGGACTGCAATCACAAGGCGTCCATCGGGTGCTAGCCAGCTACACAATTTCCTCATAGTGGAATGCACATCCGGTAGGTGTTCCAGCACATGAAACATGGTGATTAAATTGAATTGCCCCGGTGTAAGCGATGCATCTTCCTCCGGCGAAAGCACTTTAACATCATGTTGTTCGATAGCAAATTTTTTCGCATCAGGGTCTTG
>DAOKYW010000018.1:33321-50041 GCA_035325985.1 Bacteroidales bacterium
CAATCCTTACATTTTTCAATGCAAAATTTTTCGCCGGTTAGAAAATAGTCCAATGTCTCGAAGAGGATTTCGTGCTTTTCCGAACCGCAAAGCGGGCAATAAATCAGCTTGGTTTTGGAGTTTGTTATCATGTGTTTCACGTGAAACAAGACGCTAACGTCCTAAATATATGGCTAATACAGCGATGTCGGATGGTGATATTCCGCTAATGCGCGATGCCTGACCAAGTGTTTGAGGCTTGATGCGCGACAACTTTTCGCGTGCTTCATAGGAGAGCGATTGCAAGGCATGGTAGTCAAAGTCAGGGTGCATTACGATGTGTTCAAGCCGGTTTAGCTTTTCGGCCATCTCTCTTTCCTTTTGAATATAACCTTCGTATTTAATCTCGATTTCCGTTGCTTCGAGAATATCGATAAAATGTTCATCGGCACGCGAGATATTCGAATGTTCAATAAACAGCGGTAAAAGGTCAAAAATGCCCAGTTGTGGTCTGAGCAATAAAGCCGCAAATTTTTGCTTTACCTGAATTGGATTGGTTCCCTTTGATGCTAAAATTCCGTTTACACTATCCGGTGAAACTGAAATATTCTTCAGTAATCCGATCAATGCACTGATCTTTTGTTGCTTTTCGGAAAAGGCTTTGTACCTATTTTCATCAGCCAGGCCTATTCTGAAAGATTTTTCTGTTAATCGGGCGTCGGCGTTGTCCTGTCGGAGCAGAATACGATGTTCGGCTCTACTGGTAAACATTCTGTAAGGCTCGTCTACGCCTTTTGTAATCAAATCATCGATAAGCACCCCAATGTATGCTTCATCACGGCCAAGAACAAAGGGTTCACTTTCCGAAATCCTCAGGTGGGCATTGATACCGGCCATTATCCCCTGCGCGGCCGCTTCCTCGTAACCTGTCGTCCCGTTTATCTGACCTGCAAAATATAAGTTATCAATCAATTTGGTTTCCAAGGTATGCTTAAGTTGCTCCGGAGGAAAATAATCGTACTCAATGGCATAGCCGGGGCGGAAAATCCGGGCCTGCTCAAAGCCCTCAATTTGTCTCAGCGCTTTAAACTGTATGTAGTCCGGCAAGGAAGAACTGAATCCGTTCAGGTAGTATTCAACGGTATTCCAACCTTCAGGCTCGGCAAACAACTGATGAGCGTCTTTACCGGCGAAACGATCAATCTTATCCTCGATGCTCGGGCAGTATCTTGGGCCAATACCTTCGATGCGCCCGGTAAACATTGGACTCAGATGAAAACCCAATCGCAGGGTGTCGTGAACTTTCTTTGAGGTGTGAGCAATCCAGCAACTCATCTGTTGCTTCAGAACCGGCTTTTCGAGAAAACTGAAGCCTCTGATGTCCTCGTCTCCACGCTGCTCTGTCAGCTTGCTAAAATCTATCGTCCTGCCGTCAATGCGCACAGGAGTTCCTGTTTTCATACGACTTGAGCGGAAACCCAACATATTGAGTTGCTCAGTAATGCCGCTGCTTGCTTTTTCACCCATTCTGCCTCCGCCAAACGATTTCTCGCCGATATGGATGATTCCATTTAAAAACGTTCCATTGGTAAGTATAACAGATTTGGCAGGAATTTCCTGTCCCATGGCGGTCTTTACACCAACTACCCTTTTATCCTTTACCAGCAAACCGGTTACCGTATCCTGCCAGAAATGCACATTGGGCAACTTTTCAAGCATTAACCTCCACTCTGCTGCAAATAACATTCTGTCGCTTTGAGCACGAGGACTCCACATAGCCGGACCTTTTGACTTGTTCAGCATTCTAAACTGAATCATGGTGCGATCGGTGACCAGTCCGGAATATCCACCCAAAGCGTCAATTTCTCTGACAATTTGCCCTTTGGCAATGCCTCCCATGGCCGGATTGCACGACATCTGGGCAATGGTTTGAAGATTCATTGTGATGAGCAGGACTTTGCTGCCCATGTTGGCAGCAGCAGCAGCAGCCTCTGAGCCTGCATGACCGGCTCCCACAACAACAACATCGTAAGTATCAAATAGCATGATGAGTTTGTTTCACGTGAAACTATTTTGTAAGTAATTGATATTTCGCAACTAAGGCAGCAAAGATAAGCAATAGTCCTCCCTGGAACGCATCAATTGTCGGTCATCATGGGTTTGATCATCATAGCCAATCAGATGCAAAACGCCGTGCGAAATAACCCTATATAATTCATTTTCAAATGATTGGCTCGCATTTTTTGCGTTATCCCCTACCCTGTCGAGGCTGATATAGATCTCGCCACGGAGGATTTGCGGGTTTTCGCTGAGATTGAATGTTATGATGTCGGTGTAATAATCGTGTGCCAAATACTTCTGATTGATTTCCAGAAGCCTTTCGTCGCTGCAGAAAAGGAATGTCAATTCCGCTGCGTGTTTCCCGTGTTGTTGGGCAATCAGCTGAATCCAGCGGATTAAAACAGTTGTATTGATTTGCTCGGGAAACGCTATATCAAGACTTTGAAAGTTTATCATAACGATTTGCAGTAGATACTCTGCCCTCGAAATAGTCGGATAACTGGTGATGTCGCATTTTCACTTTTTCTAAAGGCATACCTTCTGCAGCAAGCCTGAATACAATAACATTCCCGGAAATCTGATAATTGTTGCACAATTGATCCAACATCAGTTTCAGGTTGTTATCCAGATTCAAATCCAGCGGTGCATTGCAAACATCTTGATGGCACCTGAATTCAAAACCGTTTTCATCAACGCTCAGCTTAACTGTAAAACCAGCGCCCTGCCTGTTAAAGTGGTTTACAAGGGCATCCAACAGTACGCTGAGCGCCCCATAATAGCTCGAGTCCAGATGATAGTCATCGGTCAACTGATCGACCCAAAGCTCCATGCGTCGGCCTGCTGCTTCGCCTGCCTCAACGCTTATCTGGTATTCCATTTCCTTGCATTTCGTTGAAACGTATGAAATAATTTCTTGCCCTGTCTTTCAGGTAAGGCTGAAGATCCAAAGGCACCGTTCTCAGCATATCCTGTTGCATCTTCATAAGCCTGTTATACTCCGAGTTATCAATAAGGTTACCTATATTTTCGCCTTTATATTCAAATGATTCGCGACGCTCTTCCTGCTCGCGTTCCTTCATGGCTTTCTCTGATTCCAGCATTCTGACTTCGATATTGCGCTGGAGCCGGAGGGTTTGCTCATCGAGGTATTTATTGACCAGACGCTCTTCGAGCTTCTCCATATCTTCCATCAGCTTGTTCAGGCCACCATCACCGGTTTGACCTTCCGATTTAAGCTGCTCCATCAGGTTTCTCATCTGCTGGCGAAGGGCTTCCTGCTGGGCAGCCATCCTCGCTATTTCCTGGCTCATCTGTCCCCTGCCCTGTCCCTGTTGTTTGCCCTGCATCATTTCCTGAAGTTGCTTTCCAAGCGCTTCCTGCATTTCGCGCATGCGCTGCATGGCATTTCCGGGCATCGGGCGTTTCGATTTACCTTTTCCTTTGCCTGATGAGGGCATTCCCAGGCTTTCTTCCATGTTTTTAAGCGACTCTGCCAGCATGAGCGCGAGATTGTTCAGCGACATCATTGCAAACTGCTGAGAGGCTGCAGCCTCGGCCGAAAGCCGCTCCTTCATCTTATCTTGCACATCGCTGAAACGGAATCGGATGGAGGCCACTTCGTCGAGTACAAAATTTCCTACCAATGGTTGCCGGCGCGCCAGAGCACCCAACGAATCTTCAACCACCCGAAACGATTCCATCAACATGCTCTGATTGCGTGCCAGAACAGCATAGTTTGGGTCGTCGCGGCGCATACGGCTTAGCTGATTCATAAGATCTTCCTGACTGTATGAAATCCGGAGAACGTTTTCCAGCAGATATCGCACCAGCCTGGCATCTTCGGCAAGCTGCTCCTCTTCGCTCGACTGCATCATCGACATCAGCTGATCCTTTAATTTTTTCATGCCTTCGGCGGCATCCTTTTGCTTATCTGAGGAACCCTTGTTGTCCTTTTTATCCAGCATCTGACTGCTTTGCTCGATATCCTTTTGAATCTCCTTCTCCGTCTCGCCGGTATCCTCAAGCGAAAAGGGCTGCTCCAGGCTGAGATTTTCCTTTCGCAGACTATCCAGTGCCGACCTTTCCTGTTTGAATTTCTGTCCGATATCGTTGAGGTTCTGTTGCAACGCTGTCTTGTTTTGCGGCTGCTGTTGCATAGTCGATTCGGCATTCTTCCGGAGCTCATCCGATAAGCGCCCGAGCCTATCAATCAGTGCATTCATTTCCTTTTCGAACTGCAGCTGCCTGAGTAAGGAAAGGTTTCTGTCGAGCATCTTCTCCATCTGCTCTGAGCTCATCTCCATCCTTTTCAACATATCCTCAAGCTGATCCTTGTTCACCTTCTCCAGCAATTTTTCAAGCTCTTCCATGATCTTTTTGAGGTCATCGGGTAAAACATCCTCAACAAGTTTATCAATCATGGCCTGCTTTTCGAGTAAACGCTCGTTGAGCAGATCATTTTCGCGGTTAAACCTGTTCGCATTTTCTCGTTCCTTGCGCAGCTGCTCCATTTGTTGCTGCAGCGAAAGCTGTTGTTTAACAAGTTCATTGATCAAGGCTCTGTCGTTTTGATCAGGTTCGGGCTTTGAAAGCATTCTGCGGCTCATATTCTGCACCTGCTTTCGGAGTTCGGCGGCGTTCTGCTGCAAGTCTGCAAGTTTCTTTTCGAGTGCCTGTTCCTGATCCTTCCTCATCGAGTCGAGCATATCGACCGAAGGAATCTGATAGGTGAATATTTGCGATAGAGCCGCTTTAGGGCCGGCATAACGATCATTATCGGTAACACGAAACTGAATGCTCACCGACTGGCCGGCCATCAAGGCCAAGGTATCCAGATCAAGGGTGTAATAGAAGTTTTGTCGGAGCTGTACAGGCTGCAAAAAAAGCTTTACCGCACGCATGTTGCCGCCGTTGTCAGGGCCATCCTCTGCTTTGCGAAGCAATACAGACAAATCACTAAAACCATAATCATCGGTGATGAATCCGCTGAAAAACCTTTTACGCGAGAGTGCCTCCTCCTGCAAATCGCTGACAACAATGGTGGGATATTCGTCTTTAATCACATCAATGCTGACAGAAAGCAGCGCCTCATCCTGCATGTACCGGTTGCTGCCGAGCACTTGCAGTCGCATTCTATCCGCGGCCGTCATGTTATAAGACCAGGCGTTATCAGCTTTATCAGCCATATTTCGTAAACTATCAGCCAATAAAAGCAGGATATCGGTATCGCGTGTATTGAACATCCATTTGATGGTTGTGCCGGCCGGCACCGAAAGGAAGGCAGGGTTGGCCACTCGTTCGGCATCGCGTTTCAGATATTCCGGATAAACCAGGTAAGCCGTGTAGCTCATCAGGCGAGGACGCGACCTTACACTGAGCACGAGTTCCTTGCCCCTGTAGCTGCCTCCTTGGATACTGAAAAAGATATCACGGTTGACTTTTCGAAATGTGTAGTGAAATTCTACCGGACTAATCCGGTTCATTTCCACCTTCATTCCATCGGTGAGCAAATAAAATTGCTCGGGTATTTCTTCTCCGCTCAGCTGAATACGAAGCGTAAAGTCCTCATTATGTACGGCTTCAAGACTTGGATTGAGAATTTCAACACGATAGGGCAGGGGTTTTTCGAAGACAGTATTGTACCTGATGATTCTGTTTGAAGGACTGACCAGAAAAGTCGGATAAATCAACAAGAGCAGCAACAACAGCGAAAACGGAATCATTGAGAGCCTGAGCAGTCGTCGCGTCTGGCTCCATTCAATGGCATTCTGAAAAGGAACTATGCTGAGCTTAACGGATTTTTGCCTGATCGCTTCAGTAAGCAGGCTATTATCCTCAACGGTTAATGAGGTTTGTCCGTCGAGCTGAAGCAGGTTTAGGAGCTTATCTGAAACCTCCGGAAGTTTTTGGCCAATTATTCGCGCAGCTTGTTCCCTTGTCATGAATCGGCGAAAAAATACCAGCCTGTATGCAGGGAGCACAACCAAAAAAATCAGGGTATAGATCAATAGAACCAGGAACCCGGAAAACAATAAGAAACGAAGTGTGCCGGAGAGATATGCAAAGTATTCAATGCTGTTGGCCAGCAGCAGGTATGAAGTTACCAGACCTGCCGATGCCAGCAAACCGCGGATAAGCCGGTTTCGCAAATATCGGCGGATAAAATCCTCCAGTCTGTCAATCAATAGCTTATATGGACCAATTTCGTTCATCTATCAGGGCTGAATACGCATAAAACAACGTTCCTTTTCAAATGTTTGTACATTCGTAGCTGGCAAAAATACGTTAAAGCAATGTCATCAACCTTTTTCCGAGCGCTTTCGGCTATCATCATCCTTACCGCTCACCTCTCGCTTTCCGGCTTATTGTATGCACAATCCGGCCAGGAAGCCTGTCATGAACACCATGACCGCTATTGCAGGCATAACACCGCTGATCCATCGATTCCAAAATTTGCCTGGAGAAATGATTGGCAAAGTCCGTTGGTTCACCGTTATGATGTAACATTCTATCATTTGGATATCAATGTTTCACATACTTCTGTTGGGGTTGGCGGCACGGTGCATATTCACGGCAGGGTAGTGGCTCCGGTATTGGACACTTTTGCCTTTGAGCTGATCACGGCGCATACTATTTCGTCGATCGTTTTCAATGGCAACCAGATCAACAGTTTCAGCAGGGTAGGGGACAATGTTCTTGTTCCGGTTGTTCCCATTCAGCAAGGGCAGAGTTTCGTTGCGACAATTACCTATCAGGGAACACCGCCTACAGGAGGATTTTTCGCCGGCGTGACAAATGCCTACAGCAGCCAGTGGCAGAAATCGGTAACCTGGTCACTTTCGGAGCCATTTGCTGCCAAGGATTGGTTTCCGGTAAAACAAGACCTGACCGATAAAGCCGATTCTGTTTGGGTTTTTCTGACTGCACCTGCCGGAACCAAAGCCGGTTCGCAAGGTTTGCTGACAAACGTTGTAAGCCTGCCTGATGGCAGGAAACGTTTTGAGTGGAAATCCAGATATCCGATTGCCTATTACCTGATTTCGTTTGCCGTGGCGGATTATCAGGACTACAGTATATATGCCAAACCACAAGCCATGGCCGGCGATTCCGTGCTCGTTCAAAACTTCATCTACAACCATCCGAATTATCTTCCCCAGCAGAAGAATAACATTGATAAGGTTGTGCCTATGATCGAACTCTTCTCAGACCTTTTCACGCTTTATCCCTTTCATCAGGAAAAATACGGGCATGCCATCACACAGCTCGGTGGGGGTATGGAGCATCAAACCATGACGACATTGGGCAGTTTTTCGTTCAATCTGGTTGCGCACGAACTTGGGCATATGTGGTTTGGTGATAATGTTACCTGTGCCACATGGAGTGATATCTGGATAAACGAAGGCTTTGCCACTTACAGCAATTATCTGGCCCAGTATTACATCAATGGTCCTCAGTCGGGTAATTCATTTATGCTGAGTACGCAGAACAATGTGATGTCGCAGCCCGGTGGAAGCGTTTATATACCTCCGTCGGAAATCAATCCGGGCAATGTCGGGAGAATCTTTGACGGTCGTCTGAGCTACGATAAAGGTGCTGCCATCATCCATGTGCTCCGGCATGAAATGAATAACGACAGCCTGTTTTTTGCCACCCTGCAAAACTTTCAGCTACAATTCGAAGACAGTACGGCAACAGGTGAAGATTTTAAAATGGTAGCCCAGCAGACCACGGGAATGGATTTTACCCAGTTTTTCAATCAGTGGTATTATGGCCAAGGTTATCCGCGCTATGGCATCGTTTGGTGGATGGAGGGCAACAACCTGCGAATGAATGTTTCGCAAACCACCACATCCACTACGCCACTGTTTATAATGACAATGTCGTATCGTCTCTTTTTCACCGATGGAACCTGGCAGGATATCCGCCTTTTTCAGGATGCCAATCTGAAGCAATTTACTATTCCCGTGAACAAGCAGGTTGCATCCATCCAGGTCGATCCGCAAAACTGGACCTTTGAGCAGGTGACCGGTATTACTGTCGGGATTGCAGAAAAGCAAAATGAAGCATTATTCAGTATAGGGCCAAATCCATCAAAAGGGTTGTCTATGGTTTATCTGCCCGAATCCCATACCGGTACAGCTAAAATTGTTGTAACAGACCAAAGTGGAAAAGTGGTTTACAGGGCAGATGTTCCGGGATCGACATTGCAGGTGCAATTGCCGGAATTCCGGCCCGGACTATATCTTGTAAAACTGATCAGGAATGGCTTTTCGCACACCGAAAAACTGGTGATCATCAATCCTTAATACGCCAAGGGAAGTGTTATCGAAAAATTTGTCCCTTCGTCCGATGTTGAAGTAAAATCCACTTTGCCACCAAGGTACTTTTCACCCAAGAGCTTAATACTGTAGGTGCCGACGCCTCTGGAGCTCCCTTTGGTACTGAAACTGCGCTGAAATATCTGCGCCCTGACATCAGGGGGTATTTCTCCCGCATTATGCACATTGAATGTGATAGATTTATTCAGCTCTTCGGTATGAAACGACAGTGTGACCTCATTTCCCGGTTTCGAGGCTTCCACTGCATTCTTGGTCATATTGAGCAGTATTCGCCGGAGCAAAACCGGATCGGTAATGAGCATATCATGATGCTGAGGCGCAACGATCCGCACTTTCTTTTCGCTCGATACAGGGTGGTGTTCTATGTGTTGCTTGATATTTTCAAGCATTTTTCCGGCATATACTGTTTCCGGACGAGGCATAAGCTCGCCTTGTTCTGCTGCCAGCAATTCGCGCTGTGCAACAATTTCGTCAATCATCTGGTCGCTCAGGCTCATTGCTATGCCGAGCAGTTCTTCCTTGTCCTTGTCGTCAGGAAAGGTTTTAAGAAATTCCAGAAAACCCCTGAGCCCACCCGCAGTATTCAGGATATCATGAAAAAACAATCGCTCGAGCACTTTGCGGCGCTTTTCGTTGCTGATATCGTTAAAGGACAGTATGACAAACTCCTGATCCTTGTATCGGAACGGAGATGCCGTGACAAAAAAATCGTATGAAATTTCGCCGCCATCGGGGCTTCGAGAAGTAATGCGACACTCTCCCTGTGCACGCTCACCCGAGATAAGACATTCCATGATGGCATTCACAGCACCGCAGTAACGACAGTTCTCCGATGTTCCACACCCGCCTTCATTTTCATAGGCATTTACGCAATTCATCAGCTCTCCCGGCCTCAGGCCTAAAAGATCATGGATACTGTTGGCGCCAAGCAAATCAACCAGATACTGATTCGTAAACACAAGCTGGCGTTGCTGGTTCAAAATGAGCGCTATGTAAGGTAACCCGTTGATGATATCACCCAAATGCTCAAATGTTCGGAACGTACCAAAATCGCGTTCGACGGACGATTTATCGGCTCTCTGGGCAGGTGCAAAAAAGGTTTTCATGCCGATTTATTGCATTTCTGGTATAAATATACGACAAAAAACCCTATGAGTGGACTAAACAGCATGGAAACCGCAAACAACAACTGCTTTCCCATGCCGGAGGTTTTGCTGTATTTTTCAGAAATCCATAAGGAAATCAGATACCATAAAAGAAACAATATTCCATAATAGACAGCTTCCATAAGCTAATAGAGATAGTAAATGATGAATCCGAGCGGTACCAATAATCCAAGCAAAGTCATCCACCAGCCGCGGCCTGAGAGTCCGTCGCCGCCACGTGGAATGAGAATTCCTGTAAGTGAAAGCAGTATGAGTGCTCCGGCATAGATATCCGAAACCACAGTCCAGCTCTTTACAGGGTTGTAATGCAAATAGTTAACCTCGCGAAACACCAATCTGCTTCTGGTCATTGAGATTTGGCCATTGCCGGTTGTCAGGTCAATTTCCGCCGTTCCACCTCTTAAAAATATCTTCAGTCGTTGTTCCGAAGGGAAATAATGTTTTCGGTAGTCGTCTTCAACTCCATACTTTTTCAATATACCTTTTACTTCCCCGGTGCCGGGTTTTGACGTAAACGGCGCCTCGCTGATGGCCTTTTCAATGACCACAAAATTGGGGTTCCATTCGTTTCGGTGATTCAGTGCAATGCCGGATAATGCATACACCATAGTCAATCCGAAAAACAGGTAGCCAAAGTCGCGGTGAATGGCTCTGTTCCACTTTCTCCAATTCATTGGCAGAAAATCTTTAATAAAAAACCAGACCATTGAGGCCTGGTTTTCAATACATAAAATGTCAATTATTCCTTCTCTATCTCGTAAGAAATAGCCACAATATGGTAGAACGAAAGCTTGTCAACGCCCTGTTCGGCCATCTTTTGGCGGTAGCGTGCAATTTGCTCATAGGCATCCTCATTGCTGTGATGGTCTTCGCCTTCTTCTGCCTTTTGCCCATCTTCAAGGTGAGGGTTTTCGGCTTCTTCCGACTTCAGCGATTCTTCCCATTCCTGCAGGTAAGCTTCATCGACAATGGTTTCGGCTACAGTACCTGTAACAATGAAGTCAAGGCCTTCGTTGGCGGCATCAAAGGCTGCCATATCTTCGCCGGTGACTACTTTTACACGACCTTCGCTGTTCACGTCAATAAGGAACAGCTTTTTACCATCGTGTTTGCAGATGTGGTCGGCAGTACCTTTAATCATCACAGTTTTACCAACCAACTCTCCTGCCATGGTGTTGAAGTTGCCCACGGTTACTTCGGTAATCTGTTCTTCGGCCTGCTGTGTCTTGTCGTTTTGCTGGCCGCTGCATGCTGCAATCACAAACGGGAGCAGCATGGCAAAAAATAATTTCTTCATTATCAATAGGTTTTAGTGATACATTCTGGGCAAAATTAAGTATTTTCATCATTCAATTGCCCATTATAAGGAATTGTCTGCGATGGCCTTACTCATGCCTCAGGTAACGGCAAGTTTATGTTCTTTGGGCGGGCACGGATTTCAGGAAATGGGATTTATTCTTCGGGCACCACCACGTCTTCATCATTGAGGCGGATACCATCGTATGCGCGTTCAATGCCATTCACATAAAGTATGCTAAGCATGAGGCTTCCATCCTGATTCCATATTTTCCATTCTCCATTGCGCCGACCCATCAGCCAGTTGCCTTCTTCCCATTTCCGACCGTTGGGATAATAGCTGATATGCAACCCGTTGGGAAGATCTTCGCGAAAGTTTCCTTCGAAAGCCAGCGTTCCGTCGCTGTAAAAATGTTTCCATGTGCCGGTTCGCATACCTTCGGTATAGGAACCTTCTTCGGTGAAACCGCCTGTTTTCAGCCTCCAGAATCCTTCGCGCTGATCGTCGAGATATTCGCCTTGAGCAATCACCACACCATCCTGATCGTATTCTGTCATCAGTCCGTCGAGTTTGCCCTGACGGTAATTTTCTTCGCGGAGCACTTCGCCATTATTGAAATACCATATCCATCTGCCATCAGGGCGCCCTTTTTCGTCAAAAACGCCTTTTTGCTCAATGGCTCCATCGGGATAATAGAACTCCCACAAGCCAATGCGCAGGTTGTTGGAATAGTTGCCCTGCGATTTGATGATGCCGTTTGGGTAGAACTCTTTCCAAAAACCCTGACGTAATCCTGCAGCATCGAGCACACCTTCGGCCAATAGCACGCCTTGCCTGAACACATAAGATGTTGTGATATTGCCTTCGCGATCGTACTCCCTTCGTATGCCTTCGGGGAGTCCCTGTCGATAGGTGGCTTCGGTCTTCAGCTTTCCATCCGGCCAAAAGTCGCGCCGTAATTCGAGTGTAGCCACTTCCTCTGCGCTCTCCTGAAGTATGTCATCGATATATTTTTCTATGGTGAGCAGGTTGCCCTTCCGGTCGTAAGTTTTGAAAATACCGTTGCGCAGGCCATTTTTGAATACGCCTTCCGATTTCAGGCTACCGTCTTCGAAAAACCATTTCCACAAGCCGTTTGGCCGTCCTTCGGAGTCGCGGCGGTTGATGCGTTCCCTGCCGGTAACAAAACCCCTGCGGTATTGTACCAACTCGATGATTGTGCCGGTTGTATCGTACGTAAACGACATTCCATCCTCAAGACCATTGACAAAAGGGATGGTTTTCAATAACCTGCCCGATCTGTCGTAATGCCGGGTAAGACCTTGACGTATATCGTTTTCGAAATTTTCCCTGATAATTTCTTCAGGTAACCACACCACCCTGTCGCCCTGCCGTTTTCCTTGCTCATAGCTGATTTCGAGGGTGAGTGTGCCTTCTTCGTCATAAAATTTCCAGATACCATCGAGCAGAAAATTTTTCCGATTGCCTTCGGATTTGATGTTGCCGTTCTCGTGGTAGTTCTTCCAATAGCCTTCAGGCTTTCCATCAACCAACCAGCCTTCGCTCGAAATGGCTCCCGAGGGGTAGCGCAGTACGGTATAAACGCTGTCGGGCTGTATGGCGTGCATCAACAGCGGCGTCAGTATTAACAAAAGGGTCAGGTACCGTTTCATGCGTTTCGGTTCAATTGACCACGGTGCGGCCGGGGGCTATGCGTTCGTCTTTCTTCATGATAAAAACATCCTGCTTTTTAACTTTCAGGTATGTACGATCGCCACCGGGCATGATGTAAAAAAACGTCGTGTCGTATTCCACTTTCCCGTAGCCTTTTCGCCATTCAAGGGCCGAAATCTGATAGCGCCCGCGGTAATTCACTGCAAATCTGAGCCAGCGGTTGTCGCCTGACTCAAAAGAAATGTTCATGAAATCAGGTCCATACTCTTCGCAAACTCCAGGTGTCATTTTTCTGATTACTACACGCTCTACATACTGTCCGTTCACAAACTTTACCTTTCCTCCCATCACACGGGCTTCGTCCCTGGTTACATTACGCTGCAGGATAAATTTGCGGTCGTTGTAATATTGCACCTGTTCCGGACTGATGTTATAGGTGCTTATCCTGTCGCGCAACTGCTGTGTCAGGTAGAGTGAGTTTCGCGATGCGCATCCTGCGGTAAGCAGTAATGCGGAAAACATGATGGCAGTACGTATGACCTTCATATCCAAATTATTTTATCAGTCCTAAACGCAGCGAAAGCTCAAGCATTTTTTCGATGGGCTTACGCGCCTTATCCATCAAAACTTCGTCCATGTTTATGACAGGACGTTCATTTTTCATGGCAAGATACAGTTTTTCAAGCGTGTTGAGCTTCATAAAGGGACAATCATTGCAATTGCAGGTTTCATCAGACGGTACGACTAAAAAGGTCTTGTCGGGCGACATGTGCTGCATCTGGTGAATAATTCCTGTTTCAGTGGCCACAATAAACTTTTTGGCCTTGCTCTTTGCGGTGTATGACAGCAATGCAGTAGTAGAACCCACAAAGCTTGCGAGTTCGAGCACCGGCGCCTGGCATTCGGGATGTGCTATCACCTCAGCATCAGGGTTTTCAAGCTTCATCCTGACAATAGCTTCCGCAGTGAGTATATCGTGCACCTGACAGGTTCCATCCCAGAGCACCATATTTCGTCCGGTAATACGGTTGATATATCCTCCAAGATTTTTGTCGGGTGCAAAAACGATAGGATGATCTTTCGGGAAGGATTCGACCAACTGAACGGCGTTGCCGGAGGTGACAATTAAATCCGACATGGCTTTGACCTCGGCCGAACAGTTGATGTAAGAGATCACGGTATGATCGGGATATTGTTGCAGAAACTTTGCAAAATCGGCCGGCGGACAACTATCGGCCAACGAGCAGCCGGCCTCGAGGTCGGGAAGCACAACCAGTTTTGACGGATTGAGTATCTTAGCCGTTTCGGCCATGAAATGTACACCCGCAAAAACAATCATTTCGGCATTGGTGGCAGCAGCCTGCTGTGCCAGCCCGAGGCTATCCCCAACATAATCAGCAATATCCTGTATTTCGGGCACCTGATAGTAATGCGCCAGAATTACAGCGTTTTTTAACCGTTTGAGTCGGGCAATTTCAACAGTATAATCCATTTCGGTTCTTAACTTTGGGATGAATGATTATGTCTGACCTTTGCAAAAATACCACAAATGCGCCCTTGAGGCTTAGCATGATGAAATACCTATATCAATAACAGTTTTTTAAAAAAATCTGTTGTTGTTATTGGGTGATGTTCATAAGTTGAAAAAAATAGTGTGTCAAACTTGCATTATTGAGTTTTCAGATTTTTTCAACATTGTTTTAACATCCAGAAAAGTTTATTTGATTGATTGACAATGGTATTCAAAAAATTCAGGTAGTTATATACCTGAAATTTGTTGAAAAAATCTCGTTTGCAGGCAGGGGCTTACTGTTGGAAAACAGCTGATAAATACCGGTCTTTTAAACAGCATGTTGATAAGTCCGGTTTTGAACCTGGGTAAAGTTTGCTCATTAACTTTTTAACAACATACTGTCAACACTTTCCGTTACCTCCTTGTTGATAAAATTAAGTATTTGAATTATAGTTTATTATGTAGCACAGTGATAGTTTGGCACAAAGTATAATACTTTCATATACAGGCTTTCGTAAGCTCGTGGGTACATTTTATCATAACTTTGGCCTGAAATAATATCAACAATGCAAGATTTTGGCACAAGCATACCTATTGCAAGCGATCACGGCGGCTTCGGAATGAAGACGTTTCTCGTGTCGAAATTGCGGGAAATGGGCTATGATGTGGTTGACATGGGTACATACAGTGAACAAAGTGTTGATTACCCGGATGTTATTCATCCATTGGCCCGCGCGGTAAACGATGGTCAATACGCCCGGGGTATCATCCTGTGTGGCAGCGGCAATGGCGCTCAGATGACAGCCAATAAGTACCCCAATGTCAGGGCAGGTTTGTGCTGGAATGTGGAGCAGGCCGTGCTTACCCGTCAGCACAACAATGCCAATATCCTGTCGCTGCCCGGCCGTTTTGTTTCGTTTGAGGATGCCTGGGAAATCACAAAAGCTTTCCTGAATACGGATTTCGAAGGTGGTCGTCATCAGTTGCGTGTCGATAAGATACCGATTATCAAGCAAAATCAGGACTGATTCATGAAGGAATATAAAGCTGAATTTTTGCGGAAGGCCGCAGGAATAGCATTCGATCAGCAGCACCGGATGCGCATCAAGCATAACATCGGGCAGTATGACAAGGCTGTCGCGAAAGGGAAAGAGCGTCTTGACAATATTACTCAGCTGCGGCAGCGGGCCTACAGCACCAAATTTAAGGCTTTGCACCTGCTCGATCAGTATCTGGTTGAATTCGAGGCCAATTTTCAACGCAAAGGCGGAAAGGTGATATGGGCCTGCACCGCTCAGGATGCCCTGAAGGAAATTCATGCGCTGCTCGAAAAGGAGCATATCGAAATGGTAGTCAAGTCGAAATCGATGACCACCGAAGAGATTGGCCTCAACGAATTTCTGGAAAAGAAAAAGATAGCTGTTCACGAAACTGATCTCGGCGAATTTATCGTTCAGATAGCGGGCGAAAAGCCCTATCATATCGTGACACCGGCCATGCACAAGTCGAAGGAAGATGTGAGTGCGCTCTACAACGAGAAGTTTGGCTTGCCGGCCAACAGTTCGCCCGAGGAAATAACAGCATTCA
This sequence comes from Bacteroidales bacterium, assembly GCA_035325985.1. Lineage (GTDB taxonomy): Bacteria > Bacteroidota > Bacteroidia > Bacteroidales > F082 > JALNZU01. The sequence goes on from DAOKYW010000018.1 coordinate 48,937, forward strand.
CCCGCACCCATCTGCGCGAAAAATTCCGGTTAGCCGGAGCAGGCATCACCGGAGCCAATTTTATCGTGGCCGACACAGGTTCGGTTGCACTCACGGAGAATGAAGGCAACGGCCTGCTTTCGATGTCAACACCCAAACTCCATATCGTGATTGCCGGAATCGAAAAGGTGATACCTTCGGTTGAAGACCTGGATCTGTTCTGGCCGCTGCTGGCCACTTACGGCACAGGTCAGACCATGACGGTTTACAACTCACTGGTTAGCGCTCCGGCTGCCGAAAATCAAGGGCCGGAACAGATGGTTGTCATTTTGCTCGATAATGGCCGCAGCAATCTGTTGTCCAAAGCCCGTTTGCGCATGGCGCTGGGTTGTATCCGCTGCGGCGCCTGCCTCAACGTATGTCCGGTGTACAAAAACATTGGCGGCTACACTTACAACACCACCTACACAGGACCGATAGGAGCAGTTATCAGTCCGCACACAGCCTCCATGGAGCGGAATATCCACCTCAGCTTTGCTTCGAGTTTGTGCGGCGCCTGCACCCAGGTTTGCCCTGTCAATATTCCGCTGCACCATATGCTGTTGATCAACCGTCAGGAAGCTGTAAACAAAAAGCTTGTTCCGAAAAACGAGCGTTTCCAGCTGAAGAATGCATCCTCGATCCTGCTCAACCGAAAAAGGATTGACATGACCGGCCCCAGGCTCAAGAACATGGTTTTGCGCTATTTTGTCTCAAAGGATTGGGGAACAAAACGCAAGCTGCCCGAATTTGCCAATAAATCCTTCAGTCAGCTGTGGCTGGAAGCCGAAAAAGAGCAAGGCGATAAGCCGTAAGGCTGTCGGAAACCCTTTATGTATTCGACTAAATTTTAGCCTTTGATGAGGTTTAGTCCATCAGTTGCGCAGGCTTTACAATGATGCCTCCAAAGAGGCCGAATTGTGCAAAAGGAATGCTGCTGTTTACACCCACCTGCGTTCCGCCGCCGGAGCTCCACCAAAGGAAGCTTCCTACATCGAGGAGTGGAAAAAACACGTTGGCTGATAGTTTCACGCCCATACCCGGATTGAACATATACCGCATACCACCTTCGAGACCCACTGCAAAC
>DAOKYW010000019.1:0-46732 GCA_035325985.1 Bacteroidales bacterium
AAAGCCACTGTTGGGCCTGAGGCTGTTCTTAAAACCAACCATTTGTGCCGTAGCTCCTGTGAGCATTTTGCTTCTTTCCAGCACGTAAATGTCTTTGCGTCCTGCAGTGGAGGTGTTCGTTCCCATATAGTATCCATCGCGCCATACGCCAAGTTTCGGATAGTCGGGCATATCATCCACATCAAACGAATAGCGGTGCCATGTTCCGGTCGGGTCAGCAGTTGTCGAAACGGCCACAAGCATATAGTCGTTTGAACCTGTAACGGAAAACTCAGCTACCAGCCAACGCTGTGCTGCTTCGTCCCACAGGACAATCGGGTCGCCATCATTGTATTGCGAACCGGTAACGCCTTCAAACAACAGGTTAAGGTTTGTCGGTCCTGCCACCAATTGCCCGGTCTTATTGTAAATGGCATAAACCGTGTTGATGGTTTGAAAATAGTGGGTTTCGTTAACATCACCATTTACATCCGAAGGCTTATATGGCGAAGTTTGCCCATCAAAATTCAGAAAAACAGGTCTGTTTTGCACTGTTCCCATTTCGGTTTGTCTGATGGGGTCGCCGTCTTTGGGTAATGCGGTTTCGGCGAAAGGATACAGACGTTGCTTCGGCTCCCAGCTTTGGGAGCGCAACCTGTTTTTACCTTTTTCTACCAGGGCATTGAACTCATCCTCGGTGAGTTGCGGCAGCTCGCGCAAGGGCCTCGACAGGCCATGGTACTTTCCGGTGATTACAAGTGGTTCATCATCAATAACCTGACTGATAGCTTGCCCGGGCATTATGCAAAAAATAGCCCATAGCATAAATAGCGATGCGAAGAGATTCTTCATGTGAATAGCGTCGATTTGGTTTTTGGATCGCGTTAGTTAAAAAATGTCAACAAATGTAAGTGATTATTAAATGGTAAAAAAAACCCGACAGGATTATTCCTGCCGGGTTTTTTGCTGTTTACCTCGTAGGTTTATCTGGTTATAACAAAGGTGCCACGCACGGTGTAAGTGCGCTGTGCGCCTTCGGCAATAATGCGATAGAAGTAAGAGCCCGACCCTTGCAGGTCAGTCCTGCTAATGGTCAGCTGCTGTGTGCCGGCCTGCTGGCTGGCATCCAGCAAGGTGCTCACTTCCTGACCAAGGCTGTTGTAAACAACCACTTTTACTTTGCTGTCCACCGGCAGGGTGTACTGCAATGTAGCTGTATTGTTGGCCGGGTTGGGGAAGATGGTATGCAACAGGCTTGCGCTGATTTCGCCACTACCCGAGCCGGTCTCGATGTAATTGGTTTTCAGCGTTAAAGCTTCAACATTCAGGTTCGGGCTGACAAATTCAGTCATTGGCAACAGTTCGAAGAAAGATGTTCCGGCGCTGATGTCAGCAAGCAGTTTGACCTTCAGGGTTGCGATGGCCTGTCCCTGGCTGATATTGAAGCCATTAACATCTACCTTGCTCATTCTGACTTCACCAGCCTTGCTGTCGATGTAATGTACCGGGAATCCTTCGGCGCTGATCACTTCAATCAGCTGCTTGTTGTACTTCAGGCCAAGGCCTGCAGCACCAAGGCTGAGGTTGCGGTCGGCAAGAACCGGAATCACGAGCTCATCTCCCTTGGCGGCATTAATCACACCCTGATATGCCAGGCTTGATGTGGATTTGCTGTTTGCGGAAGGCATGTGCGAGGCATTCAGGTCACCGGTGGTCACCAGGTAGATGTTAAAGACATTCAGTCCATCCTCCAGTCCGGTAAGTACACCATCATAATAGACGCTTGTAGCTAGCGAGCCTGCCTGATAAACACCATGTGGAGTAAATACCGATGTAGGTGCCTGTGGATACGATTTTGCGGCGTGATTTTCCAAACGTACGGTCGCCAACTGGAAGTCGTGTTTACCACCGGGCAGCGGATGATAGGCCGGATCGTTCACTATGCGGTATTGCAGCAGGAGTCCGTCCAAACCGGTCAGATCGCCCGAATTGTTCAGGTCGGCTGCCTGGCTGAACAGCGCCGTGTAGTTGGGCACAGAAACAGGTGCAATCCATGGTAAGGTGGTAAGCAAAGGATTGCCGGCGCCCATATACCCAAGCAAAAGTGCATCGATCGAGCTGAGGCCTCCCCAGTTGTTCCACATCCACGAAGTGTTCAGGAAATTCTGATTAGCCTGTTCCCAAAAGCGCAGGGTGTAGGTTTTAGCTGATTCAGCACCGATAAACTCAAAGTATGAATCCAGGTTGTTCTCGAAGTTGTAACTTACGAGTTGCCTTTCGCTAACCGGCTGTCCTCCTTCGAAGAGCTGAACGTAGAATACGCTGCGGCTGTTGGGCGAAGGAATGACAGTTTCGTTCGGGTTGAAATATTTGATCTGTCCGGCAATCTTGGCTGTCGAGCTGAAGGTAGCCGTCAGCAGTTCGTAACATTCGGTAATAGTGAAACTGAAAGTGGGGTTAGTGGATACTACCACGCCGTTTTTGTTCTTCCAGTTTACAAATTCCCATCCCGGTGCTGGTGTTGCAACTACAGGTACCTGTGTGCCAAAAGCAAAGTTGCCACCACCACTTACCGTACCACCGCGTGTTGGGCTGGCAGCAAGCTCGAGCAGGGGAGGATTAACCACCATTGTAATCGCATTCGAAGTGGCAATGGGTTGCACAGCACAGAGGTGGTTCGAGGTCATAACCACGGTAACCACATCACCATTGGCCGGAGAATAGGTAAAGGTTGGGCTGTTGGTGCCTGCGTTGTTGCCGTTCACTTTCCATTGGTAGCTGGGGTTCTGACCGCCATTGACCGGGCTGGCTGTGAAGGTAACTGGAGTGCCTGTGCAAACAGATGTTGCGCTCGAAGTGATGCTCACACCTGCAATAAGGTTTCCGGTAACATTAACCACAAGCGGGTTGGATGTGGCCGGATTATTCAGGGCGCAGCCAATGCTCGAAGTGAGTACCACCGTTACTACGTCACCATTGGCGGGAACATAGGTGAAGCTTGCGCTGTTGGTGCCGGCATTCACGCCATTCACTTTCCATTGATAACTCGGAGCCAGACCACCATTGACAGGCACTGCCTGGAATGTGGCAGGCGATCCGATACAGATTTCAGGAGTAACCTGGGTGATAGTTACGCTAACCGGCAGGTCATTCTGCAGGGTCAGGGTCATACTGCTGCTCATCGCACATTGGCTTCCGGGGTCGCCGGTGATGGTGAGTACCACAGAACCATTGGCGATATCCTGCGAACCAGGCGTATAAACCGGATTCACAATGCCTGTATTGCTGAATGTACCATTTCCGCTGGTTGTCCAGAGAACGGTTGCGTAATTGGATGCGGTAGCTGCAACCAACGGGAAGGACTCGGATACGCATACTGAGCCATTGCCACCGGCGTTCACCGTCGGCGAGCTGATCATGGTCAGGGTGGCGTTTACATAAGTAAAGCTGTAGTTATTGCTTGCACCGCCCGAAACAGTAATTGGGTAAGTTCCGGCGGCTCCGCCTGCCTGTGCAGTTGTGGAGATCACCACAGGTGCATCAAGATTTTCGGGGCCTTCACCGGTTATAAAGCCACTATAGCTAAAGGTGAGTGTTGGCAGCGGCTGATTCTGACAAACAGTTTGATTGTCGGCAGTCACGGTTAGCTGCTTCTTATTGATGGTGAGCGTAGCCTGTACACGTGCGCTTTCGCAACCATTGGTCGTATTCTTGCTCACAGCCCATGCTGTGTAAATGCCTGCATTGGTGGCCGATGGTGCTGTTGTGACGTTACCGCCGGTGGCAGCATCGTACCATACCAGTTCGGTTCCTGTGGCAGGTACAGCCGTAATGGTGTGCTCCATGCCATCATAAACCGTAGTAATGTTCGATAAAGTAGGTGCTGGAATAGCATCCGGCTGTGTGAGTGTAACTGAATTGGAAACCTGAACGTTATTGGCATCAAACACCGTATAGTTGTACACTCCGGCTGCCAATCCGCTGATGTTCTGGTCCGTCGAGGTATAGCCATTAGGTCCCAGCCAGAGGTAAGTGTAAGGAGGTAATCCGCCAAGTACATTCAGTGTGATCGAACCGTCGTTGGAGCCGAAACAGCTTAGGTTCTGTGGAACTGCAGTTACACTCATACCTGCTGCAATCAGCACTTCATCAATATCCCAGTAATCAAACTGGAAGTGATTACCATCAATGACCCAGGCTACATAAGTGGTTGAACCAATATTATTTAGCAGGGTTGTGGTGATAATTTCAGGTGGGTAAGTTGTATTGCTCTGGGTAGCAAACGACCATTGTTCATCTGTCCAATTTATGCCATCCGAGCTGGTTTGAATCTTAAAAGTAGCACCAGGACCATAATCATCAATTCTTGACCTGAACCTGAGGGTGAGTTGCGACTCACCTTGCGTGTTCAGGGCCGGGCTGATAAGTCTTGAAATCCCGATATTATTCACGTAAGAAGCGCGCATTTCATAAGGTGTGCCTCCGGCATTGCTTGCATTCGCTACTGTCCACCTGTTTGAGGGCAAAGCGCCGCTGATGGTTTGTGTCCAGCAAGTAGGGAAGGTAGCAACATCAAAATTCTGTACATATGGTATGGGCAGCGTGGTGCAGAGTGTGTTGACATTGACTTCGTTCGACAAACCTTGCCCTTGTGGATAAACAGCTGCAACAGCATAAAAATAGCTGCTGGCTCCGGCTGTGGATTGGTCAAGATAACTTGTGCCACTCACGTTGAACTGTGTATCGTAATTGCCGGATGTGGTTCCGCGATATACCACATAACCCGTGGGATTTTTACCTTCTGTGGCTTCGCCTGTGGCGATGATGGCCGGAGCTTCGATACCACTTACGTCAGCAAATAATGATTTTTCCACACTGGCACGCTCCATAATGCTTTGCACAGGCAGATACTTCATAGCCGGATTTTCCTCACCTGACTTAAGCACAAGCTCACCCTTTGAACTAAGGTTCATATATGCTCTCATGAAGAAGTTTCCGGTCCAGTTATTCCATGTTGTTCCGCCATCGTTTGACCAGCGGCTTCGTCCAAAACCAAAACCGGCATCATTTCCAACCCTCGGTCCTGTTGAGCTGGCAGCAGGCCATTGAGCTACAATATAGTAGTTCTGTCCGGCTGTTACGTTAAGCGGAGTAGTGAGTTGGAAAACATTCCACTGACCGGTTGTCGAAGTCACCGGAACATTGCTGAACGTCTGAATTGGTGTAGCCAGGTTGGGATTGCCTCCGGTTTCGCTGCATAGCATAATATTTTCCCAATTAACCGAACCCGCTGCATCTATCCTGCTTAAAACTGATAAATGTGTCAGCTGGCCGTTTTGCGGTATGGTAATCCGCTGGCTGATCAAATGTGTTGTAGCCGTCGGGCTTGCTACAAGCAGCCAAGTTTCAACACTATTATCATCATACCTGATTTCGTTGGCCGGGAAAATCGGTGCCTCCCAGTTGAGTTGCACATGGGTGGGCGCCACAGGATTTGCTGTCAGGTTTTGTGGACTATGCACATAGCCGCGGCCGGTAAGCGCTGCAGTCCATGTTCCATTGTTTTCCACTACCTGCAACTGTGCATTCTTCTGTCCCGTTGAAGTAGGTTTGAAGATTACATTCACTGTGGCCGTACCATTGGCCGGTATGGTAAGCGGATACGTGTTACCGTCCTGCTTCACGAACTGATCAGCGTGGGTGCCAATAATATTCACTCCGCTCACGGTAATGGGTGTCGTGCGGTTATTTTTCAATGTAAATTGAGTCGGTGCCGACTGCATACCGGCGTAAATATCCCTGAAGTTGGCCTCTTCGGGTGTAAACTGGAATGCAGGTTGCTCTTCGATTCTGATATTATCCACAGCAATGAAATCAACGTCCGCTACCGAATAGGCATGCCATCCAAAATAATGAGGACCTGTGGTAGTGGGTGTGAAGTTGATCACCTGCTCCTGGTACGAGGCAATCAGCATGTTCGGATTATCCCAGATAACTGTACCTGCACTGATACCTGCAAGGGTATTTGTGCCGGCAACGGTTACTTTCATTTTCTCTGGAATTCCCAAATACCCGGGCGCTCTGACATAAAACCTTACAAGATAAGGCTGACCGGCGGTTAGCTGAATACCAGGCGTAACCATCCACTCATTCTTTGCAAGCGATGCATGGTAAAACACCCCGACAAAATTGGGAGCTGAAACGTTTCCAATTGTGGTGTTGTTACTAATAGTCCATGGTCTGGCATCGGTGCCGGTAGTTGAAGCATAGCTTGACCAGCCGGGAGGCAGGGTTGTTCCAGTTGGAGATGCATCAAAGTTTTGTGTGAACGGCGTTCCAAACAACGTGGTTGCAGTGGCATTTACAAAAGTGGTAGAATAAACCGGTCCTGCCACCACCGACCAGGCGCGATAGAAATACTGTGTTGCCGGTTTTAATCCTGTGTGTGGGAAGAGGCCGGAAGCTGCGCCAACATAGTGCACCGTACCGCCTCCGGGTATTGTTGACCCGGGTGTTAAGGTTCCGGTTGGCGTGCCAAAGGTATTACTGGTATTCCATGCCACAATGATATTGTGGTTCTGGGCATTAGGTGTGGCGGTGAAAGCAATGGCAGTGCTGCTTGTCGGTGTTGCAGTGAACGTGGCTGGTGCAGCCGGACCGGTAGTGATATTCGCTGTCAATGGTGAAGCCGTCCGGTACACCGGGCCTGTGCAAGTTTCAGAAAGATTGTAGGCAAACACAAAGAAGAAATACTGTGTGCTGCTGTTCAGGCTAGTGCTTGAGAATTCTGTAAGTGGGCCGTTGTAAACTACGGTACCATCACCAAGAGCTGCGCCGGCAGCATATACGGTATTGTTTACCGGAGCGCCTCCCAGAGTGGCAGAGGTATGACGAACAACCAGGTAGCCATTGGCCGTCGGAGAAGCCGTGAAAGTACCATTTACCGATGTAGATGTAGCGGTAAGGTTAAGCGCAGTGGGCTGGGCAGAGGGGACAATACATGGTGGGGGAATCACCTCGATTTTGGCATTGTCAAGGAAAATGTTGTTGCCATAGGCGCTTATGGCCTGGAAAATAATATATCCGGTTCCAGAGGAGCCTGTTGGAAGATTAAAGATGTAATTATACCATCCTCCTGTGCTGACAACAGGTGCAAGGTTAATGCTTCGGTGAACAGTGCCGAGCTCGGTTGCGCCTGTCAAATTTGGAGAAGTATTGTAATGAACGACTACACGATCGGCATTGGTTAGGTAGCCATTATCTCTGTTCATCCAGAAATTGACCCTGTAATTGGCATTGGGGAAATTAATCGCAGGAGAAACCAAAATAGATGACGCACCAGATGAAAAGTTGTAGCTCCTGAATTGAGCCATGCGGGTGCCCTGCTGCGGAGTGGTAGTCGGGTTGGATCCGCTCGCAGTTCCTTCCCACAAACCCGTTCCGCTTACCTGAGCAACATTCCAGCAAACAGGCGGAAACGTCACAGCTTCGAAGCTTTCAGTCACCGGGAAGGTAGTGTAAACCGGACAAGCAGTAGTAGCGTTGGCAGTTACACCCGATGAATACATTGGGGCACTGTATGAGAATAGCTTGTAATAATAAGTTGTAGCAGCGGTAAGTCCTGTATGGCTGAATGGAGAACTTAGTCCGTTATAGATCAGCGTTCCGCCTGCAAACGATTGGCCAACTGCCGGAGGTGCACCGGTCGGATCAGTAAATGTGCCTGTGGTGTTAAACACTATCACAACAGGGTTGTTCGCTGCATTAGGAACGAAGTTGATGTCAATCTTGTTTTGTCCGTCAGCAACGGCAGTAACACCGGTCGGGTTGGCAGCGGTCATGGTTGTGGCAAAGCCGAAGTAAGCACCTTGTGTGCCAATTGGCGCAATAGGCCCCGGAGCTGCTACTGAGGTAGTTCTGGAATACTCGGTATTATCGAGAATAGGGCCTGTGCCCGAAGCATTGGATCTGTTATTCCACGGACCTGTGATTGCTGTGGCTTGGGCAATCCTGAGTTCTGACTGATCACCAACGAGGTTGTCGCTGTTGCCACCTGTGTTGTTTCGGCCGCGGAGTGTAACCGTAGTGTTGGCAGGAAGATCCGGGCCGCCAAGCAGGTCAACGTACCAGCCTCGTGTGGTTATCACCTGAGTAAGAGGGGAATTAGCTGTGCCTGACAACGGCCCTACCAGACTGACTTTTACCGTTGAGCCTGTCCATGCTGTTGAGGAGCCGAACGACATAGTCTTCAGGTTATTTTCATTCCTCGAAGGGCCTGCAAAACCTGTTCCAACGCCCAACGGAAAGTTTCTGGACGCAGTACCGGTTGTCGGGAAATTTATCCTCAGAGGGCCTGCAATATACGAGCCATGATTGGTAATATGCGTTGCGGGTGCCGTAGCTATTGTCTGAGCTATACCGGTAGGCCCGGCAACAAAAGTGCTCAATGTAAGCAAATTAGCATCTGTAGTAACCAGAATGCCGCGGGTTAAGGTGAGTGTGCCTAAAGTGGCAGTGCCAAGAACTACAGGATTGCTTAGCTGAACGTTATCGTGTGCGTTCATGGTTAACGTTCCTTCTACATAGCCAATGCCATCAACCTGGCGGATTTCATGACCTGAAGAGAAAAGCTGTTTGGATGCCGGATGATAGTTGTTTGTGCTATATGTTACACTTCTATTCACGCCGGTACCCCAGATCGGTTGTGCCGAGAAGCTTCCTAAGGATGATCGGTCAATGGTTTGTGTGGTTGCCACTGTCGAATTTCCGGCAGTAAGATTACCGTTGGGATTGACAACCCCATTGTAGAGACCGATGGTTCCTGTGATGGTTATAGGAACGTTGTAAGTTACTCCGCCCGAGTTGAGGTGCCATGCATTACTGGAGCGGCCATTGGTAAATGTGCCTGAGCCACTGAGTGAAGCGGGCGCTCCTCCCAGCCAAACGATATTTCCAGCGCCTACACTGAAATTCGCGGTTCCGTTATTGGTAAAATTTCCCCCAAAATAAACACTTTTTCCGGTGGTTCCGCTAAAGGAATTAAGTGTACCTCCTGAATTTACGGTCACATCACCAAAAGCATGAATCAACTGGCTTGGAGAAGTTCCTGCGTAAGCCAGCGTGCCATTGATTGTGATATTCTGAGCGCGTGCGATGTTGACATCTGCGTTCACCGTATGTCCTGAAGCAATAACGACATGATTATCTGCCGAAGGCACTATACCGCCTACCCATGTAGCTGCAGCGCTCCAGTTTCCACTCGCAGCGGACGTAATGGTTGTTGGAGTGAACTCCTCAACGCTAAAATCATCAATCCAGATATCGTTTGTTCCCCATGTATTGGTAGCCTCAATGCCAAATTTAGCATTTGCCGTACGATAAGCTGTCGGGATCAATACGTTAATTCTTTGCCATGGCGTGGCACTTGAGGTGGTTGTTGCAGTGGCGTTTGGTGGAATCACCATGATGGAGTTCCATGTAGTACCACCATCAGCGGATGCCATAACTCTGAGGTTAAGATTGCTGGAAGCGGCGAGATACCAGAGCCAGAACCTCACGTAAGGTGAGGTCGAAGAAGTGAGATTAACTGCAGGTGATTCAATGCGCCTTGAACCAAACCATGTTGCAGTGCTGCCAAAGTACCCATCTTCTAGAAATAAGACCCCGGTTCCGGAAACAGCGGCAGCTGGGCGAGTACTAGAATACCCATTAAAGGTCCATGTTGATGCGCCGGTGTTAAAATTCTGTTGCCAGTCTTTCTCTCCATTAACACCATTAGCACTTGGCGTACCGGTTCCAAGCATCACAAACCGGCTTTGTGTCCAGCCGGGAGGGGCTGCGGGTGTGCCCGTAAATGGAGTTTCGAAATCTTGCGAAAGGTACACTGTCCTTGTGCTTGGCGATGAAACAGCCGGGAAGGTATTCGGTTTAGGCAAGGCCATGAGTTCCTGCAAGCTTGCAGTTGCATGTTGAACATCAGCCGCTGGCTTTACAGCGAAGTTTGCCTCAGGAGCAAATTCAGCGATTGATGCTGCTTGTTGCCCGATCAAACCGGCCGAAACCGCGATCAATAGGAGAAGTAAATAAAACTTTCTCATTTTTAATGGTTGTTAAGTGAATACTATGCTTGTTCTTATTCTTTTGTGTGGTTAAGATACGATAAATCACCTCAATTCTTAGGAATAAAGGCGGCAAATGGGTTCCCTATGGGGGCATCTGATGGAGTTGAGCGTAGTCTTGCTTCATGCAGGGAATTTTGATTAAAAATTCAATTAGCTGGAAATGAGTAGTTTTTTTGATTATAGGATTGTACGATGAACGTCTGAAATAGGTTACTGCCCTGCAGTTCTAAATCAAGGCAATAATACAAAAATATCACGCAATTGTTAAAATTCCTTTTTTTTTAACAGTCTTCTGTTCAAAAATAATCAGCCTTTGACTGGTTGAGCGCGCACGTTATCTTGATTTAGGTGATGTTTTTAGAACAAAGCGTTATGGTGTTTTCTACCAGATGTTTTTTAGTTCCCTGCTTCACAATACATTATGATTTTATAATCCATTGCGGATTTTCAAAAGCCTCATGGGTTCAGTTTTGCGGTAAAATCCATCCCTGTCGTAAAACGACTTTTGCATTGTTGCCCGGCATCAATCTGTAGGATAAGCGGCATGAAACAGCCTGCTTTCTTCTTTTCTTCATGCCACAAAAAAAGCCGCCCAAAGGACGGCTTTTCATCTTATTTAGACTTAATTATTTAATAATCAATTTTCTGTTGATGTTATGCACTTGCTCGCCTTGCAGACGCACCTGCAAATGGTAGAGTCCTGGCGTTGCGAACATGGATGGTTCGAGGCTTGTCCGGTAAACCAGGCCTTCAACATGCTGTTCCGATGTCCAGACCATCCTGCCCAACTGGTCAGTGATTGTCAGCCTCAGCTGTCCTTGTTCGGGGAGGCTGATTTCAATATTCGACTTTCCTGATGAGGGATTGGGCCAGAGCGCAAGTTCAAGTGAAGGATTGGCAGATCCTTCGGGGCTGATGATGACAAGGCCGGTATTTTTCAGCACTTCGAGTGTGGCACCAACCAGTTCAATGTCGAGCAATCTTGCCTGAGTCAATGGTTTATTGTCAGCAAGCAGCACGGAGATCAGCTTTTGGCCCGAAGCATAGTTGACCGGCTGGTTGTGGAGTGCAAATGCACGCAGCTTTCCGGTGTTTGCATCATAGTTCCATGCCTGAGCACCCTCAACCTTATTGATGGTCAAATCTTTACCCAGTTCGAGTTCGAGGCTGAATGCCTTGATGGATGCATCTTGTCCCATAGCCAAAGCGAACTCGGGCGAATCCGTTGTCTGATAGCGGATAGCGGGCTGATGCTTGAGCGCCGCATTGGCATCGAAATATGAAGCGTTCAGGTCACCAACTGCTGTAAAATATACATTGTAGATATTAACTCCCGGGGTGAGGGCCGGCAAAGTAGCTTCATAATACACAGTGTTGGCTAAGCTGTTTGCTTGGTAACTGCCTGTTGTGCTGAATAGTACGCCGGGTGCAGCAGGATAGGTTTTAACCGAATGGCCGGCTACTTTGGCGGCTGCAAGCAGGAAATTGGGCTTGCCACCCGGGAAAGGTGAAGTTTCGGGCATACCAATCATCCTGTAAGCCAGCGTCAAGGCATCGCTTCCGGTGATATCGCCGCTGTTGTTCACATCGGCCAGATAGCTGCTGAATGGTGTTAGTGGGCTGCCGGCACTGGGCATAATCCATGGATACTGCGCCACAACGGGGTTGTTGATGCCCATGAAGCTGATGATAGCCGCGTCGATTGCACTGGCACCGCCCCAGTTGTTGAAGGTCCAGCTGTTACCCAGAAGTGTTGAGGGCGTTTGCTCCCACAACCGCAGGGTATAGCTTTTTCCGGCTTCGAGGTTAGCAAACTCGAAGTAGGAGGGCAATCCTAGTTCTAAATTATGGCTGACGAGCTGTCGCGGACGCACGGCGATACCATTTTCGAACAGTTGCGCATAAAATACTCCGTTGGCATTGGGCGATGGGATGACGGTTTCGTTGGCATTAAAATACTTGAGTTGACCGGCAATCTTTTCCTGCCCGATTCCACCGGCCAGATCAAGCACGATAATGTTGGTGATTCCGCCGTTCGGGTTTGCGGTGTTGATGTTGCCCCAGAAACCATTCACGCTGCTCAGGCTGTTCACAACTTGTCCGGTTACCAGGCTTCGTTCTTCTATCCTTCTGATACCCTGTGGGTTTACATTGGGCACAATACCGCCCCAGGCGCCATTGATGCCATTTACCTCGTTGCGGTAAAACAACGGGTAGGTAGTGCCGCTATAATCGACACCCGTAGTTTCGATGCTGGTGCCGTAAAGCGGTCGGCCTGTACCGGCTGTGTTGTCGTAAACAAAGGCAAAATTGCGCGGCGAAGCGGCTGAAGTGGCTCTGATACCGGTTCCTGATGCTGCATCATTGGTTGTGCCGAAATTGATCACCTGCACCTCGCTGGTTGTAAAGGTGGTTACTGCCGTGGTGCCACCTTCGCCATCGTTGAGGCGGATACGCATCATGACCTCAGTACCGGGGGTGAAACGGACATTGCCTGTTGGCTCGATCATAAACCAGCCGCTGTAGCTGCCGGTGGCATCGGTGGTAAACTCACCGTATTGTCCGGCCACGGCTAAACCGGGAGAGGCAGTGCGGAAGAAATTATTGCCATTGACATATATGGGGTTGCCGGCTCCGGTTGCTGTTGGTCCATCGGCGCTGTTCACAGCCTGATTGGTGTAGCGGTAGGTGCTGTTAGGTTTCAGATTTTGCAGCCTGAGCCTGAACGCGTAGGGCAAGCGGTTGTTGTTGGTGCCATTCACACCCTGAATGTATTGAGGCAGTACCAGGGTTGTCATCGATGGAGTGCCAAGGGTGGCACGGCTGGCTTGTGGCACAGCACCGTCGGTTTTGAAGTTGATGGTAGCTCCTGTGCCATTGTAGGGGAACAACTTGAAGAAGTAGGTAGTTTCGGGACTTAGGCCTGTAAATACGGCCTGCTGCTGACCGGCAGGTATATTCTTTACAAGCAACGCGTCGCCCTCAGGTTGTCCGTCGATAGGGGCTAAGATAGCATCGAATCCGACGGTGGAGCCTTTGATGAGGTAGGCTTGTGCGTTGGGTGAGGCATCAATCCAGGAGGCGGTAAGCTGCGTCTGCGAATTGACAGCCACAGCAAAATTGATGGCATGCGCCGGTGGTTCGGCTGCCGGTGCAACAACGCTGCCTTGCAGCGCCAGCGTTTTATTGGTTGCGCCTGTCGAACTTGCTGTCAGTTGTTGGTTATAGGTGCCCGGCTCCAGACCCGATTTTAACCTGACAAACACTGTGGTGGCATGTAGTGTGCCGTTGACAGGGTTAAGATTGAGGCTGGCCAATCCGCTGAAACCTGAGCCGCCGGTGAGCGAAATTTCATAGGCTGCCGGTGCGGCGAGCTGAACTGCAGTGCTGAGATTGATACCCGACACGGTGAAGCTTTGTTGGGTCGAAGGTCCCTGACCACCCACATAAGTGAAACCGCTGAGTGTTGCCGGAGTAAGGGTGATATTTGGTGTAAAATCAAGATTGAGGCTCAGCATATTGGTCAGGCCTCCATTGGGATTCACCGTAGAGGTGCTTCCCCAGGTGCCATTAGCGGAGCTAAATGATCCAACAAGCTGGCCTGTGGTCAGGCTATGCTCATCGATTTTACGGATTCCATTGGCCAGGATATTCGGCACAATTGTTCCGAAAGCACCGGCCACACCGGCCACCTGATTACGGTAGAATGCAGGGTAGGAAGTGTTTCCGGCAAAGTCAACACCCGATGGTTCAATGTGTGTTCCGGCTACCGGTCTGTCACCGTTGCGGGAGCCAAGATCGTAAAGGAAAACGAAGTTTTTGGGAGCAAAATTGCTGTTGGCCATCAGTGCAGTGCCTTGTGCCGCATTGGCATCCGTTCCAAAGTTGATCACCGTGACGTTTTGCGTTGTAAAAATGTGTGCGGCTGTTGTTCCTCCTGCACCGTTGTTGAGTCTCACACGCATGGCTACTTCCTGACCGGGGGTAAACCTGGCGTTGCCTGTAGGTTCCAGCATGAACCATCCGGAATAATTGCCCGAGGCATCGGTGGTAAACTCGCCATATTGGCCGGCCACCGTATAACTAGGTGCTGTTGTGCGGACAAAGTCGCCGTTGGCCATCACAAAAATCGGATTTCCGGCGCCTGCAGCGGTTGCACCATCGGTGCTGTTCACTGCCTGATTGATATATCTGTAGGTGGCATTTGGAAGCAGGTTGCTGAAAGCAAGCCTGAAAGCATAAGGCAGTCGGGTGTTGTTGGTACCGTTAAGGCCCTGAATGTATTGCGGAAGCAATATTTCGGTCATCATCGGTCCGGCTGGAGTGGCTGCGGAAGCCTGCGGTACTGTTCCGCTGACCTTATATTTTATTGAACTTCCGGAACCATTATAGGGGAATATCCTAAAGTAATAGGTGGTAAGGGCATTAAGGCCTTCGAAGGTGAACGTCTGCAATCCTGCAGCAACATTGCGCACCAGTGTGCTGTTCGCTTCTGCTACACCATCCACCGGAGCCTGAATGTCGCCAAAGCCGATAGTGCTGCCTTTAATCAGGTAGCCCGAAGCAGGCGGAACAGCATCTGTCCATGTAACCTGCACCTGACTGCTGTTTAAGGCGCTGGCTGCAAATCCGGTAACATGGTTTTCAGGCTCGGTGATGCCCGGGCTCACCGTTCCCTGCAGGCTGACTGAACGTGGATCGGCACTTAATGAGCCGATAAAAACGGACTGATTGTAGGTTCCTACTGGTAGCCCGGCTTTCAGGCGGACGAAAATTGTTGTGGGGTTGAGGGTTGTGCCCGTTGGGCTGAGCAGTATCTGAGTATAGGGTTGGAAATTGGGTGTATTGCTGAGCGAAAGCTCGTAGTCCGCAGGAGCATCAATGCCAACATAACCAAGGAGGTTTGTGCCGCTCACCACGAACGATTGTGTGGCCGATGGTCCAGCCCCGGCTGCATAAGTGAATCCGCTGAGGCTCGTGGGGCTGACCGCGATGGATGGTCCCTGCTTAAGATCAACAACTATCACGTTGGTTGTACCTCCTGCAGGATTTACTGTATTATACGATCCCCACTGTCCATTATTCGAGCTGAAGCTGGAGACCACGCTGCCATTGTTAAAGGCGCGTTGCTGGAACAGCTTTACGCCGTTGGCATTCTGATTAGGGATGATGGCTGCAAAAGCGCCGTCATCGCCAACAACATTATTTTTGAAAAATGCTGCCCATGTTGTGGCCGAGTAATCCAGGCCGGTAATTTCGATGGGCGTGCCGTAGAGCGGACGTCCTGTTCCGGCAGTATTATCATAGAGGAATGCAAAGTTGCCCGGCGTGAAATTCGATTCTGCCCTCAGGGCTGTTCCCTGGGTGGCCGACCCTACGGTGGTGCCAAAGTTAATCACCTTTACCGTATTCGTAGTGGTGAGGTAAGTTACGGCAGTGGTTCCACCGGCTCCGTTGTTCAAGCGGATACGCATCTGCACATTATTACCCGGCGTAAACCGGATATTTCCGGTGGGCTCTGATACAAACCAACCTGTGTAATTACCTGAGGCATCGGTAGTAAATTCACCGTAGGCAGCAGTTGCAGGAGGTACCGGATTGGCAAAAGAAGGTGAGGAAGTGCGTGTAAAGGTACCGTTGCTGTTGACAAAAATGACGTTGCCTGCTCCACCTGCGGTAGGACCGTCAGTACCATCTACAATCTGATTGATATAGCGGTAGGTTGCATTGGGCAGCAGGTTGCTCAATGTTGCCCTGAATGCATACATGATGCGGTCGTTATTGGTACCGTTAATGCCTTGAATATATTGGGGCAGTAAGACCTCGGTCAGTGTGGGAGCTCCTGTGATCAGGATGTTTCCGGAAGTAGCACTCGTCAAATTTGTTGCAGAGGCTGTGATGGTGTAGGTTCCGGCCTGATCGAACTGAATGTCGTTGAATGTGGCTATGCCATTCACTGCGGCTTTGACAAGGGTTCCTGAAATATTTCCCGGGCCGGAAGCTTTGGCTATGGTGATGTTGCCTGTGTAGCTTCCGTCCACCGTATTATCGGGTCTGAGTGCCTCTACTGTAAAGCTGGCCAGATTGGTGCCCGACTGTCCGTTGGCGGGTACACCCACCAATGCAAGTTGCGAGGCCGGTGCAAGCACTGTAAATGTGGAGGAAGTGCCGGCTGTCAGCGTCATGCCGGAAGTAGCAGAAGCTGTGATGCTTACGCCGGACTCAGCTGTGTTGTATGTAACGTCGGTAAAGGTTACACTGTTCTCTCCGGCAAGTATAGTGCCGATGAGCGTACCACCCAATGTTCCCGATCCGGTGGCTTTGGTGAGGGTTACCTGCGTATTGGAAGATACCACGGTGGCCACATTGCTGTTATCCTGAGCCTGAACGGTAACGGAGAAAGGAACGTTGATTGTGGGGCTTGTGCCGCCATTAACAGAGGTAACAGCGAGCTTCACTGCAACACCTCCTGCAAGCTGATCTCCGCCGAATGCTACATTATCGAAACGCCATGTCCCGCCGGTAGCGACCGAGCCAACATTGTTGGCCTGCCTGAACTGTCCAGTTTCGGCATAATGCGCTGCCAGAATACGAACCCCGAAATTGGGGTTATTGTTGGCACCGCTAATCGAGGAAAAGTTGATAATGCGACGTCCCCAGCTGTCTGATACGTTCGTCCCCGCCGGGTTTGATGCGTCAATTCGGCCTAAGTCGATGCCGCCACGGTTGGCGCAAAGGCTTAAGTAGTTGGTAGGGGTAACGTCGAGGTTGATCCAGTCAGTGCCATTGAGGGTATATTGAATGCGTGCAGTACGTGTAGCGGTGTTGGATAGTCTGTGGTCGTACATCATCCAGATATTTTCGCGGCCTGTGGTTGGTACCATAAATTGCACGCCACTTGATTCGTTGGTGGCACCCGGGCTGGCTGTGCCAATGGCCCAGGCATTTCCGGTAGTCTGCGAACATCCGGCAGTTGTTCCGGTGGCGCTGCCCGGTCCGGTCATGCTCCCCACTACACTGGCTGTTCCTGTTCCGGTAGTGGGTTCGGGGCTGGTTGCAGTAAATGTTGAATTGAAATCCCAAAATGTAAAACTTGGAGCAATTACAGCACCTGAAACATCAAGGGTTGCATTGGCGGCACCTGGACTGGAAGCCGTAAAGACCTGATTATATATGCCATGTGAAACACCTGACTTGAGTCTGATGTACACCGTCGCGTTGACACTACCTGCAGCAGGTGTTAAAACGAGGGGATTTTCGGCAGTGAATGGTGTGGCTGTAGCAGAAATTTCATAAGCTGCAGGCGCTGCAATGCTGATGTTTCCGGTTAGATTGCTGCCGGTGACAAGGGTAGTCTGCACATCCGATGGCCCTGAGCCTGAAAAGTAGAAGAATCCAAGCAATTGTGCCGGGTTGATACTGATTTCCGATGTTGGCGGACTGGTAACACTTCCACTCAAACCAACTGTTTTGCTGCTCGCTCCCGTGGAAGCAGCCGTAATATTTTCGTCGTTATAGTTGCCAACTCCCAGCCCAGCCTTCAGCCG
Source organism: Bacteroidales bacterium (assembly GCA_035325985.1). Taxonomy (GTDB): domain Bacteria; phylum Bacteroidota; class Bacteroidia; order Bacteroidales; family F082; genus JALNZU01. The sequence continues at coordinate 17,648 of DAOKYW010000019.1, forward strand.
GACATAAATAGTGGTTGGCGCTACGGTGCCTCCGACATGATTAATCACAATGGGGTTCGTGGCTGCAAAGCTGCCGCCGGTTGTTGTTGAAATTTCATAGTTGGCGGGAGGAGTGAGGTTGATGGCAGCAGTCAGGTTTGATCCGCTTACAGAGAAGCTTTGCTCGGCCGATGGGCCGCTGCCTATGATGTAGGTAAAGCCGGTAAGTGATGTAGGGCTAACATTGATGGTGGGTGTGCTTCCGCCTGAGGTTGTTCCTGTGCCGGTGCTTTCGTCGGAATAGTTGAAGGCTTTGTCAACCGTGTAAACCTTGTACCAGTATTGCGTTCCGCTGCTGAGGCCAACATTGTCGGTAAACGAAGTGGCAGTGCCAACATAGCGCACCGTGCCGGCCAGCGAGCCGGTTCCGTTGGTGATGGTGTTGCCAACCGCATAAATGCCATTCTGATTGGGGTCATTGTCTGCATTGGGGCTTGTGGCATACCGCACCACCACATAACCTCCGCCATCCACACCGCCGGAAGCAGCGCCCCAGCTAATATCCAAAGAAGATGATGTTGCATTACTTACCGTTACTGCTCCTGGTGAGTTTGGAGCGGTGTTGTCAACTGGTCCGGCATAAACCACAAAATCATCAATATCCATTGTAGTATTACTTGCTCCACTAAACCTGATAATGCTGATCCCATAGCGGGGAGTGTTTGTGCTCGTTCCAGAAGTTTGAGATTGAGTTACCTTTGTCCATACACCGGAAGTGTTGGCCAAGGTTACATTTGCATATGTACCAGGTTGAGAAGTTCCGTCCGGTGAATTACCCACCTGCCCGTTACTTGGAACAGCCGTTGTCCTGTAAAAATACTGAACGGTATAGGAAGTCGCATTTGCGATAGCCTGATCGTCTGCTGTGGGCGATTGCAACCTTCGTGCTGCCGTAGCTCCGAAAGTGATGTATTTTGGGCCTGATCTACCGCCAGTTTCTGAAATAGTTGCTGTACCAGAAGCATTTTGAACCGTCCAATCGGTTCTTTGAACGTTGTTCGCTATTGAGCTTACAGTTGCAGGTGTGCCCGCAGTTTGCCCTTCGAATCCGCCATCCATTGTTGGAAAGCTTCCGATCACTTGCTGTCCTGTACCCCAGTGGCTTAGCAACATGAAAGATACAAAGATTGTAAAGCTTACAAATCTGGAAAAATGTCTCATAGAGATATGTTGTTTAGTGTTTGACCGATTTTAAAAAGATGACTTTCTAAAGTGGATTGAATGTAGAAGTGCAATGCAAAAAGTCTATTGTAATGAGTTGCCAAAATTATGGAAAATGCCCTTGCATACCTTTAAGAGGATGTGAAGCGCATCTTGTTTTTTGTCAACATTTTGTAAACTTTGCTGCGCATTGCCTTGACAAGGCACAAACTTTTTAGGCTTAACATTGTTTGTTGTCCTAATCGTTGATGAATGAAAACACTGGTATCGCTTATTTTTCTCCTCATTGTTTCAGCTCAGGTCGCATGCAGCAAAATGATTAATACTCAACCATCTGATAGTCATTTGGATGAAAAGTCTGCTATCCTATATCTGGCCTTAGGCGACAGCTATACGATCGGCGAAGGAGTAAGCGAAAGCGACCGGTGGCCTGTGCAGCTGGCAGCTTTGCTTAATCAGGCAGGCCTTGCCACTGAAAAACCGCGCATCATTGCACGCACCGGCTGGACCACCGATGAGCTCATGGCTGCCATCAACCAGCAGCAACCGGCCGATACGTTTAATTTGGTTTCGCTGCTCATTGGCGTCAATAACCAGTATCGCGGCAGACCGGTAACCCAGTTTCGCATCGAGCTGATTCAGTTGATTAACAAAGCGATCAGCTTCGCCGGAGGCGATACGAGCCGTGTTTTTCTGGTTTCTATTCCCGACTGGGGTGTCACGCCGTTTGCAGCCGGCCGCGACCGTGCAAAGATTGGCCGCGAAATTGACGAATTCAACGAAGTTATCCGACAGGAGGCAGTCGCCCGAAACATCTTGTTTTTCAATATCACCAATGTATCACGGCTCGCCGCTTCCGATGCTTCGCTGCTGGCTTCCGACCAGCTTCATCCTTCCGGAAAAATGTACCGCCTGTGGGTGGAAATGATGCTGCCTGAAATACGTGCATTATTCAAAGGCCATGAATAGTCTGGAAACACTAAGGAAAAGTGCTGCTGCACTCGACCAGGCCGACCCGCTGTCGGCATTCCGCGATTGCTTTACGAATGTATCAGAGGTGATTTATCTCGACGGCAATTCGCTTGGCCGTCTTCCCGTTGCCACTGCTGAGCTGATGCATCAGGTGATTAATGACCAATGGGGCGATAGGCTCATTCGGGGATGGAACGAGCACTGGTTGAAAACACCGCCGCGCATTGCCGGCAAGATTGCAAAAATTGTTGGAGCCGAAGAACATGAAATTTTTGTAGGCGACAGCACCTCGGTCAACCTCTTCAAGCTGGCCTACGGCGTGCTGGGTATGCAAACGGGTCGCACGCAGATTTTGAGCGACGACCTCAATTTTCCTTCTGACTTTTATGTCATGCAAGGCCTTATCAACAGCCATTTCCACAATCATCAGCTTGTCATTCATCCATCATCGGACGGTATTCATGCGCCCATCGAAGCGCTGAAGGCTGGCATCACCGCCAACACTGCCTTAATTTGTCTGAGCCATGTTGCCTTTAAAAGCGCTTATATGTACGATATGGCCGGCATCAATGCCCTTGCGGAGAGTGCAGGCGCAAAAGTAATCTGGGACCTGAGTCATGCTGTCGGAGCTGTGCCCTTGAAATTAAACGAATGGGGTGCCGAGCTTGCTGTGGGTTGCACCTACAAATACCTGAACGGCGGGCCTGGCGCTCCTGCTTTTCTTTATGTGAAAAAGCAACTGCAGCCCATTCTGGAAAATGCAATCTGGGCCTGGTTTGGGCACGCCGAACCATTTCAGTTCGAGCTACAATACCGGCCGCGCCTCGACATCTGGAAGTACGCCGTCGGAACGCCGCCCATCTTGTCGATGGCTGCCATCGAACCCGGACTGGATTTGCTTGTCGGGGCCGGAATGGACAACATCAGGCAAAAGAGTCTGAGCATGAGCACTTTTTTTTACAAGGCCTTTCAACAATTGCTCGAGCCTGCAGGCTTTGTCTGGGCTTCGCCCATCTCCGAACAGCATAGGGGTTCGCATATTGCACTCCGACATCCCGAAGGCTATCGCATCTGCCAGGCGCTCATCCATCCTATGGACGGTGCAAAACCTGTCATTCCTGACTTCAGAAGACCCGACAACATCCGGTTGGGATTTGCACCGCTTTACAACACCCATACCGAGATTCTGCAAGCAGCTGAGCGCATGGCTGAAATCATTCGTACCAAAGCGTATCTGAATTATAATCCGGTTATGGAAACCGTAACCTGATGTCGATCAGGAGAGTAAGCGCGACAATCCTTTGGTGCTCTGAAACTGCTCAAGCAGTGTTTTAATGATGACCGTGATGGGTATTGAAAGAATTACTCCGGGTATGCCCCACATATAACCCCAGAACATCAACATAAACAGCACGGCAAGGATGTTGATCCTGAATGATTTACCCATCAGGATTGGCTCCAGCACCGAACCAATGAGCAGCTGCGATGCCGCAAAAAGGCCTGAGATGAGCAACACAGCGGTGGCACTGTCGAGCTCAACAAAGGCAAACATAATACCCAGGGCCGTAACGAAGAGCGAACCAATGAGTTGCACAAAGTTCAGCGCAAAAGCCATCAGGCCCCAGAACAGCGGAAAACTCAACCCCATGCCCCAGCTGATCAGGCCAAACGCAATGCCGGTGAGCAGGCTAACAAAGGCCTTGACTTCCAGAAATTTGACCACATTTTGTTCGATGGCAATGTAGGTCTTCACCGAGCGTGTTTTGGTCGAGAATATGGTTTGGCCCATCAAACGCTCCAGATTAACCGATCCGGTCAGCAAAAGCACAAGAAAAAAGAGTGTAAGAAACAGAAACGTCAGTGTGCGTTGCAGCGTGCCAAGGGTCTGAGTCACATTACCGAAAATCAATTCATTCACCTGCTTGCTTTCGAGGATATTGCGCACCACAGGTTTGTCGGATTCCATGGCTATGCCCAACATACCGGCATAAGGAGCTATGGCATGACCAAGCCGACTGTCGAATTTGTCGTAGAAACTTTCCCGGCCTTCGATAATCTGCTTGCCCGAAAGCCTGACGATATAGCCAAATCCAAGCCCGAGGATAACAATGGATGCAGTAACAATCGAAAGTGCCAGAATGCGGTTGATGCCTTTACGCAACAGTCTGCGCATCCAAGGCATAAACAACAAGGTGAGGATAAATGCAAGCATGAGCGGAGCAAAGATGAATGCCAGCTCCTTAAGGATATAAAAGCCTAAAACTACCGCAAACCCTGCCAGGATTTTATTGGTCGTCGAAAGTTCGCTCATGCGCATAGCCATGGAATTAATTGTATCGTCCCGTATCAGGCCTGAAAAGCATGTATTTGGATGAAAAGCCAAACAGGTGCGACTTAATTACAAACGAATGATCCTCCACTACAACAAACCTGAAATGATAAGGTTTGACTTCACGGTGGCGGATGCCTCGCATGAGGTCGCGTTTTTCGAAAACGATGCTGCATTGCCGGCCATCATCGCTGCGATGAACCAGGATATCATCAATGCCCAGATCGACAAGGCTTAGGCGGGTTGTTTCGCCACGTAAAGGAATAAATTCCACAAAGGCTTCGAATTCACCAAGGGGTTCTCTCCCTTTGATGTCGAGCTCGATGGAGGCAGTTTCCCATCGCGGATTTATCTCGGTCACCGCAAGCATCTTTCCACCGCTTATCTGCTCCGAAACTTTGTAGGTGCGCGGCTGCGAACGGTACCAATGTCTGAACCAGATGGCTGCTCCCACTAGTATTGCAATAAATAATAGGCTGAAATGCTCCTCCGTCATAAGGCTTTCTGTCGTTCGCCTGCAAAGATAGCTTTGCAGCCGCAGGCAATGTCCTGAAGGCACATCAATTTATCTTAAAGCTTGTTAATCAGTCTGCTGTCGCGATTTGCCCGTCAAGCTTTCCATCCCTGAGCAATGGGCATTTTTTGTACTTTTGCCGCTCAAAATCCAAAATACCTATGTTTGAAGGTCTCAGCGAAAAACTAGAGCGTTCGTTTAAAATATTGAAAGGCCAGGGTCGCATCACCGAAATCAATGTGGCCGAAACACTGAAGGAGGTGCGCAAAGCCCTGCTGGATGCCGACGTCAGCTTCAAGATAGCCAAAGACTTTACCAACAATGTCAAGGAAAAGGCCCTGGGGCAAAAGATCCTCAGTGCAGTATCGCCGGGGCAGTTGATGGTCAAGATTGTGCACGACGAGCTGGTCGAGCTGATGGGCGGCGAGCATGCCGAACTCAACCTGAAGGCCAACCCAACGGTGATTCTCATCGCCGGCCTGCAAGGCTCCGGTAAGACCACCTTTTCAGCAAAACTTGCCAACTATATCAAGCGCAAAAAGGGCAAACAAACCCTGCTGGTGGCCGGCGACGTCTATCGTCCTGCTGCCATCAACCAGCTCCGGGTGCTCGGCGAGCAAACCGAAGTGGAAGTTTTTGCCGACGAACAGAGCAAAGATCCGGTAAGCATTGCCAAAAGGGCTATTCAGTATGCCAAAGACAAGAACTTCAACGTAGTGATCATCGATACCGCCGGTCGTCTGGCCATCGATGAGCAGATGATGAACGAGATTGCCGCTGTCAAAGCCGCTGTCAATCCGCAGGAGACCTTGTTCGTGGTGGATGCCATGACCGGACAGGACGCAGTGAACACAGCCAAGGCCTTCCACGACAGACTCAACTACGACGGTGTTGTGCTCACCAAACTCGATGGCGATACCCGCGGCGGTGCTGCGCTCACCATTCGTACCGTGGTGAACAAACCCATCAAGTTTGTGGGGATTGGCGAAAAGATGGATGCCCTCGATGTATTCTATCCCCGCCGTATGGCCGATCGCATCCTGGGCATGGGCGATATTGTAACCCTCGTCGAAAAGGCGCAGGAACAATACGATGCAGAAGAAGCCGAGCGTCTTCGCAAGAAGTTGGCACGCAATGAGTTTAATTTCAACGACTTCCTCAAGCAAATCCAGCAGGTGAAAAAAATGGGTAATGTCAAAGACCTGGCTTCCATGATTCCAGGCATGGGAAAAGCCCTCAAGGATACTGAAATAGAGGACGATGCCTTCAAAAGCATCGAGGCCATCATCTACTCCATGACACCCGAAGAGCGCGAAAATCCCAAAGTGCTCAACGGCAACAGGCGTAAGCGCATTGCCAAAGGAAGCGGTACTGATATTGCTGAAGTGAACCGCCTGATCAAGCAATTCGACGAGATATCGAAGATGATGCGCAACCTCACCGGCGGCGGAGGCCGGAAGATGATGCAAATGATGCAGCAGATGCGCAACCGCTAAACCATAGCCTGATGGAGCATAAACTCATTGATGGCAAAGCCATTGCAGAAGCGATAAAGAAAGAAATTGCCACCGAAACAGCCGCGCTTATCGATGCCGGCAAAAGGGCGCCTCATCTGGCTGCCGTATTGGTGGGCAACGACCCGGCCAGCGAAACTTACGTAGCCTCCAAAGAAAAAGCCTGCCGTCAGGTGGGCATCACCAGTTCCACCTATCGCCTGCCCGAAAAGACGAGCGAAAAAGAGCTGCTGGACATCATCCACTTCCTCAATCACGATGAAGAAGTTGACGGTTTTATAGTGCAGCTTCCATTGCCTGCGCACCTCAATGCCGACCGCATCATCGAGCATATTGCCCCGCAAAAGGATGTGGATGGTTTTCATCCGATGAACACCGGTCGCATGATGGCCGGATTGCCTGCTTACCTGCCTGCTACACCCTACGGCATCGTCGAGCTGCTTCACCGCAGTGGTATCGTTGCGGCCGGAAAACATGTCGTAGTGATCGGAAGGTCGAATATTGTGGGAACGCCCATTAGTGTGCTGCTTTCACGCAAAAGCCCGAAAGGTAACGCCACTGTTACACTTTGCCACAGTCAGACCGTTAACCTTCCCGAAATTTCGAGGCAGGCCGATATCTTAATCGCTGCCATTGGCGTGCCGGCTTTCGTTACCGCCGACATGGTCAAGCCCGGTGCCGTGGTGATCGATGTAGGCATTCACCGCATAACCGATGAGCAAGCCGAAAAAGGTTATGTGATTAAAGGCGATGTGGATTTTGATGGAGTGGTCAAAGTGGCTTCGCGCATCACACCTGTTCCGGGTGGTGTGGGCCCTCTCACTATTGTTTCGTTGCTGAGCAATACCCTTTCGGCCTACAAAAAAGCTTATTACGGCTCATGAGAGGGGCAGCATTTGTTTCGGTGGTTTTATTTCTGCTACTTCTGGCGCCATGTGCAATGACCCATGCCCAGCGCCACAGCAAAGCAACTGATCAAGTTGGTGGCCCTTCAGCCGCACTGCACAATCAGCCGGACGAGCAATGCAGGTACCCGAAGTCAGGCGCCCGCCTCGATTTTATGTTCGAAATACCCTACGAAGTGCGCGAAACTTCGGGTCTGGCTTTCCATGATGGTAAATTGCTAACCCACAATGATAGTGGTCATAAGCCGGTTATCTATGCCCTATCAGCCACTGATGGCAAGATTTTGCAACGCATCCGGCTCTCCAATGCCGTGAATGTGGATTGGGAAGAATTGGCCATGGATGATCAATATCTCTACATCGGTGATTTTGGCAATAATGCCGGAAAGCGCCGCGAATTCCAGATATACAGGATTGCTCTCGCATCAATCCCAAATAGCGGCGACACCACCGTGTTGGCCGATACCATCACCTTTACTTACCCCGACCAACCCTACGACCTACCCTATCTGGCACACAACTACGACTGCGAAGCCATGATTGCCACTGCCGACGGACTCTTCCTGTTTTCGAAAAACTGGGCCGACGGTCATACCTGGCTTTACAAGTTACCATCTCAACCGGGCAGCTATGAAGCACAGTTAGTAAGCCGTTTCAACAGCAGAGGACTTGTTACGGGTGCTGATTACCAGCCCGAAACCGGACTATTGGTGCTTGTAGGCTATGTCAACAAAACATGGACACCTTTTGTCTGGGTTTTTGGCGATGCCCGTCCTGACGACTTTTTCGCTGGAACCAAAATCAGGTTAAACCTTACAGGCCTGGTCACCAACCAAATTGAAGCCGTGGTGTTTACCGCTCCGGGGCAGGTAGTCATCACTTCCGAAAAAAGCAAAACGGCAGCTGCCCGCGCCTTCAGTTTCAATGTGAATAATTGGGTTGCAAGTGCAGAATCGAACAGCAATGCATCGTTTAAGCCCTGTCAGAAAGTACTGAATATTGCCCGGGCCGATAACGGCTACACCTTTGAGTTTAAGAAGAAACAAAAACAATTCATCACTGTTGAATTTTTCAATCAGGAGGATGAATCGTGCTGGCGGTCAACCATATCTCCCTGCCGGAACAACCGCAGCCTTTTTGTGCCTGCAACTGATTTAAAATCAGTGCCATCTTCGGTGCTGATTGCAACCAAAAAGTATAAAACCCAATGTCCGTTGCCTTAAGTCATAACCATAATACTCATGATCTGCTCGATGGCGGCCGGAAGCTGCCGCTGATGGAAGAGTTTTACACCATTCAGGGCGAAGGCCATAATATGGGGCAGGCAGCTTATTTTATCCGTATTGGCGGATGCGACGTTGGGTGTCATTGGTGCGACACCAAAGCTTCGTGGAATGCTTCGGTGTTCCCGCCCGTAAGCGCCGACGAAATAGCCGGACGTGCAGCCTTGCATCCGGCAAAGACAGTGGTGGTGACCGGTGGCGAACCATCGCTTTATCCGCTTGACTATTTCACCTCCTGTCTGCATGCCCTGGGCATACGCACCATGGTCGAAACTTCCGGTGCACACCCTTTATCAGGCCAATGGGACTGGATTTGCCTGTCGCCAAAAAAGTTTTCACCACCCAGACCGGAAATCTATCAGCTTGCGCACGAGCTCAAAGTGGTCATCCAGCAAGAGGCCGATATCGAATGGGCTGAACGCAATGCTGCCCTGCTGCACAGCGCTTGTTTGCTATATTTACAACCTGAATGGAGCGTCTCGGAAAAGATTATGCCATGGCTCACCGATTATGTAATGCAACATCCGAAGTGGCGCATCAGCCTGCAAAGCCACAAATACATGCGTATTCCCTGAAGGTATTCACAATCATCGTTTTAGCCCTTTTACTAAACAGTTTTCAGTCGTTAGGCCAGCCTCTGCCCGCACGCGATGCCAGGCTGCTTGCCAAAGCCGAAACCCATTTCGATAAGCGCGAATATGACAAGGCAGTACCTGTTTTTCAACAATTCCTTGTCAAACATCCACAGCATGGACACACATGGATGCTGCTTGGTGAAGCAGCAATGGAAATTGATGATACCCAATTGGCATTCAATGCGTTCAGTCGGGCTTTAGCAATCGACAGCCTTCGGTTTGTGCGGGCTTGGGCCATACTGGGCGAATTGCACCTCAACAAGGGACAATATCAAGAAGCCGCAGATTCCTTCGAAAGGGCATTAAAATCCAAAGGATTTCGCGACAACGAGCTTCCTATGCTTATCAAACGCTTAGAGGTCAGCAAACTACGACAGAAGCTTGTCGCAAATCCTTATCCTGTATCATTACTAAATCTTGGACCACCGCTCAATACCTCCGACGACGAAATCCCTAATTCCATATTGTTGGATGGTAGTCAACTCCTTTTCACCCGCAAACAAGCGGGCGAGGGCAGGGGAGGTCGGCCTGCTTCCGAAACCTTTCTCGTGGTGCAGCAAACGAGTCAAGGCTGGACGGCTCCATCCGAGTTTGTGGCTTGGCAATCAGCTGAATACAATATGGGAGCTCCGGTGATTTCGCCTGATGGCAACACCCTTTGGTTTGCAGGATGTGGTTGGCCTGACGGGTTCGGAAGCTGCGATATCTACGTTTCAGAGCTCAGGAATGGGCAATGGTCGTTGCCCCTAAACCTCGGTCGTCAGCTTAACAGCTCAGCATGGGATGCCCAGCCTGCCATTTCAGCTGATGGTCAGACGCTTATTTTTTCCAGCAACCGACCCGGGGGCTTAGGCGGCTCCGACCTTTATCGCTCGGTCAGGCTGCCCGACGGTCAATGGTCGCGGCCCGAAAACCTTGGCCCTGTGATCAACAGCAGCGGCAACGAAATGGCTCCCTTTTTCCATCCCGATGGCTCTACACTGTATTTTAGTTCCGATGGTCATCCCGGTATGGGTGGCTACGACCTGTTTATGTCCAGAACCGATGAAACCGGGCGATGGACGAGTCCTGTTAACCTGGGCGTTCCCATCAACTCGGCTGATGATGAAATCAATATCATCACAGATGCTACAGGCCACAATGCCTGGATGGCCGCAAAACGCCCCGATGGGTTTGGCGGTTATGACATCTACACCTTTGTTTTGCCTGCGGAGCTAAAACCTTTGCCATTGCGAACTGTCAAAATTCTTGTGACCGGTGCTGACAACGGGAAACCGCTACAGGCTTTGATCAGGGTTAACAGCCTTAGCGACGGAAGCCTTCTTTTCGAAGGTCGAAGCCGCGACACCGATGGTCAGGTTTCATTCCCATTGCCCAGAGAAGCGCAGTTCACCATCTTTGCAGGCGCTGAGCAATATGTTTATTTTTCAGAGCATTATACTTTTCCGGCCGAAGCCGACAGCCTTCAGCTGGTCATCGAGGTAAAGCTCCTGCCTGCTGCCGTAGGGCAAAGTCTGGTGCTTAACAACATATACTTCGACTTCAATAGTGCTGATTTATTGGCCGAATCGTATCCGGCACTAAGGCATCTGGCTGATTTTCTGCGGCAGAATCCGGAAGTGCAAATCGAAATAGCCGGACATACGGACAATATTGGTTCGTCCGGGTTTAATCAGCGCCTTTCGCTGCAACGTGCCGAATCGGTGAGGTCGTGGCTCATCCAACAGGGCATTGCTCCGGATAGGCTAAAGGCCAGAGGCTACGGAGCAGATGTTCCGTTGGCATCGAATGATGACGAAACAGGCCGAGCGAAGAACCGTCGTACCGAAATTAAAGTGCTGAGAAGAGAATAGTAAGCGCTAAATCAGTCGCTTGAGCCTGAACTTAACCGACAGGACTTGCTTATCGCGACGAACGAGCATATGCACCACGGCGCCCGGATTACTTCGGAAGATGGCATTAATCTGCTCCAGATTCAACTCGCCCGCACCAAGCTCATTGATGGACAATACGATGTCGCCGGGTCTGACTCCTGCATTCCACGCCGCAGAATTCCGGTTAACATTCACCACGGTAAAGGTTTTGAAGTCTTTTCCCCCGGCCACGATGTCCATGCTGCTCATATTGTAGTCGAAAGGCTTCCGAAAGACATTGTTTGGCCTCAGATACAACTTCTGGTTTTTATAATCAAATATGGCCGTAAACCTGCTGATGATTTCGCCACCAATCGAACCTATGCGTCCGATGGCGGAGTCGGCCGATGACACGTAAAGACCACTGCCGTACGAAGCAATGACCCTCTTTATGGCAAAGCCTCCCCAATCCAAACGTTCGATACGTGCCAGATTTCCACTCACCTCGCCACCCAATCCGTAGCCTATAATGGCCGGAATATGGGGAATTGGCAGGTAAACATCTGTCTTTCGGTCAGTTTCGAGCAATAGGCTATGACTGGCCCCGGTGTCGATGAGAAACATGCCCTCGGCCACAGTGCCGTTGGTCTGCACAATGCGGGCATGTGCATAAGGACGGCCACCTTTGATAACCAGATCGACAGGGCTGTATCTCCTGCTAGGCTTGAATTGGTCAGGCGCAAAAACGGTGATGCGCTTTGAGGCGTAGTTGATGCGTACGACAAAATGATTGAAAAAATCATAGCCTAAAATGCCATGTACTTCTTTCCCCAGATGGTTCTGCAGCTTAAGATAGTCTTCGCCGAGTACGATAAGGGTCTGCCCATGACCGGTGATACCCGGCAACTGCAGCTTGACATCAGGTACTACAAAGGCTTTAATGTCGTGTGCAATACCCAGACCTGCCACCTGAACCTGTCGCGTGAAACGGAGTTCAAGATTTCCGGGTTCGTTGTTGGTAATCAGGGTGGTGCGTACGCCTGTATCGAGGATGAAGTTCAGCTTGATACTGTCGTTCATCACCACCGGGATAATGATGAGGTTGTTGATATAGTCGAAACTAAAGCTCGATTGCCTTGCGCCATCGTTAAGCCTGAAGCCGATAAACTGATGCTCAGTCTGACCCGCGCTTGGGGTGAGACCAGCGACCAACAGTGCCAATGCCAGGCAGCATTTCTTCAGCATCAATCAATTTACCTTTTTTTTAATTACACCTGAGCGGATAAAAGGTTGCAGAAATTACAAAAAATTAGAATTCGATGGTGTAGCTTATAGTTCCCGGGTTTTCGGACGGCCGGCCTTCGGCAGGTGGTGAGGACTGAGGAGCAGTGGAGTTGTTGGATCCGACGACTGTATAAACCATGGTGGCCGGAAGTCTGAAAGGTATGATGGTTTTGCCGGACGACCGGAGGCGGACGCCGCGATTTCTGACTTTTTCGAATCGCAGGATGCTGATCAGCCGCAGTGCTTCTTCATCAAGACCATATCCCAGCCCTTTTAAGACTTTTGCTCTGGTGACCACACCATTGTCGTCCACCTCATATTCAATGTGCACATTGCCTTCCACCCCGTGTTTCAGTGCTTCTTCAGGATAAACAAGGTTTTCGGCAAGGAAGGCTGAAAACGTTTTTTTGCCTCCCGTTACTTTAGGTAGTTGCAGAAAAGACTTTTGCGTTTTCTTCTTCATGGTATGACAAGTCTTCATGCGAAAATACGAAAACCCGAAGGATTTTCGGAAGATTACTCCTGCCGGTTTGGAGTAGGTTTTACCAGTTCAAAGGGTAGAATCAGTTATTAAAATTTCAAAGTATTTCATCTGTCTCATCGACTCATTCCTTTACGAATGCATATTAAAATATACCTACTTACCTGAAAATCAATTTTTAGTGAAGATATCAGAACCTGAAAAAGGCCGAACGTTTTGTCCGATCAAGACATAAAAATGTTTCTAGTTGTGCAGCATCGAAACCATATTCCGCAAACGCTTCACTAAACGCGCTATAAACTTTTTCAGGATGGTTATTTTCCTTGCTCAGGTGCGCCAGAAACAGATGACGTAATGTTGTCCGACAGTGTTTTGCTACGAAGGCTGCAGCCTGGTGATTGCCGAGGTGGCCGGTGTTGCTGCTGATTCTTTGCCTAAGGTAAGGCGGATAGGATCCATGAGCCAGCATATGGTCGTCGTAGTTGGCTTCAAGTACCAGAATATCAGCCAGAGGCAGGATGGCAGAAGCAAATTTGCCGACACGACCCAGATCGGTAGCCAGGGCAAGGCTGGCGTTGCTGTTGCGGATGTGAAAGCCGATTGTGCCGGGTGCATCGTGCTCCACCTCGAACGCCATAATACTGAAACCTGCTATGATGATGCGATGACCTGGTGTTATTTCCACAAATGCATGCCTCAGATGATCATCAACACCTGCATTCGATAATACAGCCGATATTACCGGTCCGGTGGCATAGATATTTAAGGAATGTTTGGCTGCCAATGTCTCCAGGCCTGCAATGTGATCGATATGGTTATGGGTGAGCAGTATGCCTTTGACAAACCTGATATCGCGTCCGATCTCGCGAAGCAGCTTTTCAGTCCGACGGGCGCTTATACCGGCATCAATGAGCAATGCGCCGTCATGATGCCCGATATAGTAGCAATTGCCGCTGCTGCCGCTGGCAAGACTACAAAATTCAATGGCATACAGTGCGCTGAAGAGGTCCAAACTGATCAAAGGAATTTGCGCAAAGTTATCCAATCACCGGGTTTTTTTTGGAATTTTGCAGTCATTCACTATCAATCTTATGATATTACCAGGTTTTGACCCTAACGCTCCGGCATCGCACGAAGCGGGTATCTATGGTCTTCCATATACAGAAGACGATGCCGCTATTGTGATTATTCCTGTTAACTGGGAACTCACGGTAAGCTATGGTGCCGGCACTTTTGCCGGCCCCGATGCCATCAAGGAAGCCTCCATGCAGGTTGACCTGCATCACCACGATTTTCCGGAGCTATGGAAAATGGGCATATGGATGGACGAATTCCCCAAACACTTTAAAGTGCTGCATGCAGGCCTGCGCAAGGATGCCCGGATGATTATCGAAGCGCTGGAAGAAGGCGTTGATGTGGCTAATAAGCAAAAGTTCCGCGAAATGTACGACCGCATCCGCCGCGCTAACGAAGATGTCCGCACATGGCTGGCGAACCGTGTGGACTGGTGGAAACAAAGAGGCAAGATTGTCGGCGTTGTCGGTGGCGACCACAGCATACCTCTTGGCTATCATCATTATCTTTCCGACAAGGTTGAATATGGCGTTTTACATATCGATGCCCACCTCGACCTGAGGGAAGCCTACGAAGGATTCAAGTATTCTCATGCTTCCATTTTTTATAATGCATTGCAATACAGCGCTATAACAAAACTTGTTTCGGTGGGTATCCGCGACTATTGCGAGGAAGAGGTGCAGAGGGTAAACGAACAGCCCGAACGCATAAGCGTGTTTTTCGACCGCAATGTGCACAGGCGATTGTTCGAAGGCGAGACATGGCAAAGTGTTGTGGCTGATATCATTGCTCAGCTACCTGAGAATGTGTATGTTTCTGTCGATATCGACGGGCTTGACCCAAAGCTTTGCCCGCATACTGGAACACCTGTGCCCGGCGGACTACAATTCGAGCAGTTGATGTATCTGCTTAACAAACTGGTACAGTCGCGAAAAAACATCGTCGGGTTCGACTTGTGCGAGGTGGCTCCGGGTGCCGATGATCAATGGGATGGTAATGTGGGCGCACGGGTGTTGTATCAGCTTTGTGGTGTGGCCGCTGCCCGACACGACTGATTATCGCACAACAAAACCAATCCTGCCTAAGGGCGGTAGTTCGCTCACGGTAATTTTCCTAACCACAGCCCACCGCGGGCCTTGGTGACACCATGCGATAAACGCTTCCATGGCAGCATCTTCTCCCTCGGCTTCAATATAAACACTGCCATCGGGCCTGTTTTGAACAAATCCACTGATGCCCAGCCGACGTGCCTCCCGCTCGGTATAATACCTGAATCCTACGCCTTGAACCCTGCCAAATATACTCATGCTGACTGCTTTCATAATTATGGATTTAAGCGTTTCATTACCAATGAATTAATCGCATCAAACAGCTGATTGGGCTGCATGGCCCGCCAGTTGAAATGGTCAAACTTACCCCCAAATGCCATATAATAGTCGAGTCGCGCTTCAACAAAATCGTGCACCACATGATCGCGGAAATTCAGGCATACGATCCAGCCATCTTCCACATTATCAAACCACTCCTGATAATAATCATCGGTATCCGAATGAAAACTCAGGATGTTTTCGCCAATGAGGATAAAGTATTTTATGCCCTGTGCAATCAGTACTTCCACAACGTTCCGGTATAAGTACATGATATCATTGTAAAGTACATCGTTCCATTCGCCAATCAGTTCAATCACACAGAAGTGCTTCTGGTAGTTGCAGTAAAGGATCTTGAGATACAAGGTTTCTGAGCCGAATTCGTCCCACTGTGGATGAATCAGGTAGTTGTAAATCTTGTTGGTAAAGAAAAACTCGCTGTACCTGCGCCTGTAGAATGGTGAGGATGGGTCGTGCGCTGCAATGTAGAGATGACGCCAGTTGAAATGTGGTTCGATGTCGTGCATGTTCAAAATGTTGAGCTGGTCAGGTAAAGTCCGAGCATACACAATAGCAATCCGCCGGCATTGTTGGCCAGCACATTAATCAGCATCATGCCCCAGCCGTATTGGTTAAGCAGGTTGTAGCTGTCGAAAGCAAAAGTGGAAAATGTGGTAAAACTTCCGAGAATCCCAACCAGAAAAAACAGCCGGGTGGCAGGTGGCGCGCTTACTTTGTCAAAATATCCCCAGGCCAATCCAATGAGGAACGACCCGATCAGGTTGACCATTAAAGTTCCGGTTGGGAATGATCGACTGAACCACTTGTCCGCGAGCAGGTAAACACCAAAACGGGCTGTCGTTCCGATGGCGCCGCCAATGATGAGCAACCAGAAAGCCTGAAGCTTATCCATAGTTAAACGGCGAATTTTATGCCAGGTAAGCTGCGAAGATCACCATAAAGCTGAGTCATCTGTTCATAATCAGTGAGGGTCACCTGCACGCTGTAGCTCACATAATTTCCTTTGCTGCTCGGCCGACTGCTCAGAAAAGCAAACGGAACCTTAACCCTCAGAAATAGCCGTTCCATTTCTTCTTTTTGAATCATGGGCAACATATGCGTATCCAGAACGATCTTCAACACATACGTCACCGGAAATATGATTTTATCGTCAAGGCTGCCAAGGTTTAACGAAGCCATTTTATCTTTCTTTTTCGGAGAGTCCATAAAGTTTACAGATTGCGCATCAGTTGCAGGGCGCCCCAACTGTGTGGCCGGCCCTGCCTGAATTCAGGCGACAAATATACCACCTTTATTCCCAACCCTGATCGGCCTGCGTGCATGACTAACCCTGCACTTAATTCGGCGACTGTCTTGCTCAGGTCGTTAAACGACACAATATGAGGGCTTTCAGATCCCCAAAGGCCTCCTCTAAGGCTTGCTTTGTGCAACACAAGGTTGCCCCTGGCTGTGGCATAGGCCTGTAGCCCGGCTCCGGTATTAGACGATGGAAACAGGTTCATGGATAGTTTAAAAAAACCTGCAGTGAGTGTTTCAAGATTACCGGCTTTGAGTTCAGTGCCTGTTGTAAGTTGGCCGAATCTGCCTTTAACAAGCTCTTTTTCAATCATTATGCTATAATTGAGCAGTAAACTGTTGCCGGTCTGTAATTCCCAACCGCTGGGCTCCAGCTCATGCATCAGACTCTGTACACTGCTTGCCAGCGAAAGCTTGCCGGTGAACCCGACTGTCAGACTGCTCTTCAACAATAAACCATCTTCCGGACGCAGACTTGTGCGGGTCAGCTCAGCATAAAGCAGCCCGGAAAAAGGGTGATCATCTTCTACAATTACCTCTGCTTCAGGATTTAAGCCTGTGTACATCTTTTGTGTCAGGCTTATGCTGAATCGGTCCCGGCCAAGCTCACCAAGACCGGGCAAAAGCCTCAGATGCCTGATAAATGAGAGCCAGGGCGCTGCAACACCGATGGTGACGCCATTGGTGTAGTAATAATCAGTCCCAGTGAAAATATCATTCTCGAAATCGATGAAAATCGTGGCGGTTTGAAGGGCTTCTGCCTGTTGCACAGGCAGTTGAACAATTTTTCCGGGAAGCAGGGCGGAGGGTTGGGGCTGATTGACTTTTGGAGTAAGCTGAGCCATATCCGGAAGGTCAGCTTGTCGGGCAACAACGACTGACGGTGACTTTTCCGGGGTTATGACCTCAGTTGGCTCTGCCGGTTGAGGATTAAACGTCAGGGTTTCCTTATTCAAGGACAAATGTTCTGGCGGTATATCAATCTGATCGTGTTGAGTAGCGTTATCGCAACACATCATCGGAATAACAAGCAATAAAATGAGCAGGTTGCGCATACCATGACAAAGTCCTGACCAAATGTAGCAATTTTGGCAGGGCTGATGCTTTTCAGAAAATCTTTGGATAGCGCTTGGGATTATATTCGTGCATGATATTGTACACGCTTTCGAATACATCCTCGGCGTTGGGGTTCGAGAAATAATCTCCGTCGGTGCTGTAGGCTGCCCTGTGATCGCGGGCGGTAAGTGTGGCAGGTGCAGCATCGAGATAGCGATAAGCACCCTGAACCTCAAGCACTTGTTGCATCATATAACTGGTTGCCCCCCCGGGCACATCCTCGTCAAAGAAAAGCACCTTATTCGTTTTCCTGACTGACTCAACAATCGTTTGGTTGATGTCGAAAGGCAGTAAAGTTTGCACGTCGATAAGCTCTGCGTCGATTCCGAATTCGGCGAGCTGCTTAACCGCATCTTCGGCAATACGCACACAAGAGCCATAGGTCACGATGGTGATATCGTTGCCTTTTCGCAACACCTCGGGAACACCGATGGGAATACGAAATTTGCCAAAATTGGAAGGTCGTCTTTCCCGCAGACGATAACCGTTGAGCGGCTCAATAATCAGGGCAGGGTCGTCGCAGGCAAGAAAAGTATTGTAAAATCCTGCTGCCTGTGTCATATTGCGCGGAACGGCCACATAAACGCCCCTGATGGAGTTGATGACCATGCTGAGTGGTGAGCCGGCATGCCATATGCCCTCGAGCCGGTGTCCACGTGTGCTCACAATCAAAGGTGCTTTTTGTCCACCTCTGGTGCGATAGCGCAGCGTGGCCAGATCATCGCTCATGGCTTGCAGCGCATACAACAGGTAGTCGAAATATTGAATTTCGGCAATAGGTCGTAAGCCACGCAAAGCCATGCCAATCCCTTGCCCGACAATGGTGGCTTCGCGGATACCACAGTCAAAAATACGATGTTCGCCATATTTAGCCTGCAATCCTTCGTAGGTCTGATTTACGCCGCCAATCTTGCCTACGTCTTCCCCAAAGGCTAACAGCTCAGGAATTTCTGCAAACAAGGCATCAAAATTATCGCGAATGATTTCCCTTCCGGGAACCATTGGTGCATCCTTATCAAATTCCGGAGCAATACCTTCAACATTTAAAGCTGATTGTGCACCTTTGGAATATAGTTCGGCGCTGTAGAGTTCATAGCCTTCGGACAGCTCTTTGTTGAGCCATTCGGTTACATTGGTTTTGAGTGAGTTACGTGGTTCGGAGCATGAATTGCATATCAGCCTCAGTATCTTGCGCGCCGAAGAGATGATATCCTTTCGGATGGGTTCGTTAATTTTAGCCAGATCGGTTTTTATGGCTTCAATTTTACTGGTTTTGGCACAATTGCAGGTGGTTACATCAACTAAACGCAAGAATGCGTCGCGCTTCTGTTTCAAAGGCTTTTGAAAATTTTCCCAGGCTTTCTTTCGTGCTTCTTTTGCGCGTGCTTCGGCCTCCTTTTCGATCTGCTGAAGCTCCTGCGGTGTGGCAAAGCCGTTTTCAATCAGCCATTGCCCGAATACCAGCAGGCCATCACGCCTGCGCTCTTCTTCGAGCTGCTCGGCAGTTTTATATCGCTCATGCGATCCGGAGGTGGAATGGCCCTGCGGCTGGGTGCAACCAACAATATGGAATAGTACCGGTATATGCTCGCTGCGGCAGATGCTGACGCCTTCGGTGTAGGCTTTCAGCAATGCCATATAATCCCAGGCCTCCACGCGGTAGATGATATAACCTTTGCTGTCAGCCGTTCTTTGAAATCCTGACAGCACTTCCGAGATATTGGATTTCGTTATCTGGTATTCGTTTGGAACCGATATCCCCCAGCCATCATCCCATACCGATACAGCCATTGGCACCTGCAGAACGCCGGCTGCATTTATGGTTTCCCAAAAATGGCCTTCTGCAGCCGAGGCATCGCCAATGGTTCCGAATGCAACTTCGTTGCCGTTTACTGAGAAATGACCCAAATGATGAAGTTCAGCATTTTGCCTGAAGAGCTTTGATGCATGTGCCAGGCCCAGCAACCTCAGCATCTGACTGGCCGTAGGCGAAGTGTCGGCGGCTGAGTTTTTGGTTTGAGTAAGATTTTTCCATTGGCCTTCCTCATCCAGATTACGGGTGGCAAAGTGGTTGTTCATCAGCCTTCCGCCGTTCGATGGATTGGCTTTCAGGTCGGTGTCGCCATAAAGCTGTGCAAACAGTTCTTCCAGCGTGGTCATGCCGGCGGCCAACATAAAAGTTTGGTCGCGATAGTATCCCGATCGCCAGTCGCCGGGCAAAAAAACCTTGGCCATGGCCAGCTGCGGAAGCTCTTTGCCATCGCCAAAAATGCCAAATTTAGCCTTTCCTGTCAGCACCTCCTTGCGTCCGATCAAACTGGCATACCGGCTTTCCCATCCAATACGGTAGTCGGTAAGTAGTTCAGCTTTACTCAGTTCATGCGGCAGTAAGGCTTGCTTTGCTGTATTTTTCATCTCGGGATTTATCAAATGTTTGCAGGCAAAACAAAAGTAACAAAATGGTGTCTATCGGGCTTTGTGTAATCCGCATTCTTTCTGCTCCGGTTGTTCCCACCACCAACGTCCGGCCCTGATATCCTCGCCCGGTGCAATAGCACGGGTACAGGGCTGACAGCCTATGCTTGGAAAACCCTTGTCGTGCAATGTGTTATAAGGTATTTTGTTGGCGGCAATGTACTCCTTTACCTGTTGCTCGGTCCAGTCAATGAGCGGGTTGATCTTCACCAGCCCGTGCAGCTCATCCCATTCTGCCACCTGCATATTGTGGCGTGTTACCGACTGTTGCCGCCGCAGCCCGGTTATCCATGCCTTGCAGCCCTGTAATGCTCTTGCCAGTGGTTCGCTCTTGCGCACATTGCAGCATTGCTTACGATTTTCGATGCTCTCGTAAAACAGGTTGATGCCCTTTTCTGTGACCATTTTTTCCACCTGCCGGAAATCGGGAAAAAAAATCTCGATGGGCAAGCTGAAACGGGCAACACTGCGATCGATTAACTCGTAGGTCTCCGGAAAGAGCCGGCCTGTATCCAGGGTAAAAATCCGGATGGGTAAGCCCTTGGCGGCAATCATCTGCAAAATAATTTGGTCCTCGAGACCAAAACTCGTTGCAAATGCCAGCGCACTACCATATTCAACCGATGCCAGCGAGAGTATTTCAGCAGCTTCCAGACCGTTAAAGCGATTATTGAGCTCGTTGATTATTGCTTGCATTTTTGTCCTTGTTTTTGGCAAAATTAACTAAAGCCGTTAAACATTCAGGGATTCAGCGGACAGCAAAACAGCCTTTGAATGCGCTGCTTGCGCTATCTTTGCTGAAAAAGGGGATGAAGGTTCATTTTATTGCCATAGGCGGGAGCGCCATGCACAATCTGGCGCTGGCCCTGCAAAGCAAAGGCTATCAGGTGACTGGCTCGGACGACGAAATTTTCGAACCGGCCACAACACGCCTCGCTCAGGCAGGTCTGCTTCCCGAAGCTTTAGGGTGGTTTCCGGATAAGATTCATCCCGGTCTGGATGCAGTAATTCTGGGTATGCATGCAAAGGCCGATAATCCCGAGTTGTTGCAGGCACAGCAGCTTAACCTGAAGATATATTCCTTTCCCGAGTTTCTTTACCTGCAATCAGAGCACAAACAGCGTCTGGTGATTGCCGGCAGCCATGGCAAAACAACTATTACGGCAATGATTCTGCACGTCCTGAAGCACATCGGTTTTGATGTTGATTTTATGGTCGGCGCTATCATTCCGGGCTTCGATGTGATGGTAAAGATCAGCGAAAGTGCTCCCTGGATGGTGCTCGAAGGCGATGAATACCTGAGTTCGGCCATCGACAGGGTGCCCAAATTCTGGCATTATCATCCAAAGATTGCCGTGCTGAGCGGTATCGGATGGGATCATGTGAATGTGTTCCCGACTTATGACATCTATCTGGATCAGTTCAGAACCTTTATCCGGCGCTTGCCTGCCGATGGGTTGCTGATTTATAACAAGCTTGATGAGGAGGTGTGTCGTCTTGCCCTGGAAGCACCCTGCAAAACCGTGGCATACACCTTGCCCGATTGGAATCGCGACGAAACCGGCATCAGGGTTTATGAGGCCGATGGCAGAGCTTGGCCGTTTCAGCTGATTGGCCTGCACAACCTGTCGAACCTCATGGCGGCCCTTGAAGCCTGCCGCGTCATGGGCGTAAGCGAGCACGAATTCTTCGAAGCCATTGGCACTTTCAAGGGTGCTGCCCGCAGGCTGGAGTGTGTTTTTAAAAGCCCATCGCTGACAATCTATCGCGACTTCGCCCATGCGCCCTCAAAGCTCAAGGCAAGCATCGAAGCGCTTCGGTTGCAATACCCTGACAAACATCTTATTGTCTGTTTCGAGCTGCATACCTACAGCAGCTTGTTGGCCGGTTTCATGCACAACTATCATGAATGTCTTGCTCCGGCCGATGCGGCAGCCATATTTTACGATCCGCATGCCGTTGCGCTTAAACGCCTCGAGCCGGTGAGCCACAGTTTTATTCGCGAGGCATTCGGCATTCCCAATGCAGCGGTTCTCGAAAGTGCTGACGATTTAAAACGTTGGATAGCAGAACAATACCGGCCGGATTCCGTAATTGGCTTAATGAGTTCCGGCAGTTTCAATGGATTGGATATCCACAGCCTGCCAGATTTTATTCAATAAAAAAACCGCCACTTGGGCGGTTTTATGATCTTTCCAATCAGGGTTTAGCTGTTCATCGAAACGAGGAATTCTTCATTGCTCTGGGTGTAGCGCATCTTATCCCGCAGGAATTCCATGGCTTCAATCGGTGTCATATCCGATAAGTGGTTGCGCAAAATCCAAACCCGCTGCATGGTCTCCTTGTCGAGCAACAGGTCTTCGCGTCGGGTGCTTGAGGCAACAATATCGATGGCAGGCCAGATGCGCTTGTTGGCCAGCCTGCGGTCGAGCTGAAGTTCCATATTGCCTGTTCCTTTGAATTCCTCAAAGATAACTTCGTCCATCTTCGAGCCGGTATCGATCAGTGCTGTGGCGATAATCGTAAGCGAGCCGCCATTCTCGATCTTACGGGCGGCACCAAAGAAACGCTTGGGCTTTTGAAGGGCGTTGGCCTCAACACCTCCCGATAACACTTTGCCTGAGGCAGGCGAAACGGTATTGTAAGCACGGGCAAGGCGTGTGATTGAGTCGAGCAGAATCACCACATCATGGCCACATTCAACCAGTCGCTTAGCTTTTTCGAGCACAATTGAAGCGATTTTCACGTGTTTTTCGGCAGGTTCGTCAAAGGTGGATGAAATGACCTCGGCATTCACACTTCGAGCCATATCTGTAACCTCTTCCGGACGTTCGTCAATGAGCAGGATGATCAGATAGGCTTCAGGATGGTTTTTGGCAATGGCATTGGCCACCTCTTTGAGCAAGACGGTTTTACCTGTTTTAGGCTGTGCCACAATCAATCCGCGCTGCCCTTTACCGATAGGGGCAAATAAGTCCATGATACGTGTTGAGAGTGTAGCGCCCTGATGGCCTGTGAGCCTGTATTTCTCATTCGGAAACAGCGGAGTGAGGTAATCAAAAGGTATCCTGTCACGGATATCATCAGGACTACGACCATTTATGGAGTCAACCTTGACAAGGGGATAAAATTTTTCGCCTTCGCGCGGCGGACGGATCATGCCTTTTACAGTGTCGCCGGTCTTGAGGCCAAATAGCTTAATTTGCGATTGAGAAACATAAACGTCGTCAGGCGAGTTCAGGTAGTTGAAATCTGAAGACCTCAAAAATCCATAGCCTTCCGGCATCAACTCAAGGACACCCTCGGTTGGCACAATGCCGTCGAACTCAAATTTGAATTCCTGTTTTGGTGCAGCCTGGGCCTTTGCAGGTGTTGAGTCTGAGGGTGTTTGCTGCTGATTGTCAGACTGCTTGCCGGATTCTGTTCCGGCAGCCTTTGGCTCGCGCGGGGCTGACTCACCTTCGTTTGGCGAAAAGTTCTCCCGCTGTCGCGATTTCCAGTTTTGAGGTCTGTTGTCCTGCTGCCGGAAATCTGTTCTTCTTTCTTGAGGCCTGCCTTCGTTGCTTCGCTGCTCAGCCGTCTGCAATGCTTGCTGCGGGTTCTCCGTTACTTCAGTCGGCAAATCAACAGCCTTATATGCCGAACTCGAAGCTAATGCCTGCTTTTCTGTCCGGCCCGCCATGAGCTCGCTCGTATTGAACACCTTGCGCGGACGTTTTTCGCGCTTCTGCTCTTCGTCGTTTTGCTCATTGTCTGCGAACTCCTTCTTTACAACTTCCTCAACAGCAGGATTCAAAACTTCGTTTTCAACTCTGTCGGAAACTTGAGCAGCTTCTGCTTTAACCTTACCTGGGGTTGATTGTTTTTCGGGTTCAGGCTTTTTCTTCTCTTCTTTTACTTCCGGATGCTGCTTAGCAGCTGGCGCTTCGGCCTCCACCTGAATTCTGGCCCTTCTTCCTCTTGGCTTGTTTGCACTGGGCGAAGGGGCAGATTTTGCATCTGGCTGTAAAGCCTGCTGATCAAGTATCTGATAAATAAGCTCTTGCTTGAGTAGTTTTTCAAATTTTGGGACGCTGAGTGCTTTGGCAATCTCTCTCAACTCACCTACAAGCTTATTGTTAAGCTCGACAATATCATACATAAGGGAAAAATTTAATACGTCAAACGGGTATGGACGAAACTTTGGATTTGAAGCTTTGTGCAAGCTTTAAAAGCTGACCAGTAATGGTCCTGCTGTTGAATGCACTGCAAAAATAATCATTTCTCACTACTGCTGCAAAAATCTTTTTAACTGAAATCATATTACCATTATCTACTGGTTTGATATCATAGGCGAACGACTGCCGGCAATTACTATTTTTGCTGAAATTTTATCCCATGATCCAACGAATTCAATCCATTTATCTCTTGCTATCGGGCATATCCATGGTGTTATTGTTTTTCTTTCCACTGGCATGGTATTATGGCGAACTCCATACACTCACTTTTTATGTACATCGCATTGTCGATCATGTTCCGGCCAGCGAGCCGCTTTTCGCGTCTTCTTTTTCCATTATACCACTGCTATTTACGTTGTTGCTGGCTGCAATGCCCGTAGTTATCATTTTTGCCTATCGTAATCTCGAACGTCAGCTTAAACTGACTCGTTTGCTGATGATGTTACTGCTGGTATTTATTGCGTTGATTTTCTTCTATTATGCCGATGCCATCGGAGCAAAAGCCCACACCACGCCTGAATACGCTTTTGGTATTTTCCTGCCTCTGATTGGCCTTGTTTTCAATTATTTGGCACAGCGGAGTATAAGTCGCGACATACGTCTTATTCGCTCGGCTGACCGTATTCGGTAAACGCCTTATCGCGGTTGATCTCGAAGACCTCAAGATTGCTGATTTCCTTATTATTGAATGATAATCGAAGCATGGTAAGCTTCTGGTGGAAGCCGTTTATTCCGGCAGCGCCCGGGTTGATAAAAAGCAAATGACCAGAACTATCGTACTTGACCTGAAGGATATGGCTATGACCGCCCACAAGCACCGAAGGTTGAAATTCACTGATAATCGTCCTGGCATCGTGCGTGTATTTTCCGGGCCGTCCTGCAATATGAAGTATGGCTATTGTGTGTCCTTCCATCTCAAAGAGTTGTTTTTCAGGCAGTCTCAGCCTTAACCTGTGATGATCAATATTGCCCCAGACGGCGCGCGTTGGCTTGAAACTTTCCAGTTTGTCGAGCACCTCCTCCGATCCGATATCACCGGCATGCCAAATCTCGTCACAATCTTTAAAAAAATCGAACAATCTGGGATGTAAATACCCGTGGGTGTCCGAAAGTATGCCAATCCTTTTCATTTCAGAAAGCATGGCTCAGCCCAATGCTGAGCACTTCTTTAAACTGAGTGCGAGGTCCGGTTTTCCCATCTTTGTCCGTTATTTTGATGTTATTGTCATAAATCAGATGAGCAGAAATGTTGGCATTCATCCAGCTGTTAACTTTCATGACAATAAGATTCTGAAAATCAATGTCAATATTCTGCGGATTCTTTAGATAGTCGGAAAACAGCTCAAGTTTCGATGTCAGCGTGACATTGGTAAATATTTCCTTTTTGAACCTAATGGTAGCTTTCGATCCCAGTTCTGTCTTTAGCTTTTTGCCGGCCTCAACACCAAAGGCGCCTTTTGCGGAAAGAGAATCATCGGCCACTATGGTCAATCGGCCTGTCAGCGGAAGCCATGTGAACGACATAGCTTCGCTGGGTTTCCAATCACCTCCGAAACCAAGCGTAATGTAGGCCGGTGAAAATATTTTGGAAATGGGATTTGTGCTATCCTTGGCATAATTAAAACCATCCCGGAGCTGCGATTTGAACGAAAAGGCAGTGCTGTAATAGATCTTTTCGGTTGCCTTACGGCCATACGAAGAGTTGATCTCAATCTTGTCATCGGTCTTGATAGGTTTAAGCTTCCCTATGAGACTGTAGCCAAGGTTTATATCAATATTGTTGTCGAATTTTACTTGATTTTTGGCATAATTGGCATCATACCGAAATAAAGCCAGACTATTGAGCGCGCTCTGTCCGCCCGCAGCCCAGTTGGATAAGTGACTTTGCGAAAAATTAAACCCGACTTTTCCGGAGCACTTCCATGGTTTAGGTTCCTGATCCTGTGCATGCAGCGCAATGCTTAATATTGTTGCGAGGCTAAATACTGCTGCTTTAGTTCTCATAAGTAATGTTTCATATTTTAGAGTCCTGTGTTTCTTTGGTTGGGTACTGACCGCTGCTGATGCTCGTTCAAACGAAATACGATTTCTATATCGGCACGTGTGCGCACATCCAAACCCGATTTTTTTCCCGGAGTCCACCTGAGCTGCTCCAGAATCCTGATTGCTTCCTGATCACAACCACCACCCACACTTTCCCTGATGCTTATGTTTGAGGCAATTCCATTGGTTTCGATAACAAAGTCCAGCATAACATTTCCGGAGATATTGTTCTTGGCAGCCATTTCAGGATATTTCATCAGATGGGCGATGTAAGCACCAACCGTCCCAAATCCGGCCGGCAGGTTAACTTTAGGTGCTTCGCTTAATTGCCTCAGGCTATAAATGGGATCCGGCTCGAAAATACTTTCAGTATTCTGATAATCAACAATATGCGGAATATCACGCTTTTTCTTCAAATAGGCTTTTGGATTGAATTCGATGATGATCGTTCCGCGGGAACTCACCGGGTTTCCTAAAATCGTCGCAGGCTTCCACAGGATATGTCTGGCAAGCCTCAGAGCCTCTGCATCCATTGCTGCATCTATACCACGTTCAATCCGATAATCCCGTGTCTGACCATCAGGCATGACCTCCATAGAGATGGTTACCTTACCTTTAAGCCCTTGCCTGAGTGCCGATTCAGGATAGACAAGCGCCTGTTCAAAATAGCGCTTCACCACTGACTGATCAGCGATAGTAGATGCGGCTGTGGAAGTCTGCCCTGTAGCTGCAAAGCCTGACAACATGAAAACTATTACCAGAATTAATGTCATGCTGACAGCGATTGGTGTAGCAAAATTAAGCAATTCAATAGTTTTTTTCGATGTTTCAGAGGTCGTCAAACTATCTTTGCAGCAAAAGTGTTGCAAATGGAAATTTCCGGTGGACAATTGATTTATGGTATGCGGCCGGTAATAGAGGCTCTTGAGGCTGGTCTTGAGTTGGATAAGCTTTTTGTGTTAAAGGGAAGCAGATCGCCACAATTGCACCAATTACTTGCGCTGGCCCGACAGCACGCTATACCTGTTCAGTATGTCCCCGAGGAGAAGCTGAATCGGCTCACACGCCAGAATCATCAAGGTGTTGTTGCATTTACTGCATCTGTAAGTTATCAACGTATTGCCTCCTTATTGCCCATGATCTTTGAGGCAGGCATCGATCCTTTTGTCATCATGCTCGACCATATAACCGATGTGCGTAATCTGGGAGCAATTGCCCGGACTGCCGAGGCAGCCGGAGCTCATGCCATCATTATTCCGACCAAAGGTGGAGCGCTTGTTAATGCAGATGCCGTGAAAACATCGGCCGGCGCGTTGACACGTATGAATGTGTGCCGCGAGGATAGCCTTATGAATACCGCTGATTACCTTCGCGAAAGCGGAATCAGGCTTGTTGCTGTGACCGAAAAGACAGATGACCTGCTTTGGCATGCTGATCTGAAAGGTCCCATAGCACTTATCCTGGGAGCCGAAGACACCGGAATATCAAAACAGCTTATTGAACGTTGCGATGTGCGTGTGAAAATTCCCATGTCGGGAACCATAGCATCGCTCAATGTTAGCGTGGCTGCAGGGATGGCCTGCTACGAACTTTTAAGGCAAAGAGGCCTCTGACAGCATAAAAAAAGGCTGCCCGCTAAGGCAGCCTTGATATTTTGTTGCAAATGAATTACTGACGGGCTTCCTTGATTCTTGCTTTCTTTCCGCGCAATTCTCTCAAATAGAAAATACGTGCGCGACGTACGTGACCTCTCTTGTTTACCTCAATCTCGTCGATCATGGGCGAGGAGATAGGAAAAACACGTTCAACACCTACGTTGTTCGATATTTTACGAACAGTGAACGTAGCTGTGGGACCTGAACCGGCCCGCTGAAGCACAACGCCCTGAAACTTTTGCAGTCGTTCTTTATTACCTTCAACGATTTTGTAGGTTACGGTGATGGTATCGCCTGGATTGAATGCCGGAAAGTCTTTCACATTGACCTGGTCCTCCACATACTGTATTAAGGCGTTCTTGCTCATTGTTTTATAGGTGTTTGGAAGATATTTACCATGTATTGAAAAGGGAGTGCAAATATACAAACTCTTTTGAAAATCATATACACAGGTTGAAAAGATTTAGAAAAGAATGAAAAATTATGACCGGAACCGATTATCATTCAACAAAAAAAAGATGCCGGGATAGCCCGGCATCTGGTCAATTATCGTAACAAGTTTACTTCTGAATGATCAGTTTCTGGGTCATCCGCTGTCCATTAGCCGTAAGGGTGACAAAGTACACACCGCTTCTCAATCCATCGAGGGCAATATGAAGTTGGCGTGAGTCATTAAGGTTAAATACGCGGTTCAGCACAGGAATGTTCAACCTGTCGGTAATTTGTACCTCTACATTACCGATGAAAGTGTCATCAAGACTCAACAAAACAAAATCTCTTGCAGGATTGGGCTGAATACCGAATGTCAAAGGAAGGTCGAGAATACTGAAATAGCCGTCGCTTTCATCAAA
>DAOKYW010000020.1:0-7376 GCA_035325985.1 Bacteroidales bacterium
ACCGGTAACAGCGGCTACCCGCATGTGGCAATTCAGTGGTTAATTCAACCTTGGTGCTTCTATCAAAGTTTGTGCTTGGTTGACAGTAAAGTGCTACAAAATCGCCATCTCCAAGCAGCTGCGGAACGATAGGCAATATTTAACAAAACAATATATAAAACTAAATATAATTAAAATGAGATTTTCTAATACGTATTCTAATAAATCATTTAAAATCGGATTACTTGCTGGAACTTTTAAAAATATTTTCCAAATGTTTGAAAGCAATTTTGAAGATTATACAATTAGTTTATCTTCAAAAAACAGGGAAATTGAATCATCAAAAACATTAAATTTTGACGATTTATATACAATCACAGAACTTAATGATAATAATTATTCAATAGATTGTTCTCCAAATTTTAAATTATCAAGAGAAGAAAAATTTAGATCCATACATATTCAAAATTGTGGTAATGTTATCGGAATATTAATAGAATCTGAGAAAGCGGAAATAATTCATAGTATTATTGAAGTTTTGACAGAACAATTAGAATTAGTAGAAGATATACCGAAAATGGAAGAATCAATTGAATCACGAATTGAAAAATTAGAAAACAAAATTAATTCTCTTGAAGAAAAACTCTCCAATAAAACACTATCATGTTTTATTTCAATGAGATTTGATGAAAAAAGTAAAAAATATCTTCAACTTTTAGAAAAATTCCTTACCTTACTAAATATAAATGTAGTGACAGGACTTTCTTATGAACCCAGAAAGGTAAGCGAAAAAGTAATTTCAAGACTAGATAAAAATATTGATTTTGTATTATATCTTATTACTAATGAAAATGAATCATTTTGGACGAGAGATGAATTGGTTTATGGTAGTCAAAAAGGATGTTTTACTATTCCATTAGTAGAAAAAGGAGCTAAATTTAATAGCGGAATTTTTGGGGATTTGTAATATATTGAATTTGATATTGATTGTATAGAAAGTTCATTTATTAAACTACTCGAAGGAATTAAATTTATTGAAAATAATAATTAACATTGCCTAACACACGCTAAGCCTCATGGTATTACGTCTGCAAGGTTTTTCGTTCTCTCTCGCCTGTAAAGTTTCTTTTCGGCTGATAGAACCTGAACCACGAATTACTGCCACAAAAGCCTAGCGCGGGAACAGTAACTGACCTGATAAATAATAAACTCACAACGGATATGGATTTATTTCAAAATACGGCTTTAGTAGATAAACTATCAAAAATTGACATTGCGGCAACAAAGCTTGCGATACTTTTCAGTGAAGAAATTGATATTCCCAAGCAATATCGAAAAGGATTGAAAAAGCCTTCGAAATCAAAAGAAGACACATTACTAATTAAAAATTTCAAATCGAATGTGGCCAATTGGAAAGATTTGATCAAAATAATGATTGACAAAGTTGAACCTGAAACTGCTTGGAGATTTATCAACCTTACCCCAAAATTTGGTGATAGTGAAGAAAATGCAGTTTATAATGAAGACTTTTTAGCTTTCACTGACTATTTAATTGCTCGTAGAGACAAAGAAAACTGCAATTTTGATGAAATAGGCAGATTGTCGCAATTACACACCGCATTTCAAAAAACGATAGAGAATGGAAGATGAATTTAACTCACCCCATTTCGTAGCTGTTGACTTTGAGCATGCTACAAGTGTAAAGGGAACAGTCTGTTCTGTGGGCATTGCCACATTTAATAAGTTTGGAACTGTGATTGACGAATACTATACTCTAATTAAGCCACCCAACAATAAATTTGAAAGGAATACAACAAACAAGCACAGGATTAATTCAGAAATGACTAAATCATCACCTAATTTTGCTGACGTATTCCCTGAGATTAAAAAACGCCTGAATAATCGGGTGGTTGTTGCGCATGGAGCATTTCATACCGACAAACATTGTTTGGAACAAGCAATGGAATTAAGCGGAATTTACGAAAAACTAAACATCGAATGGATTTGCACACAAGAGCTTTGCAAAAGTTCTTTAGATATAGCATGCAAGGCTATAAATATTGAATTAGACCATCATCAGGCATTATCCGACGCAATAGCTTGCGGGAAGATTTATGCAAAATATTTAACAGAAGGTTTGCCCTTAAGTAAAATTCAAGAACTAAAGCAAATTAATCAATTTGATAAGAGATCAAAAACTGATGATTTCTTTCCTCAAAATTTAAGAGGTGATATTTATAAGCCAGACTTTGAAAATGCACGGAACAGAACAAACCCTTTCTACATGAAAAAGGTAGTTATTACAGGATTTCCATATGCTGAGAAATCAAAAATTGCTGAAGATTTAAAAAAGCTTGGGGCTGATATTGATAGTCAAGTAACAAAAAGAACCCAGATTCTAATTGCGGGACCAACAGCAGGACCAGCCAAACTTGAAAAAATGAGAACGAATATTGAAGAAGGAAAAGAAGCAAGAATAATTACGTTTGAAGAATTTAACTTAATGAGAAAATAAAACAGTCCTACAACCTGCTAAATCTGTCAATTGTAGATGCAGTTCAGGTTTGGGGGTTCTCCTTCGCGTTATCTTTCGTTGCGGTGGATAGATAATTTAACAACCCTTAATCCGCAACTGCAGGTATAGCAGGAACGTTAACATTCATTTTTAAGACGTAACAATAAACTTTTGTTTAATTTGTAAAAACAAGAGATAACCAAAAAAAATCTATTGAAAGAAGTACTTTGAGAAGGGGTAAGCCATAAAAAGCAATGATAAATAGCAAAAAAGAGCGCTGTAGATGTGGACATTATAAAAGAAACATCTATAAAGATAATAATTTCACAGGTTTCAAAATTTGTGTTAGATGTAATAGAACAAGTAAATGCCCCATTTGTAGTGTCAACCTAATAAATAAAAAGAATGAAGAATGTCCAAATTGTGGTGCAACCTGGCGGATTTCACCCCCAATCTCATCGGACAATCTTGCAAAGCAACTTGAAAATAAGATTGACGACCAAAAAATAAATTTCGAGGGTACTTACACAAATCCCCATTTCAGGCCAAAATATACATATCTATTTTTTGATGTAGAGACAACAGGCTTACCTATGGACTGGAAGGCACCTGTAAGCGATTTGACTAATTGGCCAAGAATTGTAGAAATTGCATGGATACTCTCGGATGAGAATGGAAATGAGATAGAAAATGTAAGTGCCATTCTGAAAAATGACAACTTTTCAATCCCATTTGAAGCATCGAAAATACATCATATCACCGATGAGATTTCAAATTCAAAGGGACATGACAGGGTTGCTATTTTCAAAAAGCTAGCAGAGACAATTTCTAAGGCAAAAGCATTAGTTGCACATAATATTGATTTTGATTATAAAGTGTTGCACGCTGAGTTTTTGAGATATAAAATCAAATCTGGTATATATAATATTGACAAAATTTGTACAAAAGAATTAACTACTGATTATTGTAAGTTGCCAGGTAATTATGGTTATAAGTGGCCAAAAATGGAAGAACTTTATTATAAAGTATTCGGTAAGGAAATATTAAATGTCCACTCAGCATCTATTGATGTTAAAGCTTGTAAAGATTGTTTTTTTGAGTTAGCAAACCAAGGTGTATTTCGTTTATTCGGCAATAAAATATTAGTTGATTCAATATCAAACATAGATGATACTAGCTTAATTTATGTTGACCCTTATAGAAAAGCGCGTAATTACGACGGTTATTATCAATACTATACACATGTAAGGCATTTAGGTCTTAATGAGCAAAAATTCATTAAAGCAGATGACGAGTATACATTGAATGATAGAATTAAAAGGCAAAAAGAACGATTTATTTTTAAATGGGAAAATGCAAAGATCAAAGTTTTGGCAAATCAAAGAGTTCAAATAAAAAAATTAGAAGCTGAGTATAAAACACGGGAAGCAGAACAAAAAATTAAAGATATTGAACTCTTACTTGAAAATTCATTGAATACTGACCCATTCTTAGATTGGGATAAATTAAAAAATAACAAACCTTTTCAGGAACCATCACCTGAAAATTATCTTGAAAACTTAATTTCTCAAGTTTTTAAGCCACAAGACCCAGTATTAGAAAAATTACACAATGAACCTATTGAAACGGATGAAATATTTCAGCCAAAGTTTAGATTTATTGACAACTTGTTTAAATCATTGAAAGAAAAGAAAATAAAAAAATACCGAAGTCTGTTTCAAATTGCACACGAGAACTGGTTATCAGAAAAAATTCGAATTGAAACTAAAAACAAAGAAAATCTAGAAAAATACCTTAACGAAATAAGTAAATACAACAAACTTATTGAAACTATAAAAATTCAGAATTTAAAAGATATCGAAGAATGGAACAAAAGAAAGGTGAACTATGAGAAAAATCAAGCCGAACATAATGCAGAAATTGATAAGTTTATGGGCGAATACTTTAATAAAGTAAAGGGAGCTATAGTCAAATACTGCAATCTTGTTTTAAATAACTCAGATTATCCGGATTATTTCCCTAAAATATTCAGTATAAATTATGTTGATGCATGGGAATTGCTTATTGTTGATTATTGCTTACCTGAAAAAGCAAATTTACCTTTAATCAAGTCTATTAAATACCTGAAAAACGAAGATGTATTTAAAGAGACAAAAATTTCTGAAGCCAAACTAAATTCACTATTTTCATCTGTGGTATTTCAAATATGCGTTCGTACAAAAAATGAACTCTATAAATCCGATGTATGCAATGCGATCAAGTTCATTCAGTTTAATGGCTACCTGAATGAAAAAGATAAACAGTTTATAATTTCAGTTCTTTCTGACAAAGAAACCTTTTTAAATTTACAACTTAAAGGTGTTGACTGTAAGGATGTTGTAAAGAAATTTGGAGGTACGTTTAACAACAAACTAACTACGATTGAGCCAACTTTGACGACTAAATTAATATGATTTTGCCTGCTTTGGCCCAAGCTAACATTGTAACCTCCCAAACTTCCACCATCAAACAATTTAAGCCCGCAATTCATTCAAGGCCTCATGAATCTGCTTGGCTAATCATCTGATTTACATTTGTCTGCCAAAAGCCAGAATACTGATTGTTGTTTAATATAACTTCAATGATTTCACTGCAGCAGCCATCAGTAACTAATTTCTGCTGCTTCTCCGGCCGACAGGTCGAACCAGAAGTAGGTGGTGTGGTGATGGCGCCGCTGATGGATGGCTTTGCCACGTACATTCACCATCGGCGAGGGCGTAGCAAAACTGATTCTGCTTACGGTAAACGGATTGTGGTTGATCACTTTCAGCACATGGCCTTCGAGCGGGATAAGCTCCAGCTTATCCAATGCTTCGTGGTATCCGGCCAGATCCCTGAGGGTGGCGTTGAGCAGCCGTCCTGATTTTTCCAGATGCGAGAGCCTT
Organism: Bacteroidales bacterium; assembly: GCA_035325985.1. Lineage (GTDB taxonomy): Bacteria > Bacteroidota > Bacteroidia > Bacteroidales > F082 > JALNZU01. The sequence goes on from DAOKYW010000020.1 coordinate 5,419, forward strand.
TCCAGCGCCTTGTTGAAACCCGGCATGGCCACGATATTGCTGTCCGCATCGTAGGTCCAGAAACCTTTGCCGGGAAAAGTCCATGCCGGATAAACGTGGTTAATCCAGATGCTGTGATACTGCATCAGGTGTTCCAGACGTGCAGGGGCAAATCCGTATTCCCAGCGGCCGTCGTCGGGCATTTCGAGTGTTCCTGTGGTGTTCCAGAGCAGAAAGCCGGGTGCTGAGGCATGCCGCATAAACACCGGCCCGGGGAGCACCGGCCCGAAACCGGGATAAGGGATGATGAAGTTGCCATCGAAACCGTAAGACGCATAGGGTCTGAGTTCTTCGAGGGCGGCATTCCACAGGTAACGCACCCCATAGCGCTGCCAAAGGTCGGAAGCATAATGCCTGCTGCCTTTTCGCAGGCCATCGCCTGCCATATTCTCGCGGTTCGACAGGACGCTGTTGTTGTAGCCATGATCAATCCAGCTTTTTGCGTCGAACTGCTGCCCGGCAAACGACAGGGCCTGCTTCATCCACCGTCGTGTGCTGCTGTACTGCTCCGGTGTGTGAAGGCATATTTCGTGGCCCAGCCGGTGCAGCTGCCTGATCAATTCCAGAAAATCCCTGTCGGTCAGCGTGGCATGCTTACCGGTGAACAATCCCCTGCTGGCCCGGACGTTGGTAATCCCTTCGGGGTTGTGATAGAAGACACTCTTGGTAACCGGTATGCCGTATTTGTCGAAACCTCCTACAGCATTGGCCGCCTGATGGATGGTATCGCAGCCGAAATGCACGGCTCTTTGGGTGCGGATATCGGTCCAGTCGGCATGTTCGGTCCATACCACGGCCGCTTCGGCTCCACCGGGTATGGGCATCAGGCGCGGTGTTTCCGCACTGCCTGCGGCAGGCCAGAGCACGAAACTGCCGGTTTGCCGATGACCCGGATGGAAAGGTGGTGCACTGAGATCGATGAAGTAATCCTGCCGATCTTCGTCAAGCGGGTACTGGATCATGGGATGAGCCGGAGCAAAGGTGATGTTGGCAATCAGGCGTCGATGCTCCGTATCTATCTGCACAGCAGCCAGTTGACGGCTTTGCAGCATCGTCAGACGGCGTTCATCTTTTCCGGCAACAAAGCCACCCTGACCAAGATAGAGCGCCTGCAGGCCATCGGGCTGCCAGGTCAATGCCCTGTCGTCAACCGCCGCCTCAGGCTTGTCGATGAAAGGCATGACCAAAGCCTGCCTGACTACGGAAACCCTTTTGCGCATCCGGCTTTCGACCGAAAAGGCGATTCCGCAATGTTCGTCGGTGGTGACACGCAGCTTGAGGCGCTCGTATGGGTTGCAGAGCTTGAGTACAGCAGTTTTGCTTTCGCCAGAAAAGAATCGTGCGCTCAGCTTCCACTGTTGATCAGTCAGGTGCAGGGTATCGTTTCCCTTCAGCACTTCGAGGTGCCACTGAAACGGACCGGACAGTGGTCTTCCGCGCGCATCGGCGAGTATAAGGTGGCCGCTCTGCGGATGATAATGCAGTTCGAAGCGGGCAGTCTGAAACAGCAGTAAAGCCCTGCCCGAAGCTGCTGACGGCTCCACCGATGGCAACAGCCCGGGAAAACGGTGCGGCCGGATCTGTATTTCAGCCTTGTTGACGGTGAAAGTGGCACTGTCGGGATTCCAGAAATAGGTGCGCAACGTGGCTCCTTTAAGGTAGTCGGGCGGTAAAATGATCAGCTTGCCGGCATTGGCGTTGCCAAGACTGTCGAGGGTGTTCAGGGGTAGAGCCGCCCAATAGCGCAGTGTATCGGCTGCCATCAGCGAAAATACAAGCATGGCATTGCTGCCCGAATGGTAACTTAAGCTCGCTTCAAGTCTGGCTTGGTGTGCAGTGCGGCTCATCGGTTCCGGCAGCATGCTGTCCGTGGCCAGGGCATAGGTATGCTCCCGGGCCACTTCGGCGGTGGCAGACCA
>DAOKYW010000020.1:7476-44764 GCA_035325985.1 Bacteroidales bacterium
CGGTTCTTGACGTTATCGAGGAAAAGCTCGCTGTTGAAGATCTGTCCCGACAGGATAATGGCATCCACTTTGCCTTCGAGGGTGGCATAATGCGAGGCTATTTCTTTGCTCACCTGATAGGCGCAGGCTTCGGAGACAAAGAGGGCCCTGGGGTCTTTGGCAGCAATCATGGCATTGATCTGCTGTATGTTGTCGGTGCCGAGGTAGGCCGCATAGCCGCCTTTGACGTTCACCATTTCGCGCACTTCCTTTTCGGTATATTTTCCGCTGAAGCAGAGGCTGATGAGCTGACCCACGGGCAGCGTGCCGGTGCGGGTGATGCTGAACGGACCACTGCCATCGAAGGCCTGATTGACATCCACCACGCGCCCGTACTGGTGAGCGCCCACCGAGATGCCACCCAGACCCACATGACATACAATCAGGTTCAGGTCTTCATATTGTTTGTTGATGCTTTTGGCATATTTGCGGGCAAAAAACTTGTGGCTGAGGGCATGGAAAATGGATTTATGCTCAAAATTGGGATGTCCGGTCATGCGTGCCAGATCCGAGAGTTCGTCAACCACCACAGGGTCGGCCATATAGGCCTGTTTGCCGGTCATGGCAGCAAGGTCGAAGGCAATCAAGCCGCCAAGGTTGGTTTCGTGCATACCCGACACACCTTTGCGCAGGTCTTCCACCATACGGGCATTCACCCGGTAGATACCCGATTTGAGCGGTTTGACCAGTCCGCTTCGGGCCATGATGATGTCCACTTTCTGCACATCATAGTCATTGCGCCTGAGCTCGGCAATGATGGCGTCGCGGCGGTAGGCTGTCTGGTCGGGGATAAAGTCGAAGCGTTGCAATTCGTCAGCCGGATGCTTGATGCTTTTCAGAAACATCGGCTCGGTATTGTAATACACGGCAATGCGGGTGGCCCACTTCTCGGGATAGATGACAAGAATCTTCTTTTGCAGCATATGCGATAGCGTTGTGGATTAGGGCAAAGGTATGAAAGCTTTCTTTAGGCACACTGCTGATGGTGTATCGAAACTGCCACTGCTGATCGTATTGCATCTACATATTGCGGCGGTATTGTCCTCCTACCTCGAAAAGCGTATGGGTAATCTGGCCGAGCGAGGCGTATTTGGTGGCTTCCATCAGCGATTCGAAGACATTTTGGTTTTGCAGGGCTGACTGCCTCAGGTTTGTCAGGGCTACCGCAGCCTCGGTGTCCCAGTTTTTATGCAAAGCCTCGAGCATGGTAATCTGGTATTCCTTTTCCTTTTCGGTGGCCCTTATCACCTCGGCGGGGATGATGGTAGGCGAGCCTTTGGAGGATAAGAAGGTGTTTACACCGATAATCGGAAGCCGGCCGGAATGCTTCAGGGTTTCGTAATAGAGCGATTCTTCCTGTATCTTGCTTCGCTGATACATGGTTTCCATGGCGCCCAGCACGCCTCCGCGTTCCGTCAGTCGGTCAAACTCTGCCATCACGGCTTCTTCGACCAAATGTGTAAGCTCTTCGATAATAAATGAGCCTTGCAGGGGGTTTTGGTTTTTGGCCAGACCCAGTTCGTGGTTGATGATCATCTGTATGGCCATGGCGCGGCGCACGCTTTCCTCGGTGGGCGTAGTGATGGCTTCGTCGTAGGCATTGGTATGCAGCGAGTTGCAATTGTCGTAGATGGCATACAAGGCCTGAAGCGTAGTGCGAATATCATTGAAGTCGATCTCCTGTGCATGCAGCGAGCGGCCGGAAGTCTGGATGTGGTATTTCAGTTTTTGGGAGCGCTCATTGCCGCCGTAAAGGTTTTTCATGGCCTTGGCCCAGATGAGGCGTGCTACCCGACCGATAACCGAAAACTCGGGATCCACGCCATTGGAAAAGAAAAAGCTCAGGTTAGGGGCAAAATCATCGATGTGCATCCCTCTCGACAGGTAATATTCCACGTAGGTGAAGCCGTTGGCAAGGGTAAACGCGAGCTGCGAGATGGGATTGGCGCCGGCTTCGGCAATGTGGTAGCCCGAAATGGACACCGAGTAAAAGTTCTGCACATTGTGCCGGATGAAATATTCCTGCACATCGCCCATCAGCTTGAGCGAGAAGTCGGTGGAGAAGATGCAGGTGTTCTGTGCCTGGTCTTCCTTGAGGATGTCGGCCTGCACCGTGCCGCGCACCCTGCAGAGGGTATCGGCCTTGATGCGCTCATACACTTCGCGGGGCAGCACCTGATCGCCGGTAACGCCCAGCAGCATGAGGCCAAGGCCGTCGTTGCCCTGTGGCAGCCTGCCCTGATACGAAGGCCGCGGATAAGCTTTGTCGCGGTAAATGCCTTCGATGGTGGCCTTCACCTGCTGTTCGAGTCCGTTCTGGCGGATGTAAAGCTCGCATTGCTGATCGATGGCAGCATTCATAAAAAAGCCGACCAGCGTGGGAGCTGGGCCGTTGATGGTCATACTGACGCTGGTTTTGGGGTCGGCCAGGTTAAAGCCGGAATAGAGCTTTTTGGCATCGTCGAGGCAGGCAACCGAAACACCGGCATTGCCAATTTTGCCGTAGATATCGGGTCTGCGGCCGGGGTCTTCGCCATAGAGGGTAACCGAGTCGAAGGCGGTGGACAGCCTGCGGGCAGGCAGTCCGTAGCTCACATAATGAAAGCGTTTGTTGGTGCGTTCGGGGCCGCCTTCGCCGGCAAACATGCGTGTGGGGTCTTCTTCTTCGCGCTTGAAAGGAAATACACCGGCGGCATAGGGAAACTCGCCGGGTACGTTCTCGCTCAGGCTCCAGCGGACAATTTCGCCCCATGCCCTGAACGGCGGCATCGACACCTTGGGTATCTGCAGGTGCGAAAGGCTCTCGGTGTGTGTGCTCACCCTGATTTTGCGCCCCCGCACGGTATAAACGTATTCCGGTCCGGCATAGAGCGCCTTTTTTTCGTTCCAGCCATGTATCAGGTCCCTGACCTCCTGATGCACCTGTTTTTCGGCTTCGGCCTGCAGTTTTTCGAGCTCTTCGGGGATTTGGCCCTGGCTTTGCAGCAAGGCGGCAGCCTCAGTAAGGCTCTGCCAGCGTGCAGCCGCCCGGCTTTGCTCGTCAACCCAACGGTTGTAGCTGCGCACCGTTTCGGAAATCTCGCTCAGGTAACGCACCCGCGAAGGCGGTATGATGAAAAGCTTTTCCGACATTTCCTGCGGCGGCTGCATCTGTGTGTCGAAAGTCGTTCCGGTTTTTCGGTTGATGGCATCCAGCAGGGCCAGATACAGCATGTTGACACCGGGATCGTTAAACTGTGAAGCGATGGTGCCATACACCGGCATCTCGTCAGGACTGCGGTCGAACAGGCGATGGTTGCGTTGATATTGTTTCTTCACGTCGCGCAAGGCGTCGAGGGCACCTCTTTTATCGAACTTGTTGATGGCCACCACATCGGCAAAGTCGAGCATATCGATCTTTTCGAGCTGACTGGCGGCACCGTATTCCGGTGTCATCACATAAAGGGATACATCGCTGTGGTCGATGATTTCGGTGTCGCTCTGACCTATACCGCTGGTTTCGAGTATGATAAGGTCGAATCCTGCGGCCTGAAGGATGATTTCGGCATCGCGCACATATTTCGACATAGCCAGATTCGATTGCCGTGTGGCCAGTGAGCGCATATACACATTCGGGTGATCGATGGCATTCATGCGGATACGGTCGCCCAGCAGCGCGCCTCCGCTTTTGCGTCTGGAGGGATCAACCGAGATGATACCGAGGGTTTTCCCGGGTTGATCGTGCACAAATCGACGCACAATCTCGTCCACCAGGCTCGACTTGCCTGCGCCGCCCGTACCGGTGATGCCCAGCACCGGAGCGCGCCGCGAAGTGCTTTCCTTCAATAGCCTCACCATCGGTGCAGCTTCATCCGGATAGTTCTCTGCCGCCGAAATAAGCTTGGCGATGAGCTTGTGATTGGAACTGCCAAGCATCTCAGGCTCGAAGCTCATATGCTGACCTGTAGGGAAATCGCATTGCTCCAGCAGATGATTGATCATGCCCTGAAGGCCCATTGCGCGGCCGTCGTCGGGCGAGTAGATGCGGGCAATGCCATAGGCATGCAACTCTTCAATCTCGTCGGGCAGGATGACCCCGCCGCCCCCGCCAAAGATGCGGATATGACCGCAACCCTGTTCTTGCAGAAGGTCGTACATGTACTTGAAAAACTCCATATGTCCGCCCTGATACGAAGTGACGGCAATAGCCTGTACATCCTCCTGAATGGCGGCCTGCACGATTTCGTGCACCGAACGGTTGTGCCCGAGGTGAATCACTTCGGCTCCGCTGGCCTGCAAAATGCGTCGCATAATGTTGATGGCCGCATCGTGACCATCAAAGAGCGAGGCAGCAGTTACAATTCGTACGTGATGAGTGGGTTTGTAAACTTCATATTGCTGTTTTCCAGCTGATTGGGAAGTTTGTTTTTGCATTGCAAGCGTGTTGTTTTCTGCAAATATAACCTTTCGGCACAAAAGAGCGCAGACGATTGCATGTGCATTCCTGAAGCGGAAAGGCAAAAGGGTCTTCTTAATGTTGCAGCGGATGGCACTGATCGGCCATCAACAGTCGTGCAGCGAAACGAGGAAGTGCCGGACTGGAATCAGATGTGATAATGTTTTTTCCGCTCAATGAAGTAGGCCAGACCTTCGGCGGTGGCAATACTCCGGATCAGGCTTTCGAAGGCCTGTGCAAAGAGCACTTCGAACGAAAAGCTTTCGGGTGGAAAGAGTTCAGGGTTATGAATGTCAATCATCCGAGCCAGATAAAGCCTTGCGATGAGCTCGGTGCTCAGGTCGCTGCGATACATGCCCTGGGCAATGCCGGTGTTGAGATTGCGCCGGAGGCTGCCCGAAATGAAATCGAGCCGTTTTTCGAACTGCCTTTGCCATGCTTGCGGATATAAAAGCTTGAGCTGGGGAGATACTGACGGAAAAAAATCTCCAAACTTCTCGGATATCCGCTTCGAAACCTGCAGCATAGTATCAATCGCATTCAATTCTTCGCTGATGTCGGCAACGATATTGCTAAACTTTTCGAGCTCATAATCAAACAGATAATCCACAAGCTCCTCAGGCGTATTCACATGACGTATGAGCGTGGGAATGTCCACTGTTCCTGATTGTGCAAGATGATCGAAGGTGAGGTTCACCTGTCCGTTGCGGATTACCTGATTCCTGATGGTGTCAAGAATTGGCCTCAATTGGGGTTCCACCATATTTGATTCATGTTTGGCGGTTAATAACAAAAAAATGGCAGCATTGTTTAATGCCCTCAACAATGACGTCTCTATGGGCTGATGGGTTGCAGTTTTCAGCGGGTGAGGATTACTTTTTGCTTTTTATGCAGCTGTGCACTCTTCAGGCTGAAGAAATAGACACCAGGTAAGAGATTGTAATTATGGTTATCGAAGATCACTTCGTATTTGCCCGGCTGCATAAATTCGTCGCGCAGGCGAACAACCTCATTCCCCTTGACATCTACCATGGATAGCAACACCTGCGAAGCTTTGGTGAGGCGAAAGGAGCAAATTGTGTATTGATTAAATGGATTGGGTGAAGTGGGTTCGAGGTGGAGCATTCCTTCATCACTTTCCGGTAAAAAGGTAGTCATGTCCACAATAGCCGTGTAGATGGCCAGACTGCCATTGCTTTCGCGCCGCGTCCAGATGGGCCTCACCTGTCCATTCACAGCAGAAATATTGTTGTAATCGCCAAAAAACTGTCCGCCCGATGGGGTAAACGGGCTTTCGCTCACTTTGAAGTTGGTGAATGTTTCGCCTCCGTCGTACGAAACGGCCATATATACATCGGTGGCGTTGTTGCTGTGGTTGCGGCGGTCGTAGAACACGAAATACAAATAACCCGTCGATTGGTCGATGGTCATCCAGGTGAAGAACTGATGCCTTCCGGGCGGATCGTCGTTGACGCGTATTGGTGTAGTCCAGGTGTTGCCTCCGTCGGTCGATTTGGTGAGCCAGACGTCGGTATCGTTGGTGCCGTTGCGCTGATCGGACCAGTTGATGTAGATGGTGCCGCGCCTTGGGCCATTGCTGAGGTCACAAACGGTGACGGGCATTCCGTTGCAGCGATAGATGCCCGGGATGCTTAAATCCCAGCCACCGGGCTGATCGGTTACAAAAATGTCGTTTTCGAGCCATGTTTGTCCGCCATCGAGGGATCGGTCGAAAACGATGCCCAGAGGGCCAGACCATGCCACATATACCTCGCCATTGGGACCAACAGCCGGCACCGCACCCTCCACAGTATTGTCGCTGTCGATGCAGTCGCCCGGCACCTGATTGATGCTAATGGCATCGCTCCAAGTCTGGCCGGCATCCACCGATTTGCTGTACTGTATATTGCTTTGGCAGTTCGGGTTGCTGCTTCCGTAGGTATCAAACTGAGTCCAGGTGACGTGAATGGTGTTGTTGGCCGGGTCAACCACAGCCCAGTGTTTATCCTGCGCTTTTGTGCCGTTGAGTCCCATATAAGTACCGTTGCTCCACACACCCGTGGCTTTGTTGTATTTCTGGCATACGATGCGATCGATCCAGCTGCCATTGACGGGATTGGAAAGATGGAAATAATAAAAATCGCCAAGGGTGTCGGTGATGATAACCGGGTCGCCCCACACCCCTAATGCAGGTTCGGTGAGCACGCCGGATGTCCAGGTGTAACCGCCATCCTCCGAATAATACCAATAGTTGAGGTTCGATCCGGCCATCACCTGACTGGGGTTTTTTGGATTGATCCAGATGCTGGGTTCGTTGGGGCCGCTAAAGTTTCCAAGCTTTACATTCTGATATTGTGTCAGTTGGGCATATAGGCCTGATGTAAGGACCAGGCAAAGGATCAGGAGCAGGGTTTTATTCATGGTGATCAGGTTCGGGTTTCATTTTATTCTCGGTGGTGGCTACTATACATGCTACACTGGAATCGCCGGTGATATTGACCACGGTGCGAAGCATATCCAACGGCCTGTCCACAGCAAAGATAAGGGCGATGCCCTCGGCCGGAATACCCACTGCTCCAAGCACAATCACCAGCATAATCATACCGGCTCCGGGCACTGCCGCCGATCCAATAGAAGCCAGTGTGGCGGTGAGTATGATGGTAAGTTGCTGGGCAAAAGTGAGGTCCATGCCATAGATCTGTGCCAGAAAAACTGCTGCAACAGCCTGATAAAGGCTGGTACCGTCCATATTCACCGTGGCTCCAAGCGGAAGCACAAAACTGGCCACCTCGTTCTTCACTTTAAGGTTCTCCTCGCAGCATTGCATGGTCATGGGCAGCGTGGCTGCACTTGAGCTGGTGCTGAAAGCCAGCAACTGTGCCGGGGCAATGCCTCGCAAAAACTGCTTGTATTTCAATCTGGTAAAAAAATGAATAAGCACCGGATAAAAAGCAAATATCAGCAGCAACAGCCCGATGATTACCGTCAGGGCATACATGCCCAGCGAGGCAAAAAGGGTGATGGTATCGGCGGGATTGTGGCCTGCCACATCGGTGATGATGCCTGCCATAAGTGCAAAAACTCCTAAAGGTGCCACATACATGATCATGTGAATCATTTGCATGACCACATCATTAAGACCCGAAAACAGCTCTTTAATAGGCTTTGCCTTCCCGTTGCCTACCCTGATGAGTGCAAGGCCGAAAAGGACTGCAAAAAAGATAACCTGAAGCATCCGTGAATTTTGGCTCAGGGCAGTAAAAATGTTTTCGGGCACCAGATCAACCACAAACTGCAATGGCCCGCGCTGTATATCCTGCTGAACAGCTGCCGATTGCGCAAAACGGGCCTGAAACTCGGCCGACTTTTCGGGACTGAGGAAGTGGCCCGGCGAAATGATATTTGCTATGGCAAGACCGGTGGAAACTGCTACAACAGTGGTTATCAGGTAAAATGATATGGTCTTGAGCCCGATACGCGAAAGGCTGCTCACATCACCCAGTCCGGAGATGCCGCTGATCAGGGATACCACAATGAGCGGTATGGCAATGAGCTTGAGCAGATTGATGAAAATGATGCCCCAGGGCTTTATCCAGTCGGCCGTAAACTGATGCCAGCCCAGGGCAACAGCGGCTATGCCGAAAATTATGCCCGCCAGCATGCCCATGAGGATAAGCCAATGAAGCGGTAGCGCTGAAAGTTTTTTCATAAATCAGGTTTCACCGGTTGTGGCCCGAAAAACCTCAAAATTAGCAAAAGCTAACCACATAAGCGTAAAGTGTGGTGTGCGGCAGTAAGAAAACATGGGTGAAGCCTGGCCATCAGCAAAACCAAAAAGTGGTGCGGATGCTCCTGTTTCATGCTCCCATCAGCAGAAGGCTGGCTGCCATAACCGCCATGCCGCCGATGAGGCCATAAATGGCAAGGTGATGTTCGCCAAATGTTTCGGCAGCAGGAAGCAGCTCATCGAGCGAAATGAACACCATGATGCCGGCGATTACGGAAAAAAGCAAGCCAAATGTGAGTGGATTCATGAACGGCATGAGCAACGCAAAACCAATGATGGCACCAACAGGTTCTGCCAGACCGCTGCTGAACGATAACCAGAAAGCTTTCCTGCGGCTATTGGTGGCATAATACACCGGCACGGCCACGGCTATACCTTCAGGAATATTGTGGATAGCAATGGCCACCGCAATGGCAATGCCGAGTGCCGGCTCGTTGAGTGCCGCTGTAAAAGTGGCTAAACCTTCGGGGAAGTTGTGGATGCCAATGACTAAGGCGGCCAAAAGACCCACCCTTCGCATTCGCTGCTTATTTTGGGATTCGTCCATTTCTTCTACCCTGCGCACTTCATGCGGATTATCAGGTATTAGCTTGTCTATCAATGCTATGAGGGCAATGCCACCGAAAAAACCGCCAATGGCGTACCAGTCGCCGTTCGTGCGACCATATTCTGCAATCAGCAATTCGCGGGCTTTTTGCAAAATCTCGACAAAAGAAACATAGATCATCACACCGGCCGAAAAGCCGAGCGCAACGGTAAGAAATCTGGTGTTGGTGCGTTTTGATAACAGGGCAATGGCGCTGCCGATGCCGGTAGAAAGGCCGGCAAACAAGGTGAGCCCGAAAGCAAAAACCAGTTGTGAGAAGCTGATATCCATCATCCTTTGTCGGGCATCGTTGTGTTTTTATGCCTGGAATAGGCTGCTCTGGTTTTCATTTTTAGCAGTTCGCGGTCCACCACCAGCCGGGCTATCTCCTTTGCCCTGCTTGCATCATCAGGCATTTGCAAAGCATCATTAAACCTTCGTTCGTCCACATCGTGCCGGTACATGAGCTGGCACAGGTAACCGAAGTCGTTTTTCAGGAGTGTAGCAATATAATCCGCAATTTTCGCCTCCATGGTTTCGCGGTCCATTTCGGGACTAAGCACCGGCATTGCATCGGAAGACGGTTCGGGAAGCATGGCTTAATTTTCGGCAAAGTTAACCAATGATGTTCACGGGTTGGTTCAGAAAAGCAGGAAAACGCTGAGGGCGAACCAAAACAGAAACAATGGCGAAAGGGCTTTTTTGTCTAAACGCGAGAACGGGTCGTCCGTTCGGGGAGCAAACACGCCAAGGTGTTTGAAATCGCCCAATACCCTGAAAAACAACAGACTGCTAATACCGAAGGTGATGTTATCCATCACATTATCACGGTGTCCGTGCTGCAGCTGTTTCACGCGCAGGAAAACAAGGACTGCGGCCACGATCAGCAAGGCAGCCTGAACAGCAAACCAGCGCTTGCTCTGCGAAATATTCAGGCCGGCCTTTTCGGGCAAAAGCATGTAGGGGCGGAAGTTTCCGCCAAGCAGCAGAAACCAGGAAAAGAGGCCGGCCAAGGCCATCATGGCTGCAAGAATATAGCCCGCCAGGGGAGCAAAAGCATTCATATTTTTTTTGTGCAATATCAGGAAAAATGACACTCATCGCCCATACAGATGTCGAGTGCACGGGCTTTGTTGATCAGGCTGTGCTTTTTGGGCACCAGGTTAAGCTTTCCGGCCACTTCGCTCAGCGGAATGCTGTCGGTGGTATTGTTGACGATATTGACCATACGGCCGAATTTCTCCTGTGTAATGAGATCGACAGCCTTAGTGCCAAAGCGTGTGGCCAGAATGCGGTCCATGGGCGAGGGTGTGCCTCCGCGTTGTACATAACCCAATATAGTGGTTCGCGTTTCGATGCGGGTGCCCTTTTCGATCATTTTGGCCACATAGCCTGCTGCCGATGGTTCTTCTTCAGGCTTTTCAACGCCTTCGGCCACCACCACAATGGAGTAGGGCTTCTTTTTGTAGGCACGATCGAGCAGGTAGCGGTTGATTACCTGTAGGTCGTAGCCCAGCTCGGGCAGCAGGATCACATCGCCCCCGCCGGCCATGCCGGCATACAGCGCAAGCCAGCCGGCCGTGTGGCCCATGAGTTCGATGACCATGATGCGCTTGTGCGAGTTGGCTGTACTGTGCAGCCGGTCGATGGCTTCGGTGGCAATCCAGACAGCCGAGTCGAAACCAAAGGTGAAGTCAGTGCCATACACATCATTGTCTATGGTTTTGGGAATACCAATCACATTCAGGCCTTCCTCGGCCAGCAAGGCTGCCGTTTTCTGGGTGCCGTTGCCACCAATGCATACCAGACAGTCGAGGCCCAACTCCTTGTAGTGTTTTTTTATCCGATCGGGTTTATCGGTGCCCTTGTTGCCGTTTTTCTTGAATGGTTTTTCGCGCGAAGTGCCGAGGATGGTCCCGCCCAGCGTTAAAATACCAGATAGACGAGCCTCGTCAAGCACTTCGTACTCTTTGTTGATGATGCCCGAAAATCCGGACGAAAAGCCGATGACCTCCATGCCATATTTCGTGATAGCTGTTTTGCCCACACCACGTATGGCAGCATTGATGCCGGGGCAATCGCCTCCGGCCGTAAGGATTCCTATGCGTTGCGGTTTTCCCATTTGCTTTGGTATTTCAGCTGCAAAGTAATGCACATTCTGTCAATGAGCCTAAAACCATTTGTCAACACATAATAAACATTATCAGTAATTTATGTGGCATGCCGCATAATCTTCCATCTGCTGTCCAGGCTTCAAACGTTTGCAAGCCTGCCGGTATTAATTGCCAACTTTTGCGTTGTAGCTTAAACTTTTATTGCTTTACTTTGTTTCAGCTTTCGCAGAGCCGTAAGAACCAAAAGGTTATAATCATGAAAAGAAAGCGCGACCGCATCATCAGCGGATTCTCCAAACTCCTGAAAGAGGAGAAGATTAAGCTGGTAGCTGAATACTTCGAAAATCCCGGAGAGGTAATCAGTTTGTTGAAGAGTTTCTGGCACTCCGATCAGGAGCAACAGAAACTGCTCGATGAGTTCAGCGAAAATACCATCACCAATTTTATCATACCCTATGGTGTTGCACCAAATGTAGTCATCAACGGGCAAACCTACCTCGTACCCATGGTTATCGAGGAGAGCTCGGTTGTGGCTGCTGCTTCGGCTGCTTCGAAATTCTGGAGCGAGCGCGGCGGATTCCGGTCGGAGGTCATCGACACCAAAAAGGTTGGTCAGGTGCATTTCAGCTGGACAGGACGTGCTGCTTTGCTTCACGGCCTGATGCCTGAATTGCGCAGCTTCCTCCGCGCTTCGGTAAGCCACATCACCGTCAATATGGAAAAGCGTGGAGGCGGTGTGCTGGATATTGAGCTTAAAGACTTTACACGCGAGATTGAGCATTATTACCAGCTGCTGGTCACCTTTGAGACCAAGGACAGCATGGGTGCCAACTTTATCAATTCGGTGCTTGAAGAATTTGCACAGGCACTCAAGGTGTTCATGGCCAACAGGCTGGAGCTGTCCGACGAGGAGCGCCAGGTGGAAATTATCATGTCGATTTTATCGAACTATACCCCCGAATGCCTGGTGCGTACCTGGGTAGAATGTCCGCTCAGCCAGCTCGACAATGTGGACGAGAGCCTGAGTGGCGAGGCCTTTGCCCGCAAATTTGAAAAAGCAGTGCGCATTGCACAGGTTGATGTTTACCGCGCTACCACGCACAACAAAGGCATTTACAACGGCATTGATGCTGTGGCCATTGCCACAGGCAACGACTTTCGTGCCATTGAAGCAGCAGGTCACTCCTACGCCAGTCACGACGGACAATACCGCAGTCTTTCGCGGGTTGAGATAGCCGACGGTATGTTTCGCTTCATCCTCGAGGTGCCTATGGCCTTAGGCACTGTGGGCGGCCTGACCAGCCTTCATCCTCTGGCCAAACATTCGCTCGATATGCTGGGCAAGCCTTCGGCACGCGAACTGATGATGATTGCCTCGGCCATGGGGCTGGCCAATAACTGGTCGGCCGTTCGCTCGCTTACCACTAAGGGTATTCAGGCCGGGCATATGAAGATGCACCTTTTCAACATACTTAATCACTTCAAGGCCACCGACGAAGAAAAGGCTGCTGCTGCTGAATATTTTAAAGACCAAAAGGTGTCGTTTGCCGGCGTTGCGCAATATCTGACCACCATACGCAAATAGTATTGCATGTCGATTGTTTTCCGTTCGAACGGTAAGCTGCTCATTTCGGGTGAATACCTGGTACTTCGCGGTGCGCTCGCGCTTGCCTTGCCACTGAGGCTTGGACAAAGTCTTGAAGTGCAGCGCGATGAGGCCCACGGTCATCCTCACCTGCTGTGGACAGCGCTTGCTCCGGGCGGAAAGCACTGGTTTAAAACCAGTTTCGAGCTGCCATCGTTCGACATTATCGGAACCGATGACCGTCAGAAAAGTGCAAAACTCCAAACCGTGCTGCTCACCCTTATGAGCCTGAACTCCGGATTGTTTGACCATAGATACAGCTATAAAATTGTTACCCGCCTTGATTTCGAACCGCACTGGGGATTAGGCTCCAGCTCCACGTTGATCGCATCACTTGCCCGTTGGGCCAAATGCGATCCTTATACCCTGCTCAATCTCTCAATCGGTGGCTCCGGTTATGATGTTGCATGCGCTTCGTCTTCAAAACCCATACTCTATCGCCGGGACGGCATCAAACCCGTGATCCAGCAAACCACTTTTTATCCATCCTTCCACGAACAGCTCTATTTCGTTTATCAAGGTCAGAAACAGGACTCTAATCACGAAATCGTCAATTTCAACCGTTTAACCGAAAATATCGACCTGACAGAGCTTATCAGGGAAGTGAGTGAAATCAGCATGAAAATGGCCGCAACTGATGATTCTGATGTTTTCGGCAGCCTGATGCGCGAACACGAAAGCCTGCTTTCCGGTCTGTTGAAGATACCTCCCGTGAATACCTTTTTTCCGGATTTTGCCGGTCAGCTTAAGTCGCTGGGCGCATGGGGAGGCGATTTTATGCTTGCACTCAGCGACAAAGGTGAAGCCTATGTACGCGAATATTTTGCCGGTCAGCAACTCGAAACCATATTCACCTTCAAGGAATTAGCCATACATGGATAATCAAACCTCCAGCCTTTGGCAGCATTATGTGCAGACTGCCCTTTGCCATGTGCCCCAAAACGGCGTATCGGGCCACACCACCTGGCGCAGCCCTTCGAACATTGCCATCGTCAAGTACTGGGGTAAACATGGCAACCAACTACCCAACAACCCTTCGCTGAGCTTTACCCTTCAGGAGGCTTTTACCGAAACCCGGATCGCCTGGGAGCCAAGCGTCGGGCTGAGCGTTGATTTCCGGTTTGAAGGTGCCGGGAACAAGCCCTTTGGCGATAAAATCCTGAAACTTCTGCATGCATTTATGCCTGCTTTTCCGTTTCTCGACAGCCTCAGGCTGACCATCGAAAGCCGGAACAGTTTTCCGCACTCCTCGGGCATTGCCTCCTCAGCCTCCTCGATGAGCGCACTGGTAATGGGTTTGCTGGATATCGAAAGGCAGCTTGGTGCTGAAGGAGTTTCGGAGAACGAACAGCTTCGCAAGGCTTCGTTTTTCTCGCGCCTTGCATCGGGGAGCGCGGCACGATCGGTGTTTCCGACGGCTGCACTCTGGGGCAAATCGCCTTTTCTTGCTGAGAGCCACGATGAATATGCCGTTGAAGTTGACCGCATTGATCCTGTTTTCAAAAACTTTCGCGATACCATCCTGATTATCAGCGCAGGCACAAAAGCTGTTTCGAGCCGTGCCGGACACGCCCTGATGGAGAGCAACCCATTTGCCGGCGAACGCTACCGTCAAGCCGATAAGAACATCGGCGAGCTGCTCCGCGCCCTCTATAATGCCGATCTTGAGGCCTTTGTGAGCATCACGGAGGCTGAAGCACTTCAGCTGCACGCCCTGATGATGACTTCGGAGCCGTCGTTCATACTCATGCGGCCCAACACCCTGGAAGCCATTGCACGAATCAGGGCATTCAGAAACGATACAGGCATACCGCTTTGTTTTACCCTGGATGCAGGCCCTAATGTTCATTTGCTGTATCCTGATGCCTATCGCCCCGCAGTGGCTGATTTTGTGGCGCAAAGCCTGCAATCGCTCTGTCAGGACGGCCGCATCATCGAGGACCACGTGGGCACGGGGCCAGAACGCATCATACCATGACCGCCGGCCGCAGGTTTCACGGTAAGTTGCTGCTTTTCGGTGAATATACCGTAGTGCTTGGCGCACAGGCACTTGTAGTGCCATACACCGAAGTAGCCGGAAGCTGGTCGAATGCAGCGCTGATGGACGACAAAACAAAAGCAGCCAACAGCAATCAGGCGCTCCGACAATATTGCAGCTGGCTGAAGCAGTCGCCCGATGCAACTATCCTTGATATCCAACGTTTTATGCAGGATATTGAAGCCGGACTGGCTTTCGATTCCAACATCCCCAATGGCTACGGAGTGGGCAGCTCGGGTGCATTAGTGGCTGCGCTTTTCGATCGCTACCGGAAAATACCTGTGCCGGTTACGCTGCCGGAGCTGCGGGCCTTGCTCGGCAGACTCGAAAACTATTTCCATGGCAGCAGCTCGGGCCTCGACCCATTGGCCTGCTATACAGGCAAGCCACTGCTGGTCACCGACAAGGTTGTGGAAACATTCGATCAATGTCCGATACCAGATGGTTTGAAAATCAGACTGCACGACACCGGAATACAAGCACCTACAGGTCCGCTGGTGGACTACTTCAGGGAGCAGATGAAAACCTATTCGTTTTATAACAAGATTGATAAGCAGCTAATTCCTGCTACTGAACAGGGCATTGCAGCCTGGCTTTCGGGCAACGCCAAAATGCTCTGGGAAGCACTCAGGACGATTTCGGAAGTCCAGTATGCGCATTTTCAGCCCATGATACCCGAAAATATCCGGCCGATGTGGCACAAAGGGCTCCACAGCGATGCCTATTGCATGAAGCTATGCGGTTCTGGTGGAGGCGGCTTTGTGTTGGTGTTTTCCAAAGAAGATTGATTTGACCAGATACGCGGAGCAGTGAAGGTAAAACCACCTCATTTCACTTGATCAAAGCCCGGTGATTGATCGTCCCTGTTCCCTTTGCGGCCATGCTTTTGCAAACTTATTCCTACCCGATGTTTTCCCTACTTTTGCATAAGTTTTTCGTAATCGCTCCTAAAAAAACCAGACGCAAACAGCCGGAAAATAGTTTGATGATCAGACATTTTAAGCATACTGCTTCGTTGTTTCTTTTGGTGGCATTCCTTTTGCCTCAGATAGTAAAATCGGAGCACCACCATGAACACATTGAATGCCAGGCAAAGCATGAGAAGCATTATCATGTGTTTCATGAGAAATGTGCGGTCTGTGATTTTGTAATTTCTGTTTTTTCGTCGGAATCTGAGCCTATTGATTTACCCAAAGAGCGGCCTGTAGCGCATTATGGCAATCATTACAGGACGATTTATTATTCTGCACATTCGCTATATTCATTTTTATTACGTGCTCCTCCATTTGTACAGATTTAGCATAAATAGCTATTGAAGCAGTAAAGAGAATTTGTACAAACATTAGCACGTCAAAAAATGAAAAAAATATTTATCATTTGCGTGATGGTATTGTTGTATCATATATCACACGCACAAAACAGGGTAAGCGGAAAAATTACTGACCAGGACCACAATCCATTGATGGGTGTGAGCATTTTTGTTCCCGATATGAACAAGGGAACAACCTCAAATATGCACGGAGCCTATGTATTATCGAATCTGCCCAATGGCAAAATCAAAATTCAATTCTCCATGTTGGGATATACCAACCGGATAGAAACAATTGAATTAATTGGTAAGCCTGTGGAATTAAATATTGTTTTGAACCACACTCCCATCGAAATGGAAGCGATAGTTGTTTCGGGTGGTTACAGTTCGACACAACATGAAAATGCCGTGAAAATTGAGGTGCTAAAACTTGACGACCGAACGATTATCAATACGCCTGATTTTATGGAGGTTCTTACCAGCGTACCGGGAGTTGATATGATTTCTAAAGGAAGCGGTATTTCAAAGCCTGTTATTCGCGGGCTTTCGATGAATGATATTCTGGTGTTGAATAACGGAGTACGATTTGAAAACTACCAGTATTCAAGTCATCATCCGCTTGGCATTGACGAATTCGGAATTGAAAGTGTTGAAATCATCAAAGGCCCCGCTTCATTGCTTTACGGGTCGGATGCCATTGGCGGCGTCATAAATTTTATCAAAGAAAAGCCTGCTCCGATTGGCACTGTTGTTGGCGATTACAATTTGCAGCTTTTCTCGAACACCCTGGGTATGACAAATAATTTGGGGATTAAAGGAGCATCGAAAAAATTTTTCGGGGGATTAAGAGTCGGACATCAAACTAATTCCGATTTTCTTCAGGCAGGAGGTGCTTTTGCCCCAAATTCACGTTTTAACGAGATGTCGGTTAAAGCCCATGCAGGGTTCACTGATAAGATTGGTACATTTAAATTGTTTTACGACTATAATCATCATAAACTTGGCCTGGTAGAAGACGAAGCCATTGAAGAAATCGCCGAAAGAGGCAGAAAAAACGAAATTTTCTATCAGGAATTTAACACACATTTGCTTTCTTCGCAGAACAAGTTGTATTTAAACAAATATAAACTTGAGCTCAATTCAGCTTTTCAGAATACAGAGCTCATCCATTTCGGCGATGTTGGTGTATATGAAATTCAAATGGAACTTGCCACTCTGACTTATGATGCCAAGCTTCACTTGCCGTCTGATGAAAATTCAGAATATATTATTGGTTTTATGGGATTTAACCAAAACAACAAAAATCTCAATGACAGAGAAACAATATTATTGCCGGATGCCACAACAAATAACTACTCTGCTTACGGCTTATTGCAATACACATTTTTCAAGAAACTCAAACTACAAAGCGGTTTACGTTACGACTACAGGACTATTTCGACACAATCTATCGGTGTAGCAACAGATACAATGAATTACCGCGCTCCACTTGAAAAGTCTTACGGCAGTTTCAGTGGTTCGTTTGGCGCTACTTATAATTTGAACGAAAAGTTATTATTCAGGGCTAACTTTGCCTCGGCCTACCGCACTCCCAATCTGGCTGAACTTACTTCAAAAGGGCAGCACGAACTGCGTTACGAAATCGGCGACCCAGATCTTGTTCCCCAAAATGCCTACGAAACAGATTTAAGTCTTCATTACCATGCGGATAATTTCACTTTTGATTTGGCAGGATTTTATAATATCGTCAATAATTTCATTTTTATTGCGCCAACGGGGGACACCACGGCTTCAGGTATGAGAATATTTAAATACAAACAGGCAAATTCCACTTTGTTCGGAGGAGAAGCAGGATTTCATGTTCATCCTAAAAGTTTAAAATGGTTACATTTTGAGACCACATTTTCGTATGTGGTCGGCAAACAGGAAAATGGCGACTACCTTCCATTCGTTCCCGCGCATAAATTACGTTTAGAATTAAGAGGTGAAAAAGAAAAGTTAGGTTTTTTCAGAAAGGCATTTATTTCTGTAAACACCTGCACCGCATTTGATCAAAACAAACCTGCACCCGACGAAACAACCACAAAAGGTTACACGCTTACTGATTTAAGTATTGGAGGTAACATAAAAATGCACAATCAATATATTTCATTGATTTTAAGCGCAAAAAATCTTTTTGACACGAAATACATTGACCATTTATCGACATTAAAAGAGGTGAATTTATACAATCCGGGGAGAAACATTTCGTTAACGCTGAAAGTCCCGTTTGGATTAAGGATGAATGACAGCATGTAACAAATCACCGTATGGTAAATAAAAATTGGGCAGTTCGTGGTAAATTTCAAGTGCTTGGCTTGCTTTTACTTTTGTTGAGAACAAAAGTAAATTGCTCCGAATTGCCCAACTTTTCATATACCCATCTCCGATAATGAGCAGGAAAATTTTAGGCGGCGGACGCATACCCATCAGGCTTTGGGTCGATCAGATGGAAGATGGTGCCATGAAGCAGGCCCGCAACCTGTCGAATCTGCCATTTGCCTTTCGTCATGTGGCTATCATGCCCGATTGTCACGAAGGCTTTGGCATGCCAATAGGCGGAGTGCTTGCCACCACAGGAGTGATTATTCCCAATGCTGTAGGGGTGGACATCGGATGCGGCATGTGCGCCGTGAAGACCAGCCTGCGCAGCATCGAACGCGATGTGTTACATAAGGTGGTTGGCACACTGAAGCAAGTCATACCACTTGGTTTTTCGCATCACAAGCTTGCTCAGCCCGAAGACCTTATGCCCAAAAATCACGACCTGCGTAAGTTGCCTGTGAGCTCGCGCGAGTACCACAGTGCCCGCCATCAGGTAGGCACGCTGGGCGGTGGGAATCATTTCATTGAATTTCAGCGAGGCAGCGATGGGCATGTTTGGATTATGATACATTCGGGCAGCCGCAACATTGGCAAACAGGTGGCCGACCATTACAACCGTCTGGCCGGAAAGTTCAACGAGCAATGGGGAATGCCGCAGTTCAAACAGCAGCAGCTGGCTTATCTTCCGGTTGATTCGGACGAAGGACAGACCTATATCAGTGAAATGAATTATTGCATTGATTTTGCCCTGGCCAACCGAAGCCTGATGATGCAGCGCAGCCTCGAGGTGCTTGGCGATCTCACCGGTGCAGTCCCGCTACCCTTCGAAGGACAGGAGATGATCAATATTGCCCACAAAGGTTTGAGCGTATGTTCAGTAGCAGACTAGAAGCACTTACCTGTCAGTTTAGCGAAAAGTTTCTTAGAAGCAAATATAAGCTTACACATAGACTTTTGATATTCCACTACACACTCCATTGCCAGATCAAAGCTGTTATCGCTTAGGTGTTCTATTTTGTCCTTTTGTTTTTCGGTTGTTTATGGTGTGCGGTTAAGCAGAATCACTCTTTGCCAAGTTTTGGTCTGAGTGTTTGCTGGTTCAACTTGGGAATGTGAGTGGCAGATGAGGGCTGGCATTAGGAATTCAGTATTTCCGCTAATTCTTCAAATGAAGAAATTCCGTTAATATCTGCTGTATCTATCCAATCAATTCCACCTGCTGGTATATAGTTGATGATTCCTGTTTTGAAATTGTATCGTTCATTGATTTTCTTCATATCGATATACCAATCCATAGGAAGTTTTTTCAATCGAACAATCTCTTGAAAATCGTTTGAAAGTTTGGTTGGAGCCATTCCTTTTTGAATGAGAAGCAACAAGCCTAAATCTATAGTTTTCGCGACCTGTAAATATCCAACTAATTGGGAATAATCTTTTAAACTCAATTGATTCAAGTACTTGGCCTCAATGAGTATTAATCGAACTTTTTTATTAGGATTTATTATGGAAAATACTATATCTACTTTCAGTTTAGGAATGTATGTCCCCTCTTCTTTTATGGTGATACCTGATTGTTTTTCTATATCGGACACAATGAAATCTAATGTTTTGTTGCATGAGTAAAAAACGCTGTATTCTTCACTAAGATAGTAGCATAGATATTGACTGAATTTCTTAGAAAATTCATCATAATAGCCAATTTCGTTCTGTATCACAATTTCAAATTTATTGTTAGGTTATCTACTTTAATTCTCCTTTTAATAAGTTGTTGATTCAAGCTATTATCTACTGATGAACAAATGAATGCCCTTTCATTTATTGGATTGATAACCAATAAAGGACTATCAAAATTATCGCCGATAGTTTTCAAAACTAATGTTTCTGAAGTGTGTTTTTGAATAATTTCATCCATTGAACCTAAATGCCTCTTCCCGTTTAAAGTTTCCGCAAAGAGGTATGCAATGCCTTGGTCAATCCCTTTAAAACTTTCAAAATCCTCGTCTTCTATGAGTCTTGATACTTTGGCTTTGTGTGTCGATAACTCCATTTCTGGAAAATATTCTGATTGAATTGCATTCAACTTTTTCAAGAGCTCTTTTTTCATTCCTTTTGATAACCTTGGGAAGAAGTTGATGTATTTGTTTTTTTCTTTTACAAGTTTTTTTATTTCTTCAACAGGCGCATGTGGACAACCCAAAACAGCACAAAAATGATGATAGTGGAAAAATAATTTGTTTCGTACCTCAACTGGTAATTCATTGGAATCTTGGTCTGTATGAACAGAAACTGGGCTTGGTGTTCTTAATTTCCGCAAGATGCAAGGAATCTGTTCATCCTTTTTCTGACTTTTTTCAATCTTTGTTACGTCAATTGATTTGGCTTGTAACGCAAATGAATATTGTGTGAGGAATGAACGAACCAAGAACCGTATTTTAAAACCTTTCTTCCAACCCTTGTAATTGGGATCAGATGCTGAATGTTGGTTTGGATGATTGTACAAGATTTGGTCTGTTGTTGAACCTAAATCTGTAAGCCAAGCACAAAACTGAACAACAAAATTAAAATTCCGTGTACTCCCCGGAATTTCAACTGAAACAACTGGAGCATCATCTGTAAACCTTCTATGAGATAAAGTTAAACTTGCTCTTGTATCGAATATTCCCGATAAGAAACTAGCGGTATTAATCCCCTTCAACTTTGATTTGGCAGTAGTTAAATTAACGGATGAAAGTAAAAATCCACCAATCGGTAATCCTAAGTATTGTAAATCATTTTTAAGATTTACAATATCCGAATTATCAATCGGCATAATTAGCCATTTACCATTACCAATTTCATAAGTAACGTTGAAGTTATATGAGGCATTAAAATATTGGCAAATTTTCGTCAAAATATCCGTCGCAATGATATTCATACGCTTGGGTTCCATTCCCCATTTTTTAAATGGGAGGTCAATTACAAAAGTGTTTTCATCAATTTTCCCACTTCCCACTAATAAACCAAGCAAGTAAGCCTTAATGTGATTAATCCTCTCCATTTTCAAGATGTTTTTCTAAAGCTTTAGCAAGAACCCAAGCAAAAATAGGTGGAACAGCATTGCCAATAACTTTATATGCATTTGCAATATTTGTATAAGGAAATTCAAACTCATCAGGGAAAGATTGAATTCTTGCTATTTCCCTTATTGTAAATCTTCTGTTTTCAAAAGGATGGGTGATACCGCAATTTTCAGGCTGAGCAGAGGCTGTTATAGTGCCATTTATTTCTCCTAAAGCGAATCTTCTGTAAAAATTTGGGGCTCGATATTTTTGTGGATTATTCCAAATTTTTCGGAATCTTCCAGACATATCTTCGGGATTCATATTCTTCCAAGATTTCCCGTTGGAAATCGAATCGCTAATTTTTTTGAGTGGAACTTTCTTCTTGAATTTTTCTAAAGCTTCTTTACCGTCTTCAGTTGGTCCAATTTTTTCAACCATATACTGACCTCCTGGAGAATATTTCCAAAAATCATTAACCTGCGGTGCATTCTCGGGAATGTCACATAATACGGAACCAAGATATAAATCGTATGGATTATCTATTTCATTTGGTAAATTGTATTCGGCTACAATTTGTTCTAATAAATTGAAGTCAAAATACCCTAAATCTTTATTTAATCCAATAATTATTAGTCTTTGTCTGTTAGACGGCACACCGTAATTACTTGTCTTCAATAATTTATAACAAGTTTTAAAGCCTAATTTTTCAGTTCTCTTCACGATTTCATCAGGTATGGTAGTACCATCATCCATTTTTGAAGACATAATTCCTTTTACATTCTCAAAAACAAATCCAATAGGTTTATTTTCTCTTTTTAATCCAATTTTGAGTAAACGTTCACATTCTTCGAATAGATTGCCCCGTTCATCATTTATTCCTTTTCTCAAACCTGCATTTGAAAACGGTTGACAAGGAAATCCCGCAATAAGAAAATCAAATTCAGGAATTTTATCAAAATCAACATTCTTAATATCTTCTTTGTGTAGCTCGTGATTATTGAAAAATGATTTATTAGCATTGTAAACAATTTCTGCAGCGGGGTCAATATCATTAGAGTATACTATTCTGAATTTCGTTTTTTCATAATGTCTATCCATAAAATTGAAATTACCCGTAAAGCCCAGATCTAAACCTCCACAACCACTAAACAAAGAAACTATTTTTAAAGGATTCTTTAAGTTTTCTATTGTTTTTTGTTTATTATATTTAAAGTCAATAAACATTTGTGGCTCTTCCACAGTCGAAATCGTTTTTAAATTTGTCTGATTATTCATAATGTTTAAAACTTTAAAATTGTTTGTTTTGTATTTTTTGACCTGATATACTTTACTTTTTGCTCCGCTAGAGTAAGAACATTATCATCACATTTATACTGGTAAAGTTTCTTTGCAATTTTTTCGCTTATCAACTCCGATTTTAGCATTTCATAATCAACGTTGAAGGCATCTGCAAGATTTGATAAAAGTTCTTCGTCAAACTCTTTTTTGCCCGTCTCAATTTTACTTAATGCTCCTGAATCAATCCCAATTTTAGCGCCAAGTTGAGTAAGCGTCCAACCATTTTGGGTTCTAAGCTTTCTTATATACTCTCCAAAGTTTGTTTCCATTGTCTTGAAAATTAAATCTTGACGATTTCGACAAAGTTATAGTAGTTATTTTTAATATCGTTTATCTCTTAGCAGTTTTTTTGTCGAGTGTTGGATAAAAATGGCTTTTTTGATTTTTTGAGCTTTGACTCGTGTTTCGGGAAAATTAAATGTGCCATTCGTGCGGTGGGTTTTCTAGACTAATCGGCAACTATGCCGCCGATGAAACCCATTACGGCAAAGATGTCTGGGTTCATCGCAAGGGCGCTACCAGGGCCGGCAGCAATCAGCTGGGTATTATTCCGGGCAGTCAGGGCACCAAAAGTTTTATTGTTCGGGGCAAAGGCAATGCCGAAAGCTTCGAAAGCTGCAGCCACGGCGCCGGCCGCGTGATGGGACGCAACGAAGCCGTGCGTAAGCTCAATCTTGAAGAAGAACGCAAAAAACTGGAATCCAAAGGCATACTGCACAGCCTGCATACGCAGCGCGACCTTGACGAAGCAGCAAGTTGTTACAAAGACATCCATCAGGTGATGGACATGCAGCGCGATCTGGTGGACATTGTGATCAGTCTGGAGCCTATGGCCGTCATCAAGGGTTGATTGAAAGTGTAATTGATAAAGGCTTTTACGCCAGGTGTTTTATCCGCCAAGGCCCTCCAATAGCCTGCGCACATCCTGACGGCCGGGATCAAGGCGAAGGGCACGCAACAGCAAGGGCCGGGCCAGACCAGGCATACCGGTGGACAGGTGATATCCGGCAAGATTAAGCAATGCCTGCATATTGTCGGGATTGAGGCTCAAGGCGCGAACATAACTTTCGTGTGCCGCAAAAAGCCGTCCCTGCTGCTGAAGGCACCAGCCATAATTTACATGCGCCATATCGTTTTGCGGGTTTTCGGCAATCACCTTGCTGAATACCTGAGCTGCCTCGGCAAACTTTGCTTCGTGGGCAAGCAGACTGCCATAGCGGTTCAGGAAATCGGGCTGGTATGGCGCCAGAATGGTGGATTTCTCAAAAAACAGCAGCGCCTCCTGCCTCAGGCTTTCATTTTCGTACGATTGGCCGATGCGATAAGCGGTCCATGCATGCAGGTTGTCGAACGACTGCTTGTTGAGCATACCGGCAACAGCCTGTGGCCCACCGTTGCGCCCGACCAGACGGATCACATTTTTGGACTCGTTGCGCAGGAAGAAATATTGCACAAATGCTATCAATGAGGCCGTATCTGTTCTTTTGGGTGCGGGCCTCAGAAGGCGTGCAGCCGAGTCGAGGTAGGCAGGATTGGCATGATAGGTTTCATATTCCCGAAGGTAGCCGAGGCCTTTGGTAAAAGGATCGGCCATAGGGTTATTGACTGCCTTGAGTCCCCTGAAAACCCTGGGGCGCTTGTCTTCCTTTTCGGGATTGATAATTTTATGGTCAGTTATCATCACATGCGGAATGTCGCGGCTTTTGCGAACGGGCATATGGCACAAGGCACAGTCGTTGCCTTTGGCCATCCGCGAGGCTTCGTCTTTGGTGCACGTCGTGGACGATGTAGCATTGTGGCAGCCGATGCAGGTTGCGGAATAGCGGCTGCGCGGAGTTTCCTTTGCGCTGTAGTGCGGGTTGTGGCATTGTATGCACGACAAGTCGGCACCGGAAGCTACAAAGCACCGGCTTTCCATCATACGTTCCACATGCGAGGCCATGATGAGGTCTTCGGTGCCGCCCTCAAAGACAGGCAAAAAGATGTCCATGACTGTAGTGAGCGGAATGCCCGGACGGTAATCGTAAAACGACCGGTTGTTTTTCAGCACCATAGTGCCTTGCAGGTGGCAACGTGCACACACATCGTTCTGCAGTTGCTTTGGCAGCCTTTTGGGGTTTACAATGGAATAGTCGGTAAAGCGGGCTGTATCTACCAGTATGCCCTTCTTTTTCAGGGCCACATGGATGCTGGCCGGCCCATGACAGCGCTCGCAGTCGATGCCTTCGGGCATGTGGGTGTATTTATTTTCTGAGCCCAGCACCAGCCCCGGCAGGCCATTGTGGCACGATATACATTCCAGGCCAAGACTGCGACCGAATCGGCTGTTGTGGCCTCCTTCGAAGCCAGGAGGCAGGTCGAAACGGTGAACCTGGGTGTAGTAGGTAAACGGAATCTGGTAGGCGTAGCTGTTTACCATGTAGATATGCGAATTGGTGTGATTGCCCGATCCCACGATATAATCCACCTTTTCGCGGCGCAGATGCACTGTATCATTCCCCTCGAGCCTGAACTCCATGATCATAAGGGTTTCGTCCTGCCAATAGGGGCGATACCACAGATTGCGGTACCTGTCGTAAATCAGGCTGTCGTTGCCGATGATGCTTGCGCTTTTTGACAGAGTGGCCTTGCCAAACGACCTGCCCATGCCTGTGCGCATATAACTCTCGTAGATCAGCGGATGGCATTCGCGGCATGGCTGCATGCCCACGTACTGTGCGCTGTCGTGGTGGTTCATAAAGGTTTCCCAAACCGGAAGCGTTTGATCAACAGGCTTTTCTGCAGTGCAGGCTATGCCCAGCAGGAGCGTTAATCCGCCAATGATTGAAAGCGTTGGTCGGCAGAGCATCATAGGCCTAAGGAGTGGCATCTTCCAGTTTCAGGAGGGCCAGCGTGGCAAACGAAGCCAGCCAGTGAGCGCCGGCATACTCGCCCGAGTCCATCTTGCCAAACGAATGGTCGAAATGCAGTCGGGCCTGTTCGAGCAACTTCTTATTGCCGGTGGCTTTGGCCAGTTCGGCCAGACACCATGCCCTGCTGAAGTTAAGCCCGTCGAGGTGAGCCATCTTGCCATCGCTTCGGTCGGGCGATTCGGCCGGCACGATCATGGCAGAAGGATTGCGTGCAAATCCGGGCTGGAAGCGCCCAAACCATCGGCTAAACGATTTGTTATCAAGCACTTTCGACATCAACGCAGCCTCCTGAAGACAAGGTGAAATAAAATCGAAGCCACCCGGCTCCCATCCAATCGGGCAGTTTTTGTCGTTCATAAAATAGGCTATCGCACGCTGGCGGATGGTAGCAGCCAGTTGGGTGTCGTACTTTTCGGCCCAGTCGAGCGCCAGCGACATGGCAAAAGCCACATTGGTGTGCTCGCCAACACGGATGGGATAGTTGAGCTTGTGTAAAAACTCATTCAACTTGCCGGCGATCAGTCTGGTCAGGGGCTGAAGGTTGTGATGCAATGGTTTTGCCCAGGATTGATTGCTTTCGGCCAGCGCCTCGTCGAGCTTCAGCAGCCAGGCCCAGCCATAAGGCCTTTCGAAGTCGCGGTTGTTCGGGTCGTCGAAATAAGCCGCTTCCTGCAATATATTTTCGCTTGTCAGCAGGCTTTGCAGCTTTGCAATGATATCATCGCGACCCTCGAGCTCGTCGAAACGGCTGACCAGGGTAACTAAAGTCCAGTGGCCATGCACGGCCGAATGCCAGTCGAAACAGCCATAAAATGCCGGATGCATCTCCCTTGGCGGCAACAAGGCGCAATCGCTGCCCAGCACATGCCCCGGCTTGTTGGGATACTCCTGAACAATACACGAAGCAGCAAAGCTGCTCAGGTAATTAGCCTGCTTCAGCTGCAATTTGTGCTGTGCCGGAAGCTGAGCCACCGCAATGGTGAGCAAAAGGAAGAGCAGTACTGGTGATTTCATCGGCTTTCTTTGGCGTCGAAAATAGTGCATTTAGGGCTTCATGAAGCTGGTATTGCGGTTTTGTGCCGGCAAACAACAACAGCATCATTCAGCAATCATGCAGGGTTATTTCATAAAAAAATGAAAAAAACAGCCGGAAACGCTGCTTATTTGCGCCGGAAAATGTTTCGCATCCTAAAGTCTGGCCAGAAATCCTGACTTTTGCCAACGATGCTGAAAAGGTGGGTTTATATTGTTATAGGTTTTGTTTCCCTGTGCCTGGGAATACTTGGCATTTTCTTGCCCGGATTACCCACCACCATCTTCCTGATCATTACCTCGTATTTTTGGATCAGGAGTTCGCCCGCACTGCACAGCCGATTACTTAATCATAAAATTCTGGGCGGCTACCTCAAACAGATACAAAACGGGATGAGTCGTCGTCTGAAGATCAGGGCTATCAGCACCATGTGGACGATGATCCTGATTTCGGCATTTTTCTTTATCGAGAGCTGGCTGTGGCGTGGAGTGCTCTTTGTTGTCGGAATCATCGGCACCATCAGCATGGGCATGCAGCCTGAGCCGGAGGAATAAACCGCAGCTTGCAGTTGCCGGCAAGCGGCTTTCTGCGGTATTATCCTTGTTATGGTGTATTTGCGAAACTCTTACCGGAAATCCTAAACCCGGCCTTGTGCCATGCAGTCCGGAAAGAAGATGTTTATTGTTGCTCCGAATAAAACATGAGTTTATCTTCGTTCACAATCGATATCGTTTTGCCATAAACCTTGATCAGGCCGTCTTTTCTGAATTCGGACAGCACCCTGATAACCGTTTCGATGGAAAGGCCGGTGTACTGGCCGATTTCCTTACGCGAAACGGGCAGCTCAAACTCATTTCGCTGATAAACAGTTCGGCTGAAATACAACAGCAAACTGGCCACCTTACCATACATGCTCTTGGAGATCAGGTCGAGGGCGCTGATGAGTATGTTGTTTATAGCCTTGCTCGATACTGCAAGCATTTTTAGGGCAAAATCGGCATTCTGGCGCATAAGGGCGTTTATCGCCTGGATGTCGAAAACACATATAATACTGTCTTCCAGCGCTGTAGCCGAATAATTGTAGGTGGGCTCGGTAAAAACATTTTGTATGCTGATCACATCCAAAGGTTTGCAGAAAGTGATGATCTGCTCTTTGTTGTGCTGGTTGGTCCGGTGTAGCTTGACCAGACCTTTTTTCAGGTATTTGAAGTGGGCGACAGGGCCATGCTGTTCGATAAACCTTTCGCCGGCTTTCACCACTACCTCGTTTCGTGATGCACAAAAGGTCGAAAGGTCGCTGTAGGGAATGGTCTGATAAAACATTCCCCTTACTTCGCACTGATCACAGGAGCACTTCACTGCTTTTTTTTCAAAAATATGACATTTATCATAAACTGACTAATGTCATATCGAAGGTGGAAAATGGAAAATGCAGACGAAGTAGTTTTGTTAAAAATTTGTTAAACTCAAAGAAAGTATGAAAAAGATAGTCATTCTGGGCGCCGGAACAGCCGGCACGATGATGTTAAACAAACTGCACAAACTGCTCGACCTGAATGAGTGGGAACTTACGATAGTCGATCAGCATAAAACGCATTACTATCAACCCGGCTTTCTGTTTATTCCTTTCGGCATCTATAACCGGCAGGATGTTACCAAGCCCAAATACGATTTTTTCCCTCCGGGCACTAAGGTGATTTTTTCGGCGATCGACAGGATAGATGGCGAAAACAACCAGGTGCTGCTCGAAGGCGGGAAAGCGCTGAAGTACGACTTCCTGATTGTTGCCACAGGCACACAGATAAGGCCTGATGTCACGCCGGGCCTGACAGACAAGCTCTGGTACAAGGATATTTTCGACTTCTACACCATCGAAGGGGCTGTTGCGTTGCACAAAAAGCTCAAGGATTGGGAAGGTGGCCATTTGGTGATGTGTATCTCGGAGCTGCCTTTCAAGTGCCCTGTAGCCCCTCTGGAATTCGTTTTTCTGGCCGAAGCATTTTTCACCAAAAAAGGCATACGCGACAAGGTAAACATCAGCCTGGTAACGCCTCTTTCTGGTGCTTTTACCAAGCCGGTGGCTACCAAAATGCTGTCGGCCCTGCTCGAGGAAAAGAACATCCATATTATTCCCGACTTCTACCTCGAATCGGTTGACAACGACGAGAAGAAACTGATTTCCTACGACGGTCAGGAGGTGCCTTTTGATCTTCTGACCATCGTCCCGGTAAACATGGGCAGTGATATGATCAAAAGAAGCGGGATAGGCGATGATATGAACTTTGTAAAAACAGATCCATACACGCTGGTTTCGAAAGCCTTTCCCAACATTTTTGTGCTGGGCGATGCTTCCGATATTCCTACTTCAAAAGCAGGCTCGGTTGCACACTTTGCTTCGGAGGTGCTCACCGAAAATCTGATTTCGGCCATCGAAGGCCGTCCGCTCACAGCCCGATTCGACGGGCATGCCAACTGCTATATCGAAACCGGCTATGGCATGGGCGCACTCATCGACTTCAACTACACCACCGAACCATTGCCCGGAACCTATCCGCTGCCGGGTATTGGCCCTTTCGGCCTGCTGAAAAATACCAAAATCAACCATTATGGCAAACTGATATTCCGGTGGATCTACTGGCATATTCTGCTCAGAGGAAAGGAAATGCCCGTGGAAGCGCATATGTCGATGGCCGGAAAACGCATAGTTAAAATCTATTAGCTGTCGTATGGAACCACAAAGCATGAATGACCGTATATCGGCGCTCGAACAGAAAATTGACGTCATTCTGGAATATGTCAATCAGCAGCGCCTCGCTTCCGATTCGGTAAATGATATGACGAAAGATTTGTCACTCATTGCCAAGGATTTTTACGACACCTCGGTTGAGGAGCTGGACAAGCGCGCCATCGAAATCGATCCGGCCGAGGTAACAGAACTGGTCGTCACCTTCCTGAAAAACATCAGGAACATCAATGCCATGCTCCACATGATGGAAATGGGCTTCGATCTGGCAAAAGAAGCAGGCCCGATTCTCAACGAAACGGTTATTGACTTCACACGAACCCTTGCCAAACTCGAAAACGACGGATATTTCGAATTCGCCAGAAACCTGTTGCCTGTTCTCGACAACCTAGTGAAAGGACTCTCGCCCAAAGACCTTAAAGACCTGGCCGACAACATTATGGTAATTGTAATGACGATAAAAGACATTACTCAGCCCGAAATGCTGCGATCCGTAAACAACGCCGTAAAGGTGTACTCAAGCATGGACATGGACGAAATTCCTTCGTACTCCCTGTGGCGAATGCTCAAAGAAATCAATACACCTGAGATGAAAAAAGCCTTAGGATTTGCTGTAACATTCCTGAAAAATTTATCGAAACAACATGCTTAATACCTTATTATTAACACTTTAAAATATCATACAATGGAAGAAGTAAAAATTGGAAACTACACCATCAAGGTCGATAACGAAGGTTATATGACTGATGCTTCGCAATGGAACGAAGAGGTAGCCAAAGCCCTTGCAGCCGCTGAAGATCTGGAACTCACCGAAAAGCACATGGAAGTGCTCAGGTTTTTGCGCAAGGTTGTGCAGGATGGCGAAACACTGACTATCCGCAAGGTTGGCAACTCCGGCATAGTCGATATTAAGGAGTTCTACACCCTGTTTCCGAAAGGACCGCTGAAAAGGGCATCGAAATATGCCGGAATACCAAAGCCTTCGAGCTGCGTATAATATTGATCTTAAACGCATTAAAATTATTTCATATGGAAAAGAAACCTCTCGAAAAAGTATGTATCATTTGCGCTAAGGGTGCCATCGAAGATGTTTATGCTACCCTTGTTTTGGCAAACGGTGCTGTAATGGAAGGAATGGAAGCCAAGCTGTTTTTCACATTCTTTGGTTTGGATGCCATCACCAAAAAGCAAATGAACAAGCTGCATACGGCCGCCGTGGGCAATCCGGCAATGCGGATGCCCGGCGGATTGCCTTTCCCTACCCTTTTGGGCACAATACCCGGTGTTGAAGCCGGTGTGTCGTGGATGATGAAAAAGCAGATGGCCAAGCTCGATATACCTACCGTTCCGGAATTTTTGGAAATGATTACAGCCGGCGGTGGTGAGGTTTATGCCTGCAAATTGGCAGCTGACATGTTTGGCCTGAAAAAGGAAGACCTTTGGGATGGTGTGATCGACATCATTACAGTAGGAAAATTCTATGAAATGTGTGACGGCGACCGCACTCAGATCATTTTCACCTGAAACCCTTCGGCTGTTAAGACCACTCAGCAATTGATACGCCCTGATTGCGGGCACACGCTTCGCTGCAGCAGCCTGCGAACTTTTCGTGGCATGCACTGCACTGTATGAATAGTTTGTGGCAGGGATCCCATGCACAGTTTACGTGGGTATCGGCCGGCTGTCCGCATTGGTGACATCTGGCAAGGATATGCGGAGTAATGCGCTCGCCCAGGCGTTCGTCAAAAACAAAGTTCTTGCCGATAAACCTGCTTTCGAGGCCTTTATCCTTCACCTGATGCGCATAATGGATTACACCGCCCTTGAGCTGAAATACATTGCCAAAACCCTTATGCCTGAGGTAGGCGGAAAACTTTTCGCAACGGATGCCACCTGTACAATAGAGCATTACGTTCTCAGGTTTCTGCCGCTCCAGCATATCCACGATAATGGGTATTGACTCCTTGTAGGTGGCCACTTCAGGCAAAATCGCCCCTTCGAATCTTCCCACCTCATGCTCATAGCTGTTGCGCAGGTCGATGACTACAGTTCCCGGCTCGTTCAGTTTCTGATTGTATTGCTCCGCATCGAGATGCAGGCCCACATCGTAAATATTGAAACTGCTGTTGTCCAGTCCGTCCGAAAGTATTTTGTGCTTCACCATGACCTTTAAGACGAAAAACGACCGGCCATTGTCTTCGACAGCCTTGTTGAGCAGTACATCACCGATATAAGGATGGCTGCGCACATACGATTCAAATGCTTCAAAATTATGCAAAGGCACACTCAGCTGGGCATTGATGCCTTCGCCGGCTACATAGATGCGCCCGAGCACCTGAAGCTGACTGAATCGCACATATAATTCATCGCGAAAAGCCTGAGGATCTTCGACCTCAACAAATCGATAGAAGGAAAGCGTTACACGCTTAAAAGTCTCTTTTTTAAGCCTTTGACGCAGCTCCTTGCGGTTGATACGGTTGTGCAGAATCATTCTAAATAATTTGTGCAAAAAAACATAAAGTTTTGGTTATGACCAAGCGCCCTTACCATGCAAACCAACCCCATGAGCAGTCAATGAAGATTTTTGCCGACCTAAAATGCTTGACATGATTCCGAAATACCGTCATTACGTCATGCTTGCCTGCAGGTAAAGCCTGAGCATTTAATTTAAAAAGTCGCGGTTGAATGGGTCATCGAAATTAGCCACTTCCTTCAATGTATTTTCGCCTGACAGCACACTTTTTAGCTTGGCAAGGATATGTAGGCTTTAATGAATATCAAACACAGAAGTTTTCAACACTATTATAAAAGCACTTCTTACTGTTTTTCGATCTTTAAATGCGGCGTTATGCGCTTAATCAGCTATAAATGGTTGAAAGGTAAACGATAACGTGTTCGATCATATTTCATCAGGACTGGATGCATCTCCTTTGAAGGCAAGCCAGTTGGCCGGGAGAATGTATTGAATAAAATATTGGTTACCTGGCACAAGTTCGTACATAAACAGTCTCCATTCCACGAATTCAATTTCAACTTTCTCTCCTGACTTAATCCTAATAGGAGTTTGTGACTTAATCAGATTGTGGTATTCGCTGCCAATTTCCTTTCTACGACCTAATACTCTCATGTCACTATCCCACACAACAATCTCTAAATCAAACGTCTTTGGTAAGACGATTAAATCGGATGACATATTATGTAATGAGATATTACCGACTAACTGAATGGCAATGAAAGAGCTGGTTTGTGCTTCCTGTTCAACTCTGCAGATATTTACTTCTAATAATAACTCATTTAATGAGCGTTCCTCCTGAAATAATATTAGCGGCATAATAATGATCAAAATATACTTCATATTAAAAACGTCTAGGTATTAAATAAAACCATTTTTTCCATCCAAACTGCTCCCATGCAATAACCGTACCTGGTCTATTTTGCTCGACGATGGATCTGCCAATATGTAATGCTCCTGCCTTTCTTATCGGATCGTAATATCCAACTGTACCATGATTTGAACCATTAATAAATAAGTCACCGCCTTTGTAAAATGTTCTGGAAATTACAGACGAAGGTCCCTTTCCATCAACGCCGACAATAATATTCCTTAAATGAGCACTCTCATGCTCCATTGATCTCCGTATAGCTGATCCACTTCGTTTAACCAATCCTGATGTTCCATCTGATTTGATAATTCTGTCAAAAAAGCCAACTGCGGCTCTGCCATCTGTTGATGCAACACTAGCAGTACCTCCAAACTCCATATTTGAATAAAAACCAAATCTGGAAGATGAAAAATCATTAATATTTTTCATTGCTGATTGTAAACTCGAGTAGTCATTATTAAGATAAGCGTTTTGTACATCTTTAGCCATCCTATTAAAGACACCAATATTTGTACCAAATTCGTAATTATTTAGCTGCTCCCAAGCACAGAATTCCATTTTTTTCTATCTGGGAAGAAAAAATCACCTGATGTTAACAAATGTTTTGGCTGTATGTTGATAACTTTCTGTTTTTGACAGATCTAAACCCTCTGACATTTGGATGATTGTTTGCTACAAATTTTGACTCATCAAATAAAGCGTTCTCAAGTGGGTTGTTTTCTGAAATCATTGGATATCAACATTTTCAGGTGGTTAATGTTGATAATAATATGGGTAAATAATTGACTTTCAACGATTGTTCCTTCTACCTTTGACAAAAACTTGAAGGTTGGACAAAGATAATTTCATAGCTGTTTTATTAGAACGAATCGACGCGCTCACATTGCGCCTCGAACAGGCAGAAAGAGAAATTGTGGCACTTAAAGCTGAAAACAGCGATCTGAGATCCAGATTGTCCAGCAATAGTTCAAACAGTAGCAAACCGCCTTCGAGTGATGGTTATACCAAGAAACCTGCTTTACCGAGAAAGCTCAAAGGAAAGATAGGCGGACAAAGCGGCCACAAAGGTAATACGCTGCAGCAATCACAAAATCCAGATCAAATGGTAGCATGTAAGCCTGATAGGTGTACATGTGGCCATACTTTTCTCGATAAAGAAATGAAGTTGTCAGAAAAGCGGCAAGTATTTGATTTGCCACAGCCCAAATTAGCAGTTACCGAATACCAGATTTACAAAAGCATCTGCCCCGATTGCGGATTGTCCCATAAAGGCCTGGCTCCTGCTGGTGTAAATTCGCCTGTACAATACGGCAAGAAAGTAAAAGCACTGGTTGTGTTGTTGAATGTACAATACAAAATACCTTTCAAGAAGATACAACTGTTGTTTGGCGATTTGTTCTCTTGCCCGATAAACGAGTCATCGGTGTATTCAGCAGCCTTGCAATGCTATCAGAATCTTGATCAAAGTGAACAGATAATCAAATCAAAAGTGACTCAAAACGGTGTTGTACACGTTGATGAAACAGGGGTGCGGGTTAATGGCCTTTTACGTTGGCTTCATACTGCTTCCACAAATCTTTACACCTATCTGTTTGTACATGACAAAAGAGGAGGTCAAGCACTGGAAAGCGACAAATCAATAATAAAAACCTTCACCGGATGGCTTATCCATGATTGCTGGAGCAGCTATTTCAAATTTACCGGCGCCAAACATGCCCTTTGTGGTGCCCATATACTCAGGGAACTTCAAGCTTTGGTAGAAACGGGCCAAAGCAAATGGGCCAGAACCTTTAAAACATTTTTAATGCATGTATATGAGATGCCGTTTCAACAAAGGATAATCAAACGGCAACAAATCATATCAAGGTACAAGCGAATTTGCCAATCAGGCCTCACGGCTGAACCTCCACCCATCAAAGCCCCTGGCAAGCGAGGCCGGTATAAACGTACAAAAGCCAGAAATCTGGTCGAACGCCTAATTAAAGAACAAGATGCCGTGCTTGCCTTTGCTTTTAACCAGCAAGTTCCATTCACTAACAACCTTGCAGAACGGGACATCAGGCCTGTAAAAATCAAACAGAAAATCTCAAACTGCTTCCGCTCATTTAAAGGAGCTGAAATCTTTGCCAGGATAGAGGGCTTCGTATCTACTGCCAGAAAACAGAAACGAAATGTGTTCTCAGAATTATGCCATACTTTTGATGGCTACAATTTCGTTACAGAGGGAGCACCTAAATAATTACCCAAATTCATCAAATTCATTTAGATTCTTAAATGCTTCAATACCTGATGTTACAGCTGCAAATCCAGCACCAAATGCAGCCCCCCGCTGGCGCCGATTTGCAATCGGTGCCTTTATCATCCAACTTTCCATTTTGTTTTACAAACTTGTACCTGCAGCAGTTCATAAAGCAAAGTTAAATGTTTGCTGGATAATTGCCAACGAAATTGCCAAACATACTTGATTGGCACGGATTGCAAATCCGCGCCAGCATGGGGATTGCAAATCCGCGCCAGCATGGGGCCAGCATGGGGGAAATATATCTATAATGACCACCATTGGCTGGATCCATTACCTGATATAACAATTTAGTAACAGTATTACCACTACCCCCCTGCTGGCACGTCCCGACGATTCGGGACGTAATCCGTGCCAGCTTGAGGTTTCGTCAAAAGTATTTAATTTATTATTTTGAATCTAATCTTCCGCTATAAACAAATTCCATACCTGCAGAGGTCGAATAAAAGAAATTACATATCCCCATTTTAGGGGAGACTGATAAATTATCAGATGAATCCGAAGGGTGGTTATAAGTAATTGCCAATGTGTACTTTAGACCACTTTCAAACTGGTAACAATCAGTTAAAACCACAAGAGTTTTTAATGAGACAGATTTTTCAGGACTAACTTCAAAAATACGATTTCTCTGTTTTTCGATCCTTTTGGGAATAAGTAGTGAAAAACCATCTAAAAAAGATATATAAATTCTTTGTCTTGGTCTCTCCATATTGCAGTTGCCTTCCCAATATATGACAGTATCATTTTGCAGAATCCCCAGACTAAATAGTTTGCCGGTTTTTACATAATATCCGCCAAATGCACTATAAAGTATACCAGGATGATAAAATCTAATTGTATCTTTGGATTTGTTATGAAAAGTGATTTTCACAGCAAGTCTGTTATCACCTCGCAATTTCTTTGTTCCTTCCAGGCTCATTACAATACTTTTTTCTTGACAATGAACATTGCCAACGAAAAAAATCATAAATATGAGCGACATAAATTTATTGTATACCATATAAATTCAAGATATTTTGGTAACGCATAAGATTTAAACTAAATAATGGCCAATTTGAACGTTGAACATTTACAGAATAAGCTCGAACTTCCATCCATGCATTTAATGCGGTATGAGAGTAATCAGAAATTAACGTTTCAAAATGAGGAGAATTCCAATATGCGGCACTGAACATATCAGATGTGTGAATTACCTCATGATTTATTGCTTCCAGAGGAGCTGCACCTCTCCACATCTGTCTCACCAAACGCCTACTTAACAATATATCATTTTGTTCTGTTGCAACTTTAGGATATTTTAAGCCATTCACTTCCCTGAATTCAGTGATTGGCATTGTTTTACCATATCTAGCTCTTGCTAATGCCCCTTCTAACTCCGAATTCCTTCCAATTCTAACATCACCAACAGCTTGATCAATTGGTTCGATTACCCCTGTCAATCTGGCTTTCTCCCACAAAATATCAAGTTTTTTATGAATTGTTGGACCCCCACTCCAAAAATCATTTCCAAAGCGATGTGCCCTGATGCCGCCCTGTATGCCACCAGTGAGACCTCCTATGGCCAAGCCCCAGGCACCGGATTGCAGGCCTTTGCCAAGGGATTGCTTCAGCTTTTCGCCTTGCATCAGGCTGTTGCCTGTGCCGGTTACAAATCCGGAAGTAAACCCTGCCCCAGCCCCTGCTGCTGCGCCAGGCAAAAAACCAGCTGCGGTTAAACCTGTAGCCGACATAAAGCCAAACGAACCTGAACCAGCCACTAGTGTGCCAAAGCCAGCACCTATACCGGCACTCAAAGCGCCTGCACCTGCTCCAATGAAAAAATACCCTAGCCCCTGTCCAAGGTTACCAACCTTGCCCCAGTTCATGGCCAGGTTTGCTATACCTCCGATTGCCGCGCCAAAGGCTATGTGCACCCACTCTCCGCTCGGATCGGTATACTTCAGCGGGTTGTTCCACGCATAGCTGTAGCGGTTGTAGTTTTGGGTGTAGCTTGGTGCTTGTACAAAGGGATCGGGTGATAGGAAACGGGCTAAGAATGGATCATAAACGCGGCCGTTCATGTTTATCAGGCCAAAATGTGGCAAATCTTCATGGCCGGTATAGCCGCGGTCGAACAGGGTAGAAGTTACGTTATAGTCGGTCCAGTTGGTTGCTTTGCGGCGGCGGCCCCATGGGTCATAACTTAAACTTTCAACGAGGTTGCCGGAGGCATCGGTGATGGC
>DAOKYW010000021.1:0-43580 GCA_035325985.1 Bacteroidales bacterium
GAGAGGTATTAATATGCAGTAAACCCGATAAATGCACCCAACGAAAAGGCACTTAAGCACAAACACAGCGGCAGCATGCCGGCTTCGGCCAATGCACAGTCAGCATGGCACCGATTGTACAGCCGCAGGCCTGAGCGCAGGACATGGATTTTGCTGCCTGTGGTGTGAGTAGTCCGATAAACGCTTAGCCGGATGAAACGCCCAAACAAAAAACTTCTTAAGTCGCTGTAATCCGCTATTTACATTACAGCGTTGAAATTCCGTATTTTAAAAAACGCCACAGGTGTTCATGAGGGGCTTAAAGCACTGCCCTGAGCACTTCGTGGGCTTGAAGCCCTTTGAAAACAGGAAGATGCAGCTGGTAGTAGAGGATCAGGATATCGAGCAGGCGCCGCCGCTGGGCCAGGGTATGGCGGCAGGCCGCAAGGTCTTCCAGTTTGGTTTCAGCAAGTTGCCTGAAAAGCTGAGCGTCCTCTTTTTCAAGAAAATAGTTCGGTGAGGCCGGCTTAGCCCTGAAAGTACCATCGAGCAGATCGAACACCTGCCAGTCCGGCTCAACCTGAAGGCGTGGATAGAAACCGAGGTGCCGGCTCAGCTCGAGCATAAAGTACAGGTGAAAATCCGCAAAATGATCGTGCTGAAGGTCGAGCCAGAGGAGTCCGCTGTGCACAAATCCAAACAGCATAGGGTTAGGGCCTTGTTCCAGCAAGGTTTTCGAAAGCAGCTCGGCCAGAAACAAGGCAATGGTGCGTTTGACAGGATCGCCGGGTATGCTGTGGTAAGGCACATCAACAGCCACTTCGGTGAAATACTGGAAGTCTTTGTGGGCCTGCACTGTTGCAACGAATTCCAGGAGGTTGAGCGGTTGAAATAAGGCCGGCCTCAATCGGGAGCGTTTGCCGTAGGCGCCTTTGACCATAAAAGTGAGCAGGCCGTGCTGTTCGCTGAACAGTTTGACGATCAGGCTGCTTTCGCTG
Organism: Bacteroidales bacterium; assembly: GCA_035325985.1. Classification (GTDB taxonomy): domain Bacteria; phylum Bacteroidota; class Bacteroidia; order Bacteroidales; family F082; genus JALNZU01. The sequence goes on from DAOKYW010000021.1 coordinate 978, forward strand.
TATCGTAACTGCTGTAGCACGATGCCGCGGCTGTGCTGGCTCATGGTTTGCGCATCAGCATGATTTTGGTAGCCAGGGTATCATAACCGCTGTTGTCGCTGATGAATACCAGATAAATTCCGGGTTGCACGCGCTGACCGCTCAGGTTGCGGCCATCCCACAAGGCCTGTCCGCCTAATGAGCGCGTTTGAAACACCAGACTGCCGCTCATATCGGTGATTTTGACGATGGCATCGCGCACAAGACCTTTCACGGCTATTGGTCCTTCATGTTCAGGCCTCACCGGATTGGGAAAGGCATACACATCGCTGATCACATCAGGTGGGTTGGTGGCAGTGCCGCGATAGGAGATGATGCCTGCCGGAGTGCCGAAAAACACTTCGCCATCATCGGTGATGGCGATGCTGTTCACGGTGTTCGAAAGCAGCGGGCTGTTGTCGGTATTGAAATACAGCACTTGTTCCAGCCCATCTTTCGACATGAGGAAGGCGCCATTTTCGGTGCCGAACCATTTGCGGTTGGCACCGTCGGTTGCCATGCTCAGGATTTTTTCGCTGCCCAGCAGGTAGTCGGCCTGACCGGTGCCATCGTTGCGCGGGACGAGGATTTGAATGCCGTCATAATTTTGTCCGCCCTGAAAAATACGCGAGGTGTTGTAAAAAACCACAGGGCCTTTGTCGGTGCCCACCCACACCGCTCCATCGAGGTCGGTCATGAGCGAAAACACCGAGTTGCCCACAATATTTCCGGTGCCGGGCAATCCGGTAAGTACACGCGTTTGGTCGTCGGCGGGATTGTCGAGGGTATTGTTGTCGTTGAACACGATAACTTTTCCGTCGCTGCGCCGGAGAATCCATTTGTAGTTGTTGCGATCCACAATCATATTGCCCACATCGATGCCGCTGGCGTTGGAGCCAAGAAAATAGGAACGCCATTCCCCATTGGTTTTGCGCACCGAGAGCAGGTTGGTGGCGCCTGTATTGGCCACCCAGAGGTTGCCCTGCGCATCAAAATCGAGGCCGCTCACGTTGACGAGGGTTGGGTCGGCCAGCCACGGGCGCAGGCTGCTGTTGTGCACGGAATATATTTCCGATTTTTCGAAATTGGTAAACTCAATCACGCCTTCCTGCCATGTGCCTACATAGGCCTTGGCCGGATTTTTCGGGTTGATGGCCACGCTCACAAAATCGGAAATGCTGTCGAAGCCGCTGGTGTTTGTAAAGTTGTAGGTGCGCCATTGGCTGCCATCGAAGGCAAACACGCCATCGAGCATATACATCTTGCCCCAGTCGTTGCGGCGGCCTCCCGAAGCTACCCACACTTGTTTTCCGCGGGCCTTAAGCTCGTAAACGCTGGTGGTTCCGGGTCCGTTGGGCATAAAAATCTCGGCGGAAAAGCCGTTGTTATAGGTGCGCAGCAGCCCATGACGCCTGTCGCCTACCCAGATGTTGCCCTGGTTGTCGGCTATCGCGGCTTTAGGCTCAATCGACAGCTGCTGCGGCGCATAGATGGATTGTATCATGTTCATCTGCTGGTCGTAAACAAATACGTTGTAGTTGTTCACGATCAGGAACCTGTCGCCCGCGGCGCGCATCTGCAGATGCAGGCTGTTGTTGCTGCGCTCGAAATAGTTCCAGGTTTGCCCGTTGAACACAAACATGGTATCGGCATCAAACAGGTTGCGCGTCAGGTTCAGATAAAGATTGCCGGCAAAAGCCTCGATCTGATTGTAGCGCTGGGTGGGATGGCGCAGCCTGTTATCGCGGCTCCACTGGTTGAAATCGGCCAGATTAGGGCTGCTGAGCGAAGCAAAATAAACCCCGCTTTCGGTAGCAGCAAAAACCGTATTGTTAAAAAACTCGATATCAAGCACATTGATAAAGCTTCCCTGAGGGCCGATCAGGTAGGTATCGAAAACCTCCTTGCGCTCAATATCCACCACTACAATGCCGAACCCGCAGGCCAGCCAGGCAAATTTGCCGGATAATCTGATGTTGTTGATGGTTTTATTGCCCAGCAGTTCTTTCACCTTGATATCGTTGAGGTTAACAATGCCATCCGGCCGAATGAGATCGACATTGGCGTTGGCATAGGCCACCACAAGGGTGTTGTACGTATCGCTGTAGCGGATGGCTTTCACGCCCATATCATTGAGGCCGTTTACCTTATTGAGGATGCGCAGGCTGTTGTCGGTGCGATCGTAAACAAAGAGGTCGTTGGGTGTGGCGGCATACACGCGGTTTCCGGCAAGCTCCACATCAATCACATGCTGGTAGGGCAGGTGCGTACGCCATTGGCCTATGCCCACAGGCTGTGCAACAAGATAATCAATGCAAAATAGGAACAGGGCGATGGTGAGCAGTAAAAACTTGCGCATGGGCGGGTATATTTTGAAGCTGATTCGTATGATAATCTATGGTATTAACACAAAACAAGCCGATTTATTTTGCCTGAATGCATTGGAATTCAGCGGGGCGGAATCAAAAAAACTACTGCGGCCGATACATTCAGCGTGCTGATGCTTCGGCTGTCGGTACGCAATCCTAAGGCTGAACGGAAGCGAAAATCCATATTCGTTTGAAGAAAAGATGCCGATAGTTTCAGGTGGTAGCATGGTGTAGCCTTCCAGCCGCCGGTAATTTCGCCGCCAAAGACGGGCGAAAAGTCGCTGGCCGAGCTAATCTCAAAATACTCAGGGCCGGTCATAAAATATGTGGGTTTATACAGCTGGTGAGGTGTTTTGGAGTGCATTATTCCGGCCAAAACCGAAGCGTGTGCAAACCAGCTGCTGCCCTTGTCGAGCATATACACAGGACCTGTGAGCAAACCCTGATGCCGGTATGGCTCGCTCCGGATATAGGTGTCCACCAGAAAAGGGTCAGCCATCACCCTTTCGTAGCCCAGCCTGCCCACATCCACGGGGTGCAGCTGAGCAAGATAACGCACATCCCACCACCATGGCCCAAGCGCTTTGACCATGGCACCGGTCTCGAGATGGAGGCCCGATGTGGTAAAACAGCCTTTGCTAAGGCTGGGCCTGGCATAGGCAAACATCGGCTGCGATAGGCCTGCGCCCATCTGAAGCCTCACGGGCGGAAGCTTGGCCGTAGCCATCATGGCGGGCATCAGCAAGACCAGCAGTAAAACAGGCTTACAAAATTTCATATATCGGGAACGAAGATACAAAAGAGGTAGTTTCTGACATCATTTGGCTAATTTTGACGCAGCCCGGCGGTAAACAATTCATTTTGAAGCTTGTTTATTACCCGATACCAAAAGTTGACCACATATGAAGACCCATAAAACCAGCCTGGCTGCCATGCTTATGCTGCTTGCTGCTGTTGCGGGCGGACAAACGGCGCATAGTTTTCAGCACAATGGCCTGAACCGCACGTTTACCGTATTCAGGCCGGCCTCTGCACCTTCATCGGCAAAACTGCCGCTCCTGCTTTCGCTTCATGGTTTTACACAAACCGGGCCGCAAATGATGAACTACAGCCAGTTTAACAACCTCGCCACCCAACATCAGTTTATGGTAGTCTATCCCAATGGCATCAACACCAGCTGGAATGTAGGTCAAAGCGGCAACTCAGGCGCCGATGATACAGGCTTTCCGCTGGCCCTGATCGATACGCTTGACCAATGGTATGGGGTGGATCAGCAAAGGGTGTATGTCTGCGGTTTTTCGAACGGTGGTTTCATGAGTTACAGGCTGGCCTGCGAAGCCTCGAACCGCATTGCGGCCATTGCTTCGGTGGCCGGCACCATGACGGTAAACACCTTTAACACCTGCTCACCGCAGCGGCCTGTTCCGGTACTGCATATTCACGGCACCAACGATCTGCTTGTGGGATACAACGGCAGCTCGGGCTTCAAAACGGTGATGGAAGGCCTTGCTTACTGGTCATCTTTCAACCAATGCCCCGCCGAGCCTGAGATTATCGATTTGCCCGATCTTGTTCAGGAAGGCTCCACCGTGCAGCAGTTTACCTGGTCGCCCTGTGCCCAAAGCACCATGGTCAGGCACCTCAAGGTCATCAATGGCGGGCATACCTGGCCCGGATTCAACGGATTGATGGGGGTTGGCAATGTGAACATGGACATCAGCGCCAGCGCCGAAATCTGGGGTTTTCTCAGCCATTTCAGCCTCGGTAATACGGTCGGAATCGTGCCTTCGATACGGCCGTCATCAAGGCTCTTTCCCAACCCCTCATCAGGCGAGGAGCTGTTTGTTGAAGCACCGGGGTTCGGCAGTGCGTATATTCTTATTTCGGGTGCCGACGGCCGGCAATGGTACAGCGGATGGCATAGTGCACAAAACGGTGTTTTCAGCCTAAAGGCATTAAACCTGCCTGCGGGCATTTATCAGGTAGTGTTGAGTAACAGCCAAAATGCCGGCCGGGCTAAGTTGTTGGTAATCCGGTAAAAAAGCCCTAAAATACTGTAAACAGGACACAAAAATTTGATTGTATATCCGAATCAATTATTTTTGTGAGCCATATCAAAAAATCACGCTAATTACCGTATCTGATGTTGAAACGCAAAACGGAAACCTGCAGCGACTGCGAAAAGTGCAACAATAAATCCCCTCTTTTTCAGCTGCTCAGCCGCGAGGAATTGGTTATGATGAATACAGGCCGTTTTGAGTTGAGATTCAACAAAGGCGAAACTATTGTGAAGCAGGGCACACATGCCACTTACCTTATATCGCTTACCGGCGGCATGGCCAAGCTTTACCTTGAGGGTTTCGACAACAAAAACATCCTGCTCGATATTCTGCAGGAGTGGCGACTTTTTGGTGGCCCCGGTCTTTTTACGGATGCTAGGTATCATTATTCCGTTGTTGCCATTACCGAATGCACAGCCTGCTTTATCCCGATTGACAACATCAGGCAGGCAATTCGCAGCAATGCTGATTTTGCCGAGGGTTTGATCAAGCATTGCAACAACAATAGTGTAAATAATTTCGAACGTCTGGTGAGCCTCACCCAAAAACAGATGCACGGCCGGTTGGCCGACGTTTTGCTCTTTTTGTCGAATAAACTCTTCAAAGCCGACCATTTTGTGCTGCCGGTGAGCCGTCAGGAGCTGGGCGAGATGTCGAATATGACCAAGGAAAGTGTTACACGTATCCTGAAGGAGCTCGAGAGCGACGGTATCATAGCGCTCGACACCAAGCATGTCCGTATATTGAACAAGGCCAGTCTCGAGGATTTATCGATCAGGGCTTAGTCAGCACAAATTTTCCTGCAGATGTGCGATAATTTCCGCTTTCGATAAAATAAACATATTGTCCGCCGGGCCAGCCCGACACATCGAGCTGCATTTGACCGCTGCTGCCATTGAGTGCCATTTTCCTCAGTTCGCGGCCTGATGCATCCTGAATACGCAAAGTGGCGTTCACAATATGCTCCGGCAACAGCCAGGGCAATGTGAGCCTATGGCCGGCAGGATTGGGGAAAGCGGGCTGAAGCGGTATCCCGGCCTGAGCAGTAAACTGATGTGTATTCAGCGATCCGGGAAGATTATACACCTTGGTTTGCACTGTGGTGGGCCACACAGCATAATCGTATATGTAGGCGAGCAGCTTTGTGCTTCCGTCAACCAGCTTTTGCACCATGATGTATTGGCAGCCGGGAATATCCAACAGCTGGGTGCCGTTTTCCCGAATTATACATGCATGATAGGTATAATACTGCCCGGTTTCGTTGTAGTTGTAGTAGATGTAAGCCAGACAAAGCCCGTTGTCGCCGGTAAAAAGCCCCTCGGACACATATTTGATATCATACAACCAGTTGTTGGCCGGTACCGAAATGCTGATGGTTTTCCACAGGCTGTGATCGGTGTTGTAGATGCGGCATTGGCTCTGTGCGACATCCATGATATAGAATTTGTTTCCGACCGAAGGCAGATAGGTGTAGATGCCTGAAAAATTGTAAGTGGCCTCGGCACTGATTTGCGCTCTGGAGATGCTGCTCAGGGCAAAAATGAGCAAGAGGGAAATGAAAGTACGCATAGGGTAATTTTTGGACGGGTAAAGGTAGCAATGCATCACCAAGATGGCATTAATACTTTTTAAGCGAAAGCGTATAAGATTTTCCATTTTGGAGCCTCCGTAAACACAAGCAAGTATTTTTACCCTGAAAAATGGTTGTCAGATATGGCTCACGGCGCAGATTCAGGTGTACTGTCACGCTTTCAATCCATTGATTTCCTGAAGGGTTTGGCAGTTATGGCCATGATTCAGGTGCATATCACTGAATTGTTTGCCGTGTTGGTATGGCAGCAGAGTGTGTTGGGACGTATAAGCTTGTTTTTGGGTGGTCCTGCAGCTGCGCCTTTGTTCATGGTGGTGATGGGTTATCTGGCCGGTATTGCAAAGCGCACTCCTTTTCAACTGATTGTGCGCGGCGCAAAGCTTATCGTATGGGGATTGATGCTCAATATCGGGATGAATGCTCATCTTTTGCTCAGAATTTTTCTGGAGGGATGGCCGCAGCATCCTCTGCAGTACATTTTTGGCGTTGATATCCTTTTTCTGGCCGGTTTAAGCCTCATTTTGCTGGCCATTGCAGCCCTTTCGGGAAGATATTCGGCAGTTGCAGCACTCATGTTGTTTGCAGCAATACTAGCATCGGTTTATCTGCCACCCTATACAGCTGCCGATGATAGCCTGGTTACTTATTTAATGGCGTTTGTGCATTCCGATGCCGGCTGGAGCTATTTCCCCATCATACCATGGGCGGCCTATCCGCTTGCAGGATTTGTGGCATCACGGTTTTGGATGATGGCCGGAATGCCCAGGCCTGCTGAGTTGATTAACTGGCTGATTGTCGTTGCCGGAATTGTAGTGCTTGGATTAAGTTTCAGCATTGGTTGGCAATCGGCCACAAATCTTCGTAGCTGGTACCATCATCAGGCGCCGGTGGTATTGTGGAATCTGGTTTTTGTTGCCGCTATGGCGGCGGCGGCCGGGCTTGTTATTGAGGCATACAGCAGCCGGCCTGCCGTAAGGTGGTTGTGCTGGACAGGGCGCAATGTTACGGCCTTTTACGTTTTTCAGTGGCTCATCATCGGCAACCTGGCCACGCTGCTTTACCAATCCCGCTATCCGCTTCAGCTTTTGTTCTGGTTTATTGCTGTGGTGGCGATAAGCTCAGGATGTGTCTGGTTGTGGCAACAGGCCCGAAAACGATTATCCTGCTTATCGTGAGTGCCTAAAAATTAACTTTGTATGTCTCAAGCCAAATGCATGCCCAACGCCCGACAGTCACGTTTTAAGCTGAGTAATATGCTCAGCGACTGCTGCCTGAAGCTTCTGAAGCTGGAGTTTGAAAGGCTGGGTGTGGAGGTGAGGGATGCCCGGCTGGGCGAGGTGAGCCTGCGCTGGGATGAGGACAGAGTCGCCGAGCAGCAGATCCTGAGTGTATTCGAGAAACTTGGTTTCGGCATCATCGAAGATCACGAAAAGGCATTGGTCGAAGACATCAAGCGCGTGATTGTTGAGTTGGTGTGGCACACCACCTTCAATGCCATGGTGCGCAATTCCGATTTCATTGTAAGCCGTTTCGACCGCAGCTATCAATACCTGTCCACGCTTTTTTCGCGCCACGAGCATATAACGATCGAGAAATATATCATCCTTCAAAAAATTGAAAAGGTTAAGGAGCTGCTTCACCACGATCAGCTAAGCCTTAGCGAAATTGCCTATATGATGGGCTACAGCAGCGTGCAGTACCTTTCCACACAGTTCAGGCAGGTGACAGGCTATTCGGTGACTGAGTTCCGTGCATTGCCGGAAAAGGAGCGCAGAGGCATACGGTTATCGGAAGCAAAGTTGCTGAATGCAGACGAAAAAATTGAACTATAAACATCAATAACTGAACAATTGAACTCGAAAAATTGGTCTAACCTTGCAGTCAAATCCGGGTCATGAAAATTAAAAGCAACATAGCCATCAGCGACAATGGTTTCGTTTTCAATCCTTTAACCGGCGAGTCGTTTACTGCCAATCCTACAGGGCTGGAAATTATAAACTCTATGCGCCGCGGAGTATCATCCGCACAAATAATCGAAAACCTGTGTTCGACCTTTCAGGTGGAACCCACGCAAGCCGAGCGCGACCTTCAGGACTTTACCGAAATGATGCGTCAATATCATCTGCTTAGTTATGACGAAGAATAAGCCCTTGCTCACTATCGGCGTCACCGGCCTCAATGCCATCGACAGTCCGGGGCCGGGTGTGGCTGTTATCCGTGGGCTGAAAGAAGCCCGAAGTTTCGATTGCCGTATCATAGGGCTTGCCTACGAGTCGCTCGAGCCAGGCATCTTTATGCACGAGCTGGTGGATAAAACCTATCTGATACCCTATCCCTCAGCCGGTACCGAAGCACTCATGCAGCGTTTACACTACATCCATCAAAAGGAAAAACTGGATGTGATTATTCCCAACTTCGATGCCGAACTGTTTTCGTTTATGCGGCTTTCGGATACCCTTCGCAGCTTGGGAATTCACACATTTTTACCTGAAAACGAGCAGTTTGAGGCACGTCAGAAGGTCAATCTGTACAAATTTGGCAAGGAAAATGGCCTGTTAGTGCCTGAGGCCAAGGTGATTTACACACTGGGCGAAGCACAAAACTCCGACAAGGACTACGGCTGGCCGGTGGTGGTCAAGGGCAAATACTATGATGCCAGTTTGGCTTACAACTACGAACAGCTGAAGTCGGCATTCAACAAAATATCAGCCAAATGGGGACTGCCCATCATCATTCAAAAGTTCATTCATGGAACAGAATATAACGTGACCGGATTGGGCGACGGGCAAGGCCATACATTGGCTGCTGTGCCTATGCGCAAGCAATATATCACCGATAAAGGCAAAGCCTGGGGAGGAATTTCGATAGCCGATCAGCATGCCCTCGAACTGACGCGGCAATTTATCAAGGCATCCAGATGGCGCGGGCCCTTCGAGCTGGAGCTTATGAAAGACAAAGACGGGCAATATCACCTTCTTGAAATCAATCCCCGTATGCCGGCATGGATCTATCTGTCCGTAGGGTGTGGACAAAACATCCCGGAGGCCGTTGCCCGCCTTGCCATGGGCTGGCCGGTGGAGCCTTATACCAGTTATGAGGTGGGAAAAATGTTTGTCCGCTATGCCTGGGATATGATTGTGGACATCAGTGAATTTGAATCCATATCAACCCAGGGCGAGCTATAAAACAGTTAATCATCGAATTATGTCAACGAGAAAAATTTACGAAAGACCGGTCATCAAGAAACTTGAAGGCAATATGCCTAACAAATTCGGAATGAGGTCGGTGCACGAACCTACACAGTTCATTGAAGGACATGCGGTTAAAGACCTGATCAGCGAATTTGGATCGCCTCTTTTTATCATCAGCGAAAAAAAACTACGTAAAAACTACCGCAACGCACGGCAGGCATTTCAGACACGCTACCCCAAAGTACAGTTTGCCTGGAGCTACAAGACCAATTATCTTGATGCGGTATGCCGTATTTATCATCAGGAAGGTTCGTGGGCCGAGGTTGTTTCGGGTTTCGAATATGATAAAGCCATTGGCAACGGAGTGCCCGGCAGCAAGATTATTTTCAATGGCCCCGACAAAACCGAAGTTGATCTGCGAAAGGCCATTACCAACAACTCGCTGATACATATTGACCATCTGGATGAGCTTTACCTGCTGCAGGATATTGCCCGCGATTCGAAATTACGGCCGCGGGTTGCCATCAGGGTGAACATGGACACCGGTGTTTATCCCCTATGGGATCGTTTTGGCTTCAACTACGAAAATGGTCAGGCCTGGGATGCGCTCAACAAGATCATGTTTTCGGGGCTGATGGATCTGGTAGGGCTGCACACCCATATCGGCACATTCATGCTCTCGCCCAACGCCTATGCAGTGGCAGCTTCAAAGCTGGCCCATCTGGCGCAGAGCCTGTTGAGCAAATACAACCACGAAATCAAATACATCGACATTGGCGGTGGCTTCGCCAGCAAAAACACCCTAAAAGGCTCTTACCTGCCGGGCACCGACATCAGCCCATCGATTCACGACTTTGCCGAAGCCATCACTTCGGCCCTGATGAACAGCGACTACAGGCCAAAGACGCCTCCTGTGCTCATTGTCGAATCAGGCCGCGCCCTGATCGATGATGCAGCCTGGTTGCTTGGAACCGTGCTGGCCAACAAGCGCCTGAGCGACGGACGAAGGGCTACCATTCTCGACATTGGTGTAAACACCTTATTCACTGCTTTTTGGTATGACCATCTAATCACCCCGGCCCAGCCCATCACTTCCTACACCGAGGACACCGCACTTTACGGGCCGCTTTGCATGAATATCGACGTTGTGCGCGAAAACATCAACCTGCCCCTGCTCAACCGGGGCGATCAAGTGGTAGTGCATCATGTGGGTGCTTACAACATGACCCAATGGTTGCAGTTTATCACCCTCAGGCCTAACGTAATCCTTATCGATGAAGAAGGAGGCAAGCACCTGATCCGCAGGGCCGAAACCCTCGAAACCTTCACCAGTCAGGAACTCATCCCTGCTCATCTGGCCCATTTCGACCTATGAGCATCGCGCAGTTCAGGCTGGTATTCCCTCATTTCAGGCTGAGCATCCGCAACAGCTACACCCAGATTCTTTTCTCGAAAGATAAAATTCTGGGTTGGACACTCATGCTCATTTCCTTTTTCGACTGGCAGGCCGGATTGGCCGGATGGCTTTCGGTGGTGGTGGCCAACCTTGCAGCATATCTCAGTGGACTCAACCGACAGAAAATCACCGATGGGCTTTATGGATTCAATGCTTTACTGGTTGGTCTGGGTCTGGGATCGTATTACCAATTCAATGCGGCCTTTCTGCTGGTAATTTTATTTGCCGCCTTGCTGAGCCTGCTGGTCACCACTCTGCTCGAAGGTATCCTTTCGAAATACAATCTGCCTTTTCTGAGCCTGCCATTCCTGATCACATACTGGATGAGCCTTTTAAGTACCCGCGACTTTGGCCAGCTCGAGCTGAGCGAACATGGTTTATATAAGCTCAACGAAATGTTTCTACTGGGCGGTCTGCCCCTGCTCGATGGCTACGAATGGATCAACAACCTCAGCCTGCCTGAGATAGTCAAGATCTATTTCCGGTCGCTGGGAGCCATTTATTTTCAATACCACTTGTTTGCCGGCCTGCTTGTAGCTATTGCTCTTTTCAGGTGGTCGCGTCAGGCCCTGCTGTTTTCAGTTGTGGGTTTTGCGGCTGCCTGGTTGTTATACAAGCTATTGGGCATCAACATACAGTCGGTTTCGTATAGCTATATTGGATTCAACTATATTCTCACCAGCATTGCCATCGGAGGTTTTTTTCTGGTGCCTTCGGCAGGCTCGCTGATCTGGCTGTTGCTGGCGGTCCCGCTCACTGCGTTTGTGATGGCATCGGGCAATGCAGTGTTTGGCGACTGGCAGGTGGGCATCTATTCCCTGCCCTTCAATGTGGTGGTTTTACTGGTGCTCTATCTGCTGCGCCTGCGCGAGCGTTTTACCGAAAATCCACCCCTGGTTTTTTACCAGCAATACAGCGCTGAACAAAACCAATACAATTACCTTGTGAACCGCAAACGCCTTGCTCACCTCTATAGCTTTCCTGTAAAGCTGCCTTTCTGGGGAATCTGGAAAGTGACACAGGCTTTCGATGGCGAGTTCACCCACAAGGACGCCTGGCGTCATGCCTGGGATTTTGAAATGACGGACCAAGAAGGCAAGACCTATCGCGGCCAGGGGCTTCAGCGCGAGGATTATTACTGTTTCGACAAACCGGTTGTTTCGCCGGCAGATGGTGTGGTGCAGGAAGTGACGGACGGTATTGCGGATAATCCTATTGGCGATATGAACCTCAGCAAAAACTGGGGCAATACCGTACTCATCTACCACGCTACCGGACTTTACAGTCAGCTTAGTCACTTGAAGAAGGGCAGCATCATGGTAAAACCCGGTCAAACCCTGCGCAAAGGTGAACAGGTGGCATGTTGTGGTAATTCGGGACGTTCGCCCTATCCGCATCTGCACGTTCAGTTTCAGTCAGTACCCGAAATTGGCGCCACAACTCTTGACTTCCCCTTTTCAGGCTATCTGACCCACGATGATTCCAGACGGTTTTATGCTTCAGGTCAACCAAAGAAAGATGAGTTGGTTTCGAACCTCCACCCCGAAGAGCTGCTCCACAAAGCCCTGCATTTTATTCCGGGACAGGAACTGCGCTTCGAGGTGCTGCTCAACGGGCAACCGCAGGCTGATGAAGTGTGGTTTGTGGAAACCGATATGTACAACAACACCTACCTGCAATGTAAAGTTAACGGTGCCAGAGCATGGTTGGTACGCCAGCCCGATGTGTTGTTTTTCACCCACTACGACGGCCCGGCCAACAGCACGCTGCGCGACTTTTTTCTTGGCGCTTATCAGCTAACTACGGGTTTTGAGCCCGGATTGAAAGTTGACGAAAGCATCAGCCTGCACTATTTTCCTCATACAATGCTGAGGCTCATACAGGATGTTGTGGCACCCTTTTACAGGTTTCTCAGCATACACTATCAGCTTGAGCATTATGCCCGCGGCGGCGATCTGCTCGAAGAAGCACTGACGTTTCGCAGTACCATAAGTTTTTGTGCCTTTGGGAAAACACTTGCTCAAAAAAGTTGCGAGCTGTTATTCAGGGATGAGCAGCTAAATACCTTTGTGATACGTGAAAAGGGAACCGAAAAAATATTAAGACGTGTATAAATGTTTATTCCTTACGGTTCTTTTCATGGCCTTATGGGCACAGCTGACTGCCCAGCCTGTAATGCATGCCATCAACCCCGACAGCCTCACCTGGCAGCAATATCAGCAGGGCAGGTGGGACGAATTACTGCGCACTGGCCGGCAGCTTAACCGGCAGGGCATCGACTATTATTTTTTACGCATGCGGATGGCTATAGCAGCCATAGAAACAGCGAATTACGACCTGGCTGTAAAACACCTTCAAAAAGCACTCTACTTCAACCCGCGCGATCTGCATGCCACGCGATATCTGGTATTGGCCCGTCAGTACAGCCTGATGCCGGCCGAGGCAGGAGCCCTTTTTACCCGGCTGCCCGATAATCAGCGCCAAGGACTTCAGCTTAATCACGGATTCGCTTTGCTTTCGGCACATATGGATGCAGGCCATACCTTTACCGACCATAAAGCATCCGAAGATTTTGGAACTCTTGCCGGCGATGCCGGACTCTACGGCAGTGAATCGGGCCTGAGCAGCAGCGGAATGGCCGATGCAGGATTGTGGGTACAACTCCGGCCAGGCTGGCTTCTATATGGCGGGATTCAGAGCTTTACGCACAACTTTGGACAAAATTATGCCTACCCGACACCGGAACTGAAGCTCGACAGGGTGGAGCTTAACGGCACTTACAAAGACTACTATTACCGGATTGATAGCCCGGCAACAGTGTTTACTGCCCGGGCTTCGGTGAAGCAAAATTCCGCCTATGTGCAGTTGCGCCACGCCCCCGCTCACAACATTTTATTGGTTGCTTCGGCAGGTATTTCAAAGATTGAAGGCGAATTTCCCTATTCGAAAGCCACGACAATTCGTTTCACCGATACTGCCAGGCTTGACCTCAACACAGGCACGGCTACCCTCTTCAGCCTTGAGGTACCGGCCGCCGGCATTGATTATGCCTTGTGGCATACCACCGATTACCGTTTTGCACTCGGTGGCATGATACATTTCAACAAAATAAGTCCGGGTGCCGGGTTGCACGTTGGAAGGATGAATGATACCAGCCTGATACAGCTGCAGTTGGGCTATACCTTGCGTCCGTCAGGCAATGCCGCAACATGGCAGCAGACCGAGGTTTTTTTATTGGAAAAACAGGGAAACCGGCACGCAGCCGTGAAAATAGCTGCAGGGCACTGGTTAGGTACCAAAACACACGTTTATGCCACCGTCCTCGCCGGCCGGCTCAATGGTATGGCCGATCAATGGGGCTTTATAACGTTTAATCACCGCGAGCAATGCAATTTTTTCGGCGAGGCCGCCGTCGTTCAACAGCTTACACCCAAACTTGGAATAAGTATCCGCTATCGTCACGGCAAGAGTTATTATCTGAAAGAACGGATGGATGATAAACAACAAATAGAGATTGCGGGCAATCGATTAACTTCACACGGATTTATCGGAGGATTGATATGGAATTTCTAAGAAAAACCCTTTTTATGATGTTTATGCTTGCCTTGGCAACAGGCAGCTACGCCCAGGATCATGAAAAACTGGTCAAAGCATTCGAAACCTCTTACACAGCCGAAAGCAAGGGCGAATATTCTCAGGCCATTCAGGCCTTGCTCAATGTTTACAGGGCCGACAGCTACGAATTAAATTTACGCCTGGGATGGTTGCATTATATGTCGGGGAGGTTTACGGATGCCTTACCCTATTACCAGAAGAGTATCGACCTGATGCCGGTTGCTATCGAAGCCAAACTGGGCTATGTGCTTCCGGCTGCTGCATTGGGCAACTGGGCTCAGGTGGAGAAACAGTACCGCGACATCCTTAAGATAGACCCCATGAACACCCTGGTCAACTACCGGATGGGGCTCATCCACTATGGCCGTCAGGAGTATGCTCAGGCCCTGCGTTTTTTTGACAAGGCACTCAACCTTTACCCTTTCGATTACGATACAGTGATTATGGTAGCCTGGACGCACCTAAAGTCGGGTCAGCTGCGCGAAGCAAAGGTGATGTTCCAGAAGGCATTGCTCATACGCCCCAACGATGCCGACGCACTGCAAGGCCTGTCGATGATCAGGTAGGGTGTTGTTCAGATGCTTTTTAAAAAACTCCCGTCAGGCATGGCTTCAAACCCCATGCGCCTGAGGTATTTTTCGTGCGGTTTTGCCGAGGGCCGGGAAGTAATCGATTTGATGCCGATCTGAGCTAAGCGTCCGCCGAGATGCCCGTAAACGAACCGCCCGTTTTTAAAATCGCGGAAACGGGGAATCACATAATCAATATTCACCTTAAGGCCACCTTTCCCATCCGGATTGCCGGCAAACACACCTGCCACTTCCATATTGCGCAGCACAAAAAATGATACTTTGTCGCCCAAAGGGTCGAAATGGTAGTTGGGAAAGAAGCGTTTGATATCCTGCTGGTGAAACTGAAGAAACCGCTGCAAGTATCGACTATCGGACTGTATTTCAAGCACTTCGAAAACCTCCTTTGCACCAAAAATTTTTACCAGATAATACAAGTCCAACAGCACGATGAGCCCGTTCATCACGCCCACGGGATATGCGCCGATAATAAAACCATAGGCCGAAAACATGGCGGCGCCAATCAGGTTAATGATTCTGAACCTGACCACCGAACTCAGGGCAAGCGATACAGCCACCACCACCGAGGCAGCATAGCCCAGCCACTCGAGAGGGCTTATTGCAAATAGCCATTCCATACTTTGATAGTTTTGGCCGGCAAAGATAGGAAACAAGCCCTATTTCGGGGCGCTGAAGCCAAGCTGTCGGGCAAAGTGCACATATGGTGGCTGGTATGGGGCTTCGATGTACACTTCATTTGCGGTGGAAGGGTGCAAAAAGCGCAGGCTGCAGGCATGAAGCAGCATGATATCGAGATGCATATGCCGGCGCAGCAGACGGTTTTGCTTGTTGCAACCATGCTTGACATCACCAATCACGGGGTGGAAAATATGGGCAAAATGACGCCTGATCTGATGCATGCGACCTGTGAGCGGTACTACTTCGACCAGCGAATAGCGCGATGTGGAAAACCCGGCCGAGGGGATGGGCAACTCGCTGCGGTGAATACAGCGGTAAGTTGTGTAAGCCTCCTGGCTGCGCCCTCTTTCGTCTTTCAGCGGATAGTCGATTGTGCCCTCATCGTCAATCCAGCCGCGCACAACAGCATGATATACCTTTTCCACCTGCCTGTTCATAAAGGCCTGCTGCATAAGGCTGTTGAGTGCTGTGGACGTGGTGAACAGCAAAACACCAGCGGTTTTGCGGTCGAGGCGATGAGCAGGATAAACGCTGACACCAAGCCTATTGCGCAGCATCTGAAGGGCAAACACTTCGGCTGTGCCTGCAATCGGACTGCGATGCACGAGTAAACCATGGGGCTTGTTGATTGCCACAAGACCCTGACGCATAAAAACAATCTCCAAATCGGCGAACATCGGGCCAAAATACCACAAAAAAACCGGATCGGGCGGGGAGCCTCTGATCCGGTTTGAAGCGTGAATTGAAATGTATAACCAAAACCAGGGCTATAACATCACAACTTTATTAATTGTTCAAAGCCGTGAGCGAAACATCAACATTTATTTCAATAGTTTCTGCAATATTTTTAACAACGGCTTTGGGTATCCGAATGTCGTAATCGGCCAGTTTTATGTAAAACTTTGATTTTCCGTTAATTGTTCCATCCTTAACTTCAAAGGTTCCTTTTTCGGTAATTTTTCGGGTGATGCCTTTGATGGTCAGGTCGCCGCTCACTTCCACTTCGTGGGTGCCGTTTTTACTCCAGTCGATCTTATCGGCATTGAGCACCTTGCCACTGAAAGTTGCGTTGGGAAATTTGTTCGACTCCACGTAGTTTTCGTTGAAATGTTCCTGCATCAGGGCTTTTTCGAACTGGAATCCCTTCATGAGCAGACGGAAGACAAAGTCGCCGTTTTGGGTGTCGAGGGCGCTGTTCACCTGTCGGTTGATGGCCTCGATATTTTCGGCAGGAGCTTCGGAGTAGAAACGAATAGTGCCTGTTTTGGTGGCAAAGCGCTGCGCGCTGACCTGCACGGCAATCAGCATCAGTGCAGTCATAGCAATCATTCTCATTGTTCGCATATTGTTGTTTTATTGCATGATTAATGAACCATATTCGAGTACCACATCGATGTCGTTATATCCAGTAACATAACCCTTTATCATCACCTGTTGACCGGGAGTGATTTTCCGGAGTTTTTCGGCATGGGCCGGAAGCATATTGATTCGCAGTCCTTCGTCGCCAAAAAGGCCCTGTTCGATGGACAGCACGGCCACGGCGAGCCCGCCGCTTTCGTCAATGGCCGTAAGGGTACCGGTAATCAATATCATTTTACCGTTGTAAAGCGCTGATGCAGAGGTAATATCGTTTCGATAGGCTTCGAAAAGCGATTTAGCCTCCATGGTGTAATCAGGCTTAAGATTTTCATAATCCGGATGCTTTTTGTTGTACACAAAAAAATAGACCCACACTGCGGCTATGGTTCCAATGACCACTAAAAGCAGCAGCAGGTTTGTTGTTTTTTTCTTCATGGTTTTTGCGTTGGAGCAGGATAACGATCGGCTGTTACATCCTATTATGATTCAATTGTTTATATTAATAACTTTAACTTTTTGTTTTCAAAGTTTGTAGAAAGTAAACCCCTATCGGCAAAAAAGGTTCAATCAGCGCAGGCTCACCTCCAGTCGGACAGGGTGATGATCGCTCGGACCGAATGACAGGTCGTAGGCTTTTACTGATTTGACGCTGATGTTGGGCGAGACCACAAAGAAGTCGATGGTGGTGGTGCGTGTGCTGCCTTTGACGTAGGCCTGATCGAGGAAACGGTTGGTGGGGATCTGGCTGTCGTAGGCCAGTTGCCATCCTTTGGGCAGCAGCTCCGCCGGAATGCTCACCGGCAAGGCCTCATAGCGGTGACCGCCATACCCGTCAGCCGGTCTGAAAGCCGGAGGATTCATATTCCAGTCGCCACCGGCTATCACATAATTACCCAGTTCGTATTCGCGAAGCATTTTGTTCCTGATCACTTCGAGCTCTTTCTCCATCAGCCGCTGATTTTCAACAAAAGCAGAGTTGTGCGTGTTGAGCACCACCAGTTCCGCATCATTATCGAGGTCGTAGCGGGTTTCGATAAAGCATCTGTCAAGCAGGAACAATCGATCGGGCCAGCCTGCGATAAGAGGGTACGCATAGCGACGCGCCAGTCTCGGCATGGGTTTGCTCAGGGTTACCTGCCCGGCAAGAACCCTGCCCATGGGTTCGTTTACCGGAACGGGCACAAAAGGCACTTTGTAGTTAATGGCTTTGGTCATATGATAGTCGGGCAGGGCACGTCCGAGATCGGCAGACTGGTCGATACGATAAGTGCGCCTGGCATCGAAGTCAACCTCCTGCAACAGCCAGATATCGGCCGGGTTGGATACGATGTAGGCCGTAATGCGGTTCAGGTTATCTCGTGTGGATTCGGGTGTTGTGCGCACCTTGCTGCCTCCGTCGTAAAAAAAGTCCATACTGTTGTCAAGACCGGCATAGCCGATGTTCCAGGTGATCAGAGATAGATTTTCGTGGTCAAAAGATGGGTTTCCCGGGGCGTAGAGGGTTGTAAGCTCTTCTACTGGTTCGGGTTGAAAGTCGGTGAGGTTGATGTAGAGCAGAAAAAGCCCCAGAGCCAGTGCCGGAATGAGCACCAAACCGGCAACAATACTGAATATTTTTTTCATCTATTTGCGTATTGGGTTGCGTAAAGGTAAGGGATATACTTGGTACAGCGCGATCCATAAAACGGCCTTACAAATTGGAGGTTAATATTTTTTTTCTGTTCCTTTCCGGCTACGCACGAATGTTCACCTTATTTTCGTTGTTCAATCCTGCATGTTGAACAGACATTTTCTCATTCTATTGCTATTTGCAATCCCATTTGCGCCGGCATTTGCTCAGGAGGTTATGAGGATTGAAGGTATAGTCATGTCGTCCGACAGTCTGTTGCCGCAAAAAAACGTACACATCATCAGCAGAATGACCCGCTCGGGCACCATCAGCGACGAAAATGGCCGTTTCACACTGCGTGTATTGCCTGTTGACACGGTGTTTTTCAGCGCTATTGGCTTTCGTCGGCGTATTGTACCTTTTGATCTGTCGTTTCTGCGCACAGGCGAATCATGGAAAGTGCTGCTTACCAAGGATACCGTCACCATGGATGAGGTGGTTATCAGGTCGTTCTACGACTGGCCTACCTTCAGGCATATGTTTGTGAAGATGCCTTCGATAAAACCAGTCAATCTTGAATCGATCAACGAAGAACTGAAAGACATCCTTTTATATGTGCAGCCGGCCCCAATGACGATAAAGGGTCCTATCCAGACGCTGTACGACCTGTTCAACGATATGGCCCGCCTGCAGCGACGGCTCGAGCGCAACCGCAGGGCATACAACCAGCAGCTGATCCGCGAAGGCCGATATGATGAGCTGATTCCGGACGAGCCGGAGCACAAATACAAACCTCCCGAATAAAACCTATTCCATACCATGACCAATAGTGCTGACAACCCACGAAAGCCTTTTCGCGTGCTTTTCGTTTGCCTGGGCAATATATGCCGTTCGCCGGCTGCCGAAGGGATTTTCAGGCGTATCGCACGCGAGAGGGGATTGATCGTTGATGTCGATTCGGCCGGCACATCGGGCTGGCATGAAGGCGAGCCTGCCGACAGCCGCATGCGCCGCGCAGCGCGTCACCGTGGTTACGACCTTACGAGTATTTCGCGACCTGTGCGCCGCAGCGATTTTGACCGCTTCGATATGCTGGTGGCCATGGACGACAGCAACTACGACAACCTCAGGGAGATGGCCATGACAAAAGAGGAAGAGGACAAGATTGTTCGCATGGCCGACTTCCTCGATCGCAAAGATTACGACCACATCCCCGATCCCTATTACGGCGGAGCTGATGGTTTCGACCTGGTGATCGACCTGCTTGAGGAAGCCTCCGAAAATCTGGCTGATGAGATTCAGAATGTTTTGCTGCCGGGCCGATAGATACGGGAAATGTTACATCTGAGTAGAGGTCATATCGTAACCCGACCTCAAATGGCTTAATGTTTATTTATACCAACGAGAGGGCTAATGCTTTTAACCCTGTCCGGCCATTATTTGCTCTCGTAAATGACTCGCGTAAGCACCTCGCCAACAATACGCAGGGTTTCTTTGTCAATCTGACTAAGGTTGTCGCCCGTGGTGTGCCAGTAGTCATAAAAGGTTCCGTTTCGGCTGTTGGGATCGAGGTGGATGATGTTGATCATCGGTATGCCGGCTATCTGGTTCACGGGCAGGTGGTCGTCGCTGATGGCGGCGCCCGGTTTGTTCACAAATTTGTAGTCGTAGCCCATTCGCTGTGCGGTACGCCACACTTTATCGAGCACCCATGAAGCATATTGCTGCGAGAAGTATTCGCGGGGGAAAACGGCTCCCGGTGCGCCCACCATATCGAGCAAGATGCCAAACTGAGCGCGGTAGCCCGGCACATGCGGATTGCGCGACCAGTGCTGCGAGCCGAGCGCCCAATGCTCGTCGCTGGTTCCGCTACGCGGGTCGTCCTGATGTGGCCCGTAGTCTTCCAGGTCGAAAAAGATGATGTCCACCCCAAGCTCAGGATTAATGGGGTTTTGGCTGAGCAGTCGGGCTATTTCGATTAAAACGCCCACACCGCTGGCACCATCGTTGGCCCCGTCGATGGGCTTGCGACGATTGGCCGGATCGGGATCATGGTCGGCATAAGGGCGCGAATCCCAGTGAGCACCCAACAAAATGCGCTTGCGTGCCTGTGGGTTGAAGCTTCCGATGATGTTCTTGCCATCGAAAATGGTGTTGTTGTAAACCCTTGCCTTGAAATGCTGTATCATCGCGGTGTCGGCATACTGCTGCAATTTTTCCAACAGCCATACTGCCGCCTTGGTGTGAGCATCGCTGCCCGGAACACGAGGCCCAAACTCCAGCTGTGCAGCAACAAACCGGTAGGCCGAATCAGCCACGAAAGCCGGAATTTCCACCTGTCGTGTCTGCTGCTTCACTCCATCCGACGAGGCAGGCTTGCGTGTAGTTCCATTACAGGAAGCGAGAAGGACCAAAATCGTAAACAAGGGAATAAGGCGACTCATCGGTTTATTTTTGGCAAAAATAGCCATTCCTTATTCCTGCAGGCGAAGGATGTTTTACAGAAAGCTTGCGGGCTGTCCTAAACTTTGGCCAAAAACAAAAGCACTAAGCGGTTTTCGCTCGCGCGGGCTGTTTTCCATCACTTTCAGGTTGGGATGCAGCATGTCGGGATTTCCGATATATCCGATGGTATTAGCCGTAACCACCTTATAATCAACGGGTAAATCGAAAAGCTCTCCGGCCATTTCAACATCAAAGCCACCCATCTGATGCACATAAAGGCCCTCGTTCATGGCTTGCAAGGTCAGATAGGCCATGGCCTGACCAAGGTCGTAGGTGGCCGCTTTATTCATTTTTTCAGGGTTTTTGCCTGAGCTGGTTTTGGCAATGGCCAGAAAAAGCACGGGAGCCGTGCCGGCCCATAAGCGATTGAATTCCACTAATGTGGAGAATATTTTATCGTAAACCTCATCCCCTTTAAAGCCCACGATAAACCGCCAGGGTTGTTCGTTGCTGCTCGAAGGCGCCCAACGGGCAGCTTCGAAGATGCGCTGAAGTTTTTCGTTTTCTACCGGTCGGCCGTCGAAAGCCCTCGGACTCCATCGCCCGGCAATCAGGGGCATAATGGGATAGTCGGGCCTGGCCATTTTGATATGATCGTCTTTAATCTTGTTCATGGTTACCATTTCCTGAGCTTTAACAATACAAAAGTGCATTTTGTTTCGCAAGTGGGTTCGTCGCCCCTCAATATCTTTGCCGGAAATTCTTTTCGATGAAAGGATACAACTTCCATACACACACGCACTATTCTGATGGTCGCGAAAGCCCGGGAGCGTTTGTAAATCAAGCGCTTACCGAAGGAATGAAAGCCCTGGGTTTCAGCGATCATTCGCCTCTGCCGTTCGACAACAAGTTCAGCATAAAGGAAGCAGAATTGCAACACTACGTGAACGAGGTGCGGAGCCTTGCCAACGAATACCAACACTTGCTTCAGATTTATCTGTCCATCGAAATGGACTATATTCCGGGCATGTCGGAAGACTTTTCTTCGATGCGAAAACGCACGGGACTGGATTATGTGATTGGTTCGGTGCATCTTGTTAGCAGCAATACCGAAGAGCAGCTGTGGTTTACCGATGGCCCCGATGTTGCCGTTTACGATGCCGGATTAGCACGTTTTTATGATGGCGATATCCGCAGGGCGGTGACGGCCTTTTATCACCAGACCAATCAGATGATTCAGACGCAGGAGTTTGAGGTGATCGGCCATTGGGACAAGATAAAAATGCACAACCAGAACCGGTATTTCACCGAAGATGAAGCATGGTACCGCCGGCTTGCCCTCGAAACCTTAGCCCTTATTGCCGAAAAAGGTCTGATCGTCGAGGTGAACACCCGTGGTCTGTACAAAAAGCGTTGCGACAGCCTTTACCCTTCGCAATGGTTGCTTGATGAAATGCATATCCGCGGTATTCCTGTCATTATCAGCTCCGATGCCCACCACCCGACCGAATTGCAGCTCGGGTTCGGCACGGCATTGCAGGCCATCCGTCAGGCGGGCTATCGTTCGGTCATGATTTTCGAGGGCGGAGGGTGGAAGGAATGCACCCTGGCTTAGCGCAGTGTTGATGAAATGTTCATTTTCGGACATAAAAGAGCCATTTTAGAGGCCTTGAAACCTTAATTGAGTTATAATGTTAATAATTTAACAAAATATATCTACTTTTGCGCAGCAATCAAATCTGCTAAAACAATCATTTAAAACCAGCAATATGGCATTCAACCTACGCAACCGCAGTTTCCTTAAACTGCTTGATTTCACACCGGCCGAGATTCGTTTTCTGCTCGACTTAGCCGTTGATCTTAAAAAGGCCAAATACTCGGGCACCGAACAGCAGCGCCTGAAGGGCAAAAACATTGCGCTGATTTTTGAAAAGGACTCCACCCGCACGCGTTGCGCATTCGAAGTGGCAGCTTTTGATCAGGGCGCTCATGTAACCTATCTCGGACCATCGGGTTCGCAGATCGGAAAGAAGGAATCGATGAAAGACACTGCCCGCGTGCTTGGCAGGTTGTACGACGGTATTGAGTATCGTGGCTACGGCCAGAGCATTGTTGAGGAATTGGCACAGTATGCCGGTGTTCCTGTTTGGAATGGGCTGACCAACGAGTTTCACCCCACGCAGATACTTGCTGATTTGCTCACCATGATGGAGCACAGCGACAAGCCCCTGCATCAGATGAGCTTTGCCTATTGCGGTGATGCCCGCAACAATATGGGCAATTCGCTTATGGTGGGTGCGGCTAAGATGGGAATGGACTTCAGGGCTGTGGCACCCAAACAGGTTTGGCCCAATGAGGAATTGGTAGCCAAATGTCGCGAGATTGCCGCTACCACCGGCGCTAAAATCACCCTTACCGAAAGCGTTGACGAAGGCGTGAAGGGCGTTGACTTCCTTTATACCGACGTTTGGGTGTCGATGGGCGAACCTGATCATGTGTGGGAAGAGCGCATCAAGCTGCTCCGCCCCTATCAGGTAAACAAAGAAATGGTTGCAAAAACCGGCAACCCGAAGGTGAAGTTCCTGCACTGCCTGCCCTCGTTCCACAACCGCGAAACAGCCATTGGAGAGCAGATTTTCCAGAAATTTGGACTCGAGGCTATGGAAGTCACCGACGATGTGTTTGAATCAGAACACTCTGTGGTATTCGATCAGGCTGAAAATCGCATGCATACCATCAAGGCGGTAATGGTGGCCACATTGGGAAGCTGATATCAGTAGAACCGGACTTAGTATTGGGGGCTGATCATCGGAGGTTTAACAAATTCCTCCGATGGCCGGCCCTCTTGATTTTTGCATTTTTTTATCTGTAACTTGCGGTAAATTTCATTAACCAAAAATCAACGCTATGGGTTTAATTTCCGAGTTCAAGACTTTTGCCATGCGCGGCAATGTGCTCGATATGGCTGTGGGTATCATCATCGGTGGTGCCTTTGGTAAAATTGTTTCGTCCTTTGTCACTGATGTCATCATGCCACCCATCGGTTTGCTGGTGGGCGGGGTTGACTTCAGCAACATCAGGCTCACGCTCAAAGATGCTGTGATGAATGGCGCCGATGTGGTCACGCCGGCCGTTACGATGAACATCGGCTTGTTCATCAACACCGTGATCGACTTCACCATCGTGGCATTTGCCATCTTCATGCTGATCAAAGGGGTGAACAATATGTCGAAGAAAAAGGCCGCTGAACCGGCACCTGCGCCTGCTCCTCCGCCACCAAGCAAGGAGGAGTTGCTGCTCACCGAAATCAGGGATATCCTGAAAAACAAGTAAAAGAAAGTCCGGCCAAAGCGCCGGATTTTTTATTTGCGGCCTTGCATCTCTTTTTCCAGCTGTTCGTACCACTCCGGTCCAAACTTTCGGATAAGCGCTTCTTTCAGAAACTTGTAGAGGGAAGTTCCACTGCGCACGCCAAGTTTTCGTGCGGGGTTGCAGATGCTCCACCGGTGATAATTCACATAAGTAAATCCGCCTTTGTTGGATAGCCTGACAGGGTAGAGGTGGCAGCTCAAAGGTTTTCGGAGGCTGGTGCGGCCATCGTTAAAGGCGCGCTCTATGGTGCAATAACTCACTCCACTGGAATGAAAACCTGTAAAAGCATATTCTCTGCCATTCACCAGAGGCGTCACAAAGTTGCCCGCTTCGTCGTAATCGAACACACCATCCCGGTCTATAACAGCTTTGCCTGCTTCAGTCATGTAGGGCATAATATTTCCGATCTCGTCTTCCAGGATACTGATTTCTTCTTCTTCGAGCGGTGCGCCGGCATCGCCACTCACACAGCACTCGCCCTTGCATTTGGGCAGGTCGCAAACAAAGTGCGCGTCGAGAAAATCGTCAGAAAGGATAGTGTTGTGGATGATAATCATAATGAGCGCTTTGGTAAAAACATTCCGCCGCACCGGATTGTGTTGCGGTGCGGTGTTTCGAAAGTGAGTTTAGTTTTTTTGCCGTATATGTACATCCATCTGCGGAAACGGAATGGTAAGGCCTTCGTGGGCAAATATTTCGTAAACCTTTTTGTTCATTTCGAAAAACACCGGCCAATAGTCCTGCTGTTTTGTCCAGCATCGCACCACAATATCCACCGAGCTGTTGTTGAGCCGTTGCAGGGCAATAAACGGCTCAGGTTCGGCAAGAATGCGTTCATCTGCTTCGATTAGATTTTTCAGTATGGCTTCGGCCTTGGCATAAGAGTCACCGTAAGCAATGCTGAATACCCAGTCAACACGCCTTTCCGGCATTTTGCTGTAATTGATGAGCGAGCCGGTGGCTAATGCGCTGTTGGGGATAGCGACTACCCGATTGTCAAAGGTGGTGAGTATAGTGTACATCATCTGTATCTCGCGTACGGTGCCTATGTAGCTCCCGCTCTCAATCACCTCTCCTACGCGCAGGGTCTTAAACAACAGGATGATAACCCCGCCGGCTACGTTCTGAAGCGTGCCCTGCAGGGCAAGGCCAACAGCAAGGCCGGCAGCACCCAGCATGGCAATAAAGCTGGTCATCTGCACACCAATCATGCTCAACACCGTGATGACCACAAGTATCTTAAGGGCAATGCTCAGAAAACTGCGAAGAAAGGTGCGCAGCGAAGGATCCACATTGCGGCGCTCCATAATCTTTATCAGCCCTGCCTTGAGCCTGCCTACTACCCAGAATCCGACAGCAAGGGCAACAATACCACCAAACAACTTGAACCCGAAATCGACCAGAATTTTTAATACCAGATCGGGGTTTGCAATCAGGGCATCCAGGGGGCTTTTTTCCATCGTCAAGCTCTTTTACTAAATGCAAAGGTAACGGATTGGCCCAAGCACCTGACGAAAACTATATTATGCAGCACACCCTGTTGCCCCTCAAGCGTTGTAGATGGGTTATTTCAATAATTCTGCCCGATGTTGCCGTCAATCATGGGCTTTGTCCTACATTTGCCACGAACCGCCTTTGAGTAATCCCTATTCCACCACAACCTCCCGTTCATGAGGTTGTTTTTTATCAGGGCCTTAAAGGATGGATCATGAAATTCGTTTAGTGTAATGAACCGGATATGAAGGTATTAAAATTTGGCGGCACTTCTGTCGGCAGTGTGGAGGCCATTCGTAAACTGACGAAAATTGTTTCAGAGGGTGTAAGCAATGGCGATCAACCCCTTGTTGTGTGCTCGGCCATGGCGGGTGTCACCAATGAGCTGATTGATCTGGCAACCCTTGCCAGAGATCAGCACAACTATACCGCCGGTTTTCAGCAGCTGGTGAGCAAGCATATGGATGCTTCTGAAAGTTTACTCAACAATGGCCAATCGCTGCGGGCCGAAATGATGGCATATTTTGCCCGGCTCGAGAACCTGCTTAGCGGCATCGGTGCCGTGGGAGAGCTTTCGGCCCGAACCCTCGATCTGGTGATGAGCTTCGGCGAGCAGCTGTCGTGCAAATTGGTGGCAGAATGCCTTTCAGAAGCCGGAATGAAAGCCGAATACACCGATAGCCGGCAGCTGTTGATTTCGGACAGTCGATATGGTAACGCTGCTGTTTTGGAGGAGGTTACGTATCGAAACATCCGCCAATGGTACACAGCTATTGGCGATGCTGTTCCGGTGGTGACCGGTTTTATTGCCAGCAATGCACAAGGCCAGACAACGACGCTCGGACGAGGCGGGTCGGACCTCACGGCGGCTATCTTTGGCGCTGCCCTTCATGCCTCGGAAATTCAGATCTGGACAGATGTAGATGGCTTTATGACAGCCGACCCGCGCCTGGTGCGAAACGCCTTCACCCTGCCCGAACTGAGCTACAAGGAGGCTATGGAGTTATCCTATTTTGGTGCCAAGGTAATTTATCCGCCCACCATGATTCCGGCCATTGCACGCAAGATCCCGATACTGATTAAAAACACCTTCAACGCCGGCCATCCCGGCACGTCCATTGTGCCGCAGCCATCAGCTAATGGTAGCCTCATCAAGGGTATATCGTCCATCAACCGTGTGAGCCTCATCAACGTGGAGGGCAGCGGTATGGTGGGCCTCAAGGGTTTTGGCGGCAGGCTTTTTGGCGGGCTGGCCGAGGCCGGTGTGAATGTTATCCTTATCACCCAGGCCAGCTCGGAGCACAGCATCAGCTTTGCTGTGGCACCCGACGACACCACCCCGGCCCTCGAAGCCATACGCAAAACCTTTGAATGGGAAATCAGCACGAAAAAGGTTGAACCCCCAACGGCCGATGAGCAGCTCAGTATTTTGGCCGTCGTAGGCGAAAATATGCGCCGCACCAGAGGCCTGAGCGGTAAGCTGTTTCAGGCCTTGGGACGCAGTGGGGTGAATGTGGTGGCCATTGCCCAGGGATCGTCGGAGCTCAATATTTCAGTGGTTATTTCTGCTGATGACCTGGCCAAAGCGCTCAATGCCGTGCACGACCAGCTTTTCCTGTCGCCCTACAAGAGTCTCAACCTTTTTATAGCCGGCACCGGAAACATCGGTCGCGAACTCCTCAACCAGATCGCTGCTTCAAAAAAATACCTGCAGGACGAGCTCCATATCAACCTGCGCCTGATGGGCATAGCCAACAGCCGCCGTATGTTGCTTGCAGGAGATCAGAGCCTTGTGCCCGACCAATGGCAAGAATTGCTTCAGCACGACGGCAAACCGGCCGATATTGAATCATTTGTCGGACACATCATCAGTCGCAACCTGCCCAACACCATTTTTGTGGACAATACCAGCAGTGAGAAGGTAGTTGAACAATACGAAGCATTGCTGCGCAACAATGTGTCGGTGGTGGCCTGCAACAAGCTGGGCGCCTCGGGCACTCAGGAACAGTACGACCGCCTGAAACGCACATCGCGTAGTTCAGGTGTTGATTTCTTTTATGAAACCAATGTGGGTGCAGGGCTGCCCGTCATCAAAACCATGACCGACCTGCTGGCCAGCGGCGATCGCTTTTTACGTATCGAAGCCATACTTTCGGGAACCATCTCTTTCATTTTCAATAATTACCGTGCAGGCAGAACCTTCGCCTCGGTGGTTCGTGAAGCCCGGGAAAAAGGCTTTACCGAACCTGATCCGCGCGACGACCTGAGCGGCATGGACTTTCGCCGTAAGGTGTTGATCTTAGCCAGAGAAACCGGTTTGAAGCTCGACGCCGGCGACATTGAACTGCAGCCCATTTTGCCTGATGCCTGCTTAGCAGCACCCGATGTGGAGTCGTTTTATCAGGAGCTGGAAAAGGCGGAACCGTACTTTGCTGCTATGCTGCAACAGGCCGAACTAAAACAGCAAAAACTGCGCTATGTCGGTTGCATAGCCGATGGCAAAGCATCCATAAGCCTGCAGATGGTCGATAGCCGGCATCCTTTCTACAATCTGATTGGCAGCGACAATATCATCGCATTCACCACAACCCGTTATCACAGCAATCCGCTGGTGGTCAAGGGTCCCGGCGCGGGTGCAGGTGTTACGGCAGCCGGCGTGTTTGCTGATGTGCTAAGGGTTGGCTATCAATAAAATATCATGGCATGAACCGTATCAAAGCATTTGCCCCGGCCACCGTTTCGAACCTGAACTGCGGTTTCGATGTGCTCGGATTTGCCCTTAATGAACCAGGCGATGTGGTGGAAATAGAACTCGACCACAGTGGAAAAGTGCAGCTTATGGGCATCACCGGCGATGGAGGTTTGTTGCCTGTTGACCCGCAACGCAATACTGCCACAGCTGTTGTGCGCATGTTTCTTGATCGCCTTCAACTTTCCTATGGTGCCAGGGTCTGGCTGCACAAAGGCATGCCGCTCAACAGTGGTTTGGGATCGAGTGCAGCCAGCAGCGTGGCTGCCCTGGTGGCCATCAACCATCTGACCGGCTACCCGATGGAAAAAAAGGATTTGCTGCGTCTGGCCATGGAAGGCGAGCGTCTGGCCTGTGGCAGTGCCCACGCCGACAATGTAGCTCCATGCCTTTATGGTGGTTTGGTACTCATTCGTTCCTACGACCCACTGGAGGTGATACAGCTGCCGATTCCGGAATCCCTGACTTGCATGGCCGTGCATCCTCATGTGCACATCCCCACACGCGAAGCACGCGAAGCCATGCCCAAAGACATACCACTCAAAACCGCCATTGCGCAATGGGCCAATCTGGCAGGTTTTGTGTCGGCCTGCTACAGCAACGACCACGGGCTGTTGAGCCGCAGCATGACCGACCTGGTGGCCGAACCCGTGCGTGCCCCGCGCATACCATTTTTCGATGCCATGCGAACCGAAGCGCTGAACCATGGGGCACTGGCTTTTGGCATCTCAGGCTCAGGGCCGACCGTGTTTGGATTTTTCGATAAGGAGCTGCAAGCCCAACACTGTGGCAAGGCCATTGCCGACATCCTGAAAAATGAAGGCATTGACAACGAATGGATTGTATCGCCCATCAACGAGCAGGGCGCCAGAATAATTCCAACCGAATGAAGTATTTTTCAACACGCGATACCCTAAGACAATCACCGGCCGGCTTTGCCGATGCCGTGGTACAAGGTCTGGCACCCGATGGCGGATTGTTTATGCCCGAGAGCATTTCGGTTTTGGATGCCGGGAGCTTAACCGGCCTGAATGCGGACAAGCTTCCCGTGCTGGCCGCAACCATGTTAAAACCATTTGTGAAGGACGAGCTCGCCGATGAGCAGCTGCAGCATCTGTGTGCAGAAGTGTTCAACTTTCCGCTTCCATTGGTAAAGCTGAACGAAAACCTTTACACGCTTGAGCTTTTTCATGGGCCTACCCTGGCATTCAAAGACTTTGGGGCACGATTCATGGCCAGAGTGCTAAGCAGCATTGCTCAGGAAAAAGGTGTTGAAATCAGGGTGTTGGTGGCTACCTCGGGCGATACAGGCAGTGCCGTGGCTTCCGGCTTTTACCGTGTGCCGGGCATCAGGGTGTTTATTCTTTACCCCAAAGGCAGGGTGAGCCCCGGCCAGCAGAAACAGCTCACCACCTGGGGCGAAAATATCACCGCTCTGGAAATTGAAGGCAGCTTCGACGACTGCCAGCGACACGTAAAGCAACTGCTTTCCGGTTACGGTCCCGGAGGCCACTTTCTGCTCACTTCGGCCAACAGCATCAACATTGCCCGTTTGCTCCCGCAGATGGTGTATTATGCTGCAGCCGGCCTGAAGCTGAAAGACAGGGAAGTGGTGTTCAGTGTACCCAGCGGCAATTTTGGTAATCTCACAGCCGGGCTGATGGCTGCTGCCATGGGCTTTCCGGCTGAACATTTTGTGGCGGCCACCAACATCAACGATGTGGTGCCACACTTTCTGCATACCGGGCATTTCCAACCGCGAACTTCGGTGAGTACCCTGAGTAACGCCATGGATGTGGGCAATCCGAGCAATTTCGAGCGCATGCAGGCGCTTTTCGGGCACGACCGTGAGCGGATGATGGCATCGGTGAGCGGAGCGGCTTTTACCGATAGCCAGACTATAACCGCCATGCGCGAACTCTACGAAAGCTACGGCTATGTTGCCGATCCGCATGGCGCCATCGGATATCTCGGAGCAAAACGGTTTAACGAGCGCTTCCCGGAAGCCGCGTTTGTGTTTCTCGAAACTGCCCATCCTGCCAAATTCCCCGACACCGTCAGGCAAGCCATTGGCAATGAGGCAGAAGTGCCTGAAAGGCTGTCCGCATTTTTCGAAAAAACCGAGCAGAAAATCACCCTGCCCAACGACTTTCAAAAGGTGTATGATCTGGTCTGCGGCAGCTGATGTTCAGGAAGCAAGGCCGGCACGATGATCAAGGCCTGCTAACAAGCGGATAAAAAATTCTTTGTAAATCAGGTTATTAGGCCGATGGCTTCGGATAAGTCAACAAACGTCCTCAACCTTCGTGTTCGAACGGAAAAATCTTCTGGTCGCGCAGGTAGGCCAGTACATGGGCAATGCTCTCGGCCATATTGTCAGGCTTGAGGCGCAAAGCGGGGTTTTCCGGAACTTCGTAAGGTTCGTCAACACCCGGCAGGAAACGCAGTTCGCCCATCTCGGCCAGGTTGTAGAGTTCGGGTTTGTTGTTGCGGCAATAGTCGATGCCGGCGTCCATAAAGAGCAGATGGAAGCGCCCGGGACCGACAATCTCGGCCAGCTGCCTGCGCACCTGCTCACGTGGCGAGATGAACGAGCAGATGGCTATGATGCCCTGATCGTTGAGGATGCGACAAACGTGGGCCACACGGCGCATTTGTTCGGCCCGGCCGGCCGGACTGAAATCGAGTTCGCGGTTCAGGCCGGAGCGTGCGGTGCTGCCGTCCACCATGACCACGGTGGCTCCGGCATCGAAGAGCTGTTTTTCGAGAGAATAGGCAAGCAGGTTTTTGCCGCTACCATGCAGACCGGTAATCCACAGGGTATGACCACGCTGACGGTAACGCTTTTCGAGTTCCTGACGACTGATCAGGCTCTTGCCCTGATCGATGAGCCTTTTCGACTCGGGATCGACCAGGCGCGAAGGCAAATCGCTGGGGTTCACCTTGTCGATGATCATCCCCACGGCCGATGTATTGTGCGTGATGGGGTCGATAAGGATAAAAGAGCCGGTGCTTCTGTTGCGGTGGTAGGGGTCGAAAAGAATGGGTTTGGCGGCTGTGATAACCACGCGGCCAATCTCGTTAAGCTCCAGCGCTTTAGCTTCGCTCTGTTCGAGAGTGTTCACATCCACACGATAGCGGATCTGATCAATATGAGCGCGGGTGACGTTATTGGCATGCTTGATAAAAAACTGGGCGAAGGGGTCCATAGGTTTTTCGTCCATCCATACGAGCATGGCTTCAAACTGGCGTTCCACCCGCGGAAGGTTCGTGGTGTGCACGAGCATATCGCCGCGCGAAAGGTCAATCTCATCGGCCAGCGTAATGGTAACGCTCTGAGGCGGGAAAGCATAATCAAGATCGCTGTCGGGGCCAATGATGCGGGTTACGGTGCTGGTTTTGCGCGATGGCAAGGCCATCACCTTGTCGCCTTTGCGCACAATGCCTGAAGCCATTTTTCCGGCAAAACCCCTGAAGCCCAGATCAGGACGCAGCACTATCTGTACCGGAAACCGCAGGTCTTCGAGGTTGCGGTCGGAACTCACGTGCACGGTTTCGAGGTAGTGAAGCAGGCTTTTGCCGTGATACCATGGCATCTTGTCCGAGATCTCCACAACATTGTCGCCTTTGAGGGCCGACAAAGGGATGAAATAGATGTCGGGCAGCGAGAGGCGGGTGACAAACTTTTTGTAGTCGTTGCAGATTTGCTCGAACACGTCTTCGCTGTAATCCACCAGGTCCATCTTATTCACGGCCAGCACAATGTGCTTGATACCCAGAAGCGAAACGAGGAAAGTGTGACGTCGTGTCTGGGTGATGACTCCTTTGCGGGCATCCACCAGAATGATGGCCAGATTGGCGGTGCTGGCACCTGTCACCATATTGCGGGTGTACTGCTCGTGACCGGGCGTATCGGCTATGATAAATTTACGTTTGCTGGTCGAGAAATAGCGGTAGGCCACATCAATGGTGATGCCTTGCTCGCGTTCGGCCTGAAGTCCGTCGAGCAGCAGGGCATAGTCGGTTTCGTCGCCGGCATGTCCGATGCGCTTGCTGTCGCGCTCCAGAGCTGTGAGCTGGTCTTCGTAGATCTTCTTGCTATCGAAAAGCAGCTTGCCGATGAGGGTCGATTTGCCATCGTCAACCGAGCCGGCCGTAAGAAACCGCAGCAGGTCTTTTTGCTGGTCCTGATCAAGAAAGGAGGTGATGGAAGAGGCTAAATGTTGCATGACGCTGTGTTACGGTTATTGGCTATTGGGCACTGTGTAATAGTTGCTGGGGGTTGGATGCTGAACGCTGGATACAGAGCAAGGGGCAGATTCATGGGGAAATTGAAAAATAAAGTGTAGTTTATAGTTTATTCCATTCATTTTCAACATATTGAATATACTAATTGATCTTCTTTCAGGGCAATGCATAGGATTCAAGTATATGCGTCCATTCATGATGTTCGGGTCAGAGCTGATTAATCCTCATCATGTGGCTTATACATTCATAGCCGGAGGCCTGACCATAAGCAAGTAATTTAATAAAGTCCGTTTTATATCGTCTTCGACTGTAGGTTTCTGCAATTTGAGCGTAAACTCTCCCGGAAGCACGCCTAACCTGATTGCCGGATTCAAATTTTTCGAAGGCAGGCAATGGCCGAATCATTCGGTGCAGGCTCACGGCCGGTTCGAATGATCTTTGAAGGCTATTAAGGTGCTTATATCCAGCCATTTATCCAAGTTATTATGTACAAATTTGCATTCACTTCAAAAACCGGTATGCGGCAACTAAAAGTACCCTTCTCTCTTTTTCTGTTCCATACTGCCTTCCTGGTCGAAGTCGATCACGCGGGTTGTGCGTTCGCTTTTGGTAGTAGTCATCATTTCCTCCACAATTTTTTCGATGGTATCGGCATCCGATTCCACTGCTCCGGTCAGAGGGTAGCAACCGAGTGTACGAAAGCGCACTTTGCGCATGGAGGCTTTTGAGGCTATGTGAGCGGGCATGCGATCGTCGTCAACCATGATGAGCGTGCCTTCGTGTTCCACTATCGGGCGTTCTTTGGCGTAGTAAAGCGGAACGATGGGTATATGTTCGAGCCTGATATACTGCCAGACATCAAGTTCGGTCCAGTTGCTCAGCGGAAACACCCGAATTGATTCGCCTTTGTGCACTTTGGTGTTGTAGATGTCCCACAATTCGGGGCGTTGGTTTTTCGGGTCCCATTGGTGGAACCGGTCGCGGAAGCTGAAAATGCGTTCTTTGGCACGGCTCTTTTCCTCATCGCGTCGTGCTCCGCCGAAGGCCGCATCAAAGCGGTGCTTATCGAGCGCTTTGAGCAGGGCCTGAGTCTTCATCACATCGGTGTGCACTTTGGAGCCATGAGTAAACGGGCCGATTCCGGCGGCGATTCCCTCCTGGTTGATCTCCACAATAAGCTCCCAACCGTTTTCGGCGGCATAGCGATCGCGAAACTCCACCATCTCGCGAAACTTCCATGTGGTGTCGATGTGCATGAGTGGAAATGGCACTTTGCCGGGATAGAAGGCTTTTTCGGCCAGCCGAACCATCACCGAACTGTCTTTGCCGATGGAATAGAGCATGACAGGCTTTTCGAACGAAGCTGCCACTTCGCGGATGATGTGAATGGCTTCGGCTTCGAGCTCGCGCAGGTTGTTGAGCGAATAGTTGTTGAGGTCCATGGTTGATGGAATGACTTATTGTGTTGTTTCTTCCGAAAACGGGAAAGCCAGAAACGAAGGGTTCTGCAGGTCCGATTTGTTGTAAGTGAGTGTCTTAGCTGGATTGTCGGCCAGCACCACTTTGCCTCCGGCAGCCAGAATGATGGCATGGCCGGCAGCGGTGTCCCATTCGCTGGTCTGACCGAAACGGGGATAAACATCGGCTTGTCCTTCGGCCACCATGCACATCTTGAGTGAGCTGCCGCGCGAAACAATGCGGATATTGTGATGCTCGCGTTTCATGAGGTTGATATAGCTCATGGTTTCAGATGTGAGGTGGCTGCGGCTGGCTACGATAGTGAAATCGCTGTCGGTGCGCGGTAAAGGCAATTTTTTGGCCTGACGGCGCAGGGCCGGAAGGTGGGCATTTGCTTCAGCCTCACCCGCTGCGTGATCGAGCCTGAAAGCGCCCTGATTATCAGCCCAGTATAGCGTGTCGGTCACCGGTGCATAAATAACGCCTAATATCGGAACGCCTTTGTTGACGAGGGCAATATTAACGCTGAACTCGCCATTGCGGTGCACAAACTCTTTGGTGCCATCGAGCGGATCGACCAACCAGAACTGATCCCAGGTTTCCCTGATATGCCAGGGGATGCTACGCCCTTCCTCGCTGATTACGGGGATTCCGGTTTGGACAAGGCATTGCTGAATGATATCGTTGGCGCGCGTGTCGGCCAGCGTGAGCGGGGTATGGTCGGGTTTGATTTCTACATCAAAATTGGTTGCATACACTTCCATAATGGCCTTTCCGGCGCTGATTGCAGTGAGGATGAGTTGCTCGAAAGTTTCGGGAGTTATCTGTTTCATATCGGATTGGTTGTTCACTTGATCATGTTGGCCTGCACGCGGATGTCGTGCACGATGTTGATGGACTGGCGTGCATCGGCAATGCCGAAGCCATGGCCGTCGAGTATTTGTCTGTAGCTTTGGGTGTGAAGGTCGGTGAAGCCTTCGCTGAATTCGAACTCTTCGTTATCAATGCTGAGCGAGCGGTAAGTGGTTTTACCCTTTTGTTTCACCTCGTTGGGCAAAGCTTCGGCATTAATGCATAAAAACCAGTTGACACGAGCCCTTTCGAGCACCAATATTCCTGATGCACGGTCGTGTGTGTGCCGGGTGAGCAGGTTTTCTTTCACCGAACCGAATATCCAGCTCAACATATCGAAAAAGTGCACCCCGATATTTGTGGCAATACCACCTGACTTTTCCTGGTTTCCTTTCCACGAATAGTGATACCACCTGCCACGCGAAGTAATGTATTCGAGTTGCACATCAAACACCTTGTCGGGGCTTGATGCCAGCACTTTTTCCCTTAGGGCCTGCACGGCCGGGTGGAGCCTGAGTTGCAGTATCGTATAAATACGTTTGCCCGTTTCCTTCTCGATTTCTTCGAGGGCATCGAGGTTCCACGGATTCAGCACAAGGGGTTTTTCGCATATTGCATGAGCCTGATTACGCAGCGCCATTCGGATATGGGCATCGTGCAGATAGTTGGGCGAGCATATGCTGACATAATCCACCCGTGCATCGCCTTTGCGGCGCAGCTTATCCAGATGACGGTCGAAGCGTTCCGGCTCAATAAAAAACTGTGCTTCAGGAAAGTAGCTGTCGATAATGCCCACGCTGTCGAAGGGATCGAGTGCGGCGACAAGCACGTTGCCGGTATCGCGTATGGCTTTCATGTGCCGCGGGGCAATATAGCCGGCGGCACCGATCAGGGCAAATTGCAGTGGACTTGATTGCATCGACAAAGGTTTATGTCTTTTCGTTGCGGGCAAAGATAAGCAAATGGAAGTTTGGCTTAGGGCCGTAAGCAAGCTGACTCTTCGTTGAGCAACTTTGGTGCTGAACTACAGGCATTTCAGCTGCTTTGCCCGGCCTGTACACTATTATGTTCAGCCGGTTGTGGGATGCCTTTGGGTTTATAAGCCGGGTTTAAACGTTTTGTTCGTTTCGCGGCAGAAGCCTGAGCATGAGCTGGTCAGGAAAAAATGGACAATAGATTAAAGATGTTAATTATATGTCCTATGAAACAAAACCGACGAAAATTCAATGCTGCATTTAAGGCCTAAGTGGCTTTGGAGGTGATTAAGGGTTTGAAGACCATATCAGAGATTGCCCATGATTATGAGCTTCATCCCGCTCAGGTAACACACTGGAAAGCAGAGGTTATAGCACGCACAGCGCAATTGCTCGAATCCGACAAGAAGGTTCGTTATACACGCCAAACTTTTCAATCCACCAAAACCTTTTCATTTGCATAATGCTAAGCGGCTGTTATAGGCTGTGGTTTTTTATCTTCGTTTAAGTTCATTATATGCTGAATATGCCACATTTACAGAGGGCTCATTTGGGTACAGTTGTCTTAGTTGCAGAAGTACTTTTTCAAAAAAGATAAACTCAGTCGTAATATTTTGACCGTTATTTTTTTTCCAATTTAAATTACTGAATACTTCTGCAAGTCTGAAAGCAAAATTTTCTTTATATGTATTTACTGAAGTTGGTCCTGCGTAAATGACTTTTTCACCACTATAATAATCATAAACATAAGAGCCATTTTTCAGACCAGATATATTCTTCTGAATTAAATTACTTACTCTTGTCAGTTCTTTTTTTAATACTAAAATTTCAC
Source organism: Bacteroidales bacterium (assembly GCA_035325985.1). GTDB lineage: Bacteria > Bacteroidota > Bacteroidia > Bacteroidales > F082 > JALNZU01. Next base: position 37,938 of record DAOKYW010000021.1, read on the forward strand.
TGTCAGTAGAACTTCCATCAAGACTACCTACATAAGGTAATTTTATTACAAACGAATTATCTTTTATCGAAAATAACTCTTTCCTATCTGTGGGGCTGTCATAATAATCCAGATAAATTTTATTTTCTGGTTTAAAATAATTAGAATTATGTTTATGAGTGGGATTTCCAATATGAGTGAAAAAATGAGTAATACCTTCTCCTGAATATATTTCAATTTTATTCTTCTTTTGATTCATTACACCAACAAAAAAAGGGAACTCCAAATCGGCATAATAGTCAGCATTTTTACTAATGTCAATCTTTTTTTTGTTGCTTTTAATTTGAATGGCAAAAGAAAATATTGGTTGTAAGAACTGATTTTGAATAACTTCATAAAGTACACAAAAAAAGTCAGTACCCACATCTTCTCCAATCGTTGAAGGTTTAGCAACAAAGCAAAACTTTGATAATAAATATTCTGCTAAATACTCATTTTGCCAACCTTTCCTTATTTTAATCAAATGTGGCATACTGTCATTTTTTTACCAATGCCTATAACGGTTGCGTGTATGAAACGTTGGGGATTGCTGGCTTCGTTGCTATCCGCCAACACAAATGCTAATGCGGGGCAGAACGTTTGATTTAAATACTTAAATCACAGTGTTTTATACACGATGGTGTACCTCGTTATTTTCTTTAATCATAAAATCAATTTTTTCGATTATTTCTAAATTAATTTTGTTTTTAACCTCAAATTTGTCTAAATAATTTTCTATTAAGTCAGTCAATTTATCGGCATAATCATTATTCTGAAACAAATAAGTTAATTCTTTATAATTTCTCTTATTTTCTGGATTTTGATAAAACTTTTGAATTAAAAGCAACATTTCATCAATCGGAATATTTTTACTTTTTAGTTTACTAAAATCGTCAACTTTTAAATCTTGAACTAAGCGTTTTCTAAGCTTAGCTAACTTATTTAATAAATTCCATTTTTTAATATCTTTGTCATTGAATAACCCATTTACTATATCAATAAAACTGATTGTTTCATTTGAAAGATTAAAATTATCTTCAACTAAAGTTATAACATTGTAATTAATAGCTTTAGAGTCTACTTTCATGTTTAGGACTGAAACTGTATTTGCAAATTTCATTGGCGGATATAAATACCAATAATTAAGTTCTTTGAATTTTTTAAAACTCTTTCTTACTTCATGGAATGAAATATCCCATGTTATGAAAAAAGGTTCAGTAAAAAAGCCGTCTTTAAAGTCGAAATGCATTACAGATAAATACAGAATATTATTTAAATCATTTTTTCGTGCTTCATATGATTTTTGGTCATGTTTCATATAGCTTAATGATATTTCATATTCTCTTCTGTATTTTTCATAGTTTTCAAAAATAGGGGGAGTTTCTACCTCTATTCCTAATAACTCAAAACGTTCGACTAAATTGTGGATTAAATCTTCTAAAAGTGTATCATCATTGTATGAAGTTGTATTTACATCCAATAAATCTTCAACAAACTCGCTAAAATTTTCAAATTCAGTGATGTTTTGTTTTCTTAACTCTAAATAAAAATTGAAAAAGACATTTTTGGAAGGACCTAAATCTTTTATGAAGTTAATTTCCAAGAACCTTTCAAGCTTTAAGCCATTTAAAATATGCCATGCTACTTCTTCAACATAACCAATAGTTGTATGAAGGCTAATTGGAATTGCTGATGCCTCAATTGTTTCATTAAAATATTTTATTGCTTTATAGAGTTGGTCTTCATATTCTATACTATCATAATTGCAACATATGGTTTGCAATAAAATTTGCGTATCTAAATAAACTTTTCGTTTTGCTCTACTCAAATATGTATCAAGCTTATCTGATTTAAACAAGTTTGTAAACATTTTTGAAATACTCGTTTTATTTAAAAATTCATTTTTACTACAAATAACCAAAAGTTGTCGTGAAATTTCGTTTGATAATTGAGAATCAATGCCATGCTGTTTTTTTAGGTGAGAAATCAAATTAGAAAATATTAATTGAATTTTCTTGTTGTGATTATTTCCTTCATTAAGAATTTCATTTTCATCTACTTCATAATTTGTGTTGTACAAATCAATAATATACTTTATAATGTTATCTGTTTCGCTTTCTAAATTGAACCGATTAAGAACCGATTTAAATTCAGCAATTAATTCATTTTCTAGTATCTGAGAGTTTTGCTCAATCTGTTCAATAGTTAGCAGAGTATCAGCTGTTAGCTTAAATGATTTGGGACTTGTGTCGGGAATGACTTCAATTTTTGAAGCTACCTTGAGCTTCCCAATTTCGGTTTCAAAAAAGTTTTTGTTATATTTTTTGTAAAATGTTTCGTTTAAACCTGAATATATTTCTTCAACAGTAGCTGCTTTATTATTGAATAAAAATGTAAGTATTATAGCCTGAACGAAATTATTTTTTATATCTGTTATGTCTTTCCCTATTGAAATAGTATCAAATAGAATTTTTGTATTCTTATCAATATCTAATCTTTCATCGGGGAAAGCTGCTTTGTTAAATTTTTGAATTGTTTGACGAATAGAGTTGTATTCTTGTGCCAAACCTGACAATTCATTTGCATCAATTATCTTTAGAGTAATTTGATGATTAATTTCTGCATTCTTTATTAATTTATTTTTCTTTTCTGGCGTAATAGATTGAGAAATATAAAAGTCTAATGTATTCAAATAGTTGTATTTAATTACATTTTCTTTCGATTTTATTAAATCAGATTCTAATTTTGATTCATACTTATCTTGTTGAACTGTAATCTGAATATTTCTTTTATATTCTTTATTATCAATCGAGTAAATCAAGTCAATACCGCCATCATATGGTCCATCAGAAATATAAACATCTCTTGTCCCATAGTATTCTTTAGCATAATTCAGGATTAATTCATCAAAATTTGTTTTTGATAATTTTTCAATCCATTTCTTATATTCTTCTTTAAAATTTGTATTCATCTGTCTATGTTTGCTTGATTTTTACAATGAGGCACAACTCGTTTATAGGTATGAAAAAATCATACTTATACCGCCAGAATTGGGTGTATATGTATGACTCGGGTCATAGTTATTAATTTGGGGTGAATATAAGACTCTTTTGCAAATCTTCAAAAGGGAACTTGATTTTTTGAAGCCTTTTTGTGGAACATGGGTATAGATTCCGGTAATTTTACTTGACCTGTGGTCAAGCAGGGTTTGTATGTTGCGTAAATCGGTTCTGCTTTCTGGCAAATGGGCAGCATAACTGTGGCTGAGTCAAGACAGTGTAAGGGGTTATATTTACCGGCTTTTGGTATCCGGACTTTGGCCTTTGCCAAAGATTTAAGCCACCACCGGACAAGCTTTTGCCACCTTGCCAAACTGACATTAAGGCCTTGCAATCAGGCGATAACTACCATCCGGGAATGATTTTGCCACATGTACAGCTTTCCTTTGTCTCCCACAACCTTGCATGCTACATCATGATTCCACAAAAAAATTATTGACAACATCACTGTCATACGAAGTACTGCACCGCCACTTTTGCAAAACCGCTGTTGGCAGCTGGCGTTCTTTCGTCCGTGTCCGTAAACCATTGTCTTTGTTGAATATACGTGTCATTGATTGTCGGGTTGTGCGTTGCGTTTTTTATTTTTTTCAGAAGGGATGGAAATTTTTTAAAACCAATTTTTCTCGGGTGGCATTTGCAAGCTCTTTGACAAAGCTTTGGCTGTAGCGTTGGCTTGTGGTGCTTTGGCAATGTGCTTGCAATTAGGGTGGGGTGTTCTCTCATTGTGCAATTTGTGCTATTAATGTGCAATTGTTCCATTGTCTGCCATTTTGTTGATGACGCAATTGACGCAATTATGACGCAATTCAATATGGCGTATAAAATGCTCCTGCTCCCTTTTGTCCACTTGGTTTAATTAGTTGTTTATCAATTAATTCTTTTAAATCTCTTGTTGCCGTTTCTCTTGAAACATCATTCAAAGTCTGATAGTCGCTGTTCGTAATTTTCCCTTTCTCTTTCACATACAAAACCGCTTTTACTTGTCGCTCGTTCAGGTCAAGCGATTGCAGATACTTTTCGTTGTAAATGTCTTTTCTGAACTCTACGGAAATGTCGCTAGAATCGTAACTGAAAACTGGTTCGGGAATTCCTGCTTGTTTACATTCTTTAATGATTTTTATGGTTCCTCGTCCCCACGATTCTATGTAACCACTGCGGAACAATGCGTTTGCAATGTCTGGGTTGTATGGTCGTGAAGCGTGTTTTTCCAAAAGTGTTTTCACTGTCCAGTTTTCGGGCAGTTGTCCTTCGTTCCAGAAAATGATTTTGTCGCTGTAAACGCTGATTTGAATAGGAACACCGCCCGAATAGTCTTTGTGGGCAATAGTATTGAGCAAAGCTTCTCTAACCGCTTCTTTCGGGTATTCAAACTTTTCTACACGGTTAATACCTTCGTAACTGATTTCTGATTTGATGTATTTCGTAAACAGCAAATCCATTGATTTCTCAATTTGCTCAAACAAGTTGCCGTGAATTTCATCCTGAAATTTCAAATCATCATCCGATAGGAAATAACCTATTTTTATGTAAGCACCAGTTACAAATTTTTCGGGGTTCGGATGAAAAAGCAGAATGGCAGCACGTTTCAGAAATTCACCTTCTTTCAACAGCAAATTATCTATCAAATGTTCGTTGCTGTCGGTTAAGCTGTCTTCATCTATTCGCTGACTTTTCAAAGCCCGTTTGCGGAAAAATTCAAAAGTTTCCTGCTTTAAATCATTTACCGAAACTTTAGGAACAGGCACACCATCCCAACGCTTACCTTTTTTCCGCAACAGAAATTTATCTAATGCAGCACCTTTCAATTCCTGTTTGGTGCTTCCGCTTCTAACGTAATACTGACCTTTGTAATTTACAGGGTAAGGATACGATTCCACAACAATTTCCAGAAACTCACCTTGCTTGTTTTTATGCAAATTCACATCTACCAAAATACCCAAGGTGTCTTTCACTTTGTTTGGAATTTCTTCCATTAACTTTTTAGAATCAGAAATGCCAATTACATTTCCTGCATCGTCTTTACCGATGAAAATTGTGCCTCCGTTGGCATTGGCAAAACCGCATATCCATTTCAGATACTCGTCTCGCCAACTACTTTTATATTCAATGTTTTGGGTTTCTGACATTAAAAAATATTGTTTTAAAAATTATAATAAACAAATTCGTCTTTGTAATCTTTTTCAAGTGAAGGCTTCCCATTTTTAGTACATTTCAAAATTAGACAATTTCATTTGTGGTTAAGATGGGTAATGAGCCTGAATTGGTCATGGGTTAAGTGGAGCGGAGGCGGAGCCGGTGCGAACGTTGCCCATGATCAATTCAGGATTATTTTGATTCATCATTCTATAAGACACTGGTGATAAGTTTGATAGAGATTTGTGCGGGCGAAAATGGTTGTAATCGTGAACCCATCTTGCTGTAATCTCTCTCACCTGGTCCAGACTTTCAAATAGGTATGCATCTAAGACCCCCTCGCGATAGGACTTGTTAAACCTTTCTATATAGGCGTTTTGAGTGGGCTTTCCCGGTTGTATATACTTAAATTCAATCTCATTGGCCTCAC
>DAOKYW010000022.1:0-37142 GCA_035325985.1 Bacteroidales bacterium
CTTTTGCAAATATCCGGCTAAAAAAAACAAAGCCCGCTGCTTTTGGCAGCGGGCTTTGGCTAAATGGTGCAGATGGTTATTTGGCAACTCTTTCGAGCCACTTGACCATGGCGAGCATGGCGCCCATCGAGAGGAGACAAACGATGACAAATACCGTCCATGTGATGGATATCGAAATACTTTCGTACATCATGGCGCCAAGGAACAGCGAGAAATTACCTACTGCTGTTGCTGTGAGCCATCCGCCCTGCATGAGACCCTGCATGTGAGCAGGTGCTACCTTGGATACGAACGACAGGCCCAGAGGCGAGATAAACAATTCAGCCACGGTGAGGATAAAATAAACTGTAAAGAGTAACCAGGGTGTAACGCGCATGTCATCCGGCAGACCACCCTGACTAACAACGTCCTTGTATAAAGGCAGCCCAATCGAGCCAATAGCCATTACAATGAAAGCGAGTGCGGCAATACCCATCCCAATAGCAATCTTTCTGGGCGTCGAAGGCTCGATGCCACGTTTTGAAAGGAAATTGAAAAAGATGATAATAATAGGTGTCAGGATTACCACCAGGATAGGATTGATGGACTGGAAGATTTCCACCGAAGGGAACAAACCGCCCAGTAAGGTATAGTCTTTTGCAAACATGGTCAGTGTGAGGCCGTTCTGATGGAAGGAGAACCAGAAGAAGATGACAACACCAAACACCGCAAACAGGGCGTAAATGCGCTGCTTGATTTCTTTGGCATCCTGCTTGATTTGATCCTTTGAAATGTCTGACTTCGATTTTCCGGCAGGTGAGGGCAATGATTTCTTGGTGAACAGAAAGATGGCCAGCGAAATCAGCATGGCACCGACTGCTGTCAGAAAGGCATAGTGGAATCCAGTGTTAAAGGCATCCAGATAGTTTACGGCAAATGCCGATAAATCCGCCGGCATAACTCCACCCGATACTGATGTGGCAATCTCGGTAAAACGACCGCTGACCACGTCTTCGGCCATTTTGCCGTCGAGATATTGATGGCAAAGTCCAGGCAGCTCAGCGTTGTAGCTGAAACCCTGCATATTGACAAAGGTATTACGAACCCATGTGGCCATAAAAGGCGCAAACATTGCGCCTATATTGATGAACATGTAAAAGATCTGGAAGCCTGAGTCGCGCTTGTTGCGATATTCGTCATTATCGTACATCTGACCGACAACAGCCTGCAGATTGCCTTTAAATAAACCATTACCAAAAGCGATAACCAGCAAAGCTGCCAGCGCAATATACTGCGAGGTGATCAGGGCAGGTGTTGCCAGAAGCAGATAGCCAACCGACATGGTGAGCAAGCCGGCAATGATGGTTCCCTTGTAGTTGCGAAGCCTGTCGGCAATGATACCGCCAACGAGTGCCAGAATGTAGATGGCACCATAGAAAATAGAGTACAATGTGCCGGCCTCAGTTCCGCTAATGTTGAACTTCGACATCAGAAACAATGTCAGAATAGCCATCATGGTATAAAAGCCGAAACGCTCTCCCATATTGGCCAGGGCCGCCGGTAACAATCCTTTTGGATGTCCTTTCATCATGATTTTGTGTGGTTTTTAGGTTATTTATTACTGATTTTCACGATTCATCTTATAAATTTTGCCCGAAAACAGGCAAAAATAGACAAAAAACGCAGTCTTGCAAGTTTTTACGACTTGTACCATTACATGTTAGAATGGTTCTAAAGTGGGTGTCGGAGACCTCATGCCGGACATGCAGTACTACCTAACAACAAGACATTGCCCTTTGGGCGGTTCCATGGCGCTGCGCAAGGTTGGCAATGGATAAAAAGCTGTCACCCGAAATGCCTGAAATACCCTAATGTCTTTCCTCTGCGCTGTACCGGCAGATGCCGGACAAAATTTCATAATTTTGCGCCCTTAAAACCTCACCATATTTATTGCATGGATCTCAGCAGCAAATACAATCCCACCGAACTGGAAGAACGCTGGTATGCCCATTGGATGGCCAAGGGCTATTTTCATTCTGAACCCGATAGCCGCGAGCCGTACACCATTGTCATACCGCCGCCTAACGTAACGGGCGTGCTGCACATGGGCCATATGCTCAATAATACCATTCAGGATGTGCTCATCCGCCGTGCCCGCATGAAAGGCTATAACGCATGCTGGGTGCCCGGCACTGACCACGCTTCTATTGCGACTGAAGCTAAGGTGGTATCTAAACTCAAGAGTCAAGGCATTGAAAAATCGCAGATTACCCGTGAGGAGTTTCTTGAGCATGCATGGGAATGGACACACAAACATGGTGGCATTATCCTGGAACAACTCAAAAAGCTGGGCGCCTCCTGCGACTGGAACCGTACAGCTTTCACCATGGATGAGAGCCTGTACGAATCGGTTATTGATGTATTTATCGACCTCTACAACAAGGGACTGATATACAGAGGTGTACGTATGGTCAACTGGGATCCGCAGGCGCTTACGGCAGTTTCGGACGAAGAGGTTTTTTACAAGGAAGTACAATCCAAGCTCTACTATGTGCGGTACATGGTCGAAGGCGAGGACGATGCTATTACCATTGCCACCACCCGTCCGGAGACCATTCTTGGCGATACAGCGGTATGCGTGCATCCCGAAGACGAGCGATATGCAAGGTTTCACGGAAAGAAAGTGATTGTGCCGCTGGTTAACCGCTCAGTCCCCATAATTATTGATGAGTATGTGGATCGCGAGTTCGGCACAGGTGCACTTAAGATAACACCGGCTCACGATATCAACGACTACAACCTTGGCCTGAAACATCATCTGCCTTCGATTGATATTTTCAACGACAACGGCACACTCAGCGAAGCTGCAGGCCTGCTCGTCGGCATCGACCGTTTTGAAGCACGCAAAGCCATCGTTCCCATGCTCCAGGATGCCGGGCTTTTGGTCAGGATCGAGGACTATGTCAACAAGGTGGGTTATTCGGAGCGCACCGATGCGGTTATCGAACCACGCATCTCGCTGCAGTGGTTTCTGCGCATGCAGGCCTTTGCGCAACAGGCACTCGAAGTGGTCGAAAACGATACCATACAGTTTCATCCCCCAAAGTTTAAGAATACCTACCGCCACTGGATGGAGAACGTCAAGGACTGGTGCATTTCCCGTCAGCTCTGGTGGGGTCAGCGCATACCGGTTTATTATCTCCCTGATGGCGGCATGGTAGTAGCCAGATCGGCCGGCGAAGCCCTCGAAGAAGCCCGCAAAAGGTGGCCCGATGCAGGTTATAGTTTAGCCGATCTGAAACAGGATGAAGACGTTGTGGATACCTGGTTCTCGTCGTGGCTATGGCCAATTTCGGTATTCGATGGCATCCGAAAACCTGACAACCCCGACATGCAGTACTATTACCCTACCAATGACCTGGTTACTGCACCGGACATCATTTTCTTCTGGGTTGCCCGCATGATAATGGCCGGACTTGAATATCCCGGAAAGATACCTTTCCGCAATGTTTACTTCACGGGCATCGTGCGCGACAAGCACGGCCGCAAGATGTCGAAAACCCTTGGTAACTCGCCCGACCCACTCGACCTTATAGCCAAATATGGAGCTGATGGCGTTCGGATGGGCATGTTGCTCACTGCCCCGGCAGGCAACGACCTGCCTTTTGATGAAGCACTGTGCGAGCAAGGACGCAACTTCAGCAACAAAATATGGAATGCACTCAGGCTCGTAAAAGGCTGGAAGGTTGACCCTGCGGCACCTCGTACCGATGCTGCCCGGGCTGCCGCCCAATGGTTCGATGCACGTTTCAATCAGGTGCTTCAACAAACAGGCGAACATTTCGACAAGTTCAGGCTTTCGGATGCCCTGATGGGCGTTTACAAACTGATATGGGACGATTTCTGCTCGTGGTACCTCGAAATCATTAAGCCTGAATACGGCCAGCCCATCGACCCTGAAACGCTGGAAATCACGCATGCCTTCTTCAGAAAGCTGATGCAGCTGCTGCACCCCTTCATGCCATTCATCACAGAAGAAGTGTGGAATCACCTGAAACCAACCGATACCGAAAGCGATATCATCATCTCACAATTGCCCGACGTACTGCCATTCGACGAACAGGTGCTCCGGCATTTTGAATTCGCTGCGGAGCTGGTCAACGCCATCCGCAAGTTCAGGACCGAAAAAAACATTCCCATGCGCGATAAGCTGAGCCTTCAGGTGAAGGGAGCATCATCAGACCCGGCGCATGTGTTTGATGCCGTTGTCATCAAACTCGGCAACCTCGACAGCCTGACACCGGTTGCCGCTGCTCCGGCCGGAGCGCTCGGATTTGTTGTGCGCAGCACCGAATGTTTCGTTCCTGTCATGGCCTCGGTAAACACCGAAGAAGAGCGCAGCAAATTACTGGCCGAACTCGAATATACACAAGGCTTCCTTAAATCGGTTGAGGCTAAGCTGGGCAACGAACGCTTTGTGGCCAACGCCCCTGCCAAAGTGATTGAAAATGAGCAAAAAAAGAAGGCCGATGCTCTTGCGCGTATAGCCGTGCTCGAAAAGCAACTGGCCCTGCTCGATGGGCAATAAAGCCTGCATTTGCCTGTAGCACGCGGCATGCTGACATTGCTCTCGCACCAGCATGCTCATCCTCCGAACCGGCACATTTTCATCATCTGGAGACAAGATTATGATGCGAAGCCAATTTTCGCGACTTTTGCCGTTAAGCCTACGGCTCACCAATACTGACAATCGATGCGATTTGGCCTGATGGTCAACAGTTCACACCTTCAACAATGGCAGTTCGATGCCGTGCATCGTTTATTGGAGGATGGCCACGATCTTGTGCTGTCTGTTGTCCGCACCCAGGACGAACAAACGCAATCGCTCTGGAGCAGGCTGACAAACTATCCTTACAACAACTTTTTGTACCGGTTCTGGCAACGCTTCCTTTTTCGGCCGGCAGCCAAACAGCAAGTGGATATCAGCCACCTGCTGGCGAAGATTACCCTTATACCGTGCCGGCCTGAGATCAAAGGGCATAACGAATGGATTCCTGAGCAAGTTGCTCAGGCTGTTAGCCGCCTTGAGCCTGATTTCCTGCTTCGGTTTGGCTTCAACATTATCCGTGGCAGCCTGCTTAACGTGCCGAAATATGGCATATGGTCGTTTCATCACGACGATGAGCAAATCATTCGTGGCGGACCGCCCGGATTCTGGGAAGTTTTTTACGGGCATCAGGTCAATGGCGTTATCCTTCAACGCCTCACCGAAAAGCTTGACGGAGGGCCGGTACTCGACAAAATCTGGCTGCCTGTAGTCGGACATTCCTACAAAGCACACCTGAATAACCTGCTTACCGAAAGCGCATTTATGCCGGCCAGAGTTTGCCGGAGCATTGCCCTCAATGGTATGCGTGTCGCTCCTTCCGAAAAACCCGGAAAGATTTATCGCAAGCCTGTGAATAGCTGCATGCTGCGATTTTTTCTAAAGATGCCGATGCGCAGGATAAGCTTTCACCTGCAGCAGCTGTTCCGGCAGGAAAGCTGGCGGATTGGCATCATAACGACTGGTGTCAATCATCCCATTTACCCCGATGGCCTGCAACATCATGAGATCCAATGGATAACTCATCCCGACCGCGCACAGTATTATGCCGATCCTTTCGTTGTCCGACATCATGGCAAGACCATTATCCTTGCCGAACATTTCGACTACAGCCCGGGCAAGGGCAATCTCGTTCGGCTGATCCCCGAAGAGGGTTTTCGTGCTGTTCAGGTTTCCGCTCCTGACTCCTTTCATCGCTCTTTTCCCTTTCTGCTGCCATTTCAGGATAAAGTATATTGTATTCCTGAATGTTATGCATCGCGTCAGCTTACCCTTTTCACCTTCGACCCTGAACAAAACAGGCTTCATGAGCCACAGATTCTTTTATCAGATTTCGAGGCCATTGATCCGATTCTATTTGAAAATGAAGGGCTTTGGTGGCTCATGTGCAGCCAGAAGCGGATGCCGGGCGTTCAGCTGTTTGCCTGGTATGCCGAAAAACCCCAAGGTCCCTTCAGGCCGCATCCGCTCAACCCGCTCATAACAGATCCGCGTTCGGCGCGCAATGCAGGAGCTCCTTTTTTGCACAATGGCCAGCTGATCCGTCCTGCTCAGGATGTTGCGGGCGCTTATGGAAAAGCTGTGGTGTTCAAGCGGGTGGATGTGCTTTCAACTTCCGATTACCGCGAAACTGTTGTCGGGCGTCTGGAACCGGAAAACAGCTGGGAATTTCATCATGGGTTACACACATTCAACAGCAACAATAAAATCACACTCATTGATGCAAAGACCTACCGTTTTAGTCTGGCCGGCCTGCGTCATGTTTGGAAACTAAAAACAAAACGATCAGCATGATCATCCGGAATATCCTATCGACGGGCGCTGTGCGCTTGCTCAATGCCGTATCAGGGTTTGTCCTGTTGTGGCTGGCAACCAACGGCATGGGCGCTGCGGCCTGGGGTGTTTCGGGCTTGATTCTGCTCAACGTGACGCTGCTGATTATGCTGGCCGAGATGGTTTCGAATGCGGTGGTTTACTACAGTTCGCGGCGCAATGTGATGAGTCTGATGCGTCTTTCGATCGGCTTTGCAATGGCACTTGAAGTACTGTTCTCCGTTTCGTTTTTTGCACTTAGCTTTTTTCCCTCATTGTTTCATTTACTTGTACCACAAGGATATGCAATACATATCCTCGTCCTCGTCGGGCTTGGCAGCTTGCATAACATCAATCTCTATCTGCTTCTCGGGAGGGAACGCATCGGCGCATTCAACACCTTATTCCTGCTTCAGTTCTTGTCGCAACTGGTAGCTATGGCTGCTGCCCTTCATCTTTTTGCCATCCGCGACGAGCGCGCTTATGTGGTTTCACTTTATGCTTCCTATCTTGTTCCGCTGGCTGTGGCTTATCCGCTATACATTTTCCCCTTGTTGCGCAGCGGGAAACAGCTGCCACATGCAAGTTTCCGCGAGCTGATCGCCTTTGGCAGCCTTACACAAACTTCGAGCTTTGTGCATATGCTTAACCGACGGCTGAGTTTTTATGTCATACGTTATTTTACCGGCAATGCTGCCCTGGGCGTTTTCAATTCAGGAGTTCAGCTAACCGAAGGCTTCAGGCTGATCGGACACAGTATAGCGCTTGTGCAGTTTTCGAGCATCAGCAACAGCACAGATGACCAATATGCCCTCAGGCTGACCATCAAGCTGATGAAGCTTTCGTTTTTACTCACGCTCTTTTTCCTGATTTTGCTTTTGCTCGTGCCTTCGAGTGTTTTCGGGTGGCTTTTCAGCCGCGAGTTTGGCGAAATACGCATTGTCGTAGCCGGACTTGCTCCGGGTGTGCTGGCCCTTTCGGTCAATGCCATCTTTAGCCATTATTTCTCGGGGACAGGACGTCCTAAATACAACCTTTATGCTTCACTAACAGGCTTTGCAGTGGTTGTGCCGGCCCTGTATCTGCTAGTTCCTCCACTCGGAATTCTGGGTGGTGCCCTGGCGGCTTCCATGGCCTATGCAGCTTCAGCGGCCTATCAGTTGCTGATATTTACCCGGCTGAATAACACACCTCTGCGCGATTGGTTGCCCGGCAAGGAGGAGCTGATCCAGCTGAAACAACTGATACAGAGAAGCTTCGGAAAACAGGCATGACTTTTCATGGAAGATGCCTGAAGCAGTTATCTATACAAGCGCTTCGGCTGCCTTAACCGAATAATCAACGCTAAACTTCCTGATATTACGGTCCTCAGTTGAAATGGCCTCCAAAGGTTCACTCGACCCTGATTTCCAACATCCTAAATTTCAATGATCTTGACAAAGCAACTGCTACAGTTTACCTTTGCGCGGCACAAAACCAATTATTAACAAAAAACAATACCTCTATGAAGAAGAATGTTGGAAGCATCGACAAGATTGTTCGCATTGTATTAGGTGTGGCCATAGGCGGACTGGGAATTATCTATGGTTCGTGGTGGGGATTGGTTGGGCTTCTGCCCATAGCTACTGCACTCACCGGCACTTGTTTTATGTATTCGTTGTTTGGCATAAGCACCTGCAAAAAAGAGGGCTGATACCACTGCACAAAAAAGAAGTGCCACCCATGACTGGGTGGCACTTCGCATTTAATGTCGTACAGCTTAGAAACTCAAATCAAGACCAAGGCCAAAAGAAAGGTTCTTCCGGCTGTATGTTTCGCCAAACTGGGGTTGATTCTGGGGCGCAAAGTTCTTAACGTAAGTGTTATAATAGGTACGCATCACGCCTGCATTCACCGCAATTTTTTCGGTAATGGCATACTTGGCGCCACCGGCCAGGGTGAAGGTGCTCAGGCTGTGGCTCAGGTCGCTCTGATATTCAGGCTTTACACTTGTGCTGGTCACCAGATATCCTGCCGAAAGGTAGAGTTTTTCGGTGGTCTTGTAGTGCATACCGAAGGCAAACTCCCAAACATTGCGGTCCATCAGCTTGTCATTTTTTACATACTGACCATTGAGCATCTTACCGTATTCGGCACTTTTATCCAGGTAAGTGATATAGTTAGCAGCAAGACCAACACGCTTGGATGGCTCGTAGCCGATGCCAACCGAGATCATCGAAGGTATATCGCTTGGCACTTCGGCACCGTCGGGGAACATACCCACATCATCCTGAGTGGTTTCATTCTTGACCTTGATAGCGGCACGATGTTCGTATTTGAAGCCAATGTTCACCTTTTCGAAATTAAAGTTAAGGCCAACAACGGGAATAATACCCGAACCCGTCTGAATAGCATCAACCTTTTTGTCACTTGTAGCGGCCTTACTGGCATTCATGGCGTTGGCGTTGGCAGTGAAAGTAGGCGTTGCAGCCACATAGCCCTGGTGAATAGCAGAAATAGGCAGGGTATTGGCATTTACATTAGGATTGATGAGGCCGAAACCGCCGGCGATGCTTGCTGCCTGTTCCTGCGTAAGCAGACCGGCACCAACAAGTTGTGGTAAAGTTAAGTTCTGGGTTTGAGCATTGGCTGCCAAAGGAGCAATTGATGTGCCGACACCTGCGAGGTTGGTGAAAAGTCCGGCCATTGCTTCGAAAAATACCGGAGCTTTGACCATCGTACCTGTAAACCCTGCAGCAGGGAAGTTAGGGTTGATACTGATGTCTTTCAGGTATCCTTTGTAGCTGTTGTCGATGGTTACATAACGCACACCAACACTGGCCGAAAACATTTTGTTGAATTGATAAGCCGCATTGGCCTGATAACCCAAATAGACCGATTCACCCTCGAACTCGGTAGCGTAGCTGTACTGCGTGGTGGGAATACCGGAAGCATTGAGCGAGGATTTAAGCCCGGCTATCTGGTACTCAAAGGATGGAAGACCATTGGGGTAAAATGCTTCGCCGCCACCACCAATAGGGTTAAAGCCCAGGGAAACTGCAAACTTGTTTTTCTTGAAAACGGCATAGACCGAAGGGAACAGAGGAACTGTTACTTCGCCGGAAAACTCATTCCGGTTCAAGCCTGCAAGCGATGTCTTGATCTTTCGGTCCTGAAAGATGAACTGGTTGCTGAGCGAAAGGTGAAAGCCATCGTTGAGCTTTGTCATACCGGCAGGATTGTAATAAGCCGATTCGATGCCCAATAGACCACCACGTGCGGGATTGCGCAGAAAACTTGCGCTCTGGTTAGTGTTCGTTACAATGCCTCCGGCCAGTACAACACCGGCCATGGCGCTGAAAAGCAGTGTGGTAATTGTTTTTTTCATAAGGCTTGGTTAGAATTTATCGGGGTAAAAGTATAATAAGATTTGAAATAATCAAAATTTTGAATGTTGCATTAAAGGTTTGAAACCGGTGGAGGCCATCGGCTTATTGTTTAACACTTTCATCGAATTTTGCGTGTAGTGCCATTCAACGCCTGACAAGCAGCGCCACATTTTCCACATGATGGGTTTGCGGAAACATATCAACAGGCTGAACAGCTTCGACCGTGTATTGCTCCGCAAGCAGTGCGATATCGCGGGCCTGCGTGGCCGGATTGCAGCTCACATAGACAATCCTGCCGGGAGCCAGCTTCAGCAGTTGTTCCACCACTTTTGGGTGCATTCCTGCCCTTGGCGGGTCGGTAATTACCACATCAGGCCGTCCGTACCGAAGGACAAAACTATCATCGAAAATCTTACCAAGGTCACCGGCAACAAAATCAATATTGGTCAGTCCATTCAAACCGGCATTGATGTGTGCATCAGCCACTGCTTCCTCCACATACTCCACGCCAACCACTCTTTTGCAGGATCCGGCCACATAGCACGAAATGGTTCCCGTGCCGCTATACAGGTCGTAAACCACCTCTTTTCCCGTCAGTTGAGCCATCTCAAAGGCCGTCCGGTATAAAACGGCAGCTTGCCGTGGATTGGTCTGAAAGAACGAGGCCGGCGCTATCCTGAACTGAAGCGGGGGGCCATCGGCATCCGGACCTTCAAGATGCTCGGTCAGCCATGCTTCGCCATGCATCAGACGTGCCTCAAGACCGTTTATGGTTTCGCTCACCCTGGGATTGACCACCCAGAGCAATGAAGTGATTTGCGGGAAAGCCTTGACCAATCCCGGGAAAAGCTGATCGCGCAAGGCTTCGTGTTCGGCAGAACTGACAAGGATGACCATCAGCCCGCCGGTGGTGGTATTGCGAATAATGAGATTGCGCAAAAGTCCCTCGTGCCGCCTGGTATCGTAATAACTCAGGTTAAGCTCAACAGCCTTATCATGAACAAAGTGCCTGATGGCATCGGAGGGCGAAGCCTGCAGATGACACTCCTCCAAATGGATAATGCGGTCGAACATTCCCGGCAAATGGAAACCCAATCCACGCGGATCTTCCTGCACACCTTCGCGTGGAGGTTGCGTGAACCATCGCCGCGATGAAAAGGTAAACTCCAGTTTATTGCGGTATTGATAAATGTCGGGCGCAGCTTTGATGGGCCTCAGGGCAGGAAACGGAAACTTACCGATACGCGCAAAAGCATCCTCCACCTGCTGCTGTTTGAAAGCAAGCTGGGCATCGTAAGTCAGGTGCTGCCACTTGCATCCGCCGCATAGGGTAAAATGTCCGCAAACCTGAGCAGTGCGCAGGGATGATGCTTCAACAAGGTTGATAATTCTGCCTTCCAGAAATTGCTTTTTCCTGGCAGTAATCTGTATATCAGCCACATCGCCCGGAGCGGCGAAAGGCACAAAAATCACCTGGCCGTCTATCTTTGCTATGGATTTACCCTCGGCACCGGCCGCAATAATGGGCACATTGTGGATGGTTTCGGGGCGAAAAGCTTGTCGTCGTTTGCGCATAGTACCGGAAATTAGTCGTGACGCAGGGATTCAACAGGGTCTTGCATTGCGGCACGTTTAGCCGGCAGATAGCCGAAAATAATTCCAACAGTGGCTGACACCCCAAATGATATGAATATCGACAATGGACTGATGATGGTGAGGATACCCGTTGTTTGCATGATGATCTGCGACATGACAAGTCCAAGCAAAATACCTGCAATCCCTCCGGAGATGCTGATCAGGGTTGCTTCGCTCAAAAACTGAAATACGATGTCGCGCCTTGTTGCGCCTACGGCCCTGCGCACACCGATCTCCCTGATGCGCTCCATCACCGAGGCAAGCATAATGTTCATGATGCCTATTCCGCCTACAAGCAGCGAGATGCCGGCAATGGCGCCCAGCACGATATTGAATATATCGCGGGTGCGTTGTTCCTGTTTGAGCAAGAGCTCAGGAACTGTCACTTCGAAATCCTCCACGCCAAAATGTCTTCGGCTCAGCATGCGGCTGATGATTTCAGCCGCGGCACCCAACCGCTCGTTGCTATTCATTTGCACCACTATACGATCGAGCTGATGATTGTTTTGCGAAGCGTCGGCCTTGCCTTCTTCACCATCAGCAAATATCATTACATCGCCTCCTGAAATGAAAACCTCGCCGGAGCCTCCGGGCATCAGATTGGTCATCGACCGATCGCGGAAACGAAGCAATACCGTATTGAGCGGAGCAAACACTTCGTTATTGGGGTCGGCACTGCCGGATGGGTCAGCAGGTCGTTTTTCCAGCACGCCAACGATGCGCAACCACACATTACCACATTTGATATACTGTCCAAGAGGATCCTGCAAAGCAAAAAGGCGTGCCTGGATTCCCTGACCAATAACGCAAACCGGCTCACCCTTAAGCAGCTGACTTTGTGTGAACATATTCCCAAGCTGCAGTGCGAACCCGAAAACCTCGAAAAACTCCGGATGCACTCCGTTAAGTCTTGTGATGGTGCTGCTTCCATCCTTAATGAGCATGGTTTCGTAGCTTACCTCAGGACTCACACGCTGCACACCGGGAATGATACTGCCGATGGCTTCTGCATCCTCTAGGGTAAGTCCGGGCGAAAAAGGTTTACGCTCCTGCTTTCCCTGCTCGCCCGAGGCATTGTTCTTGCGTTCCGGCTTTGCCTTAATAACAATATTGTTTACGCCCACCAACTTCATCTGGTCAAGGATTTCCTGCCGGGCTCCCCGCCCAATGGCCAGCATGGCTATTACCGCTGCAACACCAAAGATAATACCGAGGGCCGTCAGGATTGACCTGGCCTTGTTGGCAAACACTGCATCCAGTGCTTCCCTGAGCAGTTGGGTATAGCGTTCCATCAGATGATCACACCTCAATCATTGACGTCCAGAGCCTTTTTAATGACATCGGGGCTCAGGGTGATTAGCCTCCAGCTTTCAGGGCGGGCAGGAGCGTTGAGTCTCACCTTGTCGCCTTCTTTGAGGCCGGCGCGGATGATGATCTCGTTTTCGTTGGATTTACCTGCAACCACTTGCTGACGTCTTCCGGAGGTGTAAACAAACTGTATGCTGTCGGTGGTAAACAAGGCTTCGAGCGGGATAAATACCACGTCGGGGATTTCCTCGGTGATAATTATATTCTTGGTTGTCATTGCAGGCCGCAGTATGCTGTCGAATTCATTGACCGCCAGCTTCACTTCGAAAACCTTGGCATTGGAGTTTTTCAGCTGTTCGCCTATATTGGCCACCTCGGTCACTTTGCCGGTAAAGGCTTTCTGAGGGAAGGCGTCAACGCCGATACGCGCAAACTGCCCTACCCTCACCTTGCTGATGTCCACTTCGTTTACATAAGTCTTGCTCATCATCTCGCGCAGATTGGGAAGTGTGGCCACTACATTTTCCCACGTGCTGATGGTACTGCCTGCGCCCCGGCGCTTGCCCTCCCAATCGCGCTGATACACCACCATGCCTGCCTTAGGCGCTTTTACAGTAAATTCCGTGCTTAGCGAAAGGAGTTTGTCGAGGTCGGAACGGCGTTTGCGCAGCGCATTACTTACCTCGGTCATGTTGGCGACAGCCTTTTCGTGTCGCAAACGGTAGTTTTTAACAGCCTGATTGTACGCACGTTCGGCTCTTTCGAGCTCGATCCGAGCCTGACGTTGTGTGGCCGGAGGCTCGTAAATGGATTGATCCACAGCTATCTGGGCTTCCTCGAGGGCGTATTTCAGGTTGGCCAGCTCGTTGCGCGCTGCCATAAGATCCATGGTAGTGTCGAGCTGCGTTTTGATGAAATTGTTTTCGTATTGGTCAATTTCGAGTTGCTGATCCTTGATTTTGTTGGTTAGCTCGGTGCGGTCGAGCTGAGCAACATAGTCACCGGAATCGACAACTGTTCCATCGGGGATGATGTCGTCAATCTTGATCTGCCAGATCCGGGCATCACGTAAGGCCGATTGCGACGGGCCATAAATCTTTTCCGAGCTTTTGGCTTCCAGCTCTCCGGTGGTTGTCACGGTGATCAGAAAATTGCCCTTTCTTGCAGGCACTTCCACACCGTCATCATCAGGCTGGTCGGGCCTGAATACCATCCATAAGGCTGCCAGAACAAGCAGTACTATGGCGAACAGCAGCGGTTTTTGCAGGCGTCGTTTCATATCATCAGAGGAGTTGGCTGATGATATTATCCATACTGAAGCCTTCGGCCTCGGCTGAATAGTTGCGGACGATGCGATGTCTCAGTATCGGTAGCGCCACTGCGCGGACGTCTTCGATGTCGGGCGAAAACTTTCCGTTGAGGAGCGCATTGCATTTTGCGCCAATGATGAGGTACTGCGAAGCCCTGGGGCCGGCGCCCCAGCTGATGTATTGATTGGTGAGCTGATGAGCCTGAGGGGTATTGGGACGTGTACGCGAAACCAGTTTTACCGCGTATTCGTACACATTGTCAGGTACCGGCACACGTCGCACAAGCTGCTGAAAATAGAGTATTTCCTCAGCAGTCATCACCACCTGAGGTTCGGCAAAATGTCCGGCGGTAGTGTTTTTTACCACCTGAACTTCTTCCTCATAGCCAGGATAATTCAGCCAGAGGTTGAACATAAAACGGTCGAGCTGCGCTTCGGGCAGCGGATAGGTTCCCTCCTGCTCAATGGGATTTTGGGTTGCAAGTACAAAAAACGGTTCCTGCAAGCGATGCGACTGTCCTGCCACGGTGACGCTGCGTTCCTGCATGGCTTCGAGCAGTGCACTCTGGGTTTTTGGAGGGGTGCGGTTGATCTCGTCAGCAAGAATAATATTGGCAAAAACAGGGCCTTTGATAAACCTGAAACTGCGGTTTTCGTCGAGAATTTCGGTGCCTACGATATCCGACGGCATAAGGTCGGGAGTAAACTGAATGCGCGAATAGGTAAGGCCCAACACTTTGCTGACTGTATTCACCAGCAGCGTTTTGGCAAGGCCCGGCACACCCACGAGCAACACATGGCCTTTGCTAAAGATAGCCATAATGGTCTGGTGCACAATCTCTTCCTGTCCCACAATCACTTTGGCTACCTCAGCACGCAGCAGAGCATATTTTTCGACCAGCGCGCGGGCTGCATCAGCTTCGTTATTAAAAAGACTCATCAGAACTGATTATTGAAGTTAGGTTAGTGCTTCTTTCCGGTCCAGCTGAACTCGAAGTCACATTGGCTAAAACGTGGATCAATATTGATATAGGCATTCTTCAGTGTGTTGGAAACCCACTGCTGCAACACTTTTTGCTGCTTTTCCTGAAGTGCCCATTGCTGTATGCGGTTATAATCGTCGCGAAGGTTAGCCTTATGCGGAGGGATCCTTTCAAGCAGTTTGAGCAAACGGTAGGCGTCTTTGTTGTCGTCGGTCTTCATGGGAACAGGGTCGCTGATTTCGCCCGGCTGCAGTTTGTCGATCACGAACGAAAGTTGCTGGTCGATGGTTGCGGCATCAAAGCGGGTTCCGCCTGTCTGAGGGTTGATCAGCCTTCCGCCGGGAGCCTTCTTGGGGTCTTCCGAGAATTTCTCCACCGCTTCATCCCAATTAATGTTGCCCGCCCTAAGCTCCAGCGCCAAGGAGTCCAGCTGGCTTTTTGCCCTTTCGAGGGCATTCACCGAAACCTTTGTCATGAGCAACAAATGCCTGACATTGACTAAATCGCCTCTTCGTTCAATGAGCTGGAGAATATGAAATCCCGCTTCCGTTTCCACGATTTCCGACACCTCGCCCTCCCTGAGCCTGAAAGCCACAGCTTCGAATTCGGGATAAAGTTCGCCTCTGCCGTAAAACCCGAGCTCGCCTCCTCTGCGTGCCGAGCCGGGATCTTCGCTGTACAACAATGCCAGGGTGCTGAAGCGCTCACCGTTGAGGATGCGTTTGCGGTATTCGTTGAGCCGTTCCTTGGTCGCCATTTTCTCTTCAACGGTAATGGGCGGCTTTTTAACGATTTGCGCTATCTCAAACTCAGCCGGTACCATGGGAATACTGTCTTTGGGTATATTGTTGAAAAAGCGGCGCACTTCCTGCGGTGTAACTACAACCTTTCGCATAATATCAGCCTGAACCTTTTCCACAATCATCTGATCTTTGACCAGCCGGCGCAACTCATTCTTTATTTCTACAACTGTTTTGTTGTAAAATGCTTCCAGCTTTTCCTGCGATCCCAGCTCGCTGATAAAATACCGCAGACGGCGCTCCATTTCCTGTTCCACCTGATCGTCGGTCACCGTTATACTGTCGAGCTCGGCCTGATTCAGCAGCAGCTTCTGAAACAGCAGATCTTCGAGGATCTCGCATCGCATGGTTTCGGCTGTCCCCCTGATGCCCTGTTGCATACGCATCTGGAGGTATTGGTTTTCAATATCCGACTGCAGCACTACATGGCGGCCCACTACGGCTACTACCTGGTCGATCACAGCCGGCTCCTGAGCCAATAAACCTTGTCCCAGAAACATCATTACCATAAAAATTTTGACAGCCTTGGTCATTGCGATATATTTTCAGTTCTTAAACGTAATCTCTTGTGCTTATTGCCCATACACTTCAATACACTTCGAAAGATTTGTCGCGCAGGGCCTGATCGTAAATTTGCTGATGCATGCTTCGGATAAGGTCCTGACGCCTTTGGTTGAGGATAATATTGCGGATGTTATCGTATTCCACCTCGAGTGGCGGTATGCTTTCGGTAATCAGAAAGTCCTTAAAACGAATCAGATAGATAAAAGGGTCGTCTTTGATCTCGATATAACGGTTGTTGCGTAAAAAGAGCTCCTGATTATAGGTTTCGATAGGCAGCTGTGCCAGCAGGTCGTCGAAGCGCACCCAGGTTTCATCGCCCACAAAATAGGAATAAGCATGCTGCCTGGCCAAAAGCTCAATGGTCGAAGCCATGATGGTGTCCTTGTCGGAGAGGAGTTTCCGGAATCTGGGAATTTCTTTGGAATCGACCGGCAAAACCACATAGACTACCTTGACAATATTGTATTTGAGCTCGAAGCTTCGACGATTCATAGTGTAATATTGCTCAATCTCTCTGTCGGTTACCACTGTGTCGAGCTTTTGGTTGACCAGAGCCGATTCGTAGGCAAAAATAAGCAGTGAGTTGCGATATTCTTCGAGGGCTTTGCTGAAGTCCTGCTGCTTTGGTGTGAGGTTTCGCTCTGCCTGGCGGATGAGCAGTTGCTTACGCACCCAGCTGTCGATATAGTTCTGCACCAGCACTACACTGTCTTTACGCGACGTCCCCGCTGGCACTACGCCCCGGATGTCCGACTCGTAAAGATATTTATTATGCACCCTTGCCACGACCATACCCCTTTGGGGATCGGCCGAAGGGTTGCAGGCAGTGGTGAGCAGCACAGCCAACAAAACTGTTGCGGCAAGCTGGAGCTTCATCAGTAGCGGGCTTTAAGCTGACTGAGTACCTTTTTATTAATCTTCAGAGGATATTTGGCCCTGAGTTCGGTTACCCACAATTTTTCGAGGTGATTCTGATAATCGGAGGTGATGATGCCACGGGCTTCGTCGAGCGCCTTTGGCTGAGCCGGCAGGAGTTCGTTGATGCGCACAAACACCGTATGCCTGTCGGCCTCGCTCTCGAAGCGACCAATAGCACCTATTTCCCGTGCTGTCTGATCCACGTAGCGGTTGTCGCCCTCTTCAAATTTTCCGGGCTGGATGCGCACACTCTTCAGCTCGCTTTCCTGCAGCGCAAGCCTGAGCGCCTCTTCGCCTGCAGCTTCACGTACAATCTTTTCCGCAGCGGCCACTTCGTCGGCCGAAGTCACCGTGACGACGGTGGCGGCTACGCGGTCTTTCCACATATAATTATGCTTATTCTCATCGTAAAAAGCCTGCAATCCAAGGGTATCCTTCACAGCTTTGGTCCATACCATACGATCCATCAACTCGAAGAGCAATATACCATCGTGGTATTCCTTCATGAGTGCCGCAAACTCAGGATAGCGCTGCTCCAGACGGGCATCTTCGTAGTCCATGACCGTTTTGGTCAGAAATTCATTGAAAAGCTGGGTGCCATACACATCGGGGCGGATATTCTGCTGCGGCATCTGCGCGTCTTCCATATATTTTGCCAGATGAGCAATCGTAAACTGGCTCTTGCCGAGTTTGAACAAGGGCGTTTTGCTGTCCATGAAAGGTTTGGCACTAAAACTTCCCAAGGAGATTGTGCTATCGAGCGAAGCAATAAAATGGTTCAGATTCTTATCATTAAGCTTGTATCCTGCCTCGGCCTTGATACGACGTATCACGGCTTCTTCGCTGAGCTGGGCGCGGTTGTCGCGACTCACACGCTCACGCAGACGTGGTGCTTCTTCCTCGAAGGTGCCCGGCTTTTCCATGCCATGCAACTTGATGATATGCCAACCATAGATGGTACGCACAGGGGCCGAGACTTCGCCGGGCTGCATATTCTTGACGGCTGCCACAAATTCGGGCACGATACGATTGACGGCAAACTTCGCAAGCATGCCATCGCGCATGGCCGACCCACGGTCTTCGCTGTATTCCCTGACAGCCTCCTCGAAACTCATGCCTTCGAGGATTTTGTTGTACACATAATCGGCCTTTTGCTTTTTTTCTTTCACTTCATCCTCTGAGGCTTCGGGGTTAACGCTGAAATAAATGTGAGCGGCCTCGATCTGACCACTGGCGGGTGTGCGTCCTGTAACTTTAATGAGGTGGTATCCGAAGTCGCTGCGCAGCGGCATCGACACCTGGTTGAGTGGCGTGTTGTAAGCGCCTGACTCGAAAGGATATACCATGTCAAACACATTAAAAAAGCCCAGATCGCCCTTGTTGCCCGGTCTGAAACTGCGCTGGTTGGGTATGGCTTCGCGATCGCGGGCCGATGGGTCGTCGGAGAATTCGGCAGCCAGTTGTCCAAAATCGGCACCACTTAGCGCCTTATTGCGCAAGTCCATGGCCCTGTTCCATGCCTTGAGGGTATCCTCAGGCGGCGCATTTTTATCCACCATAATCAGGATATGACTGGCACGAATGTCGGTTTGCATCCGCTCGTAAGCCTCGCGTACCAACAGCTCGGTAACTTCGGGATCAGTAAAATAAGGTTTGGCCAGCTGCTGACGGTATCCTGCAAGTTCGCTCAAAAAGGTTGAAGCCGTATCGAGTTTTAATGCTTTTGCTTCGCGCACCTTGAGCTTGTAATTGATGAAAAGCTCGAGGTATTCGTCAATCGATTTCTTGTCTATCAGTTCATTTTGGACGTTATTTTTAGTAAAAACGTCCATGAATTCCTTGACGGTTACTTTTTCGCCGCCTACCTGCATAAGCACTTGCTTATCTAACGACTGCTGTGCTTTGGTTGGGCTAAGCAGGAAAATAAAACAAAGAAAAGGAATAAGACTGAATGGGTTTTTCATATCAATACTTGATTTTCAGGATTTTCTGCTGTAGTTAGGAGCTTCGCTGGTGATGGTTATGTCATGCGGATGGCTTTCGTAAACACCGGCGGGGGTGATGCGGATAAATTTGGCATTCCACAAATCAGGGATAGTGGCCGATCCGGTGTAGCCCATGCCTGCCCTCAATCCGCCAATCATCTGATGCACCACTTCCGAAAGAGTGCCTTTGTAAGGAACCCGACCGACAATACCTTCGGGGACAAGTTTCTTCACATCGTCCTCTGCGTCCTGAAAGTAGCGGTCTTTCGAGCCTTCCTGCATGGCTTCGAGCGAACCCATACCGCGGTAGGTTTTATATTTTCTTCCGTCAAAGATGATGGTTTCGCCAGGCGCTTCCTCCACACCGGCAAACAGCGATCCGGCCATGATCGACGAGGCGCCTGCTGCCAGGGCTTTCACGATGTCGCCGGTATAGCGTATGCCGCCGTCGGCAATTACGGGTATGTCGAGATGTTTTACCGCCTTGGCCACATCGTACACGGCCGTAAGCTGGGGAACACCCACGCCGGCTATCACTCGCGTTGTGCAGATTGAACCGGGCCCTATACCCACCTTGATGGCATCGGCTCCGGCTTCGGCCAGTGCCAAAGCTGCTTCGGCTGTGGCTATGTTGCCGATAACCAATTCGATACCCTTGAAATGTTGTTTTATGCGCCGCGCCATGTCGATAACGCCCTGCGAATGGCCATGGGCGGTATCCACCACCACAGCATCCACTCCGGCATCTACCAATGCAGCTAAACGCTCGAGTGTGTTCGAGGCAATGCCTACTGCGGCAGCCACGCGGAGGCGGCCGAGCTCATCTTTACAGGCGTTCGGGCGCTCCTTGATCTTAATGATGTCTTTGTAGGTGATCAGGCCCACCAGCCGATAGTCCTTGTCAACCACCGGAAGCTTCTCGATGCGGTGTTCCTGAAGAATGTCTGCGGCTTTTTCGAAATCGGTAAACTCTGTGGTGGTGATGAGGTTTTCGCTGGTCATCACCTCGTGGATAGGCCTGTTCACCTGACGCTCAAAGCGCAGGTCACGGTTGGTTACAATGCCTACAAGCCGATTGTCCTTATCCACTACCGGAATTCCGCCTATGCGGTACTCCTGCATGATGTGGAGCACATCGCGCACCCTCGCGTCCACCTGCACGGTTATCGGATTGATAATCATGCCGTTCTCGGCTCTTTTAACCCTTTTCACTTCGGCGGCCTGCTTTTCGATGCTCATGTTTTTGTGGAGCACACCCATACCGCCTTCCTGCGCAATGGCAATCGCCATGGTGCTGTCGGTCACCGTGTCCATCGCGGCGGTTACAATGGGAATTTTCAGGCTGATGTTGCGCGAAAACCGCGTGGAGATGTCCACCTCGCGTGGCAAAACGGCACTGTGGGCCGGTACCAGGAGTACATCATCGTAGGTTAGGCCATCGCCTGCAAACTTTTCCGGGTCGAACGACATGGCTGCATTTGTTTAAGGTGCGCAAATGTAGTAATTTTCAGTGAAGCCATTCTCCGGCAGCTTCCATCAGCATGAAGGCAGTGCAGCAGGCTTAACATAATTTAACCGGGCAGCAAAGTTACAATTCACCGGAATTGTACCGCGATTGCCAACACAGGCAGCGCTTAACCAATATACATCCGAAATTGGGCTACGGCCCCAAGCAATAGCCACCGGCAACGGATTTTTATGGCGTATCCGCCTTTCTAAAAAGTAACTTTGCCTGGTCTGCGCATGTACCATACCATGCAGGCCAATGTTTTTCCGATTTAAGCGATACAGTGCCTATGAGCAGCATTATTGTCCGTCTGGCAGAAGAGACCGATAACGAACAGTTGCAGGCCTTGGTACACCGTTGCCCGCAAGAAGGTATGATCACTTTTTATCCTGTTAGAAGGCCGCTTTTCAACAGTGTGCACCGGCTTTTCGATCCTGAATCCTGGCACATGGTGGCCTGCGATGGCGAACGCATTATCGGGCTCGTCGGTGTGATCCATTTCAAGGCCATGGTGTTGGGCAAATCCTGTAAGCTGGGCTATATGCTCGACCTTCGGATGGACCCTGAATACCGCAGCGGAGTGGCCGCATTCAGGCTCGTCAGGGCAGCGGTTGACCACATCATGCAGTCGGATACTGACATGATTATCGCAAATTTTCTCAAGGACAACAAAAGGCCGCTGGTGTTCACCGAAGGCCGTGGCGGCCTGCCACGTGCGCATTTTCTGGGCGAAAACAAGCTATTTAATATCATTCCGCTCCGCCGGATGAAGCTCATCAGCGGATTCGACATTGCCACGCCTCAGGCATCGGACATACCGGAAATGGTGGAACTCTACGGCCGCTATGCCAAAGGGTTTAAAATTGCTCCATTAATCCATGAAGAAACGTTCAGAAAACACCTTGAGGACATCAACGGGCTGTCGCTCGACAGCTTCCTGATCGCGCGGTCAAACGGCCGCATCAAGGCTATGACAGCCTTATGGGACGACCAACGGTATATTTCCCATCAGGTGCTGCGCCTCAGCACGAGCATTGCCGCCGTAAACAATACCATGAAGATATTGTCGCCTTTTTTTCCGCTTCCGCATCCCATCAGGCTCAACGAACCCCTGAAGCAGCATTCGCTGGTGTTTTATGCCCACGACAACTGCCCCGAAGCGCTCGAAACCCTGTTCAGGCATGTGAACAACATCAGGCGTGGCACCGACACCACCCTCATCTCGCTTTATGCACAGGAAAAAGACCCTGTATTTCAGCTGGTGAAACGCTTTTTTGGGGTAAGCATCAAAAGCCATATGTACATCTTTGCCCGTGATGAATCCATCTACGAAAAGCTTGCCAAAAATCCTCAGGCGGTGATGCAGGATGTAGTGATGACCCTCTAAGCTGAAACAGCGGTTTTCTGACTGCACAGAGCACCCGCCCAATAATCTGGTTTATGCATTACTGCAGCAAACTTTGGTGCGCGGGTGCGGAGCAGCATCCCAATAACCACCGGAACAAGCGCTATGATAATCAACGAAATCGCGGTGCGAAATACCGGCAGCGGCAAGCACCATGAGGCATGCAGCAAGTTCGGGCAGGCTCATGGGAAAAATGAGTAACAGCTGGAAGCCGACCAATGGTAGTATAATTAGCTGATTTACAATCCATGAAGCAATAGCTTTGGGTAAATAACATAGAAACCAGACGAATGCAAATGCCCGGATGATAACTTTCCGCAATTCCTGAGCTTAAATCCTCCTGTCGGATATCCATTTTCTTTTCTTTATTGCCCTGTTAATCAAGGTAATGATAGCTATCAGCCATCCCAGCGGATAAGGGAGTATGAGTGTTCCCCACCACCATGACAAGCTTGAATTACCCCCAAAACCTCCCAGGGATGATAAATAGAAAAGAAAAAACACGCCGACGATGATCATCATGGCTGCTGTCAGAAACACCTTGCGGTGACGATCGTGTACAAGGTAAGTGGATAAGGTGGTCAGGATAATGCCTGCGACAATAACCACAGAACCTTCCAGAGGATCCAGCGCACCAATTGCCAGAGCGATAACTCCAACAATGTACATGATGCGCATCCAGTTCAGGTGCGTTTTCATGGTTAAATTTTTGATGTTATGATTCTGCATAGGCTGAAGTCAGCATACATCACTAATACGGACGTTTAAACCTACAATACCGGCCTATAGACCTGAGAACATCAGCACACTTCGCATTCCATACGGTAGTAGTGAACCCATCAACATTGATTGGATTTTTTACAGGTCTCATTTCCAATCATTTGATATCTGATCAGCAGGCATAAAAGTCAGCTTTGTAGTTTGTCCGGAAAGTCGCAAACAATTACCAGATTTGTGGAGTAGTTCATGGCCCCGCAATGTTTAACATGCGAAACAAATACCTGATAAAGGTACAGCATAGCAAGCCCCTTGGCAAATTCTTATGCGCCAAATTGGAAGCTACATACTAAATGTCAGACAGAAGTATTGCTTGCGTATGCGGAAATGCAAGAGCCGCTCAGCTTCGGACGAAAAGCAATAATAGTAAGGATGATCAGTACTTAAGCTCAATCACCACAATCTCCGGTACATTCCCGATGCGCACCGGCGGACCCCAGCTGCCTACTCCGCTCGACACATATGCGTGCATATCGCCAAACTGCTTATATCCCCAGCTGAGCGGAAACATGGCCGAAGTGATGTAATTGAGCGGCCACAGTTGACCATGGTGGGTGTGGCCCGACAAAATCAGGTTGACGCCATTTTGCATAGCCTCATTGTAGGCTCTGGGCTGGTGGTCCAGGACAATGGTGAATGCCCCTTCCGGAATTTGTTGCACGATCTCGCTGAGGGGTTTCCGCAGCTCTCCGACAAAACGGTTGCTTTCGATATCGTTGCGACCAATCACCCAAAGTTTATCGTTGATGGCCATGGCGGTGTCGCGCAGCATGATGATATTGTGCTGAGTAAGATAGGCAGTTGCTTCGTCGGCTCCGCCGATATATTCGTGATTGCCGGTCGAGCCGATTACACCCAATGGGGCATCAATACTGCCAAGAATCTGACCCAGATTTTGCCGGATAACCGGCGCCAGGTCTTCGTCCACAATATCGCCCGCCAGCAGCACAAGATCAGGCTGCTGTGCATTGATACGGTTTACCATGCGTCTGACCCGGTTTGGTCCGACGATGGTGCCAAGATGAATGTCGGTAGCCAGCACGATGCGTAGAGTATCAGCATCAGGCCTGGTGTTGTGCGCGATGCTTACCCTGTTCACCCTCGGAAAAATAGCATTGATATGTCCGCCCAGAACCAACAGAAAGACGCCCAGGGCAATACCGATAGTCAGATAATGCGGATGCGTCTGGATAAAGGTATTTTTTGTCCAGGCCAACACAGGTACGGCAAGGTTGAGCAAGCGCAGCAGATCGATGACAAAGACTGCAAGAAAGAGGTAAAGCATGGCCGCAAGCCAGAATGAACCGGCCCAGGTGAACAGGTCGCTCAGGTGAGAAAGATAAACCCGCTCGAGCGCGCGTCCAACGAAAAATGAAGCGGCCAGTGTCCAGAAGCCAAGTGTGTAAAGTTGCCGGAGCAGGCTGCCCTGCTCGAAAGTGCGCAAACCACGTATAAAAATATAATAATTGACCAGCAGGTGCAACGTGAGCACAAGGCCGAAAAAGATGATAAACTGAATTAGACGCATCTGAATTTTATTTGATATGCACGCTTAAGGGCGTTTTTGATGCATAAACAACCATCGACCGGCAATGTTGGCTTGTATTAAGCATTTTATCACCGGGTTAATTCAATAAAGTTAAGCCCAAAGCGCCGGGTATGAATCATCACACTGGTTCTGTTAAACTATTAACACTCAAAAAACTTGATTTTCAGAATTTTCCTTCGTATTTTTAGAAGGAATTTATTAGGCGCAAAACTACAAAAACCACTAATTATGAGCAAAAAGGTTGCACTATCGGTAAAATGCATCTGGTGTGATGCTTCGCTTATGGACGAAAAAGTACAATTCGGCGGACATGCCTCGGTGAAGGTAAACATCGAAACGGCACACGATCGTGGGGTGTTGTGGATGAGCAGCGTGTATGGCGATTATGAAAAAAAACTAAGTATCGGGGTAGAGGATGGCGAAGTGGTCGGCATGTTTTGCCCGCATTGCAACAAAGAGTTGTCGTCGAAGGATCTGTGCCGGTTTTGCGAAGCGCCTATGGTCGAATTTGTCATCCGTGCAGGCGGGGTGGTTATGGTTTGTTCGCGAAATGGATGCACCAATCACCATATCGAGTTTCGCGACGTCAGCAGCGAGATGTCGAAGTTTTACTACGAGTATGGCTTTTAGTCATGCCGTGGGCCTATGGCAGTAATTTTTGTGATTTCGGACGGCACCGGGCGCACGGCCAGTCAGGCACTCAGTGCTGCACTTATGCAGTTTCCGGCTCAGCAGGTGAGCATCGAGGTATATAAGGAGATTCGCACCAGACAAAGGATTCGGGATCTTGTGAAGGAGGCGGCAGCGAAGGAAGCTTTCATTGTTCACACGCTGGTTTCGAATCAGTTGAGGGAGTTTATGATCACCTGCAGCCGGGACTTTAATGTGGAAACTATCGACCTGATGGGTCCGCTGCTGGCCAGGCTCTCCGATGTGTTGATCAGCAGTCCGTCAGAAAAGCCGGGCTTGTTCAGCGAAATCAACAAAGAATATTTCAAACGCATCGATGCGGTGCAGTTTGCCTTCCAACATGATGACGGTCAGCGGCCCGAAGGTTTGCACAAGGCCGAGATTGTGCTGGTGGGTGTGTCGCGCACCTTCAAGACACCGTTAAGTATTTATCTGGCTTTCAGAGGCTGGCTGGTGGCCAACGTGCCCATAGTACTCGGCATTGACCCGCCTGAGGAGCTGTTGAGCCTGCCTGCCGAAAGGGTGATCGGGCTGATGAACAACCCGCACAATCTGGCAAAGCTGAGACATTCGCGGCAGGAGCGTTTCGGCCTGGGCATGATGGACTATTCGACACCCGTTTTTGTGGAAAGAGAACTCAATTATGCAGAAAACATTTTCCGGCAACACCCGGGATGGCGTGTGGTGAGGGTGACCAATAAACCTATTGAGGAGATTGCCAGCGAGATACTGGCTTTAATCGGACATCAACAGGACGAGGATTCATAAAGCAGACTTTGGCTTCCTGCCATCATTGGCCGGATACTGGCCCCAGAATCCCTCGCCCTTCTCAACCTTAATATCGCCCAGCACCCTGACCTGACAGGCCAGTCGCAATCCGTTTTCCGGACGGTGCGGCGGGAGCGAAAGGCGCATCTTTTCGGCCTTTGTGGTTTCGCTGACCAAACCCTCAATCTTCACAGCACAGGTGCCGCAGGTGCCCGATCCGAGGCAGTTGAAAAAGCGCGATGTGCCATTGTGCGGACTCAAACCCTGAAGGTTTAGCGTTTCGCGCAGGTTGGCCCCATGCTGACAATGAATGGTCTTGTTTCTAAACTTTATTGTTGGCATCAGTGGCGTATAATGAGCAAGCAACAAGCATGAGGCATGAATGTTTATTGATTGCGAAAATTTCCTCTGATCCGGCCAGCCTTCATCCTGTTAGCAGTTCTATATGAGGAAACAGCGTTCTACATCCCCATGATATCACGTAATGGAATTGGATTATCTTTGCTGCCCATCACACTACGGCTTTATGAAATCCAGACTCTTTGCTTTTGTCATCCTGTGCATTGCTGCACATTTTATCATTCCACAAACTTTGCAGGCTCAACCGCCTTCAGGCTACTACTCAACGGCCACAGGCACAGGCGCTACGCTCAAAACGCAACTCTACAATATTATCAAAGGGCATACGGTAAGAAGTTACGATCAGCTTTGGACCGATTTCCAGTCAACCGACGTAAAAAGCAACGGCAAGGTGTGGGATATATATAGTAACACCAACTATACATTTGGCAGCAATCAGTGTGGCACCTACAACAGCGAGGGCGACTGCTACAACCGCGAGCACAGTTTTCCGGCCAGCTGGTTCAACGATGCCAGCCCGATGTACACTGATTTGTTTCATCTATACCCTGCTGATGGTTATGTGAACGGCATCAGATCGAATTACATCTATGCCAAGGTGGGGACAGCCACCTACACCTCGACCAACGGATCAAAACGCGGAAACTGCATTACGCCCGGCTACACCGGCACTGTGTTTGAGCCCGCCGATGAGTATAAGGGCGATCTGGCCAGGATGCTGTTCTATATGGCCACACGCTACGAAAACATTATTCATACCTGGTATGCCAACAACAGCAATGCCAACATCATCCTCCAGAACAACAGCTTTCCGGTTTACGAAAGCTGGTACCTCGATATGCTGGGAGAATGGCACGTGAACGACCCCGTTTCACAAAAAGAAATCGATCGCAATAATGCCGTTTACGCCCGTCAGGGAAACAGAAATCCGTTTATTGACCGGCCTGATTTTGTTTACAAAATATGGGGTGTTGGCTCCACTTCGGGTCCTGCCAGTGAGCCGCCGGCCCATGTAAATGATTTTTCGGGCAAATCTTTATTATTGCAATGGACCGATGCCGCAGGAACTGTGCCTCCCGTCGGATATCTGGTGCGTTGGAGCCTGACCTCGTACGACGATATTCCTGTTCCTGCCGACGGAGTGGTTTATAACGGACCAAACGACCGCTATGTGCTTCAGGGTGTGCAGCAACTCAAGCTGAGCCTGCCTGCCGGCACCTACTTCTTTAAGCTATTTCCCTATACCGGCATTGGCGAAAGCATCAATTATAAAACCGATGGTGCAGTGCCCCAGCTGAGCAAGGTGGTCAACTGACAAGGCCTTATATGACCGATGTTGTTGGCAACATGATCCCTTGGCTAACACAAGGGCAATCAACAGTTCAATTCCGTATGCTTTGTTGCCTGTAAGGTTTAGTTGGACCGTTTGTTTGCCCCTAAACCACGATGCAGTTTGTTCTTGGCCGGGAACTTTGCAGGCGGTTCCGCTGAATGGCCATTCGCCTGAGCATTGATGTGGATTAAATTTTTGTAAATGAGTATCTTTTTACAAGAAATACATAGTTTTGCACAAGGTCGGTTGACGGCTTATCCTTCCACTTTAAGCCACAAGTAAGCATGCTCAGGCGATAGATTTAAACCCTTATATCAATTGAACAAATCTGACTTATGAAAAAGTATTTTACGTTATTGATTTTACTCGCCCTGATAAGTACTAAGGGCTGGGGGCAGTTCAACAGTAATAATTTAGCCATTCTTGTTGCTGCAGCCAGCGCGAATAATACCACGGTCAGTGTGGTTGAGATTGACAAAACCACGGCTAATCAATCTGCCATCTATACCATCAGCATTCCCAGTACCGGAACTAATGCCATTCGGGTCTCGGGTTCGGCGACCAGTACTCTTTATGCTGCAAATTCTGCAGACGGTACTTTGTTTGCCTTTACGGGGCACAATAGTACAAACACGTCAAGTAATGCCAACACGCTCAACCCAAGAGCCGTTGTTACAGTGAATAATTCAGGCACTATCGCTATTGCAACCACTTACACTGGGACATCCGGGAATCAGACCAGGGGAGCTACTACCCTAAATAACACCGACTGGTTTATAGGCGATCAAGGTGGTTTTTACACTAACTCATCATCAGCTGCCAGTCCTTCAGGTAACATACGTTCAGTTAAGGTATTTGGAAGCAATGTCTATGCGTTTACTTCTTCTGCAAGCTTACCTCCCGTCGGCATCATCAGTGCGCCAAGCGGAGGAACCTATACAGCCTTGCCCGGTTTAGCAAATGGAGCAACCTCCAGACAGGACTTTTACTTAATTTCTTCTGGTTCGAATGGATCTGAATTCGATGTGCTTTATATACTAGATGCCAGCAGTGCCACAGCCGGAACGATATTTAAATATTCACTAGTAGATGGCAGTTGGGTTGGAAATGGGTCTTATTCCACATCAGTCGGCGGTTTTGGCATTTGCGCTGAAAAATCCGGTTCCGGAGCAAACATTTATTTCACTACAGGTACTGGAGCAACAGCAGGGAATACAGTTCGAAAGATTGTTGATGATGCTGGTTATAATGCCACAATTAATGTCACTTCCGCTCCCGTAACCTTATTCACGGCTGCTACAGGAACAATTATCAAAGGAATCGCTTTTGCTCCGAAAAGCCCCGCGCCCTCAATTACCGTCACGAGCACATCCCTCAGCGGTTTTGCCTATACGGTGGGCAGCGGGCCTTCGGCCGAGCAGTCGTTTACCGTTTCGGGCAGTAGTCTGACGGCTGATATCACTATCACGCCTCCAACGAATTATGAAATATCCACCGGCACAGGCCTCTCGTTTTCGGCCACCAACCCCATCACCCTCAGCCCAACAAATGGCACGGTAGATCAAACAGTTATTTATGTACGCCTGAAAGCCGGGCTCAGTGCCGGAGCATACAACAGCGAAACCATCAACATCACCAGCACCGGTGCCGACCCGAAAACTGTGACATGCAGCGGGGATGTGTGGCCGCAGATCGAGTGGGCTAACCTGCAATGGCCGGCAAGCGGAACCATTGCTCAGGGAGATAATTTTACGGTTTATGCTCAGGTTTATAAAAGCGGAGTGACTGATGCGGCCGGCCAGGGCGCAGGCATACAGGCCTGGATTGGTTATTCGACAAGCAATACGAACCCCAATACCTGGACGAACTGGGTTGAGGCCACCTACAACACTGATGATGGCAACAACGATGAATACATGGCCAATATCGGCGCGGAGATCACCGCCTCAGGAACCTATTACTATGCCAGTCGTTTCAAATACGACAATGCCGATTATGTTTACGGAGGTACAGGCGGATTCTGGAATGGCACGGGAAGCAATTCGGGAGAGCTCACCGTAACTCCAGCACCCACCCTGGAGTGGGTAAACCTGCAATGGCCTGCCAGTGGAACCATTACGACGGGTGGTGAATTTTTCGTTTACGCCCAGGCTTATAAAGCCGGTCTGACACCAGGCCCCGGAGCAGGATCAGGCATTTCGGCCTGGATAGGCTACAGCACCGATGACACCGATCCGTCCACATGGACCAACTGGCATGCGGCGTCCTACTTTGGTGAGTCGGGCAATAACGATGAATACAGACTCGACCTCGGAGCGGTGATCACCTCGCCCGGCACGTATTACTATGCAAGCCGGTTCAAGTTAGGTATAGCTGATTATCAATACGGAGGATACAGTTCCGGAGGCGGCGGCTTCTGGAACGGCACGACCAATGTGAGCGGTGTGCTTACCGTTCAGACGCCCGAGCCCAGCAACCATGCCGGCGGTTTTACGGCCACCCAGACCCCGCCGACCACCACCACCATCACCCTTAACTGGACCGATGCCAGTCCGGCAGCCGAAGCCTACCTGATAAAGGGAAGCAATGTGGGATTTGGCAGCATTACTGCTCCGGTCGATGGTACGGCCGAATCGGACGGCACTTTGGTGAAAAATGTACTGGCCGGTGTGCAGACGCATACTTTTACCGGCTTAAGCCCTTCGACCACCTACTATTTCAAGATCTGGCCCTACAACGGCACAGGCGCCAACATCAACTACAAAACGGATGGAAGCGTGCCGGAAGCGAGTGCCGAAACACAAGCTCCAACTATAAACACTTACACCTGGATAGGTGCAAATAATGCTTCTTGGACTACGGCTTCCAACTGGAATCCTTCGCGAACTGACCCTCAGAACTCCGACCAGCTTCTATTTAATGATGGGTCAACCAAAACCATCACAGGAGTTGCCACAGGCAATATTGGTCGTCTCACCGTAACGAACAACACCAAAATAACATTACAAGCCGGAACCACAGGTCAGACACTCAGCATTGGAAATAACTCAGGACATGATTTGGTAGTAGATGCCGGTTCTGAACTTAATGTCTCTGGGTCGAACACGCTCTCAATTAGTGTTGTTGCAGGAGCAACTGGATCTATCTCAGGAAGTATTACCCTATCAGGCGCTGCACACAGACTTCTGGGAAATGATGCCAACTCAATTACGTTTAACACCGGATCGCTTTTTGTTTCCGGTACAAGCTTCAGCGGAAATCCATTTGGTCAAACAAACTTAAATAGTATTGTTTTTTCAGCTGGATCTGTTTTTGAGATATTAGCTGGCGGCAATCCTTTTGGTGCTACAGCGCCCAGTAGTGTAGTGGTATTTCAGTCAGGAAGTCTTTTTCGTCATAAATCTAGTGGGGCACCTGCATTTTCAGGCAGAACTTATGCAGACTTTGAATATGATAACAGCGGTACTGCTTCTCCTTCAGGTACTGGCGCAGTTAGCATTGAAAACCTTACCATTAAACAAGGCACTTTTAATATTAATTTGACAGGGACACCCGGGAATTCAATAAAAGGTAACATCAATGTACATTCCGGAGCCACCTTGACATTTAGTCCAGCAAATCCCGGCACTATTCAATTTAATGGCCCTCTGCAGCAAACAATTTCCGGCTCAGGAACAATCACCTCCAATGGCAATAGCACATTAATGATTGACAATGCTTCGGGAGTAATTCTGGACAATAACATGACACTCACCGGCCATTTACAAATTGGTGTCGGCTCTGTTCTAACACTTAATGCAGGGAAAAATCTTACTGTTTCGGGCAATCTCACTAATTCAGCGGGCACTTCGGGACTTGTTATCAAATCCAATACCTCCGGCACGGGTTCGCTTATTCACAACACCAACAACGTACCTGCCACCATTGAGCGCTATATCACCGGAAGCACCAATTTGAGTTCACAGCATTACCATACGGTTTCCATCCCGCTGAATTCAGGCGTGACAGCGGCTCAGTTTCTGGGATCTTATCTCTATGAGTTCAACACAAGCACGCAGCAATGGCAGAGCATGGGCACATCGCTGACAACACCCTTGCCCAATACACAGGGCTACCTGATATTTTATCCCAACAACAGCACCACGTACAACTTCGTGGGGCAACTCAACAACGGCAGTATCACCTTTTCACCGGCCTTAACCGCTGCAGATCAGTTTGCGCTTTTACCCAATCCCTACCCTTCGGCAATCAATACCGGTGATGAGGATTTCTTGCCATCAAATTTCCAGGGGGCTACCTGGATCTGGAATCCGCAAGGGCCAAATTATGCGTCTTACAGTAATGGTGTCGGCGTTAACGGAGGAACAGCATATATCCCCGCCGGTCAGGCATTTTTCATGAAGAGTACAGCCGCCAATCCTTCATTGTATATAAGTAATTATGTGAGGGTACACAACAGTCAACCCTTCTTTAAATCTACCGGCGACCCGGCTAATGTGCTGCGTGTGAAAAGTTCAGCGCTCGACAGGCAGGATGAAATTGCCCTGCGCATGTATCCCGGCAGCAGCGCCGGTTACGATGGCTATGACGTGGATAAGCTCTTCGGGGCTAATTTCATACCTCAGACATATTTTGATGTCGAAGGTAAAAGTGTAGCCATCAACAACATACCGGATGACGCCCTTCCACTTTCTGTTCCCATGGGTTTCACGATGCAGGCACAAGGCACGGTCGGCCTGAGTTTCGAAGGCATTGAAAGCTTTGATGAGTCGGTGCAGTTTATCCTCGAAGACCTGCTCACGGGTACCATGATCAACCTGCGCGAAACACCTGTATATACCTTCGCGCACAGCAGCACCAACAGCCCGCTGCGCTTTGTGATGCACCTCACCTCCATTACCTCTTTGCCCGGCGATGCAGCACCTTCGGCCGCGCGCTTCTGGACACTCCAAGGCGACATCTGTCTGAGCCTGCCCGATGCGCAGCAGCCGGTAACCATCGAAGTGTTTGATGCATTGGGCCGAACGCTGGCTGTTTACCGGCGCGACGCCGCACCAATACTGCGCATACCGGCACCTGCAGCAGGCGTCATGCTGCTGCGAGCCACCACAGGCAACAAAGTGTATTCGTCCAAAGTATTCACCCGCTAAACAACAGGAAGCCATGAAGAAACATATCATCACCGCATTGATTACACTGACCATCATCTTTGTTGCAAACCAACTCCTGGCGCAAGGCCCACCCGACCCACCCGGCGATCCCGGTTCGGGCGGAGGTCCTGTAGGCGGCGGAGCATCGCTCGAAGGTGGTATTGGCTTCCTGATCGGACTCGCCTCTGCCTGGGGTGGACGCAAGCTATACCTGCTCAGTAAAAAGAAAGAAGAAACCGTGGAATAACAGCTTCACATTGAGCTGTTTACAATAAAGAAATCCGGGCCGGCCAGGTCCGGATTTCATTTTTTCGGGAAGTATCGCAGGGCTTGCAACCTCAGAGGCGGATGGCTTCCACAGTGCCTTTTGCACGGCTTTGCTCGGCAGCGAATGCCATGATATGGCTTTCGATGCTTTGCTCTATGGTGCTGGTGAGGATGTCGGCCTTTTGCTGTGCAACGGCCTGCACGAAGTCGGCAACCAATCGCCAGTCGCCACCACCATGTCCGGAATGCTTATACTCTTCAATTTCAATAGCTTTGCTTTCAACGGTAAACTTTTCGCCCGAACGAAAATCCCATAGGCTGTATTGGTCCATATCGCCTTCGATAAAACCCATACTGCCCATGACGCGTGTGCGTCGGCCGCCGAAGGGGGTGAAAGCCTCCATGCTGAAACCGGCAGTGATGCCGTCGTCGAATTCAATATTGCTCACATAGTGATCGCATTGGTCGTTATCCATCCGGTACACACACCGGCCGTAATTGGTTGTTTTGAGGTATTCCAGAATGGCCTCGCCATGTTTTTCCTTTTCGTCGGGCAGGTCAAACACATAGAGCCAGGTGCGGTTGCGGTGGTAAATACGCAAGGCTGAGTAAGGACAGTTGGCTTCGGCCGGACAGCCATCGGTGCAGCGGGCCGGTGCGCCGGATGGGGCATTCTCGGGCCTGAACCAGCTGAGCCGGCCAAAGGCCTGTATGCGTCGGGATGGTTTGCCTGCCAGCCAGCGCAATATGTCGAGGTCGTGGCACGATTTAGCCAGAATGATCGGGGCAGTTTGCTTCGAGTTGTGCCAGTTGCCTCGCACAAAAGAATGGCTCATATGCACATGTTCGATGGGTTCCATATGCTGAATGCTGACCACCTGCCCGATGGCACCCGATTGCATCAGATTGCGCAACCTAATAAAGTAAGGTGCATAGCGCAGCACATGGCAAACAGCCACGATGCGCCCTGTCTTCTGAGCCAATCCAAGGATATCGCGGCATTCCTGCTCGGTAGGAGCGATGGGTTTCTCGAGCAGCAGGTCGTAACCCATGGCCAATGCAGCCATAGCCGGGCCATAATGCAGGTCGTCGGGCGTGGTGATGATGACGGCATCGGCAAACTTTGGCCTTTCGAACACATGTTCCCAGGTGACAAAGCGGTTAGCGGGGTCGATCTGATGCTTCTTGGCATAGCGCTCGTTGCGGATAGGAATGGGCTCGGCCACGCCTACAATCCTGAGCTGTTCGGGATACTGCACAGCATAATTGCCGTAGGTGTTGCCGCGGGCACCGGCGCCAAGGGTAATGGCCGTTACCGGCTTTTCGGGCACAAAAGCAGGTGTTTCGGGTGCAAACAGGGGTTCAATGCCAAAAGGATTGGGAATCAGTTTTGCAGGAATGATGGCGCCGGCGGCCGTTAGCCCGAGAATTCTGAGCATCTCGCGCCTTGAAAAAGCATTTTCCATGACAGACAGTTTGGGTATTGATGATGTCAAATGTCCGGATTTTTAACCCACGGCAGGCACCAAATTATATTTTTTGAAAACAATAATGATGGCCTTAAGCCTTCATATTTCATGCGGTTGAATCATCAATGCCGTCCAATGATTTTGCACATTTGCAGGTGTTTATTCACGACATATTCAAACAACCGTAAAATGAACGAGCCGACAAAACCAAACCGACTTGCCTCACTCGATGCCCTCCGGGGCTTCGATATGTTCTGGATCATGGGTGGCGACAGCCTTGCGGTAGCGCTCGCCGCTGCTACCGGCTGGCCTGTATTGCGCTGGTGGGCTATACAAGTGGAACACGTTGAATGGCATGGTTTTCATTTCTATGATATGGTGTTTCCGCTTTTTCTGTTTATTTCAGGCATCTCGTTTCCGTTGTCGTTGCGGAGTCGCAGCGGCGATCGTAAAGCTTTGGTCAGGCATATCATCCGCCGGGGTCTTCTGCTGGTGTTGCTTGGCATTATTTACAACAACGCCATAAGATTCAATTTCAGCGAAATGCGATTTCCGAGCGTGCTCGGACGCATAGGGCTTGCATGGATGTTTGCCGCTTTGTTGTGGATGCAGCTGAAAACAAACCTGCGTATTCCGGCCATTGCAGCCATACTGCTTATTTACTGGATGCTGCTGGAAACCTTTCATGTGCCCGGCCACAGCCCTTACAGCATGGAAGGCAGTCTGGCAGGGATTATCGACAGGTGGCTCCTTCCCGGAAAACTGTATCTGGGCATTCATGACCCCGAAGGCCTGATCGGCGTGCTTCCTGCCATGGCAACGGCCTTGCTCGGCATGATGACCGGCGAGGCTGTGATGCATACGGATAAAGCGAAATACAACCAACTGAGCCTGAAACTCATGGTTATCGGTCTTGCATTGTTTGTCCTCGGCTGGCTCTGGAATTATCTCATGCCTGTGAACAAAAACCTGTGGACAAGCTCTTTTGTGCTTGTTGCAGGCGGATTAAGCATGAGTTTATTCGCTGTATTCTTTTGGGTCATCGATGCCCAACAGCGGCAAAAGTGGTCGTTCCCCTTCAGGGTGATTGGCATGAACGCCATAGCCATTTATCTCGGTCAACGCCTTTTTGATCTGTCTAAAACCGCTGACTTTCTGTTTGGCGGGATTAGTGCATTGGCCGGACCTGGTTGGAAAAACGTGCTCGATGCCGGCTTTTATGCCC
This sequence comes from Bacteroidales bacterium, assembly GCA_035325985.1. Classification (GTDB taxonomy): domain Bacteria; phylum Bacteroidota; class Bacteroidia; order Bacteroidales; family F082; genus JALNZU01. The sequence continues at coordinate 35,768 of DAOKYW010000022.1, forward strand.
TCACCTGCTGGCTGATACTTTACTTCCTGTACCGCAAAAAGATATTCTTCAAGGTTTGAGTAGCGTATTGAAAATTGCGTCAGATAACACTGCAAGAAGCACTTGAAGGCGCATTCCATCAGAACCATAAGAAGCGTTTGCTTAATCGACATGATTTAAACTTTGCAACACATCAATGCAAAGCCAGATTCCCATCACGTCGTAGTATTTTCAGGCCTGAGCACCGACGGCCAATGAATCGCTTCAGGCTGCATCAGCGTCACAAAAACATGGTTTAAGTTTTTGTTATTGAACCATTTCGCTCCGAAAACGTTTGCATTTTATCGTGGTTTGATTTTTACTGCTGAAACCATGTTTAATTGCTGATATTGATATTTTTGTTTCAGATGCCTTTTTTATTCCTCTAACCAACACAACAATGCTGATATGACGTACTCTACGCCAAATCAAGTCGGACTTCATTCAAGCACTTTTTCCAAAGTTTTATCCTTGTCCTGTTTATGGTTCTTTTTCTTTTTCGGTAGCCTGATTCAGTTCGGCTCAGGAAAGGAAGGACTGCAAGCGCAAATCTATGCTCCCGAAGGGCTTAATATGCCCGGTACGTGGAATGGCTGGACCAATCCTCCAACCAACAATATGGCACTGGCCAGCTCCACTCAGGTGAGCGGCGGGAGGATAACCAAAATCACCACGGGAACAGAGCGCTGGCAAACATGGTTCAGCGTAGCCGCAAGCGGAGCCGACCTCACGGGTGGCAGCCATACCTGGCTGTTTACGAGCGGCCCGTCGGGCAGCCCCTGGAACAATAAATGGGCAGGTGTGAATGTCAGCATGAATACCCTGCAGAACTACACTTACAACAGTGGAGCCGATAACACGGTCACCCTTACCAATGGCAAATTTTATACGGTGAACTGGCGCGATAACGGATACGCCGGAACCGAGGCCATCTTTATGGAAACCAGCTCTTTGCCCGTGAATCTGACGAGCGTATCCGTGCCTTCGAATGTGCTGGAGGGACAGCAGGCGGCCATTACACTTCAAGTCAGCGCCACACCCGCACCCGAAGAGATTTTTTACCTGCGCTACACCACCAATGCCTGGAACAGCTCCTCGGTGCTGACTTTTTCGATGTCAGGCCAGACCGGAACGGCCAACATACCCGCTCAGAGCGCCGGAGCGGTTGTGGAATATTATGCTTTTAGCTCGACCGTTTCGGGCATTTCTGCCGATTTTGACATGCAGACCCTGAAACTGAATAATAACTCAGGCAGCAACTACACTTACACCGTCGCCGGCCTGAGCACGCAGGCCGAAATCACCAGCTTCAGCCTGCCCGAACAGACCGGAGCCGCCACCATCAACCCGGCCGCTG
>DAOKYW010000022.1:37242-43277 GCA_035325985.1 Bacteroidales bacterium
CGGAACCACCGAAAACGGCCCCTTCAGCGCTCAGTTCAGCTTTGTGGTGCTCAGCTCTGCTGCCGAAATCACCAGCTTCAGCCTGCCCGAACAGACCGGAGCCGCCACCATCAACCCGGCCGCTGCCACCGTGAGCATCGAAGTAGCCCACGGCACCGGTCTGAACAGCCTCACACCCACCATCACCGTCTCGGGCGGAGCAACCATAAACCCCGCCAGCGGTGTGGCACAGAATTTCAGCAGCCCGGTGGTTTATACCGTGACGGCTCAGGATGGCATCACCACCAAACAATGGACCGTGACGGTGACCGTGGCTGCACCAACGCCCATTGGCTGGGCCAACCTTCAATGGCCTCCAACGGGCAATATTCAGCCTGGTCAGGAATTTATGGTGTATGCCCAGGTGTATGCCGATGGCATCACCAACCTGCCGGGACAAGCTTCAGGGATGCAGGCATGGATTGGTTATAGCAGCACGAACACAGATCCTGCCGGCTGGACCAACTGGCATGCAGCTTCATACCTCGGAGATGTTGGCAACAATGACGAATACAGCTTTAACCTGGGTGGTGTCATCAATAACGAAGGGACATATTATTATGCCTCGCGCTTCAGCCTGAACGGACAACCCTATGTGTATGGCGGCTATAGCAGCGGCGGAGGAGGATTCTGGAACGGCACCACCAACAACAGCGGCACACTGACCATTGCCCAAACACCACAAACATTCCCCGTCACCTTTACGGTGATCGACGGCACACAATCATACACCGACATCCGGTTTAAAGGTCAGATGACCAGCTGGAACACGATGGCGATGACACAGTCGCCGCCGCACACCTGGACGATTACCCTCAACCTCAACCCCGGAAGCTATGAATGGGGCGTTATACAGCATGATGGCAGTCCAGATGGTGTCTGGCTGATTCAGGGACCGAACCTGGTAGTGCATGTAGCGGCCGATGGAACAGTAAGCGGAACAGTCACTTACAACATTCCTGCACCGCCGCCCTCAAGCATCGTATGGGCCAACCTGCAATGGCCTGCCAGTGCCACAATCGAGCCTTCGCAGACCCTGAACGTGTATGGAAAAGTCTATATTCCCGACGTTACCGGGATTCCGGTGGCTCCTGCAGGACTTCAGGCCTGGGTGGGCTACAGCAGTTCGAATACCGACCCTTCGGGTTGGACCAACTGGATACCGGCCACTTTTAACGGCCCTTCAGGTAACGACTCGGAATACAGGGCCGATTTGGGATCGCAGATCAATGCCAACGGCACTTACTACTATGCTATGCGGTATCAGTATCAGAACCAGAATTTTGTTTATGGTGGTTACAGCGGCAGCGGGGGCGGATTCTGGAACGGCACCACCAATTTGAGTGGCGTTCTGACCGTCGGTGTCAATATCGATTGCGAACAGTTTCGCGGTATTGTTTACACAACACCTTCATTTCCAGCACAGAATCAGGCATTGACACTTTATTTCGATGCCACCAAGGGCAATGGCGCCTTGCTGAATTACACCGGAGATGTTTATGTGCATACAGGTGTGATCACCAACCTCAGCAGCAGCGATGCGGACTGGAGGTACACCAAGACAGCCTGGGGCGAGAACAGTCCTTCGACCCTGCTCACCCGCATCAGCGCCAACCTCTACAGCCTGACCATCCCTAACCCCAGAAACTATTACGGCGTTCCGGGCAATGAGCAAATCCTCAAGATGGTACTCGTATTCCGTTCGGCAACGGCAAATACCCAGGGCAACTGGCTGGTCCACAAAAACAGTGATGGATCCGACATTCTTGTAAAATTCTATCAGCCGGGCCTGAACGTGAAATTCAACAATCCTCTGACGCGCCAGACCTTACTGACCAGCTCGGCCACCTTGCCGGTTTGCATCGAAGCCAACGGACATACCCAGCTGAGCTTTTACATCAACAGCACCCTCGTTCGCCAGACCAATGGCAGTGGCCTCAGCTATCAGCTTTCGTATCAGCAGATGCCTGCAGGAATTAACTGGATTAAGGCAGTAGCCACCAATGGCAGCATCACTTTGCGCGATTCTGTTGAGGTTTATGTGCGTGGAGCGGTGAATGTGGCCTCGCTGCCAACAGGCGTGAAGAAAGGCATTAACTATGTGAACAACAATACAGTAACCCTGGTTCTCCACGATCCGATCGCCCAAAAACAGTTCAGCTATGTGATCGGCGATTTCAACAACTGGACCATCAGCGATGCCGGTTATATGAACCGCACCCCTGACGGGACGCATTACTGGATTACTATTTCAGGTCTGACACCGGGCGAAGAATATGGTTTTCAGTACCTTGTGGATGGCACATTGCGGCTGGCCGACCCCTATTCGGAGCTAATTCTCGACCCATGGAACGATCCGTGGATATCGCCCAACAAATATCCCAACCTCAAGCCTTATCCTGAGGGTAAAACCGAAGGCATCGTAACGCTCATACAGCCCGGTCGTGCCCCTTACAACTGGCAGGTGAACAACTTTACCCCGCCGGCAATCAACAACAACCAGTCGGATCTGCTCATTTACGAATTACTGTTGCGCGATTTCAACGATACGCAATCAATAGCCGATGCCATCGAAAAACTCGACTACCTGAAAAGTATTGGTGTCAACGCCATTCAGCTGATGCCCATCATGGAATTCGATGGCAACAACAGCTGGGGCTACTCGACTAATTTCTTTTTTGCTACCGACAAATATTACGGCACACGTGAGGCCTACAAACAGTTCATTGATGCTGCACATGCCAAAGGTATGGCCGTGATTCTCGACATCGTGATGAATCATGCCTTTGGGCTGAATCCCTTTGTGAAGATGTACTTCGACCCCAATTATGGTGGCTATGGCGCTCCTGCTGCCAACAACCCCTGGCTCAATCAGCAGTCGCCACATCCATACAGCGTGGGATACGATTTTAACCACGAAAGCACGCACACCCGGCAATTCTTCAAAGAGGTGTTGCAATACTGGCTTACCGAGTTCAAGGTGGATGGTTTCCGTATCGACCTTTCCAAGGGCCTGACGCAGAACTTCTCCGGCGGCGATGTGGGGGCATGGAATGCCAATGACCAGAGTCGTGTGAATATTCTCATGGACTACTATGGCCACATTAAGTGGGTGAATCCCAATGCTTATGTGATTCTGGAACACTTTGCGAACAACGATGAGGAGACTGTGCTGGCCAATGCGGGTATGCTGCTCTGGAGCGCAATGCATTACTCATACAAGCAGGTTGCCATGGGTTGGGAAAACAACAGCAACGTGCAGTGGGCATACCACGGAACCCGTGGCTGGAATTATCCGAACCTGATCGATTATATGGAAAGCCACGACGAGGAACGCATGGTGTATGAAGCATTGGCCTATGGTAATCAGTCGCAGTGGTACAATCTGCGCGACAGCCTCACGGCCATCCGGCATCAGGAACAGGCCATCGTACTGTTTATGGGAATTCCAGGACCAAAGATGATCTGGCAGTTTCAGGAGATGGGCTACGATTACAGCATATGGTATGGCGGCGATCGCACCGCACCAAAGCCCCCACGTTGGGATTATTTGGATAACCCGGCGCGCGAACGCCTGGCCAGAGTTGTAAAAGGAATGGCCGACCTGCGCAAAAGCGATGCTTTCCGCTTTGGCAATTTCGCGCACGATCTGGGCGGTTTGGGCAAACGCATGTGGATTACACATCAAAGTATGGATGTGGTGATGTGTGTGAATATGGGTGTTTTTGGCTTCGATATGATCCCCAACTTTACCAAGCCCGGCATCTGGTACGACTATTTTTCTGGCGAAGCCATCAATGTTTCTAATCCTGCCACCCATTCCTTCTTCTTTGGCCCGGGCGACTACAGGGTGTTTACCAGCGTACCGCGACCAAAACCCTGGCATAACCTCATAGTAAATGTGCGCGATGCCGCCACCAACCAGCCCATTGCCAATGCGCTTGTACAATTAGCCAACGCCGGTTCACGAGTCACGGATAGCAACGGACAGGTGCAATTCCTTGCGCTGCCCGGAAGCAATGCCGTATCGGCTTCAAAATTTGGTTATCTGACAGGAAGTCAGTCGTTTGAAGTTACTGCACCTGCCGAAATTACCATCTTGCTGCAACCTGGATGGGATCCCCAGAACAATTTTGCCAACCTGCAATGGCCCCCTGAAGCCAATATCCTTGTTGGCGAGTCAGCAAATGTGTATGCCCAGGTGCAGGTTGAAGGTGTTCCACTAGGCCCCACGGGCTACGAAAACATGCAGGTTTGGATTGGTGTTAATGCTGCCAATACCAACCCTGGCACGTGGACCACCTGGATTCCCGCAACATACAATGGCATAAGCAGTTTTACTTCGAGGCCTGAATACACTGCTGCCATCGGCAGTACTTTACCGGCAGGAACTTACTATTACACTAGCCGTTTCCAGCTGCCTGACCAACCATTTATCTATGGTGGATGGTCGGCCACCGGAGGCGGATTCTGGGACGGGACCACCCATATCAGCGGAATACTGACGATCAGCGCACCACCTCCGCCCGGCATCTCCTTTGCCAACCTGCAATGGCCGCCCACTGCTTCTATTACCGTGGGTGGAAGCGTTACCGTTTATGCGCAGATACAGGCTACAGGCGTCAACCTGGGCACCAACGGCTACGAAGGCCTGAGTGCATGGATTGGCTATGGCGCCACAGGCACGTCGCCTTCTGCCTGGACCAACTGGGTCAGCGCGGCCTACAACGGCGTCTCGGGTTTCACCGGACGTCCGGAATATACCGCCAACATCGGCAGTTCGCTGCCCGAAGGGAATTACGACTACGCTGCACGATTCCAACTCGGCTCCGGTGATTTCGTCTATGGCGGCTACTCATCAGAAGGCGGTGGCTTCTGGAACGGCACCGCCAATGTCTCCGGCCTGCTCACCGTGAGCAATACCGGACCTGTGCCTTCCATCGGATGGGCCAACCTGCAGGGACCTGCCTCCGGCGTGATTGCCCCGGCTCAGCCCTTCAGCGTCTTCGGACAGGTATGGATTGAGAATACCACCGGAAGCGGCACAGCTACCACAGGTCTGCAGGCATGGGTGGGCTACTCGGCCGACAACACCAACCCCAACAGCTGGACCAACTGGGTGCCTGCCTCCTACAATGGCGCCGTGGGCAACAACGACCGATTTACCGCCGAGATAGGCTCCTTGATAAATAATCCGGGAACGTATTACTACGCCACCCGTTACCAATACCTCGACCAGCCCTTCGTCTATGGCGGGCTTAACGGGCCATGGGACGCCGAAACCAGTCCTTCGGGCTTGCTCACCGTAACTACCACACCGCCTGTGCCGGAGATCACCTTTGCCAACCTGCAATGGCCGCCGACTGCTTCTATTACCGTGGGTGGCAGTGTCACCGTCTATGCGCAGATACAGGCTACAGGCGTCAACCTGGGCACCAACGGCTACGAAGGCCTGAGTGCATGGATTGGCTATGGCGCCACAGGCACGTCGCCTTCTGCCTGGACCAACTGGGTCAGCGCGGCCTACAACGGCGTCTCGGGTTTCACCGGACGTCCGGAATATACCGCCAACATCGGCAGTACACTGCCTGAAGGGAATTACGACTACGCTGCACGATTCCAACTCGGCTCCGGTGATTTCGTCTATGGCGGCTACTCATCAGAAGGCGGTGGCTTCTGGAACGGCACCGCCAATGTCTCCGGCCTGCTCACCGTGAGCAATACCGGACCTGTGCCTTCCATCGGATGGGCCAACCTGCAGGGACCTGCATCAGGCGTGATTGCCCCCGCTCAGCCATTCAGCGTATTCGGACAGGTATGGATTGAAAATACCACCGGAAGCGGCACAGCTACCGCAGGTCTGCAGGCATGGGTGGGTTACTCGGCCGACAACACCAACCCCAACAGCTGGACCAGCTGGGTGCCTGCCTCCTACAACGGTGCCGTGGGCAACAACGACCGCTTTACCGCCGAGATAGGCTCTTTGATAAATACTC
>DAOKYW010000023.1:0-40875 GCA_035325985.1 Bacteroidales bacterium
CCATCACACCAACCGAGAGTAAACCGTGCTTGCACGATTTTTCGGCTTTCTTTTCACCCTCCTGGATGTAGAGGGTTTCGATGTAGTTGCCGTTGCGGTAGAGCTTTCGGATAGCCTCAGGCACATACAGGTGTGTGCCGCTTTCAGGAGGCGAATAGTATTTGATCGGCTTGCCGAACTTATCTTTCCTGGCTTCCGGATTTTGAAAGCGCACCCGGAAGAATGGCAACATTTTGTCGCGCTTTGGATGCTTGTACATCACCATACGACCGTCGAGGTCGTAATAGTTGATGACCATATCCATACCAACACCAGGAATGAGTTGATAATACTCATTCAAGGTGCCAACTGTAAACGGAGAAACCTCAAATTGCTTAGACGTATCGTCGTCTTTATAAACTAAGGCCTTTACATCGTCGTATGTGAGGCCAGACGATTCGAGCTGAAGATCGCAAAACGATTTGTGAGCCTTACCGAGCTTGCGTTGTGCTGCAAGCTGGTCTTTCATGGCTTTTTGCTTTGCAGCGTCATAATCTACGCCGTATTTATCGCCAAGCCACTTGATGGCGGCAATGTAGTCCATATTTTGGGTGGTCATTAGAAACGACACTGCTCCTTTGCCACCCGTATCGCACGAAAAGCATTTGAAGATGTCTTTTTTATCTTCGAAAAACATGCCTTTACCCTTGCCATCTTTGCCACATATGGGGCATTTACCTACCATATCTTTGCCCGATTTTTTCAGGGGCATGAAATCGGCGGCAACCTCAGTAAGGATGGCGCGGCTTATGATGCTATCGATTGTTTCCTTTGGAATCATAGATGTTGGTTAGAGGTAGTGAAACACGTCGCGGCAGTTTTTGACATCATCTTTAGTTCTGCCGCAAGTTGGGCAGGTTGCAGGTTGAGCAAGAAATTTGAGCATATGGCTGTAGTATCTGAGCGCCATGGAATAAGAGATATCGAGCTCAGCAGCTAGCTTTATCAATGATACATGCTCAAGCCGTTTTTCTTCTACAACGGCTTTGTATAGTTTCTGGTAACCCTCAGCTGACATGGCGCTGGCATATTTGGCGGTACACATCGCGCGACAAGCTTGTATAGTGATAACCGTCGCAAACATGGCAGTAATAGATGTAGAGCTTTAGCCTAAACTTGCGCTGAATAGGCCGTTTAAGATGCCGGGCGATTTTGCGCGTTGGCAGCGTGGTTTTATCACAGTATTTCATAGGTAAGCGATCTTAAGTGTACCACCTCGAAACTGCGGATCGCCGGATAGCAGGCGCTTTTTATGTTGTAGCAAGGCCCATGGGCCTATGGCTACAGTTATACTGCGGCCGGTAGCATTCTCAATGAAAATAAGCCGGCCATGTGTAGGTTTGGCCGTTGTTTTCATGGGAATACGCTTGATTTTATCTTTACCGACTTGCTGATCTGTAAAAAGCGTTCAACGGCTGAGCGCTCCTTGTCAGTGATTGGCGTATCGCCAAGCGGTTTGCCATTGACAACGATATCATTACCAACGCGCACGACAGTCACTGTATTCATATCCGTTGAATGCTGGCGATTACAAACTCAGTACCTGGAGCCATTCTGGCTGCTAGTGAAGCCTTAGCGTGCAGCTCGTTTTGGCTTTCAACGATGATTTGCTTGGGGTATTCTTCACCGTTTACCATGATGGAATACCTGATAAGGTACCTGCGGGTACCTGTTTTGAACATGGGTGTCATAGAACAGTTTTTTGGGCGTGGGGACGCGGTTAAACATTAAACTTTATTGTTGACTGCCCAGGTTACCAGCAACCTGTCGGGATGCTGGCTGCCTTGCAGGCCAAGTTTGCGGTAGATGTTTGTTATATGATTGTGTACAGTTGCAGGGCTAATGAACAGCCGTTCAGCTATGCTGATCTCAGCAAGGCCCTGAGCAAACAGGCGAACAATCTCAATTTCTCGTTTGCCCAGGTCGGTTTCGAACCTGCAATATTGTTGGTTGCATTTGTGGCGCACCGGGCATGCAACCGTTTCGGTGACGAAGTTGAAATCTTCGTCGATGTCTGTATTGTCGTCCTTAGTGCTGAAATTGCAGGCCGCGAACTGAAAAACGCGCTCGAATGCGCGGTGAGGCCCATTGCCAAATTCTTGGCATAGGGATTCATAGGCTGCCGGCCTGCACATGGCTATTGCTGCATCGAATTGCAGCAAAAAGCTTGAGGGCATCTCATCGAGGCGACAGATGTCGCCTGTTACAATATCTTCGATCACAAGCATCGTATTGCCCTTGTTCCAATAGACCTCTTTCACGGCTGGAACTTTTTACCAAGCTCTTCAGCAATCATCCTGATAGCTTCGCGGTCGCTATCCGACCAGCTATCATGCTTAAGCCTGTTATAAAAGGTCTTTCGGTTTATGCCGAGGCGTTGTTGAACCTCGGCGATAAATATATTATGACTATTACGCAAGAATGCGTAATAGTCTTTTAAGTTCATATTCATACAATTAGATAGAAATATTTGCTTTTGCATACACAAAATATGTAAATTTTACACAACAAATGTAAGGGCAGTTTCAGGGCAATGCAAGTTTTTTTACATGTTTTTGATAAAAAATTTTCATTGCCCTGGATTTAATAAACCTAAGGCAATGAATTACAGCAAGGTTGAAAATTTGCGCAACAGCGAGAAGTCAAAGAAGCTGTTTGCTGAAAAACTTAGCATGACCGAGCACGGGGTGCTGCACATGCTTAAGTACAAGACAATGACTGTTGAGACACTGGAGCGTATTGCACTGGTTTACAACAAGCCAATAGAGTATTTTTTTAGTGAGGACAATCAAACTACAATCTCGAATGACGAGAAACCATCATATGGTAAACAATCATGTAGGGACTGTGAAAAAACAAGGGCTAAGTTGGAGCTTGCAATGCAACTATTGAAGGAAAAGGTGGTATGCCTGGCCTGCAACCTGTTGGAATAAACAGTTTTAATTACCGGTTTAACCTAATAAAGCAAGAGCTGGGATTTCCGTCAGGATATAAATTTTACAGCCTGAAGCACACAGGTGCAGGCAAGCTACTCGAATCGGGTGCAACATTGGCCGAACTGATGAGTCATCTAGGACATAGGAGATTCGAGAGTACTATAAGGTATGTGCGAAATCATTTTGGTGAACGGTCAGAGAAGATCGTGAACTTCAGGCCAGATTTTTTAAATGGCCTACTATAATGAAAAAGCCGGCTTTGCTATGTGCCGGCTTTATTGATTATGATAGGGTTAATTAGAGCCCTCAAGGAGGCTGGCGTTTACGCCTGAGATAGCTAAACCAGCTAATTCTGCGCTGTAGCCACAACCATGCAGTGCCAACTGCAATAATAATCAGGAATACCCATGCAGCAGAAATCTGAATTTGTTGCCAACGGGTAAGCTGATTGGTTATCACCGGAACCATATCGCGGCGATAATGCTCAGTTGTTGTTTTGCGGATGGCATTTTTCACTGGCACCAATGCGGGTGTTGGTAATTGCTCGAGAGTGCCTACAAGTTTGCCTGCGCGTACTGTTGCTGTACTGCGCGCAAATGGCGTTTCGAGCGTAAGCGTTGCACCTTCATTAGTTAGCAAAACACTGTCGGTAACCTTAATTGCAGGCAAAATAACCTGAACAACTGTGTCGCTGTATGTTGTTGAACTAACATAGGCAACGCTATCGGGCAACCGAGGATAATGCTTCGCACACCAGCGCTGCATATTGCAGCCTTGAAGCAGCAGAATTATAGCCAGTAGATAAGGCCGGGTGAACATACGTCAATAATTACGTGCTAAAACATCAAAACCTTTATTGGCAGTAAATGCGGCGAATAAACCATATATAATAGCTGCATACCACGGGATATTACTGAAAATACCCAGGGAAAAATACCAGCCAATCAGGCCTAACAATGAGCCAAGAACCCAGCTCACAAAATCAATATACCGGCCCGACAGGTTTAATGCTGGCTTAAGCCATTGCATGATTGCCATAATGCCTCCCGCAAGAGCTGCAATACTGGCAAACATTTCGAGATTAACAGGGTTTTCAGGCGGCGATGACCCATCTGCCGCCATGACAGGCACTGCAACGACAAAAATTGTCGCAAGTAGAAGCATCATCAGGAACTTTTTCATAACTTGAAATTTTAATGAAACAATTAGTATTCCCACCGGGCAATGCTACCCCTGAAATCGAAGTGCACAAATCCCGGTAGTATCATTTTTCCATCCTGGAATGTTGGCTTTTTGATGGCAAAGCCGCCTACATAACTACGGCTAAACCTATGGTAAAGCCAGCCAATAATAGATGCAGCCTGATTTTTGCTGCACAATATTGGTGTGGCATCGTAGGCAGCAATCGTATGTTGGCTCTGGCCGCTTCGGCCCATGCGAAGCTCCCACTCGGGGCAGCGCCAGCCCGACATAATGCGCAATCCAATTTCTGTATGCCCCAGATCGCTCTTAAACTCGCGGTTAATGAGGTCGCGGATAGTTTGCGCATGTTTGGCGACCTCCTCAATCTTTGCCATATCCATCAGGTGGATATGGCGCCAGTTTAGTGCAACACCTTCGGGTGGCAGCGAGCCTTCGATAAACTCGTAAAGGCTAAAATTCTGCGTAAGCTGGCGGTCAGGAATTGTCTTGGTCATCGAGATCAAATTTTTTGTTAACCTTTTTCGAAAACAAACCAATGATGCGGTCGAATATGCTGTTGCCAGTGATTTTGCTTACATTACTGGCTATCGATGTAAGCTCGACAAGGCATATAAGCACAGCAGAAATATTGGTGATGCTGAATGTGTGTATTGCATCGGCTGATATTGGCTCAACCTGCAGCACATAAACATCGAAGCTGTAGAAAAGCACCAGCATCAGGATATAGAAAAACATCTTTTCCAGCGACTTACGAAGGCGCGCGCTTTCAATTACCTTAAATGATGCTATTAGTTTATGTTCACCATTGGCATTGGTGTAAGCTAGTTTCATTTGATAATATATGCTAGTAACAGCATCAGCGATCAGCAATGCAATGATGACATGAATCAGCGAGCCAAGAGGTGCAAGAAATGATACAATGAGGGCAAAGAGTTTTGCAGGCCAGGTCATTGCCTGCACCTGCAGAAGTAATTTGTCAGCCATGCGAATCATGATATATTAGGCAACCACTTTTCTTTGACAAGGGCAAATAACCTTGTGCTAACAAACCAGCTAATGCAGGCTTGCCAGCTTATGACTAAAAATGCAAGCTCGATCATGCGCAGCTTCAGAAATTGAAACATATGCTCAGGGTCTGTCAGAAATACCAGAATTGTTGAGCTAAACGGGAAACGTTCTTCGTTTTCCGGATAAACACCAAAGTACCACCAATGAACTGGGAAACTGAATTGAATACGTTGACCAGACACTGCTAAAGAAAATGAATAGTAGTCTGGTTTAAAAGGCACTGTTTCGTTGTTAACGATACGCCACTTGCGTTTCCAGCTGCCGCGCTGGTTAAGCCAGGCATATCGGCCTTTCCAGTTGTTGCGAACGCTCTCATCTTCGCACTCATTGAATAGAAGAAAGAGAAAGCCACAAACAAAAAGCAAAAAAATTGTGAGCATGGCATTCATAATTGATATGCCAAAGCTATCGGCTGAGGAAAAAAAATAACAGGACAGAACTATACTGACAAAGCAAGCATTTCCCAAACGCCATGGCCGTTGTTGCCGATGCTGCCTCTGATCTCAGCAACCAGATAATTTACACCGCTAAAACTGACCTGTTTGCAGAACCGAAACTCTTTGAGAAATTTATTATCAGGAATGAATTGAATGCGGACCGGTTTTGCTGACTGGCGCCATGTGATATAATCGCGCCATAAAATATTGTATCGGCCTCGGCTGCCGCCAAGGTGCAAGCTAAACGGCGCATCTGGGATATCATTGCCGCTGAAAGAAGAAACATCGGCACTGGCAAAAGGATATGGCTGACCAAGGCTGTCGTTGTACATGCCATGATACCAGCAAACTACTGGATGCCAATTGCCGTTGTAAATGTCTGGTGCGCCTTCAAATTCTGCAACCTGATGACTGGCCGGAATCTGCCACTCGCGAAACAGGCTTATAGGCTGAATAATATCAACATATCTGATGTTGAGCGCTGATGCCAGTTTGCTGGTGATTTCAAACGGATTTTCGCCGGTAGTTATTTCTGTAACATATCTGCGGCTATGAAATACCCAACTAAACTCGTATGTATCGGGATTATAATTCCAGGCATAGTAACTGTCGTAAAGCAATACCAGATAGGCATCGTTAACATCGGCTGTTGCTGGTAGTTCGGAAAGGGTATTAACGGCGCCAAGAATTTTTAAACCAGCCTGGCTCTTAATATCTGAGTTTAGTTTGCATTCATTCGGGTATTCTACTCTTAAGGCCATTGCCGATGGGTTATTATTCCAATCGGCAACAGGATGGCTGACAACAAGATGCGAAATATCAATTGGTTTTGTAGTCAATAGATCTTTCAAAAACATGAACTCGATGGTCGAAGCTTCGTTGTCGATTTCATACCCCAACCCAAAGAATTTGCATAGCTCCTGCATGAAATCGTAAACTGACCAGTCAGGCACATGATCGTTGATGAGCAGCTTGTTGTTGGCGGCCAACATACGCTCGTCAAGAAAGTAATTCTCAAGGTAATGATTGATGAGCACAGCATACTTTAACTCATTTTCAAAAACGTTGTTGATGATGCGTAAGCCAAACCTGTCGGCTATACGCTGTACAATGAATGCTATATAAGGAAACGGAACAAAGAGGTTACCGGCATAAAACATAGTTTCATCTTCACCTTCAACAGCAATAGTACCCGGGAATGCATTGTTAAACCAATAGTTCATCACCCTAACAAACCGGCTGTAAATTGTTTTCAGGCTTTGATTGTCAATCTGAAACTCATCATCTGGCCAATGATCAAATGCAAAAGGATTGTGAACCGGAAAAACGGCATAGTTTATATCAGGATAACGTTTGATGGCGCCGTCGAGCATGGTACTGCTCAATTGCCTGTCAGCAATAGTAAGTTTAGAATTTTTGAAGAATGAACCAGTTATTGTATTATGTATACCGCCAAGACTTTCGAGATATAGCCTGAAATACAATTCATCACCAGGCTCAACGTCAATGTTTGTACTTACACGTTCGTTGTTGCCTGTAAGCAATAGATCACGAAAAACAGAATTGTTTTTGTAAATTCTGATAGCCCTATACGATGCATCAATCAAAGCAAAAACCTCAAACTTGAGATTGATGGTTTTGCCGGCATTTGCCACATAAAGTTCGCCATTCGGCGATAGTTCGCCAGTATTATTCTGAATGTCAGAAAATACCAGAACAGATTCAACGCTGAATTGTGATTCGCCGTATAAATCGTAGTTAAGGTCAACGGTTGTACGCCCAACACATGATGCCAATGGCAGGCTGAGATCACCGCCGTAATCAAGCTGAGGAAGTCTAACATCTTTTGCCCTGCTGTTGAAATCGCCATTACCAAGCGGGCACATGATCTCAACGAAATCTCGCCCTGCCTCTATGACCTCTGCAATACCATCCCACCGTATGCCTGATGCATTGATGCTAAAAGGCACACGGGTATTGGCTGACGTACCCGGGCGGTGAACAAAACCAATGGCACGCTTCAGTTCATCGGTAGTAGCTATTTTGAAGTTGAATACAAAATTGCCGCCTGTTTGGCCGGCAGCCATGCCCGGATAAGGCGAGGTAAGCACAACCGAAAGGGATTGATCGTGCAGCGGAATTGGCGTGTTGGCAATGCGAAGTGTGAGCATGGTTTTACAAGCTATTAATGTTCATGCTAAAATTCATTATTTCTAAAAGGCGTATTGGTAGCACCTGCTGTGGCTGCCCCTATCGATTTTGTGCGGACAAAGGTTTGCTGAAGGGATGCAGGGTTCACGGAATGCATTGAACCATCGGTTTTTACGATGTAGATGATATTCTTCCAGTTAAACATGGCGAATACATCATCGTTGTTGATGACATTGCGTGAAGCCAGGAGCTGCCCTGTAGACAGGGAATATTTGCGCAGTAAACGAGTTGACCCATCGAGGATGCTGACGATCATGGTTTCGTCAGCAGGGTGAACCACCATATCGCCATTGACCCTTCCGGAAATGGGGATACTGGAGATTTCAACCGGAGAACTGGAGGAAATATCCAATACCTTTATAGATCCAAGACCCCCTATGACGATGGTATCATTATCAATGGCAAAAAGTCCGGCGGCCTCATTTAGTGCGGTGTTGAAGTTTCTACTGAGATTCAGGACTGAAGGGAAGCGCAGGTCAAAGAAATACTCGGTGATGCGGACAGGGTTGTCCGAATAGCAGAACCAGAACCGGTTGGCGGTCATGGCAATATCGGTGACGCTATAGTGAAATTCACCGATATAAGTGGCAATATCATCCTCAAAATCATAGGAATACAATTTATTGGGGCTGGCGATAAAGTAGACCATTCCATGCCGGTATCCGCGAAACTTACCAATGCGTAAAGGCTGTGTGGTTAACTCCGCAAGTCTGAGGGCTGGAGTGCTACCATCACAATACGTGGAGCTGATGCCATCTGGGTTGATAAGGTTAGCATCAAACTGATTAAAGAAACGAATGCCAATAGTGGGAGCAATTCCCAATTCCTGACAAATCTTGTTGGTACGCACTTTGGTAATTGGTATCATAATTCATTAGGTGCTGAAAGCTTCAATATCGCCGTCACTGTATATCCTTGCCCGCAGGATTTGTGCACCCCCCTGCCCGATCGTATAAAATCCAAACCCACCTTGCAGAACTTTGATTACAAGCTGGTTATTGATATTTATTTCGCCACCTACATTAATACGATTGGTGACAAAGAGTTCATGAATTGGTCTGTTGGCGGAATTGGTTGGAACCCATTCAGAACCATTCCAGCGTTGCATTTCACCAATTTCGGGCTTACCACTGCCAGCCGTTTCAAACTGTACATTTGCTTTAGTTTTTTTAGCCATGTTATGGACGTTTAAGGGATGGACTTCTAAGATCAAATACACCTACAGCACTGACTGTCCTCTTGTTTTGAGAATCAATCAACTGTAGTTCATGGTAATACAATCCGGCTGGAAGGCTTGTAACGCTTTCCTTCGTCTCTGCACTTGCAACTGTTATTATTACTTTGTTGTTATCAAACGTGATTTGACCAAGACTGGATTTTTTTGTTAACAGTTTTGCGCTGTTAACATCTACTGATACATTCCACTCAGCACTATAGCCTGTCAGGCTTTGCACGTCCTCAATCGTAAATACGATCAACATGTCATCACCTTTCCACTTTGTAAAATTCTGTCCTTGTAAGCCCATGATTCAAATTGTTTTTATTCATCGCCACCAGTTACCCAATCAAACCGCTTGACGCTTATATTGTACCTACATCTTATTGATGCGTTTGCTGCTGGTATAGCCGAATTTCCTATGTTATTCCTGATGTTTACTCGCAACATGTTATTAGCAAGCTCAGTTGAGCAATCAATATCCTGTGCTTTTAAGTCAAACACAACACCATCAGAAAGCCTTACTATCAATCCAGAGTGTTGCACAAGCATTATTTCAGGCTCCGTGTGGATAATACTTTGTCCACTTTGATAGCTTACAAAACTGAATTCAATCATTCTGTTTGCAGAAAGCCGATATGCAGCATTGTTGAGGTCTGCGAATTGCATATCAACACGCACTGTATATGATCC
Organism: Bacteroidales bacterium; assembly: GCA_035325985.1. Lineage (GTDB taxonomy): Bacteria > Bacteroidota > Bacteroidia > Bacteroidales > F082 > JALNZU01. The sequence goes on from DAOKYW010000023.1 coordinate 9,804, forward strand.
AGTATTTGTACCTATAAAGCCAGCAAGATTTATCAGCCCAAAAGTGTTACCAACAATACCCGAAATTTGATATGCAACAGCAGCAGGGTTAATGCTTCGCCTTACATTGCCTGTATTGTCAACCACAAGCATACCAGCGTATGACGTAACATCTGTGAGGTTAAGAAACCTCAGCAATCCATGTAATACAACATTTGCTCTGATCTGCATTTTACTTCGTTATGAACACCCTTAACTGATTACTTGTAGGTGCCACAGAAAACCCAAGCGTTACTGAGTTGGTGCTTGTTCTTTGCACATCACACAGTACAGTTTCATATGCTGTGTTATCCCATACTTCAACCTGTACATCACGAGTGCCAAGGTTGTGTGTGATCACAATACTTGTAGCACTGCCATTGCCAACATCAGCAACATAACGGCCATATGTAGCAACAAGATTTTCAGAGTAAACCTTGAGCTTTGCAGCAGTAACAATTTTTGTGTTATCAGTTCCGGTATTAACCTCAGACTGTGTAGCTATTGCAGCAATACCAGTTCGAGTTTCTGTTGCTGTTCTTGCGCTGATATTTGCTGGCGTCACGAACCTGTCAGTCGCTGTTCCGGTTTGGGTTTCGCCATCTGTTGCTTTAATATCGCCAAGATTCGATGCTGTCAGCGCCTTGGTTGTGCTACTCATTGCCCGGGCTTCTGCCTGCGTAGCAAGCGATATAACACCAAGCGTTGAGGTTGTCGCCTGATCACGGTTTACCTCCAAAAACACCCAATCTGCAGGAAGCGTTGTGGAAGCGTTGTCTTTGTTGGCAATAAGCACGTCACCTATATTTAATGCAACACCGTTTAGGTTTGCTTTAGCTGAGGTACAATACCAGTAGTCGCCCTTTTTCGAACCGGAAGGAAATGCTGTGGCGTTAGCGGCATCAAAGCCGCCTTTTAAGGAACCAAGTCCACCGACAACTCCATCCACATAATCCTTTACGGCTTTAGCTGATGCAAGACTGTCGTGAGCTGAAATAATACCAGTAATGTCTGTGAGTATTGTAATGGAAGAAGGAGCGCCACTGCCGCCAGCAACACGTCCAATAACTGTCATTGTCGGAACGTCCTGAATCTTCGCAAACGTAATGTTCTTGTCAAGAACTTTAATTGTAGTGACCGAGTCTGTCGCAAGTTTAACTGCAGTCACGTTACCGTCAACGATTTTAGCTGTCGTAACGTTGTTGTCCGCAATCTTAGCTGTCGTAACTGCTGCATTGGCGATCTTAGCAGTTTCAACAGCACTGTCAGCTATTTTAGCAGCAACTACCCCTGAATCCTTTATCCTTGCTGCCCCACCTGCACCTGCAACGCTTTCAAGTGTTGCGTTATCAGTTACGAGCGTAACTGTAGCAACACCACCAGACGTTGATACGTTGATACCTGTTCCACCAGCAACGGATGCCACCAATCCACTTGTGTCGTTTACGGCAATCCAGCTTGTTCCATTGTGGTAATATACCTTGTTGTCCGTAGTAAGGTACACAAGGCCACCTGCCCAACCGGTAGGTAGTGTGGAAACAGAGTGCAACTTTATGTTAATAATTTGCGCTTGTTTCTCAAAGTCAAGATGTGATTTAATTTTCATTGCTTGATTGTTTTTAGTTGAAGATTATTTTACCTGTGAAAAAATCAGTGAATGAGACCTTAACAGTATCATTATCAATATATTCTACGTCTGCGATAACTTTTTCATTGTCAGAATCAACTACACTGACAGCAGGGTTCTTACCAAGATTGTGGTTTATTACTTCGAACAGTTTGTTTGAAACATGAAAGGTCAGGTGTTTATCGCCGTCACCCGTTAATGCCACCACCTCATCAGGATCGCCATCAAAGCCTTTTTTGCGCACATAAGCAATCGCATCAGCCTGATTGAGAACGATAGTGTCCAGGTCGATTTCGTTCAAGGTTGGAACCTTACCAGGAACCTTACTTTTTTTGAGCTTCCAGTATTTTTCGGCCATTATACAGCAGGGCATAAACGTTCGTACTCAATTTCAACACTACCAGGGTTGAAGCGACGGCGCGAGCGGTCGAGTTCTGCGCTTATCATCATAACAGGACGGATAATATTGCCGATCTGCTCATACACATCGTCGCTGATCAGCAGTTCATTGAGCCAGTCGCGTTCGGCTGGCAACAGCCAACCCGAGTTAACTTTAACAACTTCGTTATGCTCAATGGCATACACCCTTTTGTTGTTTCGGACAAGATGATCTGGGTCATATACAGCCTCTGCTATCTGGCGGGTTGCACGTGTTGACTCATCGGCCTCGCCGGTGCAGGCAAGAGTGTCGTAGCCGCCAAGGCTGTTGCGAAATATCAGATAGCGCACCTCGCGGTATGGTGTATGATCAACTGTATAGGTGCGCGATACGCCGGCAATGGTAACGGTGTATGATGTTACCTGTTTTGATGGGTTCACGCCTGCAATATTAAGGACCGAAAAGCCAACCGGCAGGCTTGCCACTTGCAGCGCCTGAGCGCTCACTGATATTGCCGGAGAGTGGCTGGCGGTGGTGCCGTCGGCATAGTTGATCAGCACCGAAGGGCTGTATGTGGCCGACGATGGCGCTAAAAAATAGATTAGTTCAGGCTGCCCTGGAAGTACGCGCTTAGGTTGAGTGCGAGGCCAAAGGGTAAGATGCTTCTCGGTGGCAATGTAGTCGTTGAAGTCGTCGTAATTCTGGTAGAATTGCGACAGATACCAGCGTGGTATGCTGCCGCGAACAACAACAATGGTTTCCATTGCCGAGGCGTGAGTAGTTGGCGGAACGCCGTAATACTCATAAAACGTGGGCTCAAATTCTTTGGCAGCATCCGGATGAACGCTGGGGCTTGTTTTAAGCTCCGACCGCAATTCGGCAGCAAAAAACTCGCGCAGGTCGAAAACAGCCTCATCGTTGCTGTTGAGCTGCTTAAATTCGGCCTGCCCGGCCACAGGCACAGCTTTGATGCGGAAATAGGGTTCGTCGAACATATTGCTCGACACCCGGAATATGACCGGCAGCCCGCTAAGGTTTACCAGAGGCGGCTGCGCTGCAATAATGATCATGGGCCTGCATTTTGCCACAAAGCTATTGTGGCCAAACTGCGGGGCAAAGGACAAAAACCTATTAGTAGCTAACCAGACTATCCTTATACTCGTTGATCAGCAAAACCATTTTAAACGATTCTTTTAACTTCGTTATAATAATTGCGTTTTCGCCAAGTATATCTACGTTTTTAATTTTAACAGCTGTGCCAGATGCACAAACCATAATCATATTTTTTAAGCTGCCTAATTCAGCATAATCAATATCAGTGGCAATAACGGCATCACAATCCATTTGTAGCACTTTTTTTCTTAATTGGGCAAATATATTTTTTTCACCCATAGCTATCTTCTCAGCAAAACTATTAGATGCTTCACCAAAAAAATCGGTTAATGAAGATTTGAACTCGGAAATAACACCTGTACCAATAACTATCTGACCGGTAACAATTGAAACAGGCATGTATGCCCATTGATATGGGTTGTGTGTTGTTAAAATGGGTATGTGCCCAATATGTTGGTTTAAGAATCTATCATTTTCAGCAAAAACATCGCGCACTTGGGTCGCCAGAGGTGATATACATTTTTCACAGTAACCATGTTGCGCCTTACCAAGTATCTTATTAATAGCAACTGTGGCACGTTCAGTAACCAATCTGTTACTGGACAATATATTGCTTTTTATAGGTGATAAGCAATTAAAACAATTATCGACCTGCGTTTTCATAATTGTGAGGTTTTATTGGTTTGCCAGTAAAAGTAAAAAAACCCGGGCACACATGCACCCGGGCAACCAAAAAAAACCAACACAGAAACGAGTTAGTTTGTGCGGTTTATTGCGTTGGCCTCTTTATCCATCATGCGTCTGATTTCCTGATATATCAGGTTGGCCTTAACGCCTTTTTCGGTAAGATCTTGAACCACACCGGAAAACAGTTCAACAGCATTGTAAAACTGCGCCATTGTAAACATCATATTGTTATCGGTTGACGAAGCATGCTGATTTGCGGTGGCAAGCTGTATTGCCCTGGGCAGGTTAATGCTCGATGCTGCGCCCGATTCCTGAGCCCTATTGATGATATCGAGCACCGGACGCACCGTAGGGTTGGCCGTAGCGCGCGCATTCACGACAAACTCGTTGGCGTGCACCTCGCCCGCATAGGTATGATCGCTAAGCGATCGGCGTGTGTAGCCACCGCTGAAAAACTGCGGTGGCTTCTGGGCGATGATAACAGCAGTTTGGGCTGCACCGGCCACACCTGCAGCAATGGAGCGAGGAAATGCCGTCAAAGGATCGCCGCCGGCAAGCTGATTCAGCACAGCAAGTGCAGTTTGTATGATAGAGGTAATGATGTCGGCTTGTTTCTGCTTTTTCCAGGCATCGAGCTTGATCTCTGCTTCCCGCTTGCGGAATCGCTCGTTGATGGCTTCTTTTTGCTCCTCGGTAAGCTTTTTGTTTTTGAGCTCGGCCTGCCGCTGGCGGTCGAGCATGGCCAATTGCGCATCAAGCTCCGTATTGATGCGGTTTGCATTGATCTGAGCAATGGCATCGGCTGTTGATTGGGCCATGTCGATGGCTGCATTGTGCCATGCCTCAAGGCTTTTGATGGGAGAGGTATCGGCTTTTTGACCAGGAATAACGGAGTTTTGTATTTCCAGACGCTGCCGGGCAATCTCCATCTCCAGATCAATAACATCAGCGCCTGCAGCCTTGAGCAATTTTAATTCAGCCTCGGCCTTATCTATGGCAATGAGCAGGCTCCGGCGCGAGTAGTCCTGCTGAAGTTTGTTGAGCTCGATGCGGTATTGCTTCTCGCTGATCTGGCCTTTTGCACGTCTGTCGTTCAACACCTTAAGCTCCTGCTCCTGGCCAACAATCAGGTTGAGCAGTTCGGTGCGCATCTGGCGGTCGCGTTGCGAAAGCTCATGGGCCAGGTATTCGTCATTGCGCAGCCTCTCATATTTGCGCATGATGGCAAACCTTATTTCCTCTTTGTTGGTTTCGTGCTCCTTCACCTGAGCCAGTTCGATCTGCTGCTGCAGATCGAGGCTTTTCATCTTGAGGTCAAACTCGGCAATTGAGCCTTTCTGCGTGGCCGAAAGTTCAAGGTTTACAAGCTCTTGCTGCATTTGCAGCGATTTGAGCTGCCATTGTTTTGCAAGAGCTTCTTCTTCCTTCTGCTGCAATTTGCGGCTGTTGCTAACAGCCTCGCGCAAATTGGCCAGGTCTTTTGCTGTAAGGTCTTTGTTGAATTTAATTTCCTGTTCAATGGCCGAGCGTTTTTCCTCGTGGTTTTGGCGCAGCATAGCAAGTTCTTTTTCGTAGCTCTCGTCCAGCAAGGCAAGCCGGCTTTCGATGGCCTTACGTTCTGCATCGAGGCGTCGCTTTGCGGCATCTGCCGTTTCTGCAATAACCTCACCTTCGACTGTTTTTGTTTTTTGTTGCGTTTCAACTAATTTGATATTCAGGCCAAGCATTTCCTTGAATGCCTCAATGCGCTGTTGTATAGGTCCGGCCTTGGCCTCAAGGTCGTTTTGGCGGGCAATCAGGTCATTACGCGACGATTGTAGATTGATGATATCGTCGAGAAGTTTTTGTTCTTTCGAACGATTATCAACAATCTGGCCGGCACGGTTTACGCTAATGCCGGATTTACGGTTAAACTCATCAACAGAAGCGCCTTGAGTAATTAAATACTGAGTTGCACGTTTGATTTTTTCTTCAATAGTGCCCTGCGATGTTGCAATATCGATGTTGGCAGCATAGATGGCTTCGTAAATGTCCAATTCGCGCTCTTTAGCCTGGGCGCCAAGTACGGCTGCCCGAGCCAAAATATCAGCCTGTTCGCGGGTGAGCTTTTCGAGCACAATGCGCTGCACAAGTGCATCGTTGTAGGCATTCACATTTTGCGAAAGCAGTTCGTAATTAAGGTTCTCGGCATCGAGGTTCTTCACCAAGTCGGGCGATATCTCGTTGAGCTTGGCAATGATTTTGCGGCGCTCGTTGGCCTTGAGGTTGGCATCGGTGAGCTGACCTACCAGCTGTGCTACCTCGCGGCCCTCGGCCTGCAATTTGCGTTCGATAGGTATTTCTACCATCCTGGCAAAACTGGTTACAATGCCTTCAAGGGCTTTGTTTAGCTCACTGTTGATAAACCAACGACGGATGGCCTGACCAATTTTTTCGAAACTGCCGGCCATATTGTTGTTTTTAATGTTGTATTCGTTGGTAAGCGAAACGCCTTCTTCGAGGGCCTTGTTGGCAAGTGCCTGTTCTTGCCTTACCAGGTTGGTATTGCTGGCAAGCGAAGCAAGCACCTGTATAGCTCTGGCACCATCGAGGCCAAGGCCGTCGAATTTCTGAGCCATACGGATTAGCCCTTCATTGTTGCCATTGAGACCATCTAAAAACGTAAGTAACGCAGTGTTCGCATCGGTTTGAAGCAAATTGCGAAAGTCATCAACAGACATCTTTGCAATGTCAGCATAGGTAGTCACATCAGTAAACATGTTAAGAATAGTCTTGTTTATAGCTGTACCCGAAACTTCGCTGGTTTGGCCAAGTTGATCGAGTGCAGAAGCAATACCAACTACATTCTGAGCAGAAATATTAGCTTGATCGGCTAAACCGCCCAAACGCTTAAGCATGTCGATAAGAAAAGGAGCCTGCGCCTGACTGTTGGCCGAAACCTCATTGATAGCACTACCAATCATCAGCATTGCCTGACGGAAATCTGTGCCATATTTTGAGGCAATGTTGTAGATGTTGGCAAGTTTACCAACCTCTTTAATGGCTTCGGCCGCGTCGCCCTTTAAATCGTCACCCAGGGCCACCTTAATCATATTGCCAACTTCAACAAAATCCATCACCTCCTTTTTGGTTTTCTTGCCCAGGCGGCCGGCCTCTTCGGCCAGTGCGAGCAACTCCATACGGGGTGTTCGGGTGTTCAGGTAGCCAAATTCGGTGTAGAGTTCCCTGACCTCTTTGCGGGTAAGGCCGGTTGTCTTCATCACATTGGCAAGGGCATCATCCATGCCCATCAGGCCTTTTATCCATTCCTTGGCGGAAAAAGCAATACCGGTGAGTGTGGCAGCAACAGCTGTTGCCATGGTAAAGTATTTGTTAAACCCATACGCAAGACGGTCCATAACGCCACCATGAACCTTGGTGCGGGCAACAGCGCGCTGAATCTCGGCATCAAGCAACTGAATCTGTTTGCGCTTGCGGTCGAATCCTGGATCCGATCGGCTCATCACCGAAAGCTCCATATTGGCCTTGGCCAATGCCTCGCGCATTTGTTTGATGCTGGCTGTTTTAAGATTTTTCAATACAGAATCAACATCTGTTACCTTGCGCTGCATGGCCGTAGCTTCTCGGGTGAGACGCTTCATCTCGGTATTCAGCTTGTTGAAACCGGTTACATCGCCAGATGCAAATGCTTTATCCTTAAGCGCTTTGATTGTTTTAAGCTCGTTTTGAATTTCCTCAAAACGAGCTCTTGCCTGTTCATCGTTGATGAATATTTCTACGCTGGCTTTTTTGCTCATTGCCTACCCTTAATTTTAGCATATTGAGAATACCAATTACCCTTAGATCTTGATGGAGAAGTTTTTCTCGCAGTGACTGGTTTATCCGGACGTGCCGGACCCTGAAGATTGATAACGATCATCTGTTCAACATCACGTGCTACCTTGTCCTGCAGAATGTAGCGAAGCCTTTCGAGCTGTTTGTAAAACACATCAGTGTACCACGGTTTTGCCCTTCGTGAAGTACTGCCCGACATAATCAATGAATCCCTTTCTTCGAGCGAAACACCATTACCAACCCCATAATCAACCATCTTACCATACCAGTTGAATGTAAATTCGATGCGAACAGGGTCGCCATTGGCATTGGTATGCACATGCTGATATAAGCTGTCAATAAGCTGATGTGTAACCCCAATGCCAAGCGCCTCAATCTTCTTCTCCCACTCGTCAATCACGATGCGGGCAAAGGCCTCGAGCGTGATTTTAAGATTCAACTGGTCCTGGCTCATGGTGCAGGAGGATATATTTTGATGATGGCACGCCCGTTAAAATTGGTAAGCGGCATACCGGCATTGCTAGGTGTAAGCTGGTTACCACTAAGGTTGCTCAGTTGAATCAGAATGCTTAACGGAGTATAGCCAGGAAACGAAAGCGACCTGAATATGGCACTTATGCCAGGGCCTTCGATGCGACCTGAGCTAACAATGCCAACAACATGATTTAAAGCAAGCGGTATGTTGATGTTGTAGCTAAGCAATATACCGTCCTGGTCAGAAGAAATTGTAACAGGTAGGTCAGTGCGCAAGGCAGGACCATAAAACCCATTGAAAATACTCGACCAATAACCTGCTGCAGGGATTGGTATGCCTACAGGCAAACTGCTCTCACCTGGTAGCAGCCCACGCCACAACCGGCCATTGAACAACACTAAACGACCCGGTTCGATAGTATCAGGCAATAGGGTCACAACATGGTAGTGCTGATCCAGTTCTGGAATCATACTGCGTCGCTCAGCAGGAGTGTAGGATGATAATTTTTTAGTTGATATGGTCATGGCTATTCAATTAAATGTGTATTTGAATCATCATTAATTGCATTATCATCTGCATCAATAAGGTAGGTGCCATCTGGATAAACAGGTGGCGGAACATATTTAGGCACACTGCTCGATACCAGGAAGTTAAAACTATAACCATAGTAGTTCTGCCCTATCGGGCCGATCTCGGTGTAATCAATCGATTCGTCATTGAGGCCATATGCCGGAGCGCTAAACTCCAAAGCATCGGCACGCATGCGGTCGATAAGCCTGATACCTACTGCCATGCTCAATCTTTTAGCAGCCAGGCGGCTGTCGTTGTCATTAACCTTAGCCCTGGTAAATACCCAAAAAGTATGGTAAGCAGTATTCAACCGGCGGTCGCGCAGATCAAACCTGCCGTCGCCGCCATCGCGAACCATCAGGCAACAGCTTGGATTGTTGCGCAGATCGCTAAGCATTTCTTCGATGTCGGCAATGCCGGATGCACGGTATATTTTCTGCAGCACCTCAACATCCTGGTACACCGTAAGCAAGTATTCATACAAGTTAAACATGCTTCTTGTTTTTTGAAATTTCAATCAACCGGTTGAGTTCGAAAAGCGCTTCGTGGACCTCGGTTAGCTTTACTTTGTCGTTATTGGCAACATTGCCACCGTTGAGTGCACCAATGGTAGCCATTACAATTTCATCAGCAGGCGCGTTCGATTGCTGATCAGAGCTGTTAAACACATACCAGTACTTCTGCATCAGCATCAGCTTTGCACTGTAATACCACAGATAAACCAGGTGTTTAACATGAGCCGGTACCTTGGTAAATCTGATTGCAAGTGCCTGAACGTCGGTACCAAGCACCCATTTGTGCCCGGGAGGAAAATACAATGCAGCCACCAAACAATTGATAGCATTGGAAGAATTTGATGCAGTGTAAGCGGCAAAATAGCTGTCGGCGATAAACCACTGTTCAAGCACAACGCCGTAAAGCCTGCTGTCCGGGGCACGAAACCCTTTAATAGCTGGTGGTGAAATGTTTTCAGGCGGAGTATCCAAAAAATCAAGTTTCGACACAATGGATGAGAACAAGTCTGCATCCATATTGAACTTGATACCACCCTTTTTAAACTCGTAAACATCAGGTATGAAATGCCTCCTGACCAATTTCAAATCATTTAATTCAATTGCCAGGCGGCATTTTAGTTCAGTTGGCGATGAGCTGTTAAGGCTCATACGGCTGAACAGCAAAAGCTGATCCGGTGTCATAGCCTGCCATCGTTCGGGCAATGTGAGTCTGATCACGCTCATACACCGCAAACCATAAACGGATCAGATGAAATGTCGCGCGGCTTGCTGGCCAGATATTTCTGGTAAATATCGCTGGCAGAAAACTCCGTAAAATCATCCGGATGAGCGATCAGATAATCGCGCACACGGCTCAGGTAGTTTTGCCCGGTCATCTCATCATCATTGGCAAAAGAGGCAAGGGCATAGCGCAGGTCATCCAGGATGATCTTCATCGGCCCTGCTAGATCGTCGTCCCGAAGAGCCTCAATGATAGCCTCTGATAGCTCGCGGCTGATCACCGGTTCTATCTTTAGGCGTCGCACATTGGCGAGCTTCGGGCGAAACCTGATCCAGTCAAGGCGGCCGCCTGAAAACTCGCCGTAGGTGCGAAACTCTCTTATGCTGCGCACATAGTTATCGTTGATGATGGTGTAGGTTTTTGAGGCTTTCCAAACTGTTTCAATTTCTGTGTCGGCATGGTTTTCAAGCCATTCAAGCAGATCCTCAATGCATTCGGTAAGGCGCTCCGATGTTGCAGCAATGAGGGCCTTCACGCGTTCGGTGCTGGCAGGCGTAAGGTTGTCGGTGCGCACAATGGCAAAGCCGCTTTCTGTTTGCACCAGATCCAAAAACGGTATGGCATCCAGGTAGGCCTTGTGGCAAACAACAGCCTGGGCAAGTGAAAGCAGCGCTGCGTTATCCTCGATGAGATAAGGCGTCATTTCCGGGCCAAGAATCTCACGCTCCAGGAAGCGAAGCCCGGTTATCAGGTAAGGCCTATAAATGGAGATATCATTGCCAACAACAGTGGCAATGTTGGCCTTCATGATGTCGATGGTGATGGTTTCGATCATGATTCGATATTTTGTTGGTTATCGCTGCCGGTGGTGCCGGTTTGCTTGCCTGTTTTGTTTTTGTCGAGCGTGGTAAACTCGTAATCAATCACCTTCCAGACCAGGTTTTTAGGCCAGCCGTTGAAGGCGCTTACCAGGTATAGCGGACGCAAAAGCCTGTCGCGATATGGCGCCATCATGGCCGATTTTATGTGATACAGTTCGCGCTTATCCGTGCCGCTCATGCTGCCTGTCGATTTGCCCGGTGGCGAACCAATGAGCGACGGGTGCACATTGGTAGCATAGTTAATGCTGTTGCTCACCTCGCTGCTGTCCTCCAAAAATTCGCCTCCTTTGATGGTCGATTGCACAGGCTCAATCACGATGTATTTTTCTTCAACAACAGAGCTGCCGCTGGGGATCATTTTTTTCGTAACCACCAGCCCCTTACCGGCATTTTCCTCATCGCTGAGAAACTGCCTGAACTTGGCAAACTCTTCCTCCTTGCGCTGTTTTACTTTTTCCGGATTGGATGTGTCAATTTTCTCGTCCTTAAAAATCGAATCCCAGTACTTGTCGCTCATGTAGATCACATAGCGGGTTTTGAGGCCGTTTTTCATCAATGCCCGCTTGAAGTGCCATATCATGGTGCTGTAGTCGTAGCTGCCTGAGCGGAAAATGCTGAAATAGCTCGGGCTTTGGTAATACACCCGGCCTGGAGTTGGAAAGAAAAGATGCATCATAAATCGTGGCACCGAAACATTACGGTTGGCAATGCGGTTGCGCAGATCGCCCAGAGGATTGTGCCGGTTTAGAATATCGCTAACAACGGTGTTTTCTGGGGTTGCTTTGCCATCGGCCCAGGCTGCACTGTAAAAGTGTTTGGTTATCTCGCCTGTTTTTTTGTCGGCCACGCCCAGGCGGCTGAATGCTGCCTCCTTGTGGCGCAGCGAGTAAACTGCCTTCATGTCGCGGGTGAGAATGATCTCCGGAAAAGCTTGGTAAAAAGTGGCCATGTCAGCACACTGCTCCAGAAAATACCCGGGTATGTCGTTGTTTTCCATAAACTCAAGCACACGATCATCGGTGCAGATCTCGAGCCTTTCGCGGCCGTCCTCAATGATGCTCAAAAATGGTTTAACCCCCTGGCCGTACATCATCTTGATGTTGTGATCGATGTTGGCGGCCAATGGGTCCGATTTGCCGATCTTTTCCATCACCACATTGGGCAGGTTGTTGTCTTCGCCCCACGGCACAACGCGATACTGCCCAACAACGATGGGAGTATCGGCATCGGCAAGTGCATCAATGCTCGATGGTTGCGCAACTATGGCATGCACGTCTGGCAGATAGGCCAGATCGCCAATCATGATGGTTTCCGGATAGCTCATAAGCATACCTCCTCATCGTTGTAGCGCACAATGGTGCAACGTCTTATTGTGCGTATCTCCTTACTTGTCAATGATTTAACGTTAATCGTCCGGCCTTTGGAATGCCAGCTGGTAAGTATAACGTTGTTCATGGTGATGATGCGGCCATCCTCGGCCACAAAGCTGATGCTGAACGTGCCGCGTTCGAGCATCTTATGCAGGTTCGAAAGCAATACCATTGCCGTTTTTTTGGCAATGATATAGCGGGTATCAAATCAGGAAAAGGACAAGCCTAATTTGATTTTGACGCCAATACAGTGTATCTGTACCAGTCAGCAAGACGCCGCATCACCCTGGCCATTTTGTAGGCTTTAGTCTGGGTGTCGAGCTGTGGCGGGCCATCTGGGAATTCAATGGCAACTAACAGGTAATATTTGCCATCCCATTCTGTCGAGCTGCCAAAAAACATGGTGTTATTCTTGTAGGCATCAATAGCATATAATAACGAGCTTTGATCATCAAAGCTCATCACTTCGATGATCATTTTTGGTGTGCCGTTGAAAAAAACAAATTCACGTCCTGAAATATGAAAGTGCAGTTTTTTAGGTATATCTGCACTTTCTGACATAACATCTTTATATTCGTCTACGGATACATTGATACCAACCCCAATTGCCTCGGCTATTAAAATTAAGGTATCTATTCTTGGTGTTTTTTTCTCATTTAATATTCGCCATACATGAGCCTGGTCAAGGCCTGTTCTTGAGGCAATCTCGTATGTTGATATTTTTTTTTGCTTAGCTTGTGCCTTAAGCCAGAAAATAAGCTTCATACTTTCTTTATTCATTTTCTTTACTATTAGAAAATTCACTGCTTTTAAAAAGTTCTGCAAGACCAGATATTTGTTTTAATCTTAATAATTCATCGGCATCCATGCCAATGTGTTTCATTATCCAAGCATCACTCATGCCCGATTTAGTTAGTTCAGAAACAATGTTAACCATCAGGTCAATATCATGCGATCCACGAGCACGATTATGCCTGATGGTGGAAGCCATTCGGTTGCTGATGTCTTTTTCAATTACAACCACCGGCATAAGGCCGTTTTCGCGCTCATAAATATCGCGATGCTTAAGCATAACAGTAAAACGGTGGAAGCCATCAACAATCTCATATTTATCAGATTCTGATAAGTAGTAGCAAACAATTGGCATAGTGTACCCATCTTCTTTGATTGATTGATACAGTAGTTTCATTTCAGGCGGAGCAACAGCGTTTGGATTATAGCTGTTTGCCTGAATTTTTTCCACAGGCACTGCAATTACATTGTAAACTGGTGATTTCATAAAAGTGCTTTGTATTTTTCCATGATGTTTTTGCGCCGCGCTATTTCGTCCTTAGTTTGAGAAAAGCCCATGTATTTACACAGGTGGTCATTTTTCATTATAGCGATGCACATGCGTTTGTAAGTCGGAATTTCTTTAAATTCTGCAATGTCGATTTCATCAATGTACTCCATGCGTACCGGAAGTTTGCTTGTTTGATAATTGGTTGATTTGCCAATTTCAATTTTAACACCAGCATCGCGAAGCTTTTGAATTGTTTCTGCAGATAAAACCCCGCCTTTTTCGCGCCAGAACTTAACAGATGTTGAAAGTTTTGTAAGATAGTTTTCCCTGGTTTTTTCTGGCAGCGTTTTTAAAAGGAAATACATATAACTCTCCCATGTATGGCCTTCAGGCAGTTTAAGATTTTTCCAACCCATAGCCGTAGTACCTCCGTATATTGCAGAAAAATTTACTCCATTCACTCTGCCAACCATTTTAGCCCAGTTATTTGGATCAATTACCCGGTAAAGTTTAAGACTGTCAATCGCCCAATCATTAAACGGACTGGCAACCCTCATTTTGTCAATAGTTATACCGGCACGATAAAACAAATCATAAAGCCGATTATAGTCCCATTTAAATCGGTAATTTGCAATCCAGATATCTTCAGTTTGCCAGTCAAATATCGGATAGCAATTATAAACATCGGATGCAACCTGCTTTGTCCAATCTAAATGGCTGTAATTACGATAATTGCGGTCGCTATAAATTGCCCGCCATCGGTTAAGACTTTCCTGAGTACGTATGCCGATCAGGCAGGCGGTTCTTGAAGATTTGTTTTTTTGATGATACCATAATCCAAATTTTTCCTGAAACTCATAATCGCTCATCCCATGCCTAAAAAAATCGAATTTATGGTTATTAAGGTTTATGCCATCGCCTGGCATTTGCCTTACCCAGATGTCTTGTTTAGCAGGATCCCAAGGCGTCCAGTAACTTTGATGCATACTCGTGGCACAATGTGCCCGCAATGGAAGGCATATGCGGTAAACGTCAATAATGTCGCTGTTTTTTTTGAGCTCGCTGTCAACATAATCGGTGGTCATTTGATATTGAGCTTCATAATCAATATGGAATACCCCGATTTTCCGTTTTAAATTATTATTCCTGATATAGTCAATGCACAGATTTAGCAGCACACCGCTGTCTTTCCCGCCAGAGAAGGAAACATAAATATTGTCAAAGTCCCTGAAAAGGATTTCTAAGCGCTTGATTGATGCTTCGTAAACGTTCATAACTCTTTCATAAATGTTTCAAACGACACCCGTTTGAAGTAGTTTAACATAGATTCTTTCCGGTTTATGTTGCTGTTGATCATTTTTTCAAGTCCGCAATCTCCGGTTAAATCATAATAGGTGCAATGCATTGATTGCCCCCGCCTGAAGGTCCTTCGCATTGCCTGCAGGCGCAAAGCATAATCCAGGGTTTTATCAAAAAAGATGGTGCAGTTGTATTTCTGCAGATTGAGTGCATAAGCGTTCTTTCCATAGGTAAGTACCCTGATATCCGGATACATCTTCTCTAGAGCCTCCTTGCTTTTAATGTATTTGCAAAATATTACAGTTTTATCTTCCCATTCACGTTCCATAATTTGATCTATCAGGGTGAATTTTCCTGAGGCAAGGCAATAAGAATGCTGCATCTGCTGTATCATTTCCAGAAAAATGTTGTTATTCCTGAATAAAAGATACTCGTGATTAAGCATAAACTCTTTTATGCGATTATATTCCTCGGCCAGTTCCTCGTCAATTTTATAATGATACTCATAAAAAGCCTGTCCAACATTAAGTTTCAGATCACACTCATAAACATAGTGTTTGATTAATGAGTACAAATAATCAATGTTTTCGTACCCATCAACAACCTCCTTGGATATTTTATAGCCATTGATTTTTTTTGTAATGGTAGTGTATTTTACAAATGTGTTTTTGTATTCAGGCAACCCCATTGATAATATTTTTGGGCTTAAGAATTCGAATTGAGCCCAAATGTCCAGAACGTTACGGCTTAATGGAGTGCCATTTAAAACCAGTTTATATTCGGTAAGAGATCCCAAATGAATAATACGCTTGGTTCTCTTTGCTTCCCAGTTTTTTATTTTCAGGCTTTCATCACAAACGATAAATGTTTTCCTGGAGGAGACCTTGTTTACCAGCTCCATATAAATACGGTCAGAACTTGATATAGACTCAATTCCAATAAAATCGTGCTCAATCTTAAATCCTCCGCATTTCTCAATCTCTGCAACTACACTTTCCTCAGGATTAGTTGTTCTGATGGCTTGACATGGAGCCAGATACAGAATGTATTCAATCCCTTCAACAGAATTAATCAATTCGTAAGCAGTACGGGTTTTGCCAGTACCTGGTTCCATAAATAAAGCACCAACTTTAAATTTGCGCAGCTTTTCTATGGCATTGTTTTGATCAGCGAATAAGGTCTGCATTGGGTTTGGTTTCTGTTGGTTCAATTCGTATTGGGATGTGCTTCTCTTTGATAGTCTCAGAAATATAGTAGTGATCAGAATATACCGCTTTAAATGCTTGTTCAAGCCAGTCGCGGTCTGTAATATCAGGATATTCAACGCCTGCCCACACAAAGCGGTCACTGTCGAAAACACAAAGGATAGATGAGTCTTTAATACCGGAATGCATTACATTATTGTAGCAATAATTTAGTCTTTTGTACTGCTTCTCTGACAACCAAAAAGATTCAAAATTCCTTCTTTTCCGGTCGAAAAAGATGCGGACAATGTATTTCGTCCGCACCCTTTTTATGAGGTCGTAATCAATGATTGGCGTGACGATCATAACGAAATTTTTCTGTGCCACATATAGCTTCAAACCATTGACGATTCTTCATTTTATTAAGCACATAAGTGTCAGTAATATTAATACCCTTGCCACGGCCTTGCATAAGAGCAATCATCTCTTGGCAAGATTCTTCAAGAGTAAGACTTCCAGCAAAATAATGGATAAATGATTCTCCATTATCCCAAATAACTAATGTTTTCTTAATTCCGTTTGGCATAACACCGTGATCAGGGTTTTCCTCTATATGCATTTCTGATCTTAAATCCTTAGGTTTGGGCATAATGATTTTGCCCATGCCCAGCTCACTAAAATCGAACTCAACTTTATCTGATGATACCACTGCGGTGCCTTCAAATATCCGCTTCACGTCTCGCCAATCCATTTCATCTGGCACATTATTAATCTTATAGATAGCTAAACCAAACCTTGGTCTTCCTGGCTTTACCGGTTGCGATAATTCAATGTGTGGCAAGCTATTGCCGTCTGTTGTTTCTTTGAAATAAATTGTTTTCATCTTTTTAATGATTCTAAAGGTTTAACGTTTTGAAATTTAACTTTAAGAGGAATATGTTTTTCGATTTTGATATCATACTCAATTTGGCCTGTAGATAGATTATGCCAAGCCTGTTTTTTATTCGAATACTGCAAATCTTTCTTTTCCAATATCCATGCAGCTATCCAGTACGCTTCACATTTTTGAACATCGTAGTCTTGGCCAAAAACCTGGCTTTTCGGAATAATAGCTTCGGAACCATCGAAAGCTATGGCCTTGAAAGCCTTATCAGATATACTGACCAGGCTTTTGAGGCGAACGCTGTAGCACTTGACAGAAATCATCTGATATGATAGCCATTAATGAAGCGTAAAGTATACCGGCCATCACCAAAACCATTGCTAAGAAAAGCAACGGTATTAAGGTTGCCGTTATATGCAACAGAAATATAATGGCCCCCTATATCAGTGAAAGTACTGATGCAAGCTATCGGCTCAAGCGAGTCTGCGTGCTTGTACATCTCTGTCGAATAACCCCTTTTACAGGCTTGGACTTGCTTATTGTTGATGATTGCAGGGCATTGGATAAAATAATCGGCGACACATATAAAATCATTATGGGGGTAAATATGACTGATATCTACACCCTTAATAACAAGGTCACAATCTTGTTTAACCTCAAAATAGATAAAGTCAATGATAAGGGTCTGACCCTTGAGTAATTTTACTGTTTTTAAAGCTGCCATTTTTTGCGCACGTTTTTTACCTGGTGGCACCCCAGGGGGTTAAGTGACTATTTAAATGAACTAATTACGTAACAAATATAATGTAAAAAAATACATTAATCAAGTGTTTTAACCAATTTTTACAAAAAAATAGCATCTTTCGTAGAAAGTTGCGGTACAAACTGCGCCGGCCACAGCGAAACTCTTGGCAGCATAGCGCAGGGCTGGTTGTAGAGTCTGCCGTGCCAGGCTGCTAAGTGTTGAGCTTATGCCAAAAACATATGCGCCCACCGTTAAAATCATGCACGTTGGGCGCAAACCGATTTACCGCCGGCGGCAGCCGGCGGCGCGAGGGTATCCGTTTTCGGATACCCCTGCGCCACTCAAGCATCAAGGCCCGAACATCTCTACAAATGCCGCCACAATATCTTCCTGCCGAATATACGGCACAACGGACCCTTTTAGCTTGGTGCGGTAAATACCCGAATTGTAAACAAACACGAAGCAATAAAACAGGTAATCCGGCACAAAAAAACGCCTGTCAGCCTGCACCCCTGACGAATTCACGCAGGGCGACCTTAACGGACGCCCTGCGTGTTCGCCTTTCATCTGTATCCAGAAATCCGGCGAATCGCGCGTAAATCGCCACATTATGCCGGCCGGATGACGAGTTCACCTGATCTTACTTCAATTGTTACGCTCATCCCTGCTTCGAAGCCTGCATCATGCAGCCACTGCCCGCGAAGCGTAAGCATCGGGTAATAGCTGCGCCGGCCGAATTTCAGGAAGCGCACCCCCTGCTGAAGCTTTGCCCTACGGTCACGCATACGCCCCCCTTTCCTGCTTCAACTTAATGGTGCGGCCAAGTGCCACACAGCGCACCGAGCGCGCGCCGGCCTGCGTAAGCAGCCGCGAAACAACCGTAAAACTTGTTCCGGTGGTCGCAATGTCGTCGAGCAAAATAATATGCCGGCCGGCAATCACACCATCAATTTCAATAGAATCGCGAAGCGCCAAGGGGTCGCGCTGGCCGCTTCGGCAAAAACTCTCAGTCGGGTAAAGCTTGCGCACCAGGTGCGTGCCGTCGATCAGGCCGCAACCTTCGGCAATGGCGCTGCAAAGCCGTTGCACCGGATGATAAAGCCGCCCATCATGCCCGGGTATGTAGCAAACTACCGTGTTTGCCCTGTCGATTTCCGACAGATCAAAAAAATTGAGCATAACCGAGCGAAAAAATTCAAATGCGCTTTCGTGGTTGCGCTTAAAACTGAGCAAAATCCTGCTCATGTGGTCGTTTGCTCCGCCGCTGAAAAATGGCGTGTAGTCAAACAAATATTCAAAGGTTACCATATTAAGCCGCCGACTTTATCCACCTGGCGCCGGTGTTTTAAATTAAAAATGTAATTAAAGTTAATACTTATATGCTTATCATACAAGTATTTATCCGTTTATAAACGGATATAAACGTATAAAAACGCTTTGGCCGTTCCGGTTTTAGGCTTCATCCGATCCGGAACTGACAAAGAAAAAAAGGGGTCAAGGGGAAAGTTTTTTCCACTTGCCAGGCCTAGTCCCCCGCACCGCTCTACGGCAATTTTTCGTTTTTTGCTCCTTTGCTTTACGCAATATGCCAGCGGTGCATGTATGCGCACCACAGCCACAACAGCGCAAGATAGGGCGCACAATAGCGCATCACAGGGCGCGCCGTTGGCCCCGCTGCGCGCACGTGGCGGGCCACATGAAAAAATACCTATTAAATTTGCTAATCGATCCGGTACATTTCGAAACTGCTAGATGAAGCGCACCGGACGCTAATTATGGTTGTAAAAGGCAAACGGAAAAACCCTGTTTGCCCTGTTTGAGCTGCCGGTATGCATGCATACCGGCAGCTCACAACCTCTAGCAGGGTTGGAAATGGCAGGGCGCAGGGTTTTGCCGTTTGCTGCAGGCCATTAACAATGATTATCAACCATCAAATCATTTCGAGCCTTGAGGTGCTCGAAACCATCTATTACAGGCTCTCTGATATCTGCACAGCATTAAACCTCGATTACGAGGCATCTGTGCAATATATTGAACATGATGCAAAAAGATTGCGCCCCCTGTGGGCAGGAGGCGCATTATGGATAACCAAAAAATCGTTGATAATATGGCTGGCCGAACCAGGATTAGGAAAGGCCCTTAGCCCGGAGGCATTGCAGTGGATTAACTATCAATATCAACTACAGTAAGCACTCCGTTATCGTTAACATACATTAGCCTGTAAGCGCCATTGGGCTGGCGCATAAACTGGCATTTGGTATTTGCGTAAACGTGGGTTGCCGAAGAGAATTCAATAGATTCACATGAACCGAAGTTGTTGCGGAAATTGGTGCCCATAGTATTGCTGTAGAAATAGTTGCCAATAGTATTGCCGTAGAAATAGTTGCCAATAGTATTGACGTAGAAATAGTTGCCAATAGTATTGCCGTAGAAATTGCTGCCAATAGAATTGACGGTGAAATTGCTGCCAATATAATTGACGTAGAAATTGCTGCCAATAGAATTGTTGTAGAAATTGTTGCCAATAGAATTGTAGCTGAAATTGCTGCCAATAGAATTGTAGTTGAAATTGCTGCCAATAGAATTGTTGTAGAAATCGTTGCCAATAGAATTGACGGTGAAATTGCTGCCAATAGAATTGACGTAGAAATTGTTGCCAATAGAATTGTAGCTGAAATTGCTGCCAATAGAATTGTAGTTGAAATTGCTGCCAATAGAATTGTTGTAGAAATAGTTGCCAATAGTATTGCCGTAGAAATCGTTGCCAAAGATCACCGTACTACAATTGTTAATATTACTACTATTTTGTATTGTGTTGTTATAACAACTGGCATAGGCACCCGAAAAGAAAAGAAAATCATTAAAATTATTGCTATTAACGGGAATAGTAATACTCTCATCGCACATAAACCAATCAGTTGACATCCAGGAGACGTAGCTCAGATTATCCCACTCAAACCTGCGCCAGCTGGCGGTATCGCTGAAAGGCACGGCAGGCAAATCGTTATGTTTAATATAAATTTCGTTAGTATTGGTTTTTCGCACAACAGACCATTTGCTATAATTACCAACGGCACCAGTAGCATCAGTAGTGGTAACATCTATCTGCCACCGGCGAAAGCGCACTTGCCGGAAATCGAATGGCAAATCGTTGTTTTGAGCTGTGTCGATGCGGCGGTAAATGTATCCCTTAGTGCAGCCCGGCACATAATCGCCACCGTTGACAGGGCTATAGTAGATAATATCATCAGGATAGAGCGGAGAAAAAGCAATCGGCTCAAGCTCATTGGATGAAAGTGCAGTAACAAGCAACGGCTCAACAGCGCCAGTATTAACGTCTGCAGTATCTGGTATAACGTGAACCGTTTGGTAGTCGGTAATAAGGTATTTCTGGCCAGGAACAAGGCCTGAACCAGCTATGAGAGATGATAGCTGATCATACGTAATGCTAATTACACCAGCCGAATCAGGTGACTCACCAGACAGATTGAGGCTGGCAATGGCACGAAGCAGCTGCGCCCGACTTTGGGCTTTCGAAAGATCGAGCAACGGACTGTCGCCGGCAAGTTTTTTATAGATCTCTTTCAGAAGCTCTGCTTCCGATAAAGCTTGTTTTGGAATAGACATGACTGCAGGATTTAAATTATGAACATTACGAAGTTACCAATACCAAAAACTTAATAAAAGGACACGTCAGATAGCCTGAGCAGATGTATTGTGCGAACTACGGCCACTGGAATGCGGAAATAAAAACATACCCATCATTAGCACATCAAACGCATCGGTGCCGTCGGTGCGATGTTCGAGCAGGTCTTCTTCGCTTTCGGCGAGCTTCTCGCCGCTTTTGTCTTTTTGAAAACCTAGAGGGCCAATTTTTACGCCAGTATGCTCAAGCGCAAGCCTCAATGCCTCGTTGTTAGGCCCGTTGATCATAGGCATGAGGTATTTCTGACCTTTCAATGCCTGGTCAATGATATTGTATTTCTCGTGATGACGCATGGGCTGGCCAATATAAATACGCGACACCGACCAGCCATTTTTTTCGAACTGACTGCAGATCACGCTGGCAAAATCCTCGTCGCTCACAGCATAATTGCTCCCAAGGGCAGTACTGTCGAAATAAAAAACAACCTCGCGGGTGAGGTGCAGGCGATAGTAATTGCAAAAATCGTCAACCAGTTCTCGAAGCTTGCGCTGATATTTCACGTAAAAGCTTTTCAGCACCAGAGCCTTAATGCCCGACTGCTGGCCGCAAACCAGCCAGTTGATGTTGGCATTGTAGTCGAAGGCCACGCATATAGTCCTGTTCATATCGAGGTCGGCATCCTGAGCGCACGACTGTTCGAGCGCCTTGTCAAGGTTGTAGTCGAGGCCTTGCAGATAGCTGTTGTCGAATGCCGTGTAAAAATGAGCATCGGACAGCGAAGGGTAAAACCCGTCCTTTAGCCTGCCTGGTCTGATGCACAATATGCTGGTGGCAAAAACCAGCGGCGGAAGGTCGCGCTTTTGCTGGGCAATGTAGCGTTCGCCAAGCAATTCGATGTTTTCGATGGTGCTCACCTCGCGGTAATACACTGCCACCGAACGAAGCTGCGCCAATTGCGTGCGCATCTGGTTGAGCCGCCTAAGCCTGTGCAGTGTTGGCTGTTTTTGCTTCATCAGGTAAATGTCCCAAACAAGCTGTTTAATAGCGGCAATAACATCAGGATCGTGCTTGTCTTTGTAGGTCAAAAACCATGAGCCTTTCTTAGTAGTGGGCATATCGCTGACAAACAGCATGGCATTGAGCCATGGTGACGAAGCCCACGGCCCTTTGAAGCCGCCGTTGGCCGGAAACGTTTCTTCTTTTAGCTTGTCGAAATTCAAAAACTTGGCTTCGTCGCCCATTACATATTGCAATGTGAGCGAGTTGGAGCTACCCGGAATATCCTGGCTGATCAGGTAATTGACCGAACCATTATACCAGCTGATAACATGGTCGTAGCTCACCGGTTCGATAACAGGTTTGGCAAATCCAGCCGACTTAGGCGGTCGGTGGCCTATGTAGTAATGCACATTGCGGCGGAAGCCCATATCCTCAAGCGATTTTAGGCTGCCCGGGAGAGTACGGGTGAGAATCTGCTGAAACGTTGCACCAACAATGCCACCACCCGAACGCGGCATGTGCTGCACATTGCGCAGCAGCCATGGCGCCACAATGCCATGTGTTTTGCCAATGCGACGGCCACCCACAACAACGCTGGTGTGAGCTGCGACGTAACGAAACTCGAGCTGAGGATCGTTATAGTAGATCTTCTTCCGGTTGGTTTCTGATGTCATCGGCCTGTTCGTATTCAATATCCTCAATTTCTATCTCACCTTTGTATTTCTGCAGCAAACGCTGAATCACCTCATGTTTGTTTTTTAGTGGGCGAATGCCCAGAACTGTTGGGTCAGATACCGGCTCTATATCATGCGGCACTATTTCGTGCCATGGCAGCTCTGGCACTTCATCCTGGTCGAGCTTATTGTATTTGGCCAGTGCCTGAATGGCCATGATACGCTCCTTGAGCCTGCCTTCGGTTTTTGCATCCTCTATGGCCTGTTTCAATTCTTCGTTCACAATATACCTGAACCATTCGCGACCTGCATTGCGTATATTGGGCAGGATGACCTTTATATTCGAAATGTCAATGTAGGCCTGCGATTTGCCGATATCGAATTCGCACATAAGGCGGTCGCGCAGCTCTCTGTCGGAAAGGGAAGGATTTTCGAGCAGCTCGCTGAAAATATATCGGTAGCGCTTGAGTTTGGCTATGTCGTTTTCAGGTAGGTCGATATCCGACAAATCGGCAAACATAAGCTGCTGGAATCTGTCGAGTTTGCTTTTGTTATTCATCCTTTTGCTGTTTTATCATGTAGCCGTTCATCAGGTTTTCTGCCGTTGGGCTGCCCTTTTTTGCAAAGGCGAGTTGTTGTTTGCGGATATCAACGATCGATTTTAGTTTACCGCGTTGGTAGGCTATAGCTATATCGCTTTTGCCATGGCGGATTTCGCGGCGCAGATGCTCTGAATCAATGCCCATCAGATATGATATTTCGGTGATGGTCAAAAACAGCGAGGCGTATTCTTCCAGCTGGTTTAAATCTACCACCTGATGCATAGTTGTTTAAGTTGGTTAATGCGTTGTTTGTATAGTGTAATAATTTGGTGGTTGCAAACAATAATACCAGCTTCATAGCGCTGATTGTTGGTGGCGTTGTTGCTCATAAGGGCAATCATCTCAGCGCTGTCGCGGCGCATGTAAATGAGTTTGCTGTGATTGGACGTTAGCAGCAATTCATCAACATTCATGCTGGCAAAATCGGTATTACCCGGATTGCGGCTGGCAACAGTAAAGTCGAGGATGAGGGTAATATGGCCAATGCGTGGCCTGTTTCGGATGATGCGGCGAATATACTGCTCGTTGGTAGCAAACGAGCTGATGATCATTTCATCAGCTCGTTCAAGCTTTTCGAGCATGGCATCAAACACATGATGCGATTGCACCGACGGGCTCAGGTAGATTGCAAACTGATCATCTGACCAGCAAATTTGTGTTTGTGCCAACGACATTCAGTTCAACAAGTTTTGCGTGAGTTTGCCTGCTTATCGATGCATTGTTGTCGATAAGAAACTGCAGGTGATCGAGCAGCTTTGATTTTTTGCCAGGGTTGTAGCTTTTAATCATTTTGCTGATTGCACTGCGCGAATTGTTTAGTTGCTGGAGCAGTTTATCATCAGGAGGCGAATCGGGCAACTTGTTGCCTGATGGAGGCTCGTACGAATCGATAGTATCCCAGCCGGTGGCAATCTGGTCGTCGATTATTACGAGTTCTGCACGAAGTGCTGAACGATCGGCATTGGTTGTGGCCAGTTTCATTTTTTCGTGCAAAACACGCTGAACTTTATAAGCCTCGTTTATTTGCTCGTACACCTGTTGCAGGTGTTCGGGCAGCTCATTGCGATCGATTTGCCGCTGAGGCTTACGTGGCTGTTTGGCGGTTTCATGCACAGGCACTTTGGTATTGGGCGGCACAGCCGCCCTAAACAGCCGCGAAGGCCTCAGGTGACGCATTTTGCTCAGCTTTTCGAGCTCATAAATAAGTTTTGCCTGGTGCCGTTTGCGCTGCACCCATTGCAGAACCGATTTGTTGTTGAGGTATTTTTCGAGCAGCTTAAACCCATCGTCGAAATCGCGCGGGCCTGACAGATAAACCAAAATTTCATCGTTGAAATCGGACATGGTGATTGGTTTTTTGGGTTAAATAACCATACCGGCTTTTTAGGCCGGTATGGGGATTAGTTTGGAAGCAGAGCCATTACGGCGTAGGAGTAGGAGTAAACACCCCTGTGTCGCAGTCGTACGTGCCATCAGGCAGGGCAATAACGCCCTTGTACGAAGGCAGCGGGGTTGTGCTTGGCGCTTCGATCTCGATAAACAAGCCTTTTTCGCTGCCAGGAGCATCGCCAGATTCGGCACGAATGGTAACTGTGGTATCGTAATCTTCTTCGCCGATCACTACAGCGCGGTTCTCTTTTTCGTGCGGCAACAGCACCACTATCACAAGATTCGAATTGGCAGACTGTTTGGCCAAGCTTTTGGCCTCGTCGCTGATGTCGGGAAACTTAAAAGAGCCCTTGTTCATAAACATTTTGTGGTCCTTTTCGCCAATAGGCTCGGCCATTACCTTGCCCTTGCTTTGGGTGCTGTAAAGCTCGAAAAAGGTTTTACCGGCTTTCATCACGAAATCGCCATCAAGCGTTACGTTTTCAGCCGGAGTAGAGGGATCCTCGGTAATAGCCGGAAACTGGGCAATGTTCGTTTTAGGTGTATAAAACACCCGGGTCTTGATACCCGAAGGGTTAATCTGACCGTCGTTCCATTTGAGGTTAGCGTACAAACTCATGGCTTAGTCTCCTTCTTCAGCTAGGGTGAATTTTACTGCGTGGAAAAACCTGTGGTCGAGGGTATCGAACCCGGTACCAAAGTGCGACTTCATAAAAAATTGCACGAGTTTCGGGTTGTCGGGGCGGCGGATTTCTACGGTTTCCTTGTCCGAAACCTGGTCCACACCTACGAGGAAGTTTTCTCTTTGGCTGAAAAACATAAAGGGCTGGCCTTCCATGTTGTCAAGCGGAACAAGCTCGCATTTACGGTCAGAGCCAATTAGGTAACGCTGGCCAAAACCGTCGTTCCACGGAGCGTGGCCGTATTCTACCTGGAACCAGTCTTCGTACATCTCGAGGATGGAAACAGGCATGTACAGCTTGATCGGACGGCGTTTCAGATACACTGGCAGCGCGCGCCATGTAGTTTTGAGCACATCGCCTACGTTGCTGCCGCTCAGAGGAGTTGATGTGAGGTCGGTCAGGTTCTTTTTGGCAACGCTGATGAGCTCATCATCAATTGCATTTTCAGCCAGTGTGCTGAAACCATTAAACAGGTCGAGCGTGGTGTTGCCGAGCGGGTTGCGGGCAGCCTTAAACATCGCTGCTCGAAGCGCCTCGCCAACTTTACCAGCCATGACAAATGCAACCTTACGGGCAATTTGCATTGCATCTGGCTTTGCACCAGTAGGCTCGGTGTAGAGTGTGCCAAGAATGGCGTGAGGGTCGAACTCCTTAACAGTATCGCCAAGGAATACTTCCCATTCGAACGGGGTGATGGTTGGGCCGCCGGTAGCGTCCTTAGCCGTGCGATAAGGGCGTAGCTCAGCGTCAACATCGAGGCTACCGCCAATCTCCTTACCCTGAATACCTGTGCGCAGGTTCATGTGAGCCAAAACATCGGCCAGCTCAAGCATAGGATACACAAGCAGCTCCTTGCGGTACTTTGTACCGGCTTTTACAAGATCTTCGTGAATTGTGAGGGACATTGGGACAATTTTTAACGTTTAAATTCAGATTTCAGACGTGCATGAATCGACCAGAAGTCTTCTGCTGCTGCAGCCTGGTCAATTTCGGTTTCAATAGTGGCGGTTTGCGCACCGGCACTTTTTTCGAGTTCGGCAATACGGGCATCACGTTGTGCAAGCTCTTGCTCGAGCTCAGTTATCCTCGATTGCTGATTGGCGCGGTCATTCAGATCGGCCTGCAGGCGTGCGGCGTTTGTCTCGTGTGCCTCAAGTGCACGTTCAACAGCCAATGCCATTTCGGCCGATAAGTTGATTGTGCCGTCAGCTGTTTCGAGCTGAGGCACATCGGCGGCTTTTGCGAGCCGCATGTAATCGGGTTTGGACATATGGATAGGATTTTGTGATAGGGCAATTACATTAGTGGCTTTGCGGCGGGCTGTAACCAGATCGGCTGCCCGTTGCAAGGCAAAATCGAACGATCCAATGCTATCGATAAGCGAGCCAACAACATCATTGGCAAAGAAGACATCGCCGGCAATGTGATCATTGGTAATGCCTGGCCGGCGAGCTTTAACGCTGTCGATGAATTTCTGAGCCAACGGCGCAAGCACCTTGTTGCGGTAATCGTCGTAGTTGCCGGCGCGGATCTGGTCGAACATCTTGACCTTGTTGGCGCTCTGCGGTGCCAGGATGGTATGAAAGCGAGCACCGGCACGCTCGAGCACCGGCTGCATATCAACCCAGTTGCTCATCACGCCAATGCTGCCAAGCTGTGCAGTGGTGTTGTTTGCAATGATTTCGTCGCAGGCCGATGCTACCCAATAAGCAGCACTTGCGGCCAAGTCGTCAACAAACATCACCACAGGTTTTTTGCTGCGGGCATATTCTATGGCCTGCACCAATGTTTCGGTGCCGGCTACCATGCCACCTGGCGAATCGGCCCTGATAACAATGGCGTCGATCATTGGATTGTCAGCAGCATTGCGCACCCAGGATGCAAGGGTAAGCATACCTGCCGGACCGCATAGCTGATCGTATTTTGTGAGCGCGCCAACAACCTTGATGATTTGCAGTTGAGCCGACTCACTGCCTGTCAAATCAATGCCGTTGTCTCCGTCGGAAAACGATACAACTTCAGGCAATTCAGGAGCTGACTGGTCAAACTCAATATTGCGGTTGAACAACGTTTCTATAAACTGTGCATGCGCCGATACCCATTCGGGCATGATTGCCCAGGGTTCGTAGAGTATGGCATGTATGAGATGTGGTTGTAGCATGGCTATTCAGTTATGGCAATATTACCGCCGTCGGTTATGCTCTCAAAGGACTGTAAACGTGCGCCAAATGTGGATTTTAACGTAATGTCGAAGCCGCTGCGGCTACCTGCCTTTCCACCATCGGCAGCGGAGTAGGCAAACGAACATGGCATGTCGTCGGTACCTAAATACCACCTGTAGCCGGTATGAGCAATGGCCATGCAAATGCAGCCAAGTGCAGCAAGGCTCTTCATGGTGGCAAGGCGGCCCGGTGTTATACCAGGCGTGTAGGCGGTAATCACTGCCTCTGTGGCATTGCCTTCGCGCACTGCCTGGTCGTTTAGGATGATCACCCCCGACTGATTCTGGATTTTAAGATCAATCCAGGATGCATCAGACGATGACGTTTTAACCAGTACTCTTGTGATTAGCATGTAAAATATTTTACATTGACAAAATTGGTAACGCTACATGGATAGGTACAGGACATGATTTAAAATGCTGATTTTCAGCAATAGGACAAAATGAACAATAAAAACAAAGCAATGCCTTGATGTAAATATATTTACATGATTTGAAAAATAGGACGAAAAACACAAATGTTTATAAAACCCTGATCAGCCGGTAGTTTCGGGCATTGCGCCAACGTTGATAGGCTTTAACCAGCGAATCGAGCGAGCGCTCGTTTTCGCTGATGTTGTAAAACTCGAGGTATGTGAGTATGAGGCTGTCGATTGTTGGCCTTTCATTTATTGGCATGGTCAGATTAATCGTCAGAAAATCGAACAGCGCCTCTTCGAACTGACTTTTTAGATAGCGGTTGAATATGGCAATATTGTCATCAGTGAGTTCGAAGCCTGAACGGCTATAAAAAAACTCGCTGAGCAGGAAGGTTACCTGGCTGTCGTATTGTCTTTTAATGTTGGCAATGCGATAGGGCCGCCGGCTCAGTATTTTCCAGAGCAGTATGCCCCAGGTGTTGGTATTGCTGACGACGATTCGTCCGTCGGCGCTGCCTGCCCTGGCAAGCAGAAATTTGCGTAGATAGCCTTGTGTTGGTACTTGTATGCTGATCATGCAGTATGTAAGGGTAGTTACAAAGCTATGAGAATTTTATTTAATAAGAGTTTAAGGAAGCTTCGGTAGAAAGCTATAAAAAACTGTGCTGGAGTGCTGGAGTGCTTTAAAAATTATGTTATTGATAATCAAACACTTAAGTTTTTTTGTGCTGAAATTGTGCTTTTCGTGCTAAAATCGTGCTAAAATCGTGCTAACTAACTAACTGATTTTGAGCGTTTAAAAATTGTGCGCACAAAAGCACAGTTTTTCACCTGTTTTTTATATTACCTACTTTAAAAAGAAGAAAAAAATCAAAAAAAAGATATATATGCCCGGCCGCCATGTTTGCATAATTACCATGCACAAGCAGATAGAGGGGACGCGGGGAAAAATAAAAAAGCCGGCCCGAAACGGGCCGGCAATGTTCTACGCATTAAAATGCTTGCCAGGGCTGCCACATTAAAACGTGGCATAACTTGCAGCAAAACCAACTGAACGCTGGTTTTGCTTTTCAGTTACCCGCTATTTTAGAAAGACATCTATACAACGGGTTGCGTATTCTCTACGGACGTGCCACACATAAAATACACACTCTTTATAGTTATGATATTCTGTGTGCTTTGAAAGCCAATCAATGACAAATTTCTTAGGCTTGTCATCAATGCTGTGTGGTGTTCCAAGATTATTTGTTTCATTAATCATCAAGTGTCTATATCCTAAATTTCTCATTGTCGGCTCGACAGTATATTTTATTCCTAAAGTTCCGTCAGTATATGAGTAGTGTTGAATGTTAGGATTACGTTTTTTAAATGTTGCCCACGAAAAAACAGCGGGTAACAAGTGTTTTGCGTCAGGCGAGCTTGACTGCTCCGATTGACCATTTGTGCTATGTTGAAGTTCTGTTTCCATATTTTACTTTTGTGCTGTTAATCCCGCCAGAACGTAAAGCCCTCGAACGTTAGCGGTCAGCTTAAAGACAGCATCACGCCAGTAATACAGTAGTAGAAATTTTGCAGTTCGTGGACATACTTAAATGGCTTAATCTTCCAGCTATGGTAAGGTGTTTGCCATTCCATTTCAAAATGTTCATCGGTAGTAATCCAAGCCAATTCTATATCGCCAAGCAAAAAGTAGTGTTGGTTTTCAATCGCACCAAATAACCTTAAATGTTCTTCGGTTAATGGAATTGGCGAATGAACAAGGTTAAATCCTTTCGGGTCTTCGGCAAGCCATTTAAGGTCTTGCCAGTCAATTACGGTATGCAAAATTTCTCCTTCTGCTGTGTCGTAATTTAAAATATTTCCGCATTTCAAATCGTGGATTGAAAAAGCCGAACCGCTAACAGCACCCTTGCCCAATGCGGGATTTTGTTTTTTATTGTTACTTTCTTTCATTTAATTAATTATTTCTCGTGTGACAAATCAGCGCATTTAAAGCCCGCACTGTACAAGGCTGCAAAACGTTATGCATCAAGGGCGTATTTGTCTGGGTAAATGTCAATATACCTTGTGATGATATGTGCTATGGCAGCATCGCGGCTATTGAATACAAGATTGCTGAACTTGCACCAACCTACAGTGCCGTGAGGATCTTCGCCTTTTGGCGTGTATCGCTCATAATATATCATCCATCCGTTGCTGCGATTATCGAAGCGCGGCCTGAGCAATGTTTTGTTGGGTGGGATAATCATTGGTAGTTGCATTTAATATTCGATTGGAAATACATCATTGATATGTAGTATTCGACCTTTGCCGTTTTCATAGAACAGCACCAGATCGTCGTGTATGGTAGCCACCTGATGAACGGTGTAGTTGGCCGTGCGAAAAACATCGCCCTCTGATAGCTTTGCACGAAAAATAAGATTTGTCATATGCCTGCGATGACGTTCGGCCTTGTATCGAACAACAAGCGCAATAATGACCATGATAAAGAGAATGATAATTAATGTATTCATTGCTTTAATGGTATTGATGTTGTAATTCGGTAATGCCAGCTTGTTGCATAAGAGCAAGCACGCTGTTTGTCACATCAAACTGATGAAGTTTTTCGACCTTGCCTGAGCCGCGGCATGTGTAGCACTGGCATGCACGGTAAGCATTGTGATATTCCTTGACGATGATCTCGCCGGTGCCACTGCAGACATCGCAGTGAACTATTTCAGATACCATTTTGATGATTTTCATTGCTCAGTTTATTAAGGTTAATCAATGTTTTTCGCAGGGCTGTGCCGTTGCGCATGATGGTGTAGTCGTGGTCAGGATCGGCTGCATGCAGCTCATCCCACACCTGTTTGATTT
>DAOKYW010000024.1:0-29514 GCA_035325985.1 Bacteroidales bacterium
GTGCAAAGTTACAAAGAATCAGTTGAATCAAGGCTAAAAGAGACCTGTATCGAGCATGACGAGGGTGCAATTCTTCACGCATTGAATGCCTTTGGCCTGCGCCATGGCAGCAAAATCATCATTTTCTGTTCCCGGATTGAATATGATGCGCTCTGGCTGCAACGAAAGGATAAAGTTATAATACGGTACCTGATTTGCCGGGCCGAGATAAAGCGTAACCGTGTGAACAGGTCCGCTGACATCCTCCGGCTGCACAAATGCGACATGGCGCACCACACCCGGCCGGCTGCCGATGCCTATCACCTTGTGACCATGATCGAGTAGTTTATGGATGGCCTTGTTGGCAAAACGCTCGGGATTTGTGCTGGCGCCAAGCACCAAAACAGTTTTATTTTCCATGACAGTATCCATGCTTTAAGAACAAATGCAATTTGGGCAGCTTTATTGCAAATGTGCTGAAAAAAACTGCTATTGCCGGTACACAAAAGCATTGATATTCATTCCTGCACCAACGGAAGCGAAGATCAGGATGTCGCCACTGCTGATGGTGTGATCGGGGAGCTCGTTCCTCAAAATCATATCATAGAGTGTTGGCACGGTGGCAACAGAGCTATTGCCAAGCCTTTGAATATTCATGGGCATCACATGATAAACATCGGTTCTGATGCCAAATAAGCGATAGAAACGTTGAACGATAGCCTCGTCCATTTTTTCGTTGGCCTGATGGATAAGGATTTTTTTCACCTCTGTTATGCTCAATCCTGAAGCATCGAATGCTGCTTTCATGGCGCGCGGAACATTATTCAGCGAGTACTCGTAGATTTTTCGGCCCTGCATCTTGATGTATCGAATTTTTGGGTCGCTGTCAGGTGAGTTGGATTGTCCGAGATACAGGTAGTTCACCTCTTCGTTAGTGTGCGAAACAGTTGCATGGGTGAGTAATCCTCTTGGCTGATCTTCTTCAATAGCTTCGACAATGGTGGCTCCGGCTCCGTCACTGAAAATCATGGTGTCTCGGTCGAATCGGTCAACAATCCTCGAGAGGGTTTCGCTGCCAATGACCAGGCAGCGCTTTGCCATACCTGCCTTGAAATAGGCATGTGCCTGAAGCACACCCTGAACCCAGCCGGGACAACCAAAAATAATATCATAAGGAATGCAGGTCTCGCTTTGTATTCCCAGCCTGTTTTTAACCCTTGAGGCAATGCTTGGTAAAATGTCCGTTTGAATACTCTCGCTGATTACATCGCCAAAGTTGTGCGCAACAATGATTTGATCGATGGTTTCGGGGTCAATGCCCGAAGATTCTATAGCTCTTTGAGCAGCTATAGTGGCAATATCGGCATTGCTTTGATCATTTTCCACATAACGCCGTTCATAGATGCCGGTAATGTCTTTGAATTTTCGGGTAATTTCTTCGCCGGGGCTATCGATTGGACTGTTATCCTTCTCAAAAAATATCTGAGAGGTGAAAGCCGAATTGCTCACCACTTTGGTTGGAATGTAGCTTCCGGTTCCTGTGATAACGGTATTAAGGTATTTCTTCATGGTGTTTTTTTCGAATGAATCGGCAAAAGTAGGTTTTTTTGCATGCCCTGAATTTTTATCAGGATTTTCTGGTGTTTGTGACTCCGCAACGGCTTGTGATAAACGAAACGGATGCAATGGTACTACCAGATTACTTCAGGCAGTCGAAGCATTATTTTCGCTATGTTAGCGGCCAGTTAGAAATCCTCTTAACCCCAAAAACCAATTCAATGCGCTTCAAATTGCTCTTTCTGACGATCATACTGTTTTGTGCCTATCATTTTTCGAACGGACAGGAAGCACGCCCTGTTTTGCGTGGAACGGCCGAAGCCTTTTCGGCCATCAGCTTTGATGAAATGTTAAACTGGGAGGCGGCAAACCCTGACGCGATCAACACCATACCACCGAAGAAACCTAATCGGGAACGGCCAAAGCCGCTATTCGATGTTCAAAGTTCATCGGTGCTTTCGGTAGAAAATTCTTCGATATTGCCCCAGACTGTGTTTCGCGAAATGTCGCCTCAACCAGATACCGGATTCCTTGGGCTTTACGATACCGGCAACTCCATTCCACCAGATGTGAACGGTGCTCCCGGCCCACAACATCTGATGGTCACACTCAATACCCAGGTGCGAATCCAGAATCGGGTTGGCGTGGATCTGGGCACGGTTTATCTCGAAACATTCTGGCAAAGTTTGCCCGGTTCAGGCACTTTTGACCCAAAAATTCTGTACGACCATGCCGAAAACCGTTGGATTTTTGTTACCTGTGCAGGTTCAAGTCCGGGCAACTCCCGCATTTACATGGGAGTTTCAGCCACAAGTAATCCAAAAGGAGACTGGTTTTTATATTCTTATATTGCAGATCCTCAGAATATTGTTTGGTTCGATTACCCAAGCATGGGATTCAATAGTCGTTGGATAGTGGTTTCGGGTAATATGTTTGGCAACGATTTTTACAGTACGGTTTACGTTTTCGATAAGCAGGCCATGTATTCCGGTCAGCCAAACGCCGGCTTCACAAGATTTGCCACCAATGCCGGATTTACACTTGTGCCGGCCATCACTTTCGATCAGGACGAGACGGACAGCTACCTTATTTCGTCGGCCAATGGCGATGTGCAAGGGGTGGGCTATATTACGCTTTTCAAGGTTTTGGGCGAAACCAATAATCCGCAATTTCAGGTGCTGGGTAATATTGGTACACCAAATCCCTGGTCAGGATATGTGGGCGGCAGCGGTGATTTTCTGCCCCAGCTGGGTAGCACGGACTTAATCAATGCGGTTGATCACCGGATGCAGAATGTGATACTGCGCAATGGCAAGCTTTGGGCAGTGCACCATGTGTTTCTTCCGTCGAATAATCCACAACGCACTGCAGTTCAGTGGTGGAACATTAATAAGACAGGTCAGGTGCTTCAAAGAGGGCGCATCGACGATCCCACCGGCCTGATGCATTATGCTTTTCCATCAGTTGCGGTGAATCAGTTTGAGGATATGATGATCGGGCATAATATTTTTAGTGCCTCGCAATATGCCAGCGCCGGCTATTCGCTTAAAGCCCACTACGATCCGCCTGATATGATTCGTTCACCTTATCAATATAAGGATGGACTTGCCCCGTATTTTAAAACCTTTGGTGGAGGCCGCAACCGTTGGGGCGACTATTCTGCAACCATGCTCGACCCTGTGAACGGAGCCGACTTCTGGATCTTGCAGGAGTTTGCCGAATTGCCTTCGGGAGGTGACCGCTGGAGCACATGGTGGGCTTATGTGCGCACGCCTTTCTTTCCTCAACCCGATTTCTCATCCAGCCTTCAGTTGATTCCGGTCGGCGAAACCATCGACTTTACTGACCTCAGCGCGGGCGTGCCGCAGAATTGGACCTGGAGCTTTGAAGGTGGTACTCCCGAATTTTCAACCGCACAACACCCCACCAATATCCAATACAATAGCCCGGGTACGTATGCCGTTACCTTGACTGTTTCTAACATTTTCGGCACCAACTCCATAACCAAGACGCAGTATATTCAGGTTAGCTCGACCTTATTGCCTTCAGTGAGTTTCAGCGCCGACAAAAAGTTTGTTTGCACGGGCGAGGTGGTGTCATTTACTGACGAAAGCCTTCACGTGCCAAGGCAATGGTTGTGGGAGTTTAATCCAAATGCTGTCACCTATGTGGAGGGGACGAGCAGCACTTCCAAAAATCCAAAGGTAGTGTTCAATGAATCAGGTACTTATAGTGTAACATTGAGTGCCACAAACCTCAACGGTACCTCATCTGTCACTACTTTTGATGTTGTAAGGGCAGGAGGTCTATTGCCTCCGTATATTGAGCGCTTTGATGTTGCATCGTTTGATGAGGTGGAATGGAGGGTGGTGAATCCCGATAATCAGAAAACCTGGGAATTGTTTCCGGTCGGTGGCCTTGCTGATGCAACAAAGGCTGCCCGCCTGGATTTCTTAACCTACTTTGCTATTGGTCAGCGCGACCGACTCATCAGCCCGCCGCTTGATCTAACCAACATCAATCAGATGACCCTCAATCTCCGGCATGCTCATGCCAAGCGACTGGCGCAGGTTTCCGATTCGCTAATCATTTATGTTTCAGGTGATTGCGGCCTGAACTGGACACGCATTTACGCCAATGCGGAGAATGGCAGTGGCAATTTTGCCACCCATCCAATGATACAGGGCTTTGTGCCTGCTGTGCCCGACGACTGGTGCGGCTCAGGATGGGGAGCACCGTGTATCAGCCTGTCGCTGAACAACTGGTTGGGCATGAATAATGTGAAGGTGGCCTTCGAAACCTATAGTTTTTATGGCAATCCTTTATACATCACAGATATAGGTTTTGACGGAACTGTCGGAAATCCGGAGCGCACAAGGCTTAATCAGGCTGTCTTACGTGTGATTCCTAACCCGGCCGGAAGGACAATAAGGGTTTTTTCTGAGGATGAAAGCCCTATAGTTCAGCTGATCCTTTTCGATATTTTCGGAAAACCTGTGCTAAACATCGGCACCATCGAGAGTGGTCACGAGCTCAGTTTACCTGATCTGGGTAATGGTGTTTATGTGCTTCGATCGCTCAATGGCTCAAGGTCTGCTGCTGTCAGGCTAGTGCTGAATCAACACTGATGGGTCGGATGTAAATTCTGAAGCGTTTGTGCAGCCTGCCGTTAAGTCGTTCGTATTCAGCCCGCATCAGCTGGTTATATTCCAGAATCAGATGGCTGTCTATAAGGGTAATTCCCCTCTTTCTGGCAGAATTCAGTATGCTTTCGGTCAACAGCAGGGTTAATCCATGATTGCGCCTGTCGGGATGAACAGCGCCCAGAAGAAGCGTGAGTAGTTTTGTTGTGCGCCATTCCCTTAGGATATGCCACCATCCGAATGGGAAAATCCTGCCTCTGGCCTTTCTTATGCCTTCGCTGATTTCGGGCATGCCGATAATAAAGGCCAGCAGGTTACCTTCGGTATCCACCACAAGTTTGACAAATTTTGGGTCAAGTATCGGCAAGTACCTTTTGGCCAGTTCATGCATTTCGCGATCGGTAAGCGGGTCGAAGCCGTAAATATTTGTGTAGGCTTGGTTTATGAGCCGGAAAACGGGAACAATCCAGGGCTTCAGCTGCTTTTTTTTGTCAAATTCAACAAGTTGAAACGACTTATTGCTGCGCAACCGCTTCAGGGCGTTCTGATAACGTTCAGGAAGATGTTCAGGTACGGGTATCAGGTAGGATACAAGATCGTATAGCTTTTCAAATCCTTGTTTCTGAATCATTTGTGGAAGAAATTCCGGATTCGGGTTAGTGGCAATAACAGGCCTTTCACCAAATCCTTCTACCATAAAGCCTTGAGGATCTTTATCAGAAAAGCCCATCGGGCCAACAAGATGCGTCATACCTTTGCTGTAAGCCCATTGCTCAACAAAGCGGATCAATGCATTGAGCACATCCGGATCATTTTCGCAATCCAGAAAGCAAAAACGGGCATGCAACTCATTATGGCTCTTGTTGTACTGTGGATTGATAATTCCCATAATTCGTCCGACCGGCTTGTTTTGCCGCCAGGCCAGTGCCATTATGGTTTCATGCTTAACGAAGGATTCGTTATGCTTTGGGTCGAAAAACCTCATTTCGTCACTGAACAAGGGAGGAACCCAAGCGGGATGATTCTGGTATAACTTTTCCGGCAGCAAAACAAAGGTCTTCAGGTTATGCCGGCTGGTCACCTGTTTGATTACTATACTCATTACGCAAGCTATT
Source organism: Bacteroidales bacterium (assembly GCA_035325985.1). Lineage (GTDB taxonomy): Bacteria > Bacteroidota > Bacteroidia > Bacteroidales > F082 > JALNZU01. The sequence goes on from DAOKYW010000024.1 coordinate 5,795, forward strand.
ATGCTATCAAAGTAGATGAAAAAATGCGCGAAATGCAAATGGATGGGTATGCAGCCTTGTGTGATATAGCTTAAACGACTGAAAAACAGAGTATAAAAGTTTATGAAATAAAAAAAGCCGCTGATGATTGCGGCTTTTTGTGATCCCGGCAGGATTCGAACCTGCGACCCGCAGCTTAGAAGGCTGCTGCTCTATCCAGCTGAGCTACGAGACCAATGGTAAACTGGGCTGCAAATTTACAATTTTAGTTTGCTCAGGGCAAAGTGCAGCGCATGAAAACAGAAATGGCGGCATCATTGCCGCCATTTCCAGTATCTGATCAATCCGAATTAATAACGGCTGCGGTATCCGCCTTCGTTATTGCCGCGGTTTCCATAGCTGCCGCCTTCGCGATTTCCGCCTTCACGACGGAATCCGCCTTCGCGACGAGGAAAACGGCTGCCACCGCCACCGGTGTTGCCACCTTCTTCGCGGGGTCTGGCTTTTTTTACCACGATGGTGTTGCCATCCACTTCGGATTCGTTGAGTTCGTTGATGGCATTGAAGGCCTCGTTATCGTCAGGCATTTCGACGAAACCATAGCCTTTGGAACGATTGGTCAGTTTGTCAAAAATCACTTTGGCTGACGAAACTGTGCCAAATTGCTCAAAAAGAGCGGTCAATTGCTCACTTGTGGTTTTGAAGTTGAGCTTAGCAACAAAAATGTTCATAAAAAATAAAAAATGAATGGTTAGGTTTCAATTAGCAATGTCATCAAAGTAGCCGGGAAATTGGTTTGGACCGCGAAAACAAGGAAAACAAAACTTTTGAAACAAAAATAAATGAATTAAGCCGCAGCAAAGGTAGATACAAAAAGTCGTGATTGTCAAGGGAAAAGCGAAAATTAAATTTTTTTTGGCAAAAATTTCATCAAAAGAAAAGCCTTTGCTGCCCTAGTAAGCTTGCTTTCGCAAACATCAGGCTGGCAGCAAAGGCTTTATGAAGAGATTCTTTATTGGATAACAATAACGGCTTTTCCTGATCTGCTGCTGCGATCCAGACTAAGGATGTAGGTGCCGGCTGGCAGACGATGTGTAATCTGTGTACCGGTCTGCCTGATATCAACGGTCATCATTCTTTGCCCGAGAGTATTGTAAATGTTCAGCAACCCATCAGTTATGGAATTGTCCATTAATACTATCCTTTCGGCATTTGCGTAAACTGCCAGCTTCGTAAGGTTGTTTTCAGCGATACCGATGGTGGTAAGATTAAGTACTAAAGTAGTGAGCAGCCCATTATCGGGGTTTCGGGTATCAACAGTACCCCACACGCCATTAGCACTTGCATAGTCCTTAATATAACCCGTGAATGGATTCTGTACCCTGATAAGCCTTACGCCCAGATTGTTCACATTCGGAATGATGGTGCCCCAGGAGCCGTTTACACCCGATACATTATCACGATAGTATGGGACATAACTGGTGATACCGGCAAAGTCGATACCGGAGGCTTCAACATGAGTGGCTGTCAGAGGACGTCCTTCACCGCTGATATTATCGAAAAGTGTAACAAATGACTTTGCAGGATCTGTTGACAATGCTCTGATCGATGAGCCTTCGTTGGCCAGCATATTATCTCCAAAGTCAATAACACGCGATGCATCGGTTACAGTGAGGTAATGCACGGCGGTAGTTCCGTTGTTACCATCGTTGATGCGGATGCGCAGGAAGATATCATTGCCGGGCGTAAACCGGTTGTTGCCAGTGGGTTCGAATACGAACCATCCGGCATATTTGCCCTGACTATCGGTGGTAAATGTGCCATAGCCACCTTCGGTGCTCAGGCTCGGACTGGTAGAACGGGTGAATGTACCCTGAGGACCAACAAATATGGGATTACCTGCACCGCCCGAATTCGGTGAATCGGTCGAGATAACCGCCTGATGGATATAGCGATAGGTTGCTCCGGGAGTGAGATTTGCAATGCTTATCCACCATGCAAACGGCAGGCGTGTATTGTTGGTCGGACTTAGTCCCTGAATGTAGCGTGGAACGATAGAGGCTTCAATTGACGGTGTAATGCCCGAGCTCACTTCGCCGTTCAGGGTGACAGTTTTTTCGGCTGCTCCACCTCCGGCATGTGTGATGTTCTGGCCGTTGTAAGTGCCTGCCGGCAGACCGGCTTTCAGGCGGACATGTATTGTTACAGGCTGGCCTGTTATGATTCCGCCGGTGAACGGCAGGGACAGGGTTTGACTGTAGGCGGTTCCATTAAGTGATACTTCGTAGGCATCAGGAGCACTTACATTAATATTGCCGCTGCCTTCGAGGTTCTGACCATTCACCGTGTAGGTTTGGGACTGACTTGGTCCCTGGCCTTGAACATAATTGAACCCTCCCAACGTAGCCGGGTTGACTGTGAGTACCGGTGGATTGCTGGTATTCAGGTTGATATGGAGCACGTTGTCGAGGCCGCCTGTCGGATTCTGCGTATTTGTACCATTCCAGTTGCCATTGGGTGCTGTGAATGACTGAACCACTGCACCCGTAGCTTTGCTCCGCTCTTCAATACGCCGGATGCCATTGGGCAACTGATTCGGAATGATGGTACCCCATGCACCATCAACGCCCGATACCAGATCCCTGTAAAACTGTGCCCAGGTAGTGGTTGCAACGAAATCAACTCCGGTGGTTTCGATCGATGTGCCACTGATGGGTCTTCCGGTGCCATCAACATTATCATAAAGGAATGCGAAGTTTTTTGCTGCCGATGGTGTCGTTGCCCGTAATGCAGTGCCAGACAGGTTAGAAGCGTCTGTGCCAAAATTAATCACCTTCGCAAATGTGGCGGTGGTCAGGAATGTGACTGCTGTTGTGCCATTGTTTCCATCATTGAGGCGAATGCGGAAAAATACTTCATTGCCTGGCGTGAATCTTGCATTACCTGTAGGTTCCACCACAAACCAGCCGCTGTAAGTTCCCTGTGCGTTTGTTGTGAAAGTGCCATAGGCTCCATCTGTAGCTAAACTTGGACTTGAAGTGCGAATGAAGTTACCGGTTTCAGTGACAAAAATTGGATTGCCAGCACCGTTGGCTGTAGCAGCATCAGCTGAAGTAACCACCTGATTGATAAATCTATACGTTGTGTTGGGTGCAAGATTTGACAAGGTAGCCATGAAAGCAAAAGGAATACGCGTTGTATTGGTAGGGGTGTTGCCCTGAATAAACTGAGGCACAATTTCGGCAGTTATACCGGGTTGCACCGCCGAAATCACTTCTCCGCTCAGCGTTACGGTTTTTTCAGCGGCACCGCCGCCATTGTGTATGATGTTCTGCCCATTATATGTGCCGGTTGTGAGCCCTGCTTTAAGTCTGACGTGAATTGTAACAGGCTGATTGGTAATTGTTCCTCCGGAAAATGGAAGATTCAGGCTTTGACCGAAAGTAGTGCCGTTCTGAGAAATCTCGTAAGCCGCCGGCGATGTAAGACTAATATTACCACTGCCTTCGAGAAACTGACCTACTACTGTATAAGTCAGTGCCTGACTTGGACCTTGACCTTCGATGTAGCTGAATCCGCTTAGCGAAGTGGGATTGACAGTGAGAACAGGTGTATTTACAGTATTCAGGTTGATCAGAAGTACATTGTCGGTGCCACCGGTTGGATTCACTGTGCTGACACCATTCCATACACCGGTGGGTGAACTGAAGTTTTGAACCATTGCTCCGCCTGACTTTGCCCTTTCTTCGATGCGAAGGATGCCATTGGGGAGGAGGTTGGGCAAGATGCCGCCGGCTGCACCGGCGATTCCTGCTACGTTATCGCGATAGAACTGAGCCCAGGTAGTAGCTGAAAAGTCAACGCCTGTTGCTTCGAGGCTGGTTCCATAAACCGGTCTTCCGCTGCCTTCGGTGTTATCATAAAATAACAGGAAGTTTTTCGAAAGAGCAGGCGAGGTTACCCTGAAACCTGTACCTTGAAGATCGGAAGCCTCAGTACCAAAATTGATCACCTTGGCAAAATTCGTGGTAGTCAGATAGGTGACAGCTGTTGTGCCATTGTTTCCGTCATTAAGGCGAATGCGGAAAAATACTTCATTGCCTGGTGCAAATCTTGCATTACCTGTAGGTTCCACCATAAACCATCCGGTATAGCTGCCTTGTGCATTGGTGGTAAAGGTGCCGTATGCTCCATCAGTGGCCAAATTTGGACTCGAAGTGCGAATGAAGTTTCCGGTTTCAGTGACAAAAATCGGATTACCTGCACCATTGACAGTTGGAGCATCAGCTGAAGTAACCACCTGATTGATAAAGCGATAGGTAGTATTTGGATTGAGGTTGCTGAGTGTTGCAACAAAAGCGTATGGTACCCTTGTGGTATTTGTTGGCGTGAGGCCCTGAATGAACTGCGGTACGACTTCGGAAGAAATCTGAGGTAGGATGCCTGATGTTACCTCGCCATTCAGGGTGACATTGATCGTTGCTGCACCGCCACCGCTATGGGATATTTGCTGACTATTGTAGGCGCCAACGGCTAGTCCTGCTTTCATTCTGGCATGAATGGTCACCGGCTGGCCGGTAATCACACCGTTGCCAAATGGAAGCGAAAGTGCACCGGTGAATGTGGTTCCATTGGTAGAAATCTCATAATCGTTTGGTGCGAGCAATGAGATCTGACCGGAACCTTCGAGGTTTGAACCCGAAACGGTATAGGTTTGAGCGTTGCTGGGCCCGGAGCCGAGCACATAGTTGAATCCGCTCAGTGCTGCAGGGTTAACGGCAAGTGCGGGAGTATTGGGGTTGCCTCCTGTGCCGAGGGCATCATTCCATGTAGTGGCTACCCTTATGCCATCTACTATGGCCCGCTGAGCAGCGTTATATTGTCGGAGAGCGATGCTGCCAACACCCGTAAAAGTGAGGGTTTCAGTAAATGTTAGCTGTGCCTGTGTTGGCTCGCTGGTAGGCATGGTGTTGAACACATATAAGCTTGTCACCTTGGTTGAAATTTCATGCTTAATCACCACCAGGTTTGTGGTATTGGGTGTGATTGGCACATAGGTTGCCGGTGCAGTAGATCCGGCGATACCAATCCCATCTCCTGCAGCATTGACGTAGAGCCTGGCAAAGAAAATGGTGCTTATGGTTTGTTGTCCAAGGTGCAAAAAATAGCCGGCCGCATTGCTTGCCTCGGTTTGCAGCATAAAAGCAACATAAACACTTCCGGAAGTAACTTCCTGAAAAGTGCGGTGGACATCTTCTCCGTTATTCACTACGAAGGCAGCACCGCCTATACCGCTACCTGAATAGCCGGTAAAGTTTAACCCGTTACCAACAAGAATGGGATTTGTACCGACTCCGCTGTGGGCTGTCCAACCAACCGATGTCAATGCGGTTCCGTTGGGATAATTAAAATTCTCTACCAACAAGGGCTGCGAGAGGAGGGAAGTGACGCCAAAGGCTGTGAAACAGAGGATCGTAAATAATAACTGAATGCGTTTCATCGATATGATTTTTTTTTGGTTATTCAAAAAGAACAAAAATGCTATCCTGTCGAGATAGCATTCGCAAAGTTAATGTCTTGGTTTATCTGATGATGATTTTTCGTGTGATTTGCCTGCCGGCGAGATCGGTAAGCTTAATCATAAGCACGCCTGTGCTTAGATACGAAGAAATATTGGCTGATGTGCCATAAATCTGCTTGCTCCCGATGACGTTACCCAGCAAATCATACAACTCAATTTTACCTTCAGTAAAAGAATCTGTCCGCACTTGAATCTGCGTACCATCGAACCATATGCGGGCGTTACGAAGGTTGTTTTCGATAAGCGAGGTGGCCGGAGAGCCCATTACCGTAACCATGTCAAAGCGGCTTGTTCCTGATGTGCCATAGGTGCTGGTCGAACGGGCTGCTAGATAGTTTCCGGAGGTTGGATCGAAGTCCGAAACAATTCTGAAAGCCACATTGGGGTTATTGGCCAGTGCCTGAACTCCTGAGAGGTTTACCGTGCGCTGGTTGTACCACACATCACCTGTGCCGGTAGGCTGTGGTTCGAAGGTAAAGGTTTGCGCATCGACCCAAACAGGTGGTGTTGCGGCGATGTTGGTCGTGTATTGAACTACCCATGTATTTGCTGCTGTATTGCTGAGACGCTGGTCGAACATGAACTGAATATTGTCGAAGCCAACAGTACTAACCCTGAATTGTACACCGGCAGTTTTTGGATTTGCTCCCTGAGCAGGGTATGTGGTAGTGTTCCAGCCGTAGTTCGGTGGGCTTGTTGTTACAGGATCCGATGATCCGCCGGAGGCAACACCCGAAGCAAAGGTGGCTGTTGTTCCGCCTATGAGCGAGGCAATTCCGGTGCCGACCTCCGGCAAAGGGTTATCAGCTCCGCCGGGAACCTGATCCGCAGCCGGTCCGTTGAAATTCCAGCGGACCACAATATTTTGTGCTGAAAGATAGCTTGCTGCAATGAACATTAATGCTGTCAGCATTGCCGTTCGAAAGGCAGTAGCGTAAAATTTCTTCATATCGTCCTTCGATTAATTTAAAATTTCCACTGGTAAAGATACACTAACTGTCTAAATCTAGTCAATAAAAAGTCATTCAATTACGTTAAGTGTCTGTTATGAAATTGTTTAGCTGTTGGCAATAAAAACTTATATACAATTTGTAGTCAGGTCCGGAGTTCTTGTTGAATTCATTAACTTATGCTGATTTTGGTCCTGTACTGAACATGGCCGGCACTGATTACAGCAATGTAAATACCATTGCGCCAGCCTGAAACATTCAATTTGTTTGTATGGCTCAACATGGCAACTATTTTACCTGTTGCGTCATAAACTGTTATGTTTTCTGCTACAGTCTCCGGCCGGTTCCATATGAGGTAAAAATTGCCATCGACGTAGCTTAGCCTATATGGTTCTTCATAATTAGGATTAAGACCGGCTGGTTTGGTGATGGTGGCCTCGTACATCATGCCTCCGGCCGAGCTTGTTCCCTCCTCGGTGATGTAAACGCCATTGTTTGAAAAGAAATCCAGCCCTTCGGCCTGACCAGGCAGTGTCGCAAAACAGAAAATCGTTTTACGTCCCTTGAAAAAGTCATTTCCCTGAAAATTGTCGAACATGATGATGGCTGCTCTGGTCAACAGCAGAAGTGATTGCGTCTGATGATTGAAGGCTGCGGCCGTTACCCTGTCGTTGGTTGTTGTGCCGATAAAAATTGAGTCCTTAAGTCGTGCGGTATAAACGCCTGGTGTTGCAGGCAGGATATACATTTTGGAATAGCCTGATGAAGGCGTGCTCCTGTTTTTGCTGAACAGGACAATGGAATCGTTGTGCCAGATGGTGGCTTCGATATCAAAGTTGCGATTCGAAGCAGGAGGCGGAAATGCTGTCTGGTCAGGAAAAACAAAGTAGATGGATTGAGCCGTGAGTGTTGAGCCTGAATGAAGATCGGGGTTTGGAATCTTGTGAATGGCGAGGTTGGCCCGGTTGTTGTCGTTGTTGCCGGCATCGTTAATATAGATATTGCCCTGTGGGTCACGGGCAAGGTCTTCCCAGTCTGTATTCTGGATGTTGCCGATGGTTAATGTGCGAAGTACTGCACCGGTTGTGTCGATACTAAAAAGCTGATTGGTGTTGCCCGAGTCGTTGTGCGCCCATATCAGGTTTTTGTGGGTTATGGCAATGCCGGAGCATTCACGCAGCTGCAGCGGCAGTTGAATAACAGGCCGGAGAGGTATAAATATCTGCGCAATTGCAATATTTGAACGCAAAAGGCACAATAAAAGCGAAAGTGTGACGGTCTTGTACTGCTTATTCATCTTCGAAGCGCTCGATGTGTTTTATCCCTTTGCGGTTGAGAATAATGCGAAAGCGCTTGTATTTGGTTTGATCTTCATATTTCATCTGCATGATGAGGTTGAGGTAATAAATTTTTTCACCGGGCACTATTGCATAAAACTTATCCTCGTCGGGCACAAAAAGCGGCACTTCAGGATTGTCCATTTTAAGCAGAAAGCTCGACACATTAAATCTGATAATATCGTTGATCCCAAGCAGGGTGTAGTCGCTTACCTCATTCAGGTTTTGCCTGTCGAGCCTTACAAGTTTGCGGTAGAGTATGATTTTTTCGTTATTGTTTCGGTTATCAGCTTCGAGTATGGCGGAGCGATTACGCAGTTTTCTGACACGTTCAGGGAGCTTGTCTTCATACACAAAATCCATGGCTTCCTTGCTCCAGCCAATGACTTGATTATTCAGCGAGATTTTGGTTTTGAGGTCAAAATAGCTGCGCCCAAGCTTGTGTGCGAAGTAAAAACGGCTTAGTTCCTTGATTCTGTCTTTCAGCATATAGCTCACCACCAAAGCCACGAAAAACGGCATGGTTAAATTGCCATACTTTGCCTGAAAAGAAAAGGCAATAGCAGTAGCAAAAATCATGGATAATCCGGCTGCCAGGCTGTAGTAAAATTGTTCTTTCAGGACGCCATCGCGTTTTTTGTGGGCGGTCAGGAACAATACGTTCTCGGCATACTTCTTCAATAAGGTGAGCCTGTGTACGAACTCCTGATTTTTGTCGGGACTGTTTTTTTTCGGTACCGGAAAACCTTTCTGCTTCCGGTAATCAATTTCGGCTTCGATAAGGTTAAGGAGCGGTTTGCGTATTTTGCCCGACTGACGGACTATGCGGCTTGATTTAATCAGTCTGAAGCAATGGTATTCGACAATATTACTGACAAACTCATCACCAAAATTGTAGTAGTTTACCAAAGTAGGTTGGATGGTAGGAGCGTTGATAATGTTTCGCAGACGACGATATTGCCCGATGATTTTCTGAATATTCTCGATAAGTTGTCCCGTGAGGTGCTGCACATCCTCCACATCGCTGTTCCTGATGATATGGGCGCATTCATCACGAATTGAACTTTTGAGGATAGACAGAAACATTTTGATATGATGTTCGTAAGCCTCAATATTGGTTCTGGTTGGCTCAGAAGCCATGCGTTGCATGGCTTGCTGAAGCTTCAACAGCGGCGATCTTTCACCTTCGCCTATATCCCTCATCAAATAGACGGGAGTGATGAGCCTTATATTGGACTTCAGGTCGCGATAAAAATCCTTTTTGTCATACGTGTTATGATTGATATCGAGACTGTTGGGTATGAAAAACCAGATGTTAACAGCAAATTCGCTGACCGGGATTTTTTTTCGGGCGATATAGCCTAATTTAATCTCGAACGAAAAGTCATTATGAATTTTTATTTTTTCCTCAATCATAGCAGGTATTTCAATTCAATACATTGTTGTTCAGTAGAATACTCCGTTAGGTGTGATACCCAGGAAACGGAACCAGGTATGGCCGGCTATAATGATCATCACCCATGAAATAATCATCATCGTAAAGCCGAACCGGAATGCGTTTCCATAGCTGTACATATCTGTTTCGTAGAGCAAGGCTGCCGGTTTGCTGTTGAAAGGCAATACATAAACGTGTTCGATCATAAAAGCAGTAGGCAAAGCCAAACTCAGGGTCTCGAAACCAAATCGGCCGGCAACACCTATAGCTATTGGGATAAATATCATGGTGCGCATGGTTTTGCTTTGAAAGAGCAAAGCACTGAAGGTCATAACGCCGGTAAGAAGGATGTAAATGAGCCAGAAAGGCGTGTTGTCGGCAATACCAAGTCGATCGAAAAATGCGTTGACCATAAGCGATGGAAGGTCGGTAGCGTCGAAACCTGCTCCGAGGGTGTAGGCGCCTGCCGAGAAAAGCATAAGATGCCACGGAATGTCCACTTCGTTCCATTTGACCACGCCTACGCCGGGCAGAAGTGCTACAATAGCGCCAACAAAAGCGACAGCTGTTGCGCTGATGCCATGCAAACGGTCGGTGCTCCAGAAACCCAGAATCAGCACAAAAATGATGATGGATTTAATTTCGCCTTTTTTTAGTTTCCCAAGCTTAGTGTATTCAAGTTTTAGTCTTTCCATTCCTCCTTCAATCTGAGGCAGGCGTTCGGCGGGTTTAAGCGGAAAAAAAACTTTCATGGCCAGGATGTAACCAAGGAGCATCAGGATGATCATCACCGGAAGCATGGCAATAAGCCAGTCGGAGAAAAAAACGGTGGTGCCGGTAGCTCCTGCTATGAGGGCTGCGGCAAGCAGATTGGCCCCCGATCCTGTTAAAAATGCCCCTGCGCCCAGATTGATATTCAGCAGGTTTTGCAGCACAATGCTTCGGCCGAAATTGTTTTTTCCCTCGCCGCTGTGTGCACCATAAATGGCAGCAATAACCATGAAAATGGGTAGCAGAATAGCGGCTTTGGCTGTAGTGGCAGAGATGAAGGCCGAAAGAATGAGGTTGATAATGATGAAACTGATAAAGATGCTTGAAGCATTTTTGCCAAATCGTATGATGAACCAAAGCGCGAAACGTTTGGCCACCCCTGTGGCAACCAGCATACTGGCCAAAACAAACGACATGATGTTGAGCCACATCACCGGATGACCAAGCTGCGCATAGGCTTCCTTTTCAGGCAGAACACCCGTGAGCACCAGCGCAATAATGAGTATAAGCGAGGTCAGGTAATTGGGTATGGCTTCGGTAATCCATAATATTATGCCGGCCAGAAAGATGCCCAGCATAAGGTGATTACTTCGGATAAATGATTCTAACCCGTTGGTTTCGAATACTTTCCGGGCCGACTTGCTGACAATATCGTTGATGGTGATGTGGTCGAGAAACGAAATTTCGACCACGTAGCCAAACATGACGAATGCCAGCAATGCTGCCGGAATGCCGGCCATCGCCAGCCATTTTTCGGTAGTCGATTTTTTACGTTTAGGCAGCTTTTCTACCCGGTATTGCTGCATATCCAGCGGGTCAAAATCATTAGCCATGTCAAAGAAGGTATTGTTTAAATGATCAAATTACATTAATAACCAAACTTAGGCAATAAGCAAGAATATCCGAAGGTTAAAGATTTTAAATCTTTAAAGGAGAGGCTTCACCAACGCGTATAAGGGTGCTTCATCAGCATGGAGTTGAAGTAGCGTGCATCGCCCGTTACCTCATTTCCAAGCCATGATGGTTTTTCGAAATGGTCGGCCTCGTCCGACAGCTCAACTTCGGCCACTACCAGGCCCTGGTTTTCGCCATAAAACTCGTCCACTTCGAAAGTATGGTTTCCTGCCGGAACCAGGTAACGTGTTTTGTCGATAACTCCCGGTTCGCAAATGCGGAGGAGCTCGTCGGCTTCACTTACCGGGATTTCTTTCTCCCATTCGTAGCGGCTCGCGCCCGACTGATTGCCAATACCCTTAACAGTTATATAACCTTTATCGCCCTTAATCCGCACACGAACGGTGCGCTCCGGAACAGACGAAAGGTAGCCCTGAACGATTCGGGTGGCCTTGGTGGCAAATGGCTTAAAATCGCCTACGACCAAAAATTTACGTTCGATTTCCTGTGCCATAATATTAAAAGATTTCGTTTGCCAATGGTTTGTCAATCATCCCGATAACGCGTTTGATTGCCTGGAGGTAGTTGATGTTTTCTACGTTCTTCAGCCCGACTTCTTCGATGGTTTTGCGTATGTCGCTCACTTCGGTCGATTCGCTGCTCATGGTCACCAGGCGGGCGCCATTGATCAGCACGATGGCATATTCGCAAATGGTCTGATTTACCATGTATCCGTAGCGCAGTTTATTCACGCGCACCGCGGCAAGGTCGGGATGTATGCGGATCAGGTGCAGAAATTCTTCCAGGGTGTATTGGTCCTTGTCGAAACCCGGCATCTCCACCTGAAAGGCAGGAAATACCTCATTGACAATCATTTCGGTTTTCATCGGGAAGCTGCCTTTCATCAGGGGGTTCCATTGTTCAAGTCCGTCGATCGACTGAACGAAGGTTTTGATGTCCATTTTACCATTCCTGATCTTGGTATTGTTCACGTCGTTAGTGCGCGAAATGATGTAGATTTCGTCCGACCGGCGCTCCCAAACGTCTTCCGGTACCGGAACCGACAAACGGGCCATGCGCTTCCATTGTGTGTCGAAATGCTGACCAAAGGTTCTGAACTCAAAACGTGGTTTTGATTCTTCTCCGATTTTTAATTTTTCTGTACTCATGTTGGTAATTTTATGATTATTTGGCGTTGTTGTTTGACGTTCCTTTCGTAATGGTACTCAGGATCTGCCAGTTATCCGATCCGTCCGGTTTACGGCCATAAGACTGGGTAGTTTCCAGTGCCGGGAATGCTACCTGATCGGCCAATGTGCCATCAGGTTTTTCGAGCCACACGGTTTCGCCGGCGCTGGACAGGCCAAAGTCGCTTGGGTCGCCGGTTCCTTCGGTGTTTATGACATAAAATCCCCGTGCAGCAATTACAGCTCCTGCAGGGAAACTCTTTTTAGGTTTTGTTCCACCCTGACCACCATTGTCGTAGATGAGCCAGCCGTTCAGATTCACCTCTGCATTTGAATCGTTGTAGATTTCAATCCAATCGGGTTCGGCTACGGTTCCTCTCGAATAGATTTCGTTGACAACGAGCCTGATTACTGTTGGGCCTGCGTTGCTGTTTGCCTGTCCTCGTGTTACCGTGTTGAGCACCTGCCAATTGTCGGTTCCATCAGGAAAGCGGCCATAGGATTGTGTTGTGGTCAGTGCCGGAAATGTCACCTGATCGGCAATCTCGCCATTGGGCTTTTCGAGCCACACCGGTTCGCCATTGCTGGAGAGTCCAAACCCGGCTGAAGTGCCATTGTCCACCACTATCACATAAAAACCTTTTGCGGGTACTTTGTGGCCGGCGGGAAAGGTCATTTTTGGCTTTGTTCCTCCCTGGCCTCCATTGTCATAAATTTTCCAATCCTTCAGATCGGCCTCAATGGTTGAATTATTGTAAATCTCGATCCAGTCAGGGTTTTCGGTTGTGCCCTGCGAAAAAATTTCGTTAAGCACCAGCTCTGGTGTTGGCGTTGATGAACTGTTTGGTGCTCCTCGCGTGATGGTGTTGAGGATCTGCCAGTTTGGACTGCCATCGGGCACCCTTCCATAACTTTGTGTTGTTTCCAGAGCTGGAAATGTCACCTGATCGATGACATTGCCCTTGTTGTTTTCGAGCCAAACCACCTCGCCGGCACTGGAAAGACCAAAATCGCTGACATCACCGCTGCCTTCGGTGAGGATAACAAAGAAACCTTTGGCAGGGATGATGGTACCGGCTGGAAATTCTTTCTTGGGTTTCGACCCGCTTTGTCCGCCGTTGTCATAAATTTTATAACCGCTGATATCGGCAGGAAAATCTGAAGCATTGTACATTTCAATCCAGTCGGGGTCATTGACTGATCCACGACTGTAAATTTCATTCATCAGCACAAGGGGAGCACCGATAGTGAATGCCGCCATTGTAGCCGGTGCACCCTCGGGTGCATAGGATTTTTTGCCCGATTTTCCCTGAGCTTCGAGATAATAAGTTACCGTTGCGCCATCAGCTTGTCCCGGAATATTTCCTGTGTATAGCGTGTCATTGGTGGCGGTGAGTTCGGCAGAAACCATTGCGGCACTACCCGCCTTGTAAAATATTTTGGCGGTAACCCGTCCCTCGCTATCAAATATCACGGCCGAAACCGTTACCGGCTGACCTGGCGCCGGTGATTGTGGATTGATTGTCAGCTGTTTAATGATGGGAGCGCTTTGATATACCTCGTCTTTAAGACAGGAGCTCATCATAAAAATTAAACTGAGTGCTATAAAAATGAATGCCTTTTTCATGACAATTGTATTTCTAAGTGTATTTTAAAAATCAACTTCCAGCCGGATGGCCAGCATGTGAAAATCTTCACCGGCTTTTCCCTTGGCATCGACTACCAGTTTGGGGTCGCGTGTGAAATTTCCGTTGGCATCCCGGCCAACGAAAAGTTTGCCTTTTCCATTGGCATAACGGTCGTGGTTCAGCCAGGCATAGTTGAGCATAATCTTTACATTATTGTTGGGATAGAAGGTGAGGCCAGCAGCGTAAGCTTCGCCTGCACCGCCAACAATGGTTCCGTTGCCTCTGCTGTTGAGGTTAAGATAATCGTACCTGAGCGCCAATTCCACATCGCCCCATTTTTTACCGCGTCCCACCTGGGTGAATTCGCCTTCCGTAGTATTGTAGTTGTATTTGCCGCCAAAGAGTAATCCGCTGAGCATAGCATAGCCGCCGTCGAATTTTTCAACGGGCAGGTTGCTTGTGCGATGAATATCGTTGAGGATGTATTCCGACTGAAATCTGAGATTGCGTCTGTAAGCGGCAAATTCGACTCCTTTCAGCAAGCTGTAGTCAACATTGCCTATAAGGTCGGTATCCAAATACTTTTTTCTGTTGATTGATGTATTGCTTCTTACAGAGTATCGCATAGTTCCGGGAACCTGGGCATCAGTTTTGGGTGTGCGGTACGATGCAGCCACCCCAAAATGTAAGCCTCTATAAGGATCTTTGTAGAAAGGCATATAAACCAGCCTTCCGGTATATGAAACACCCTCGTCAGTTCCAAGGTCCTTGTTGTTGTTGGTGGAGTACAAGCGTTCCTCAGCATCGCCCACACTTTGGAAATGAATACCACCAATACCAAGCAGAGGGCCTACGCCATAAGTTGCAGCTATCCCCATATGCCGTTGTGGGGCGAAAGCCGAGACGGCCATCGGACGCTCTATAAATGTAAGGTATCTTGAAGTAGTTGTGCTTTCCATAGAGAAACCTTCCTTAAAGTTTCCTGCTTTTACTTCCAGCCCGTTGTTAAAGGTGTACTGCAGGTAGGCGTCTTTGAGTTCGAGGTTCGAATTCGAAAAGTCAAGGTCTAACTCACCATACCAATTATTACTGAAGCGCACCTTGGCAGCAAACCTTGCCCGACGCAGGCTGGTACCATTACCAATGGGATTCATCACTTTTTTGGAAAAGATTGCCCCATCAGTCTGTACCCTGATGTCGAACCAGAACCGGTAGTTGCTGTTTTCGCTCTCAAAGACGAGGATGCCATTGCGCTCTTCCACCGATAATGGATTCCGGTTTACCCTTACCATGTACTGGTTGTATCTGGCATTTGATTGCATGGTGATATTCAGCTTACTTTTACCGCCGGTATTGATCAAAAGCGAATCATGTTCGCTGTGTTGGAGCAACAGGTAAACATTTTCGTCGGGCTTGACAGGAAGTCTGAAGGCTCCTTTATTGTTGGTCGTCGTCTTTATATCGGTATTTTTGACCGCTACCTCAACATCTGAGAGTGGTCGAAAATCCTCCGACGAACGCACTATGCCCGTAATTTCCTGCGCGCGCAGCATGCAAACTGTGCCCATCAGCATAAAAAACAGTGTCAATTTTCGCATAATAAATCTGGTTTAAAGGTTCTTGATGAAATCGTTTAGTGAATGATCCTGGTCGAGGCCGAATTTCTTCTTTAGCCTGTAACGAAATACCTCAACACTTTTCAGGGTGATATTAAGCATAGTGGCTAACTCCTTGTTCGACAGACCAACCCGGATTAGCAGAGCAAGACGCTTCTCCTGATGACTGAGCGAAGGGAAATTCTTGTCGAGACGTTCGTAGAAGGCGCTGTTGTTAATTTCAGCATGCATGTAGAGGTTATTCTTCTCTTTGTCGAAGCTCATTTTTTGCTGAACAAGTGATCTGATCTCTTTGATCACTGTTTCCTGCTGACTATTGGTTTGCGTATTTCCAAGCTTATCGAGCAGGCTGTTTAATTCTTCGATGAATATTTTCTGACCTGTGAGTCCCATAGCCATCTCTCCGAACTCACGATTCAATGTGTCGATACGTTCGGTTAGTACCTGGTTCGCAGAATGCATATTCTTCAGGTTCAGATCATGCAGAGCTTTTGCTGCTTCCAGATTGAGGTTTTGCTGTTGCAGTAATTCGTTTTCTGTTTTCAGCTGTTTCTGACGTGATTTGAAAAAAGCTATTGATAATAAAGCAATTGCAGTGCCTGAAATGGCTACAATACCCGGCAAAATAAGATCGATGCGCATTGTGGGGTCTGCCTGCTGAACTGTTGCAATTGCTCTTGTGCCTGCGGTGGTGGAAAGCACAGGCAGATCAAAGACATTCTTGGCAAAGAAAAGCAGAATGTATGCGGTTAGCGCAGCGGCAGCTGGTGTAAGCAACCAGCCTATGCCAATACCAACGAGCAATTTGGTGTTGATTTCACGGGTACCTTTAACAAGCCCTATACCGAGTATAGAACCTACTACGAGTTGTGTGCTGGATACCGGTACGAGCGGAAGAGACGGGAGTCCGACACTTTTAAGCAAATCAGCCAGTCCGGCCCACGAAAACAGGAACATCACAAGCCCCTGCGAAAACACCACAACAATAGCGGCTTCGGGCGAGAGCGCCAGAAGGCCGTTGCCAACAGTGGCCATCACCTGTCGGCTGATCGTATAGATACCGGTTGCAATGGCTAATCCTCCAAGCAAAAACAATACCTGTACTCCATCGAGACTAAACAAGCCAAAGTGAATTTCAACATTCGGAGCCATGGATGTAAATACCCCCATCACATTAGCTATATTGTTGGCTCCCAGACTATAAGCGCCAAAGGCTCCGGTCAATATTAAGGCGAACCGAATCCAGGCGTCCAGCTCAACCAAATGGATGTGTGAACGAAGTAGCACTTTTCTTAAAAGTTGATATAGGATTGCTGCAAAGAGCATCCCAAGCAGTGGGCCTGAGATCCATGTGCTGACGATTTTCAGTAAAACTGCATAATCAGGTGTTAGCTGATTAAAATACACCCAGCCCAAAATTCCACCCACAATGGCCTGACTAGTGGAAACCGGCAGACCTCTCAAATTCATATAAAAAACAACCAGAGCAGCTGACAGGCTGACAATGAATGCGCCGGCCAAAGAGTCAACCATGCCGAGGTTGTTGAGTGTTTCGGCGCCACCACGACCTTGAAAAACAGCTCCTAATACGACGAAAATACTGGCAACCAGTGCAGCATCCTTGAACCTTACCATACGGCTGCCAACAGCCGAACCGAAGATATTGGCGGCATCATTGCCCCCGAGGTTCCACCCTAAGAAAAGACCAGATGCCAGATATAAAAGAATCATAGCATAAGAATCATATTGTCCGCTTGATGGCCATTATGGAGAGTAAGTCAGCAGCCCGCTCAGCCGCATCCGAAAGCGTTTCGATATGTAATGTGAAATATCGAAGGTGAAACTTCTCGCTGAGTTTAAGGTGTTTCATTTCCTGAAAGACTTTACGCTTTATAGTATCAGCAAGCTTATCAGCTTCTTTTTCAAATAGATAAACCCTGTGAAGTTTCTCTTTCACATCTTGCGGTTCCCTGAAAAAAGCCCTTACGCCTGGCATTAAAGATTCGCAGGCCGAAACCGACAAATGGGTGAGCTGATGCAGGTCGCTGTGCAGTTCGACCGGAATGAAGGGAACTTCTACATCAAACTGGTAAAGGTTTTTCTTGGCCAGATCGATAATATTGTCCAGTTCTTCGATTAGCCGCATGATGTCGCCTCTCAACTGGGGCATAAGCGACTGGGTGTAGAGGATATTTTCAATTTTTCGGCGCAGAAGGTCAGCGTCCGCCTCGAGAGCCGACAGTGTTTGCAGATTATCCAAAAAGCGCTGCTGGTTTCCTGAGAGGTAGTTCGCTACTCCTTCTTTGAAAATGAGGATGCCCTGGTCAACTTTTCCAAGAAATTCGTCAATCAGTTCGATCGACATTTTGGCGTGCCGGAAAGTAAACATAAATTTTGGCTTTCCTCAAAATTACACTATAAGTGATTCGTCAGGCATGCAACCGACAATCACATAAAATTAATTTTTGGAAAATGTTAAGCTAATAAAAATCTAAATTCACACAAAATCAATATGTTAAAAACATTATGTAGGGCATAACTATACAAAGTACTCCCAGAATCATCGAATTGGTTAAGCTCTTGTAGTGTGCTTTGAAATTCGCAATTTCGATAATCTATCCGAGCAGGAACTCGAGAGGCAGGTGCACTCTGTTTCGCCACGCTGTTTCGGAATGCGGCGCTCCTTCGTCTTTGAGCGTTACCCAGTTTTGCCCTTCTGTCCAGCCGAGTTGACGGAGTTTTTCATCCATCATTTGCTGATGTACTTCATAAAATTCGTCAATGGTTTCGGTACCATAATCAAAATAAAGCCTGTGCCCATGAGCAGGAGAAGGCAACTTTTCCGCCAGCCAGTTGATGTATGGGGTTGAAAAGTCTAATTCATTTGAATGCAGGCTTAGCGGCCAATGGGTACTCACACAACCGGCTCCTCCAAAAATCTCAGGGTAGCAGGCTAAGGCATACGACGATATCAATCCGCCCATACTCGAGCCCATGATAAAAGTATTTCCGGCATCCTGAAGAGTAGGGAACATGCCATCAATAAAAGGCTTCAATTCGGAAGTGATGAATTTTAGATAGTTGTCGCTAAGCGGCTGAAGTCCGGGGTTGTTGTGCTCCTCACGCATCATTTCGCGCAGCGTATCCGATAAAAGATTGAATGCCGGTGCCGGAAGATATTCCTGATATCGCAATGAAGTGTTCCAGATTCCTACAACGATCGTCGGACGCACCTTGTTTTTGTCGATTAAAGGCTGAAGCGCCTGATCAACAGCCCAAATCATGCCATGAAATCCAACTGCCGGATTGAAGAGGTTCTGGCCATCGTGCATATACAATACTGCATATTCACTGCGTGGATCATAATGATCGGGCAACCAGATATCTACCCTGCGGCCAGGGGCAAATTCTGATGGAAAGCTGAGTATGCTGTTGAGCGTACCGAAGCGGGGAAAGAGTACTTTTTTAGTTCCGATAATGGTTTGCATAAAAGTTGTTGCTCATTTGAGGGCTGCGAAAGTAAAAAATATCAGGCAATAAGGTTCCGCAATACCTCGCAGACTCAAAAAAAATCCAAAAGAGGAATTGTATGTTATTCTGCAAGAACAAGTTTTGATGAATATTCTGTGATCTTTCTGATGCTTCGGGCAGACCATCACAGCTGTTGAGTTTGTTTCTTCGGCTTACCGAGCCAGTCTCAGCCTACTTTACCGGTTTCCATCATTTATCACGGGTCATGGCTAGGGCGTAAAAATCATTAATGCTGAATCTGACCATTTCAGTTCTCTGCGGCATTTGATTAATATTGAGGCATAGCCGTAACACCATTAATGCGTTTCAATTCCATGGCTTTGCCTCTGGCCGGAATGTCCATGTTTGTTGCAATTTAATGCCGTAAAAACATTAAATATTAATGTTTTAGCTTACTCATATACCACCAACGGCATTATCCTGATGAACAACAATTCCAAAGCCGCTTTAGCGGGCGGTTCTGGTTTTAGTACACTGGCCTCAAGTGATAATATCGGTTTTTCAGCACCTTAGGGTTTCTTTTCTTTGGGTCGTTTTGCACGCAAGCCGTCGCATTGTGCAGAATGAGAAAGCCGCCCATTTTTGAGCGGCTTTCGTGATGTTTAGGATTTGTTCTGGCTGAAAATCTTAGAACCGGTCAAGATTCATCACTTTGGTCCATGCAGCAACAAAATCATTGACGAACTTTTCCCTGGCATCATCCGAGGCATACACCTCTGCAATGGCACGCAATTCGGAGTTGGCACCAAAGATGAGGTCCACACGCGTAGCGCGCCAGGTTGCTTGGCCTGTTTCGCGGTCGCGGCCCACAAAGGTTTCCTTGGCCGAGTCGGCAGGAGTCCATTCGTAGCGCATATCAAGCAGGTTCACAAAAAAGTCGTTGGTAAGCTGTCCGGGTTTTTTGGTGAAAACACCGTAATCCGAGCCATCCCAGTTAGCGTTGAGCGCACGCAGGCCGCCAACGAGGACCGTCATTTCCGGGGCTGTCAATTTCAGCAACTGAGCCTTGTCAACGATGAGGTGTTCGGCAGGGCAGGGCGCGGGTTGTTTGACATAATTCCGGAAACCGTCGGCCATGGGCTCCAGATAGCGGAACGACTCAAGGTCAGTGTGTTCCGGACCTGCATCTACACGACCGGGTGTAAATGGCACTTCGATATGAAAACCGGCTTCGCCGGCAGCTTTTTCTATTGCCGCACAACCGGCCAGTACAATCAGGTCGGCCAGCGAAACTTGTTTTGACGAAGCTTGTGAATGGTTAAAATCAGCACGAATGCTTTCGAGTTTGTCGAGTACCTTTTTGAGGGCTACGGGATTGTTTACTTCCCAGCTGATCTGAGGCTCAAGACGAATGCGTGCGCCGTTGGCTCCGCCACGGTAATCCGAACCGCGGAACGTACTTGCCGATGCCCATGCAGTACGCACCATTTCGGAAATGCTCAGGCCGGAATTCAGAATAGCGGATTTCAGCTTGTCGATATCGCTCTTGGTTAAGGGTTCGTAAGGCCATTGCGGAAGCGGATCCTGCCAAATCAGGTCTTCTGCCGGCACTTCTGGTCCTAAATAGCGTGCTTTCGGGCCCATATCGCGGTGCGTCAGCTTGAACCAGGCTCTTGCAAAAGCGTCGGCAAAAGCATCAGGGTTCTCGTAGAAACGCCTTGAAATCTTTTCATAAACAGGATCGAAGCGCAGCGAAAGGTCGGTAGTGAGCATGGCAGGCTTGTGCATTACTCCATTCAGGTGTGCATCGGGTATGGTGGCCTGGGCATTCTTGGCTACCCACTGGTAGGCGCCGGCCGGACTTTTGGTGAGCTCGTACTCATATTCGAACAGGTGCTTGAAAAAGTCGTGACTCCACTGTGCCGGGGTTCGCGTCCAGGCGAGTTCGGGGCCGCCTGTAATGGTGTCGGCACCTTTTCCGCTGCCATGTTTGCTCTGCCAACCCAGGCCCATGGCTTCAATTTCGGCTGCTTCGGGCTCAGGACCGACCATAGCCGGATTTCCTGCGCCATGCGCTTTGCCAAAGGTATGGCCTCCGGCAATAAGCGCCACGGTCTCTTCGTCATTCATACCCATACGACCAAACGTTTCACGGATGTCGTGTGCAGCAAGCACCGGATCGGGATTTCCGCCCGGGCCTTCAGGATTGACATAAATCAATCCCATCTGAACAGCCGCCAGAGGATTCTCAAGATTGCGCTCACCGCTGTATCGTTTTTTATCGCTCAGCCATGTGGTTTCAGCGCCCCAGTATATACTTTCATCCGGTTCCCAGGCATCCTCACGTCCTGCACCAAAGCCAAACGTTTTGAAGCCCATCGACTCAAGGGCCACGTTTCCGGCCAGAATCAACAGGTCAGCCCAGGAGATCTGATTGCCATATTTTTTCTTTACAGGCCAGAGCAGGCGACGTGCCTTGTCGAGGTTGGCGTTGTCAGGCCAGCTGTTGAGCGGTGCAAAACGCTGATATCCGCCATTGGCTCCGCCACGACCATCACCCATACGATAGGTGCCTGCAGCATGCCACGACATGCGGATGAAAAATGGGCCATAATGGCCAAAGTCGGCCGGCCACCAATCCTGCGACTGTGTCATGAGTGCGTGCAAGTCAGCTTTCAGTGCCTGATAGTCCAGTTTGGCAAAGGCCTTAGGGTAGCTGTAACCCTTATCCATCGGATTGGATAAGGCTGAATGCTGGCGCAGCATGCCGAGCTTAAGTCTGTTGGGCCACCAGTCAGTATTCGAGCGATGACCTTGATCTGCCCGACTACTGCCTCCCATCCCTGTTACAGGGCATTTTCCATTTCCTTGATTTTCCATTTATTCAATTTTTTACGTGTTATGTCTGCAAATATAAGAAAATACTATTGGAATCATGTTAATAAAAGATAAAATCTATCAAAATCGAACAGTTGACATCTCCATTTGGAGCATCTAAGGACAGTTGATAGGTCAAATGCTTGATTAACAGATGATGATATGATGCATATCAGAGGATAAAATTCCCTAAAAAATTAACGCGATCGAAAATTTCAGGCTAATTTTGAATAGATAACAGGTGGTGGTTTCCTGGCGGGATGTACCTATGTAAGACGTTAAATATGAGTTAGATGCATCTTTTTCATAGACCAACCAGCCGTTTATTTTCCATCACAGCATGGTTGGTGTTTTTGGCTTTATTAGTCTCGTTCAACGCATACGCCGGCAAGAAAGAACGTCTGGGATTGATTACCGGTATTGGAAGCCAAGGCAACATTTTGTTGCATAATGCTTTATTCTACCGATATGACGTTGCCCTGATTCATCTCAACTACAGTGTTTGTATTGTCGAACGTAAGCAGTTGGCTCTGTTTTTGTTAACGGAGCCTCAGTTTAATTTTGCAAGATTCCGGGATAAAGACATTCCACAATTCAAGCCTGCGTTTGAATTCGGAACATCATTTGGATTTCAGTTGCAGCAACAGCTGAAAAATGATAAGTGGAAGGGTTATTTAGGCTTGCAATCAGGGCCACATTTTATCTCGGATTCTCCTTTACGTCAGGTGCCGGGATTTATCATCGCCAATCATGCCTACTTTGGAAGCCTTTACCACTTGTCAAATCATCTTTCTCTGGATTTGCGTTTGGGTGTGAGACATATGAGCAATGCCGGCCTGGAAGAGCCCAACGGAGGAATTAACACTTTTGTGTTCATGGTGGGTCTTGCTTATACACACAAACCGGATTAAGTGATTATCAGGTCGTTTTTATTGTAATAAACATTTCAATTGCCGGAGACGCGCATCAACCATTATCGGCTTTCCGGCTAAAGCATACCCTTTAACCTGTTGCGCAGCCGGAAAATCGGACACCTTTTGGACTAAAAGGCACTTGCCTGAGCTTTGGATGAAACAGCACTGTAAGCATAAAAACAGCGCTCCGGGCCATGGTTTTTTCACAAGCCAATCAGCCAACACACCTCAACAGCAAATAAGTGGACGATGGCATCAGTTGAGAAGAGAAGCGGGCTTTTATCAATGGGGAACTTTTGTACCATTACGCAAGCCAGGCAGCACCATCCAACCGTTGTGTGGCTGGTTCAGAAGCAGTTATTCGATAGAATTGGTTTGTTTCTATAGAGTGCCGCCCAGCCAGGCAGTACTGCGATGTTGCAGGGCTTGGTTGAACAGGGCAAAAAAAAACCCGCATAAGCGGGAATTTCAGTGAACCTGAAGGGACTCGAACCCCTAACCTTCTGATCCGTAGTCAGATGCTCTATCCAATTAAGCTACAGGTCCGTTTTTGTGGGTGCAAATATACGATGAAAATCGGTTGCGCAAGTAGTTTTTAACAGCAAAAGCAATATTGTGCTAATGTTTGGATGCAGAAGGGTTAACGAAGCGCACCTTTCGGGATACTTTTTCTCCATTTTCATCCATGGCTGTCACAACATATTCGCCTGCCGATGCCGGAATGCTCATCCGGTGCTCCGGGCCGGTAGTGCTGCCCAGATACTTGTCGTTTAAGTGCCAGTGAACCTTCAGACCGGGCTGCTGATGGACAACGACAAAGATGGCGGGTCGGACTTCGCCGGTAAAATTTCGCGGCACAAACAATGTGGTGTGGGCAGGAGGATAAGAAAATTCCATGTTTTCGCGACTTTCTGCTTCACAATCGGGGAAAAGGGGCGGCAAGGGCTTGTAGTCGGCATGCGCGAGCTGATAGTAATACGCCATGAGCGGAGGCAGCACAAACCATGATTGTGCAACCGTTTCGAATGGTGGACTGCAGCCGGGTTTCACGAGCCATCGTCCTTCCTTTTCGGTTAAAAC
>DAOKYW010000024.1:29614-38244 GCA_035325985.1 Bacteroidales bacterium
GGGTTGAAGCCCAGTGCCCATGCATCGCGAAATCCAAAACTGGTGCCTGTTTTCCAGGCCAGTTGAAGTTCTCCTGACTCAGGAAACAGTGTTGTCTCGGTTTCGGGTCTGTTGAGTCCGGTGAGTGTTTCCGCGGTGAGCCGGCAGGCTGCCTGACTTAGCCCGAAGTCGGCATCAGGGTTAAGGGCTTTTTGCGCCATTCGGGCATATACATCGGTGAGCTCAACAAGGTTGATTTCTGCTCCTCCAAGAATCAGCGAAATTCCATAATGACCGGCGCTCTTTTCAAAGCCGCTGAAGCCCAGCTGTCGCAGCTTCAGTCGGAAAGCCTCAATACCGTAGTCGGTGAGCAAACCGGCAAACGGCACGTTGAGCGATCGCTGCAGAGCCACAGAAGCCGGGACAGCTCCGTTGAAACGGTTATCAAAGTTGCGCGGTGAATAGCTTCCCCACCATCTGGGCACATCCGCAAGCAGGCTTTCGGTGTGGATAAGCCCCTGGTCAAGCGCCGCTGCATACAAAAGCGGTTTGAGTATGCTGCCCGGACTGCGCATGGTTCGGGCCATATCGTTGTAGCAGCCCGGAACTTTGGTCTCCGGTGGTACATTGCCTACGTAAGCCAGTATTTCGTTGTCCGCATTGTGTCGAACGATAAGGGCCACGTTGTGGATGAAGGCAGGCGCCATATGTTGAAGGTGGTTTTGAGCCAAAAGCAGGACGTGCTGCTGTATGGCCGCTTCGAGCGTGCTTCGGATAGTGCCTGTTTTTCCGGTTGACCTCAGGCTTTCAAGGTAATGCGGGGCAAGGTCGGGGAATGCAAATCTTGCGGTAGGTAAGGGTTCGGCCAGTGCAAGTTGCAGATCGGTTTGGCTGATGTGCTTCTGCCTGTGGAGCTTGTGCAGCAGCCTGTTGCGCTTTTCGAGCAATAGTTGCTGGTTTTTGCCCGGGTGCATGGCCGAGGGTGCATTGGGCAAAATGGCCAGCATGGCAGCCTCGGCCCAACTGAGCAGCTCGGGCGGATGGCCAAAGTAGCGCCAGGATGCCGCATCGACGCCTGCGATATTGCCCCCAAAAGGTGCCACAGCGGCATAATGCCGGAGTATGGAACTCTTGCGGTATTTCAGCTCGATTTTGAGTGCCAGCCAGGCCTCGGCAAGTTTGTTGCGAAAACTTCGTTGACCGTATGCTGCTGAAAGACGAGCCAACTGCATGCTGATGGTCGAGCCACCGCTCACAATCTTTCCTGCCCTGATGTTCTGAGCCACAGCCCTGAGCAGCGCCAAGGGATCGATGCCGGGATGCCGGTAAAAACGCCGGTCTTCGTAGGCAAGCAGGGCAGTACGGTATTTGTGCGGTAACTGATCGGACGGTGCAAACCTCCACTGACCGTCCGATGCCAGACGTGCGCCGAGCAGTTGGTCGTTGCGGTCGAGCAGGACCAGACTCAGTGGACTACGGCCCACAGGATCCGGTGTCAGGATGAGCAGCAGCACCGTCAAGCCTGTAACAGCAGTCAGTATCAGAAGAAAGCTTTTCTTCATCCCTATCCCGTGATTGAGCCTGCGATGCATTTCATGGGCCGGTCTGGCGGCTGACGACGATGCGTGAGGTTCCGGTAATTGCTTCAACAGCAGGCTCGTACATGGCATGACAATGTACACCCGGAAGAACGAAGCTTCCTGCATAGGTTGCCGAAATCCTCACGACAAAGGTGCGCTGTTCGCCTGCATTAAGTCCGAAATAGCTGATCACCCTGTCGTCGCGAACGTCCGTAAAGTCCGATGCGGTATTATTCACCACCATTGCTTCGCCTGTGCTATTGTGGCTGGAAATGACTTCCCATCCGGCCGGAAGGATATTTTGAAGCGCCAGATAATCGAGTCGGCGATCGGTAGTATTTTTAACCCTGACCCGCATCTCGGCGGTTTCGCCCTGCTTGATTTTTCCTGCCTCTGCCTGACGGCCGTCGAGATAGACATACTGCACCTGCAATTCGAGCCCGCTCGATTTAGGCTTGACAAATCCCTCATCCGGAATAGCCGAGGTGGTGATGGAAAACACCAGCGGTTGTTGGCCGGTATTGGTCATGGTAAGCTTGTCGGTATCAGGTTTCAGCGGATGGCGCTGAATACCGGACTGCATGGTATAAGTTTCCTTTTTGCGGTCTGTTATTTCGTAAGATGCTGTGCCTGAAGTGTTATACTTTCTTGCATAGTGCTGCCAGGCCAACATCATCCAGGCTGTTTCCTGGGTGCTGAGCATGCGGTTGCGGGTATCGCTTAACAGTTGCTGAAGGTGATTAAGCGCCGCGACATCTTCGCCCAATTCAATCTGTGTCAGAATGAGCAGGCTGCGGTCGCGCACAGGGCTGCTGAAGTCCGCGGTATTAAAAGCGCTCGACGGTTCAGTGCGCTTATTGAGGCCAAGTGCCAGTTCCCGGGCAGCCTGTTTCTGACCTGCCGTGGCATAGGCCAAAGCCAGCATGCGTGCTGCACGTGCATCGAGTTGAGGCAGTTCGCGCAGGCGGTTCATGGCATTGAGTGCGGGTTTTCCGGCTATCGAAAGCACATAGAGCCGGTAGGCCTGTGCAAGGTACTGGGATGAGCCTGATTGCCAGTCACCCCAACGTTGCGCCAGCTTTTCCTGCGCACCAACCACCCTTTGCAGCATGTTGGCTGACCCATAAAGATTTTCTCGCGAGGCAAGCGCCAACAGATGAAAAGCATAGATTTCCGACCATTCATGGATGTATCCGGTTCCGGGCCAATATACAATGCGGCCCTCGGCCGTTATCCTGTTTTCCAGTTGTCGGAGCGCCGATGTCATTGCCCGCTCGTACTGCTGCATCTCTTCACTTCCTGCTTTGAGCAATTGCGGCAGATAAATCATGGCCATGCCCTGGGAGGCTATCTGCTCTGTGCAACCGTGTGGGTACGAAAGCAGCTGCTCGACACGCTGGCTTAGCTGAATATCCGGCAAGGTGCTTGCCTCGATCCATGCCTGGCGCGATGTCCGGCCCGGCCATGATGCCTGCACCTGCATGGATTTTTCGGGTAAAACAGAAAATTGCTGCACCTGGTACTGCCGGAAAAATGGATTTTCGATACTCATCCTGATCTCATTACCGGCTTTCAGGCCTTCGCCTTCGGCTTTGGCTGTCATACGTCCGCTGCCTTCGCCAAGCGCTTTCACCCGGAAGAAAAGCGTCTGTTCGCCCTTGCCTTTGGTCTTCAGGTTCTTTTTTGCTTCTCCCACAACTTCGAGATTGCCTTCGGCTGCTAGGCTTACCGTGAACTCGGCTGCTTTGTTCAGGCCGGAAAAAATTGTTACCGGAACAAGGAATTCGTCGTTGGGGCGGACAAGGCGCGGGGCCGTCGCAAGCACGATAAGGTCGTTGCGCACCTGAATGCTGCGCGAAGCTGATCCGGTGGCATGCGCATTGGCAGCGATGAGCATGACCCTCACGGCACCGGTGTAGTTGCCTAAGGTGAAATTATGGCCGGCACTACGACCCGCATCAAGCTCAAAGGGCCCACTCACGATAACGACAGGCTTGAACCTTTGCTGCCTTGCTTTTTCGCGCTGCGGAAGATTTTCGTCGCCTCCAACGGCCATCACCTGCTCCAGTTTGCCGCCATAGGCGCCAAGCACCTGATCGAACATATCCCAGGTGTTCACGCCAAGGGCTTCGCGTTGATTGAAATGGGCATAAGGGTCGGGTGTCCGGAAATTGGTCAGGTCGAGCAGACCTTCGTCAACCAATGCCAATACATAGCTCATCGGGCGGCCCTTTTGCTCACTTACGCGCACCTGAAACTGTTTTCCTGCTTCTACGGTATTCGAAACCTCAATAATCGGATTGAGGCGCCTTTGGGGATTTTCGACCTTCAGGTTGACGATGCCGTACAAATGCAGCGGCATGTCATTGCCCAGCTGACCTAAGGGTTGCAGCAGGCTGAGGTGTGCATACACATTGGGGCTGTGCTCCGGCCTGAGGTTTATTTCTATGCGGTTCATTCCCTTTGTGGTGGTAATCCAACGCCAGTCGAGCTGTCGGCTGCCATTTTCCAGACTCAGCAGTAACCTTCCGCCGGCAGGCGCTTCAAAACTGATCACGGCTTTGTCGCCAACCTGATAATCAGCTTTGTCGGTTGTCAGCTTGAGTTGGCTGGCGCCTGCAGGCCTGCGGCTTTGCTCCGATCCGCCACTGCTGTAGAGCCCAAATTGTACAGAAGCACTGTGACCGCCATTGTCCGAAACCACCAGCAGGTATTGTCCCCAATCGAAACGGCCCGGCTTCCAGTCCAAGTAACCCCTTCCTCCGTTCATCAGCACTTCGCCACTTTCGATCAGGTCAGCGTTGGAGGTGCTTACATAGGCTGCGCGCGAACTGCCATCGCCCGACCACCACCAGTAATCGTTTAGCCTGTAGAGCCTGAAACCAACTGCAGTATTTCCCTGCGGTTGCCCTTCGGTATTCACACGCACTACGTTAAAGCGATGAGTAAGGTTTTTTTCCAGAAAATCAAATTTTTCATCCTGAGGCGATTGGATGCCGATATAATGTGTGTAGGTATCGGAATAGTAACGGTTGGACCCGACCGAGAAGGCACCACCGGGCTCATAGGCTCTTACTTCGATATTCACGGCGCGGCGGCCTCGGAAGCCACCGGCATCAGGCATTTGCAAACGAATTTTCGCTTTACCTGATTCATCCGTAAGACCATCCATCAGTTGGATCTTTTGCTGTGGCAATGCTTCGATACTCTGGTTGGTGAAGCTGTAGGCTTCAAAACCGGAAAAGCTCAGCGGAACGTCACTTACGGTTTGTTCGGCTACAACGCGCTGACCGGCTGCCGGATCGCCATGCAGCCACGTCAAACTGAGCGTAAGCTCCGGGTTAACTTCCGAAGGCCCGAATCGTTTCGATTCTGGAGAAAGATTGATTTTCATCCTGTTAGGAACCACCGTTTCGACCCTGATTCGTTTGCTGAATCTGGCATTGCCGGCAGTGATGGTAGCTGTCCAGACACCTGTGGGCGCCTCGGGACGTGTGGGAACGCTGAAGCGCAAGAGATTGCCCGACCCGAAGGTCGTCGTTTGGCGTCCGGCAGGGCGGTTACGCGCATCCGACAACTCGAGTACCACAGGATGGTCGCGTGGCAGCACATTGTTGTCGAGAATTAAACCCAGGAATAGCGTGTCGCCCGGACGATAAACGCCCCTTTCGGTAAAAATAAAACCTTTCATGCCGGCCGAAGGCTTAATGCCTTCCACGTCGAAGCGCCCCAGCGGCTGCGACTGTCCGCCTTCGAGTTTGAGATAGGTAGTGTGTAGGCCACTTCCAGCCACGGCCATCCAGGCGTCAGTCATTTGCTGGCTAAGCAGGACTTGGCCGTCAGCATCGGTTTTGCCGCGTGCGATGCGCTGCAGCTGGTAATCGTAAAGCTCAACAGTTGCATTATTGACCGGCATACCCGATTGCAGATCGGCAACATACAGCCTGAAATCATTCAGCTCCTGCGCACGCTTGGCTATCAGTCCCAAACGCGTGTAAAACAGGCTCTTCGAAACAAAGCGCTCGTAATAGTAATAGCTGTCGTGGCATGGGTTATCTTTTTCGTCCCATACAAAATTGTCGGGGTAATAGTAATCCGGCTGATAGTAATAATCTGCACCCCATTGCTTCAAGTCCTGCGCAGTAATGGGTCCGGGAGGAGGAACAAGGTTTCCGGCTCCACCACCACAGGGCAATACGGCATAGTTTTTACGAAACGTGATATACACCCTGTACAACGATGATTGATCCTGGATGATGAGCCTGCTCAGGTCGATCGACCTGTTTTGCCAGCTGGTGAGCGAGGCTTCGTCGGCTGTCGAAAACACAAGTTGCTCACGGGCAACAACACGTCCCACTTTCATCAGGTCGTAGTTGCCATCCATGTCGTTGGACTGCAGATGCCTGAGCATATTGTTGCCAAAAACCTTGACTACCTGAACATCCACAGCCCGAAGTCCGATGGTTTGAAAAGGAAGCATCATATTGCTTCCGCTGATGATGGTGCTGGAATTCAGGAGTTTGACCGCAGGAAGCATTTCGCCGAACGTTAGCAGGGTGTCGTAGGCTGCTTCCATTATCTTTCCGTTGAAGCTGCGCAAACCGGGAGCCAGCCTTAGCCTCAGTGGCCCCGTGTGGTTATCCTGCAGGGTAAGTTGCAGCAGGTTGTTGTCGCTGGTCAGGCTGAAAGGCACTTCCGGTTCGAGTTGCACCATGGAGGAGAGCGGTTGATCTGCTGCCGGAATCTGGCTCATCCTGATGCTTATCACCTGCTCAGGGTGGTTGAGCGCCCGAAGCTGGACAACCTTGAAAACGTCCGAAGGTGGCACTTCGATCCTGAAAGAACCGCTCCGTTCGATCTGCAATGCGCCGGTATTCCAGTCCAGCTGAAGAATTCTGGCCTGATCTTCAACCTTAAATGCCTGGCTTTTATAGCTGATTTGTTTCCCACCGGCACCAGGGGCTGTGCGCACCCACAGGCTTTTGTTGCCCAGTTTAGCTTTTATCAGGCCTTCGGGCAGCTTCTGTGCCAAAGGATGCGACAAGCGCAGCACCCCTTCGATCCATAAACTGTCGCCACCGGCAACCAGATGTGGCTCCTCCGCAGCTACCGAAGGTGGAACAAGCCGGACATGAAACCGGAAAATATGAAAGTTTGCAGGCAGGTTGGTGAGTCGGGACAATAACAGACTGACGTTTACAAATTGTTCATCAGCAGGCCATTGACTTGCAGGCTCGAAGACAATTGTACGGTCGTCGGCCCAAAAGGTACGCCCATCGACCGGAGGATCGAATACCAAAAGCGCGCTTGTCATGAGCTCGTCCTGACGCAGGGTGTCGCTGACGCTAAAAGTCAGGGTAATGCGCAAGGGTGATGCAGCCTCGGGCATTAGCCGGCTATGATGCGCCACGTAAGCCTGAAACTCGGGCTGGGGCTCGAAGGGCTTGCGCTGGCTTTTGCAGGCAACTGCTAAACATGAAAGGATTAATAAATTGAATAATAGTTGGTTGATTGTTTTCATGGCGCATCAATATGATGCTGCAAGTTAGTTTTTGGTTTCGACAACGAGAAACGTTGGTGAAGTTATTTTCTGAAAATCAGCTAATTTTCAAAGTTAAGTCCTGTTTTATCAGATCTGAGAGGGTTATCGTAATTTTATCGCAAAAAGGCGGCCATGCATTTCGACCTGATTTCGCGCGATACGATTTGCGCCATTTCCACAGCCCCGGGTATGGGCGCTATAGCTTTAATAAGGCTTTCAGGCGCCAAGGCCATCCAATACGCCACCTCCATTTTTTCGTCCGCCTCGCCGAACTTTAGCGTGTCGTCACTTCGAAGCCAACGTCAGTATTTCGGACGCATTTATGACGACCGGCAGCTGCTTGACGAAGTGCTCCTCACGGTTTTTAGGGCGCCACATTCCTACACGGGTGAGGATATGGCCGAAATCAGCTGCCACGGCAGCCTCTACATCCAGCGTCGCATCATGGAATTGCTGATGGATTGTGGCGCTCGTCCGGCACTGGCCGGCGAATTCACCATGCGTGCCTTTGCCAACAAAAAGCTGGATCTCGCCCAGGCCGAAGCAGTGTCCGACCTCATTGCCAGCAACAGCAAAACTACCCACGAACTGGCCATTAAACAGATGAGGGGAGTTTTCTCCCAAAAAATAGGATCGTTGCGCCAGCAACTGGTTGATTTTGCAGCCCTGCTCGAGCTTGAGCTTGATTTTTCGGAGGAAGACGTGGAGTTTGCCGATCGTGCCCGGTTTAATCAGCTCATAGGGCAAATGCAGGAAGAAATAGCCGCCTTGCTCGATACATTTAAAACAGGAAATGCCATTAAACACGGCATACCGGTGGCTATCATCGGAAAACCCAATGCCGGCAAGTCAACACTGCTGAATGCCATACTGAACGAGGAGAGAGCTATTGTGAGCGAGATTCCCGGAACCACGCGCGATGCCATCGAAGATACCATCATCATCGGAGGCTACAACTTCCGCTTTATTGACACGGCCGGTCTCAGGCAATCGGACGATGTGATCGAAAATATCGGTATTGAACGCACTTACGAAAAAATTCAGCAGGCCTCCATCATCCTTTACGTTTGCGATATGTCGGAATGCCAGGGCAGTATGGCCGATGAATTGCTCAACGATTTCAGGCACCTGATAGAGGATGAAAGCAAACATTTTATCCTGATAGGCAACAAGATTGACATGCTCGATCAAACACCCGATCATTTCAGGGATTTTGTGGAATTGGAAACGATTTTCGTGTCGGCCAGGCGCAAGGAGAACATTCAGCTGATTACGGACAGTCTGCTCAAGGCGGTGCAGCGCTTTGCGATTAACGCCGATACTGTGGTGAGCAATGCCCGGCATTACCATGCCCTGCAGCGCGCGTCGGCCTCGCTGGCACTGGTGCAGCAGCAGTTCAGCGAAAACCTGCCCACCGACCTGATCGCCTCCGAACTACGGCAGGCACTGTATTATCTGGGCTCGATAACAGGGCAGATCTCGAACGACGAGGTGCTGGGGTCTATCTTCAGTAAGTTTTGTATAGGAAA
>DAOKYW010000025.1:0-35860 GCA_035325985.1 Bacteroidales bacterium
TTACAAACAATTTCGGCTGCAACCGAAACACCCAAACTGAAGTTATCCTGTTGCCCTGCGACATGGATATTCCCATTCCGAATGCCTTCAGGCCAACTTCGAATATAATTGAAAATCAAACTTTTAAACCTGTATTCGGACCGGTTGTTCCGCTCACCTATCATCTTCAGATATATAACCGCTGGGGCAATCTGGTGTTCGAAACACGCGATTACCGGCAGGGCTGGGACGGCCGGTACAATGGCGGTGATGCGCCTTCAGGTGCATACGTTTGGGTGCTGCGCTACACCAACG
Organism: Bacteroidales bacterium; assembly: GCA_035325985.1. Taxonomy (GTDB): domain Bacteria; phylum Bacteroidota; class Bacteroidia; order Bacteroidales; family F082; genus JALNZU01. The sequence goes on from DAOKYW010000025.1 coordinate 295, forward strand.
AAGGAGAAGCCGCCCCGGTGGAAAAAACATTAAAAGGAACCGTAACCCTCGTCAGGTAAAACATCAGGAAACAGCAATCCGCAGATCAGGCCATATTGGTGTAAACCGCCTGTACATCATCATCTTCCTCGATCCGGTCGATGAGGCGATCGATATCGGCCTTCTGATCATCGGAAAACTCAACAGGTGTAACGGGAAAACGCTGAAGGTTAGCCTTGATAATTTCCAGACCAAGCGACTCGATGGCGTGATGCAGGTTGCCAAAGTCCTTGTAATCGGCGTAAGCATAAACGATATTGTCGTGCTGTTCTATTTCCTCAAGTCCGGCATCAATCAATTGCAATTCAAGCTCTTCGAGGTCGAGACCGGCTTTTGCATTGAACTCAAAAACAGCTTTACGGCTAAACATGAACTCAAGTGAACCGTTAGGCACAAGCGACCCACCCACCTTGTTGAAATACGATTTCACGTTGGCAACTGTCCGTGTGGTATTGTCGGTGGCGCATTCCACATACATCAGCACACCATGAGGCCCTTTGCCCTCGTAAACAACCTCAACCATAGCGTCGGCATCTTTGCCGGCGGCGCGTTTTATGGCTGCTTCGATATTGTCCTTGGGCATATTTTCTGCCTTGGCATTCAGGATGGCATTCCTCAGCCTGGGATTCATCTCAGGGTCGGGGCCACCTTCCTTAGCCGCAATGGTTATCAGTTTTCCGAGTTTCGGAAACACTTTCGACATCTTATCCCAGCGCTTTTCCTTGGCTGCACGACGGTATTCAAAAGCTCTGCCCATATATCAGGAGATTGGTATTAATTGTGTAATTTGAAGCCGCAAAATTAAGGAACATCGGCCACAAGGTCAAACGCTTTACAACTAATGACATGTATTGTCGCCGGCCTTTACGATTTTTGCAAACCAAATACTGACTATTCATGGAACCCATCGCCCTTATTACGCTATTGCTCGTGGTTGTTGTCATATTGCTGTTGATTTTTCGCACAGGAAAAACAGATTCCGGCAAGATGCTGCAACTCGAAAGCAAGCTGGATACACTGGACAAGATGCTGCAGCGCGTTGAAAATCAGATAGCTGAAAACCTCAGAATGAACCGCGAGGAGCTTTCGCGCAGTTTGAACGATTTCAGCCGGAATTTCAACGAAAACCTTCGCGATATCAATGCCAATCAGCTTAATCAGCTCAGGCTGATGCAGGAGCAGCAAAGCCAGGCCCTTCAGTTGCTGGCACGAACCAACGAGGAAAAACTGGGTCAGCTTACGGAGAAAACCGAGCTGGGAGCTAAGGAAAACCGTGAGGAGCTCAACCGCAACTTCGACCGGATTGGCGAAACACTTAGGATCCAAATGGGCGAAATGTCTGCCAAGCAGCAGGAACAGGCCACAGCCGTTGAGCGACGCCTCGAGGTGATGCAGCAACGCCTTGATGAGAAACTTTCACTCCTTGCAGAACAACTCAGCCGTAATGCTCAGGAAGGCCGCGACAGCATGGCCCGTGTTTTAAAGGATTTTCAGGATCAATTTACGGCCAATGTGAAAGACTTTAACGAATTGCAGCGTCAGAAATTTGACAACCTTGAGCGTAAACAGGGCGAACTGATCCAAAGCACGGAGCTGAAGCTGGAGAAAATGCGCGAAACAGTGGACGAAAAGCTTCAAAAAACCCTTGAAACGCGGCTGGGACAATCATTTGAACTGGTAAGCAAGCAGCTCGAAAGCGTGCAGAAAGGGCTTGGCGAAATGCAAACCCTGGCGCAGGATGTGGGCGGACTGAAAAGGGTGCTTTCCAATGTGAAAACCAAAGGCATTGTGGGAGAGTATCAGCTTTCGGCCATACTGGAGCAAATCCTTGCGCCCGAGCAATACGAAGCCAATGTGAAAACCAAACGCAGCAGCAGCGATCATGTGGAGTTTGCCATACGCCTGCCCGGTCGCGAAAACAACGATCAGCCTGTATATTTGCCCATCGATGCCAAATTTCCATTGGAAGATTTCAATCGTCTTCAAACCGCTTATGAGGAGGCAAATCCCCAAAAAGTGGAAGAATCGGGCAAAGCACTCATTAATTCCATAAGGAAATTTGCCTCCGACATCAGCAGCAAATACCTTGATCCTCCATTCACTACCGACTTTGCCATCATGTTTCTGCCCATCGAAGGCCTCTATGCCGAAGTGGTGCGCAACCCTAGCCTGATGAGTGAGCTCCAGGGAAAATACCGCGTCATTGTCACCGGCCCAACCACTCTGGCCGCAATTCTCAACAGCCTGCAAATGGGCTTCAAAACGCTTGCTATTCAGCAGCGAAGCAGCGAGGTGTGGAAAATACTGGGGCAAGTTAAAACGGAATTTGAACAGTTTGGCGAAATCCTGGAAAAAGCCAAAAAGAAAATCGAGGGCGCCGGGGATGATATCGAGAAGCTGGTAGGCACGCGCACGCGCGCCATTCAGCGCAAGCTGCGAAACGTTGAGGCGCTGCCGGTGCCCGAAGCGGGCCTGCTGCCGGCCGAAGAACTGACCGATGATGAATAGGGCTTATCCCTGGCTTTTGCGGTGCCTCAGGCGCAATACCTCACTCACTTCGTGAAGCGCAATTCCCTTTGCCGACATCAGCACGAGCAGGTGATACAAAAGATCGGCCATCTCGCCCCTGAGCAATCCAGTGTCGTCGTTTTTGGCAGCTATGACCACCTCCACAGCCTCCTCACCAACTTTCTGCGCTATCCGGTCGATGCCGCGGCTCAGCAATCTTCGGGTGTAGGATTCTTCCTCAGTTGCCGATGTCCGCTCTCGGATGATTTGCTCCAGTGCATACAAAAAATCCGTCTTACCCTCCGAAGTTTCCTCAAAACAGGTTTCCGTCTGCCTGTGACAGACCATACCCGCAGGTGTGGCTTTTACAAGCAAGGCATCCTTGTCGCAGTCGCAACTTATGCTGTTGACATACAAATAGTTGCCCGATGTTTCGCCTTTCTCCCATAAACGGCCTTTCGAACGACTGAAGAACCAAACCCGACCGCTTTCCAGCGATCGCAGCAGCGCCTCACGGTTCATATAGCCCAGCATGAGTACTTTGTGCGTTTGGGCATCCTGAATGATGGCAGGCAAAAGACCACCTTGCTTATCAAAATCTAACGTATTGATATCGAACATTTTCTGAGATATTTTTTCAATTCCGGAATGTTGATCCGGCCAAAATGAAACACCGATGCTGCCAGAGCTGCATCAGCACCTCCGAGGACGAAAGCATCGTAAAAGTGACGCATACGGCCTGCCCCACCCGAGGCAATCAGCGGTATGCTGAGCCGGCTGTTCAGCAATGCCAGCGCCTCATTGGCAAATCCATTGCGTGTACCGTCGTGGTTCATACTGGTAAACAGTATTTCACCGGCACCACGTTCTTGTCCTTCCAATGCCCATTCAAACAAATCCCTTCCCGAAGGAATCCGGCCGCCATGAAGATACACTTCCCAACGGCCATTCTGGTCCATTTTGGCATCAATAGCCAAAACAATGCATTGCGAACCAAAGCGTTCCGCAAGACTGGTTATCAATTCAGGATTTTTCAGGGCAGCGGAATTAATACTTACCTTGTCGGCTCCGGCCTGCAGCAAGGCATACGCGTCGTCAACATCAGCCACACCACCACCCACTGTAAATGGAATATTGACCACCCTGGCCACCCTATCCACCAAATCAACGAGTGTTTTGCGCTTTTCGTGGCTGGCCGTGATATCCAGAAACAACAGCTCGTCGGCACCCTGACCGGAGTAGGTTTGCGCAAGCTCAACAGGGTCGCCGGCATCGGTCAGCTGAACAAAATTGACCCCTTTGACAGTGCGGCCGTCTTTCACATCAAGGCAGGGAATGATGCGTTTAGCCAACATATGCCTGATTCAATGTACGCAACTGACTGAGGTTTATCCGATTCTCGTAGAGCGCCTTCCCAATCACAACCGAGCTGATGCCGGCTTCCGAAAGTGCATCGATGTGGCCGGTATGGCCAATGCCACCACTGGCCATAATATCCAGTTCAGGGTAAGCTTTTCGAAGATCAGCGTACAGCTCCGTTGCAGGGCCATGCATTGTTCCGTCGCGCAGTATGTCGGTAATCAGCACGGTTTTCAGCCCGAAAGGCAGGAAACGTGCGAGCAATTGGTCAATATCAAAGCCACTTTCCTCTTCCCAGGCCGAAACACGCACCTGACGGTTTTCCACGTCAGCGGCCAGAATGATCCGCTCGCTGCCCTGCTGTTCCAGACAAGCCTGAAAAAAAGAAGGGTTCTTCACTGCTGCCGAGCCAATGATAACTGCAGAGATACCCATATCAACAGCCCGCCGCACCTGACCTAAGGTTCTGTAACCTCCTCCTGTTTGTACTTGAATATTAAATTGTTGCGATAAACCGGCAATAAGTTCCAATTGCAGAGGTTCACCGGCACGTGCACCATCAAGGTCAACAATATGCACCCTGCGGAAGCCCGCATCCACAATCATGCCCAGCATTTCCTGCACCGGGATATCATAGGTGGTAAGTTCATCGAACCGGCCTTTATGCAGGCGAACGCAACGGCCGCCAATAAGGTCGATGGCCGGAATAATCTGTATGCTCATTGTAAAAAGGATTTTAAAAACTGCTCGCCAGATTCTCCACTCTTTTCGGGATGAAACTGGCAACCTAAAAAGTTATGATGTGCAAGCACGGCTGAAAACGACAGACCGTATTCGGATCGGGCAAGGGTATCATCCGAATCTGCTGCATAATAGCTGTGCACAAAGTAGTAATACTGATTCTTTTGAGGATGCCCGTCGTACTGCACAATATTCCAGCCCATGTGCGGCACTTTCAGGCCATGATTGAATCGCTTCACCTCCGCATCAAAAATACCCAGACCAATCACATCGCCTTCTTCGGAATGTCTGCACATCAATTGCATGCCAAGGCAAATGCCGAGCACAGGCTGCTCCAAACGAGGAATCAATTCGCTCAGTCCGGTCTGTTGCAGCTTGTCCATGGCAAAGCGGGCATGTCCGACCCCGGGAAAAATAACCCTGTCGGCTGAGTTAATGATATGCTTGTCTTTGGTAATAAGCACTTCGGATGCGCCGCAACGCTGAAGCGCATACCGCAGACTGGTCAGATTACCTGCTCCGTAGTCAATAACAGCTACCGTTGTCATAGCTCACCTTTAGTCGAGGGAAGGGTGAAAGACGTGATGTCGCGGAAAAACGCCATTCGCAGCGCCCGCGCAAAAGCTTTGAATACAGCTTCGATCGTGTGATGACCATCACGGCCTTTCGCTTCGATATGCAGGTTGATCGCAGCCTGATCAGCCAACGAACGGAAAAAATGTTCCCACATCAAAAAGCTAATTCCCGCCACCTGATTTTCAGCGCATTCCACCTTCCAGACGAAATAACTTCTGCCCGAAAAATCGATGAGCACCTTAGCTTCGGCTTCGTCCATAGGCAAAGCAAATCCATAGCGTTGAAGCCCGGTCTTGCGCCCTGCGGCCTCCCGAAGTGCCCTGCCCATTGCAATTCCAACATCTTCGATCGTGTGATGATTATCAATATGGAGGTCGCCCCGCGCCTGAATGAATAAGTCGCAATTCCCGTGTCTGGCAATCTGAACAAGCATGTGGTCAAAAAAACCTATGCCCGTTTCGACGGATGCCAGCCCGCTGCCGTCAGGGCTGAACTGCACTTCAATCTGCGTTTCGAGGGTATGACGCTTGAGCAACACCTTGCGCGGCAGCAGCACGAGCAGCTCATAAACCTCTTTCCACGAGTCAGTTTCGAGCATAACCGTTGACCGAAGCTCCTCGGGAAGCTGTTCGGTGGCATTAAAGAATATGGCTTTGCAACCAAGATTGTCTGCCAGCTGCACATCAGTAACCCGATCGCCTATCACAAAACTTTGCGCCAGATCGTAATCGCCTTTCAGATATTTTCCAAGCATGCCCGTGCCAGGTTTCCGGGTAGGCAGCTGTTGATGCTTATAACTTCGATCGATAAACACGTCTTCAAACGTAATACCCTCATTTTCAAATATCCGAATCATCTTGTCCTGAATTGGCCAGAATTTTTCCTCCGGCCAGGCCGGCGTTCCAAGGCCATCCTGATTGGTAACCATGACCAGTTTATAGTCGAGCTCGCGGGCAATTCGGCCCAGCCATGTCATAACACCGGGAATGAAGATGAATTTCTCCCAGCTATCCACCTGCCAGTCATCGGCCGGCTCGTGTATCAGGGTGCCGTCCCTGTCGATAAATAGGATTTTCTGCATTTAGTTGAGCGTCTTTAGTGCTTCGATAAGTCTTTCGTTATCAGCTTTCGTGCCTACGGTAAGGCGCAAACAACCGCTGAGTGCAGCTTGATGCGAGCGATCGCGCACAATGATGCCCTTTGCGATCAAATGCGCAAATATCTTTTTGTGCTCAACAAACCTGACCAGCAGAAAGTTGGCATCGGATGGAAAAACTTTTTCTACACAGGCCAATTGTTGAAGTTTTTTTGAAAGGTTTTCCCGGTTGCGGACAATGGTTTGCACCTGCTGCTCCACATGTTTGCGCTTTCTCAGCGCATTGATGGCAGCCCGGGCAGACAGATCGCCAAGATTGTAAGGCAGCTTGATGCGGTCGAGGGCTGCAATGATACTTCGGTGGGCAAAGGCCATACCGACACGTGCAGCGGCAAGTCCATAAGCCTTGGAAAAGGTTTGCATCACCACGAGGTTGGGATAGGTATCAAGATGTTTCAGCACCGAAGATTCAGGTGAAAAATCGATGTATGCTTCATCAACGGCAACAATGCCATCAAATCCTCGCAAAATGAGTTCGATGTCCTTGCTGTCCATCACATTGCCTGTCGGATTGTTGGGCGAGCAGAGAAAGAGCAGTTTAGCATCAGATTTCAGCACCTTTTCCACATCCGGCTGAAAGTCCGCAGTCAGCATAATCTCCTCAACAGCCACATTATGCACGGCTGCTGCAACGGCATACATCCCGTAGGTGGGCGGCAAAACGAGGACTTTGTCCTTATGCGGCTCACAAAACAGGCGGATGAGCAGGTCGATAATCTCGTCGCTGCCGCTGCCCGTAAACACTTGATCAGCATTTATTTGCCGGAGCTGCGATATGGCCTTCCGCAGTTCAGACTGCTTGGGGTCGGGGTAGCGGTTCAGGCCGCTTTTGTAAGGGTTTTCGTTGGCATCGAGCCAGATTGCGGCCGGACCATTATATTCATGGCGGGCCGTAGAATAAGGCTCGAGGCTCAGGATATGAGGACGGAAATACTTATCCGGAAGCATAGCAAAGCTCATTTCATTTTCGAAGGCGTACATCAACGGCTCTTTTGTGAGCCTCCAGATTTTCTGCCGAAGCCATTTCCTTGATTACGTGAGCAAGTGAACTCAACCCATCGTAGGTAAGCTGCTGAAATGTAACAGTTTTCAGAAAACTGTCGATGGTAAGTCCACCCATTGAGCGGGCAAAACCATAAGTTGGCAGGGTGTGGTTGGTGCCTGTTGCATAGTCACCGGCGCTTTCGGGGCTGTAATGCCCTACAAAAACTGAGCCGGCATGCATCACCTTTTCGGCGAGCTTTTCGGCATCGGATGTGGCCAGGATAAGATGTTCAGGCGCGTAAAGGTTCGAAAACTTCATGGCTTCATCAGTGCTTCGGAGCAGTATTGTCAGGCTGTTGGTCAGTGCCTGACTGGCCACATCGGCACGTGGCAATTGTGCAAGTTGTTGTTCGATTGCTTTGTTCACTTCATCAACGATGCGCATGCTGTCAGTCAGCAATATAACCTGACTATCAGCACCATGCTCGGCCTGCGAAAGCAGGTCGGCTGCCACGTATTCCGGTTTGGCCGAAACATCGGCTATCACCAGCACCTCGGAAGGTCCGGCCGGAAGGTCGATGGCACAATGCACCCGTCCGGCATATTGTTTAGCCGCTGTTACATACTGATTTCCGGGACCAAAAATCTTATCAACCTTAGGGATTGTTGACGTTCCGATGGCCATGGCAGCAATAGCCTGCGCACCACCAACAGCAAAAACTCTGTGCACTCCCGCCAATCTGGCTGCATACAAAACGGCTTCGTTCACCTTACCACTTTTATTAACCGGTGTGCACAGGACAACTTCGCTGCAACCGGCGATGGCGGCCGGAACAGCCAGCATAAGCACCGTACTGAAAAGCGGCGCACTGCCTCCCGGGACATACAGACCTACTTTGTTAATGGGTTTCTTTCTGATCCAGCATCGGATACCCGGCATGGTTTCGATGATCGGCGGCTCAACGAGTGTATTGCGGTGAAAAGTTTCAATATTGGCAAGGGCTGTAGCAATAGCTTCCTTCAGTTGAACCGTTAAGCCGGCTCCGGCTGAAGCGAGTGCAGCCTCGGACACTTCGAGCTCAGGCAATTCGACATTCTCGTACAAGCGCACAAAACGCTTGACCGCCTCGTCGCCAAACATGGTCACCTGATCGAATATCTCGGTCATAAGGCTCCAGAGGTCTTCGCTGTCCAACTGTGGCCGCCGGCACAACTCAGGCCAGGCAGCCGGTTCGGGGTAGTAAATGGTTTTAAGCATGGTTGGGCTATTTAATAAATCATCTTTTCAATGGGTATAATCAGAATTCCTTCTGCGCCGTTGTGCTTGAGGGCATCAATGTGATTCCAGAAATCGTTTTCGTGTACAACGGAATGCAGCGATACCCAGCCCTTCTGCGCCAGAGGCATGATGGTCGGGCTTTTCATTCCGGGCAGAATTTTGATGATGTTGTCGAGCTTTTCTTCCGGACAATTCAGCAGTACATAGCTGTAATGGCGAGCATTGAGCACGGCACGAATGCGAAAAAGTAGCTTTTCCAGCAGTTGCCGCTCATCTACACTCAAAGTATTGGATGCAACGAGCACTGCTTCTGATCTGAGCATCACCTCTACCTCGCGCAATCCATTGCTAAACAAGGTGTTGCCCGAACTCACCAAATCGCAGACCGCATCGGCAAGGCCGAGTGCCGGTGCAATTTCGACTGAGCCGTTAATAAGGTGTATTTCGGCAGACAGTTTATGCTCAGCAAGAAATGCTCGAAGTGAATTGGGATAGGAAGTAGCAATCTGCTTGCCATCGAACCAACCTAATCCCGTGTATTCAGCTTCTTTAGGAATGGCCAGACTCAGGCGACATCGCGAAAAACCAAGCTTTTGCAGCACTTCCACCTTCGCCTTACTCTCGACGAGTACATTCTCGCCTATGATACCACAATGCACCACACCATCCTGCACGTATTCAGGAATATCGGAATTACGCAGGAATATCACCTCGAGCGGAAAACCCGTAGCCTCAGCCTTGAGCTTTTCGCCGCCATTTTCGACAATGATTCCGCAATCCTTGAGTAGGGCCAGTGAGCCCTCGTTAAGTCTTCCGCTTTTTTGAACAGCAATCTTGAGCATCTTAGTCATTTAGTGTTAAAAAAAACGCCTGAACTTATAGGTCCAGGCGTCGGGTTAGTGAATGTTGTATATCAATGGCATACAGCTCTACCTTAGGCCTGGAAAGGCGTGGTGGTAATGCATAAAATGCCTCTGAAAATTCATAGTGTCAATTGTCAGGCTGCAAAACTAATAAGTTTCGGTATTTGGATACTGCAATTTGGCTGAAAAAAATAAAAAAAACGGCCTCAGTTATTGAGGCCGTTCATTTACAGCTATTTAGCTGAACTATTTTATATTTAACTTGGCTTTAACCAGACTCGTAACATCATCGGCATTGGTTCCGGTGTAGAGCAGCACGCCCATGGAAGCATCGATGATATAGGTGTAGTTGTTTTCTTTACCCACATCCTCAATGGCTTTCTTCACCTTGTCAACGATGGGTTTGAGCAGCTCAATACGCTTGTCGGCAAATTCGTCCTCTGCATTCTGCTGAAAATCCTGAATACGCATTTGAAGGTCGGTGATTTCTTTTTCTTTCGACTGCTTGATGAGGTTCGACATCGTGCCGACGCTATTTTGGTAATCAGTCACTTTCTTCTGATACTCCGTCATCATGGTGCGAAGTTCTGCCTCAAGTTGTGTCTGAAAATCTTCCAATTGCTTTTCAACCTGTGTGCGCTCGGGCATCAGATTCATAATGGCATTGGAGTCAACGTGTCCGATTTTAATGCTTTGGGCCTGAGCGCATGACATTAACAATACCAGACCGATGAGATAGAACGATTTAATTACATTTTTCATTTGCTGATAGATGGGTTTTGATTTGGCAAAATTAAACTTTTCCGTGCTTTTATTACTGAATTGCTGTTGATTAAGAAGCTTTAACGTTTACCGCTCCTGTTTTCACGACGGGTGATTTGCATCACTTTGCCCACCTCGTCGAGCACTTCATCGCTGATGTCGAGGCGAGGATTTGCATACAGCAATACAGCGCCGGCCGACTTGTCGAAAATTAATGCATAATTCCTTGTTTCGGCTATTTCCTGCATAGCATTGTAAATCTTTTCCTGTATAGGACTGACCAATTCATTTCGCTTTTTGAACAAGTCGCCATCCGGGCCAAAGTATTTCATTTGCAGGTCTTTAGCTTCACGTTCCTTTTTCAGGATATCCTCTTCACGTTTACGTTTGAGGTCTTGCGGAAGAAGCACAGCCTCAGTCTGATAAGCTTTATACATTTCTTCAACCTTGTCGAAAAGGGCTTTAACTTCGCCTTCCCATTTCTGCGACAGGGCGTTGAGCTCTTCCTGGGCATCTTTGTATTCCGGGATGTTGTTGAGGATATATTCTGTGTCGACATACGCAAACCGCTGATTTTGGATCTGTGCTTTTGCGCCTGTGCTCAACATGGTGAGCAGGAGAATTGGGATGATAAATTTTACTTTCATAGCTGTGAGATTTTTCCTTGTTGTGCTACCAAAAAACCTGCCAAATTTTTAGTCGATCGATTGGTTGATGGAGAAGTGGAATTGGCTCTTGTTTGCTGATGGCATTCCGTAAATGGGATCGAAACCATAACCCCAATCAAGGCCCAGCAATCCAAACATCGGGAGGAATATCCTTACGCCAAAACCAGCCGATCGTTTAAGTTCGAATGGATTGAACTCGCCGAAGCCGAGCCATGAATTGCCTGCTTCGAGGAAGGTCAGACCATAAATTGTGGCGCTTGGATTGAGCGAAAAAGGATATCGAAGCTCGAGGGTATATTTGCTAAATATGTTGCCACCAATATTTTTGTCCTTATAATACATGGGTGTAATCGACTCGTTCATGTAACCACGCATGGCGATAATTTCGCGTCCATCAAAGTTGCTGTAACCGGAAAGTCCGTCGCCACCCAAATAAAATCGCTGAAATGGAGTAACACCGATTTTGCTGTTATAAGCGTCAAGGTAACCCATTCGAAAACGGGCTGATAATATCAATTTGTTGACTGTTTCAACATACCACGAGGTGCCGAGTTTCCATTTGTAATACTCAACCATTTTAAACTTTTCGGACTCGCTCATGTCATCGTAATTCTTGTTCGAAAATGCCGAATATGGCGGTGTCAACTCAAGAGATAAAGAAAAGTCGGAGCCTGAACGGGGGAAAATTGGCTGACTTACCGAGTTGCGCCCGAAGACAATATTGTAGCTCAACACATTAAATGTGCCTGTGCCATTGCCCACCTTGAATATCGAACTATAATTCTGAAGCGAGTATTGCATGATGTTGATACCCTGATAAAGTGTAAAAAAGTCGTCGGGCCATGTCAAACGTTGACCGATACCGGTGGTGAAACCATTGATTTTGAAAAATGCCCTATCCTTATCGCTTCTTGGCCGGCCATCGCTGAATAAGGAATGATAGAACGAGACCGTGAGCGATGTGGGCTTGCGACCACCAAGCCATGGTTCGGTAAACGAAAAGCTATAATTTAAGTATCCCTTGCCAAAGGTCTGGAATCTGAGCGAAAGTTTTTGTCCGTCACCGGAAGGAACAGGTTTCCAGGCTTGTTTGTTAAAAAAGTTTCGAGCCGAAAAATTGTTAAACGAAAGTCCGAGTGTTCCAATCACCCTGCCATAGCCCCAACCACCGGATAGCTCAATCTGGTCAGCGGATGTCTCTTCTACCTTGTAGTCAATGTCAACCGTTCCATTGACATAGTCGGGCTTCACATCCGGCTGTATGGTTTCGGCATTGAAATACCGCAGGTTGGCAAGTTCGCGTGTTGTGCGTATCACATCGTTGCGGCTGAAGAGTTGTCCGGGGCGAGTACGCAACTCCCTGATAACCACATGATCGTTAGTTTTTGTATTGCCCTTGACCCCGACATTGCTGATACGTGCCTGTTTGCCCTCGCGAATGCGGATCTCGAGATCGATGGAGTCGTTTTCGATGCGCACCTCCACAGGTTCAATGCTGAAAAACAGGTATCCATCGTCCATATAAAGCGAAGTGACATCGAATCCGTTAGGGTTGTAATTGAGGTTGGTTTCGAGCAGTTCGCGGTTATAAACATCACCCTTCCTAATTCCAAGAATGCCAGACAAGGTTTTGTCGTCGTACTTGGTATTGCCAACCCAGTCAATATTCCTGTAGTAATAGCGGTTGCCCTCGAAAATGGTTAGCTTGATGCCAATGTTTCGGCTATCGATGCTGTAAAGCGAATCGGAAACCACCTGTGCATCACGAAATCCTTTTGCGTTGTATTTCTTGACAATTTTTTCGAGGTCTTCCCTGAATTTAGCCTCATCGTACTTTGAAGACTTTAGGATTCTTATCCTGTAATTATCAGAAAAGTAGGACTCTATCCTTTGCAGGGCACTTACCGGACGAAGCATGATCACATCGGTGGCAGCATCGACAATTGCCGGACCCAGCGGGTCGATTGGATTGAGCTTTCCTCTTTCTTTCGTTTCCTTCATGGCCGAACGTACTTCGGCAGCGGTAAGTTCCTTATTGCCTTCAACAATAATTTCCCCAATCTTTACCTTCGTGTTTTTCCGCACTATAATATCCAGGTCCACATAATTTTCGCGCGAGGGATCGGGCTTTTGCTGTATTTCCACTTCAGTATTCAGATAGCCTTTGGCTGCAAAGTGTTTCTGAATGATTCGCTGGGTGCGCACAAAAAGATGATCTGTGGCCACGTCGCCTCGTGTGAGGTTGATTTTACTTCTGATATCGTCCGCTTCCGACTTGCGCAATCCCTGAAACGAAAATTTGGACACGCGTGGTCTTTCTTTAAGATCGATACGCAGAAAAATAAGCCCGCCGGTGATATTCGATGCGGAAATGCTCACACTTTCGAACAGGCCCTGATCCCAGAGCTTTCTGATGGCATCGGTAATACGATCGCCTGGAATTTTGACACGGTCGCCAACTTTCAGGCCACTGATCATAATAAGTACATTTGGATCGAGGTATTGCACGCCCTCAACCGAAATACCTCCAATCTCGTATTCACGCGGACGTGAATAGTCGAAAGGTGAAAGGTCGGACCCAATGGGTATCTGCGAGAAAGCCGCTGTATTGAAACTCCAGAGACTGATATTCAGCAGAATCAACAGGATAATCTTCTTTTCTGGCAAGGCAAATAACTTCATTCCTGCTTTTTTCCTTTTTTAATTTGTTCACTTGTTTTACCAAAGCGGCGTTCGCGGCACTGAAAGTCGAGAATTGCCTTGTATAAATCCTCACGCCTGAAATCAGGCCAGAGTGTTGGTGTAAAATACAATTCGGCATAGGCAATTTGCCACAGCATGAAATTGCTAAGGCGATGTTCGCCGCTAGTACGTATAAGTAGTTCGGGATCAGGAATATTATGTGTAGTAAGCAGATTTTCCAGGCATTGTTGATCCACGTCCTCGGGTTTAAAACTGCCTTGCGCAACTAATTCAGCAATTCTGTGTGCGACCATTGTAAGCTCCCATCTGCTCGAATAGCTCAGGGCGAGGGTTAAGGTCATCCGGCTGTTTCCTGCAGTCTCATTTATGGCGCGCTGGAGTTGCTCACGGTTAACATCAGGAAGGCTATCAAGGTCGCCAATGGCATTAAGCCTGATATTGTTTTTATTGAGTGTTTTGATTTCGGTTTTAAGGGTTTGAAGCAGCAGCCGCATTAGGGCATTTACTTCGGTTCTCGGTCTGTTCCAGTTTTCGGTCGAGAAAGCATAGAGTGTCAAATAAGGCACACCCAGCTCGGCAGCTGCCTCAGCAGCCTCCCGCACGGCTGTTACGCCATTGCGATGCCCGAAAACGCGATGTTTTCCATGTTTCTTTGCCCATCTTCCATTACCGTCCATGATAATGGCGATGTGTTCCGGAAGGCGGTCAGGATCAATCTTGTCCTTAAGCGTTTTTTTCTGTATATTTTCCCCGTCCAACGGTTTGCCTATTTTTTATATAATCGGTTTTGAAAGGCATCGCACTCATGCTTCTTCTCTAATGAGAAGCGATAAGTGAGCGAAAGACCTGTGAAATTGTACCAGTCGGTTTTGCCCGGATCGTCCCAAAACAATTGCTCGTTGAGCGGAACAGTAGATGCATGGTCAATATCATCGGAAAACATACGACGCATACCCCACTCGGCTCCTACAGACAATCTGTTGTTTAAACTGTATTTAAATCCTGCTCCGAAAGCCGTATGGAATGGCCATATTGTTTGTTCAACACCACTAACATCAGTTGTTGCGTCAATCCTTGTAACACCCATCCCCACAAAAAGATAAGGTGTTTTATTGTTTTTTTCGCTTCCGGTGAAAAAGTCAAAAAAATTGAACTCTGCCACCACACCGGCTTCCTGAAAGTTTTTGGTAAATTCAGTTCCACGCACTTTATCTACCCGGGCATTGGCACCTGAAGTAGCAAGTTGACCATTGAGCAAGGTGAGCCGGTAGGCCCATCGTGTGCTATTGTTGAAGCGTACTACCATGCCATAAGCCGGCTTCACATCCTGAAAGGGCAGGCCAGGATTGAGGTCGCCATTGTAATAGGCTACGCCAACTGCCGGCCCCACTTCAAGCTGCTGCGAAACAAGAGGGCTCGAAACCAGTAAAAGTGCAAACAGGGCCGTTAAGGTCAGTCTTTGCATTTCGTTTTTGATTATGCTCGCCGGAAGCTGTTGCTTCGATTTGCGAACGGGTTGCAAATTTAGTTTTTTTACGGCTTCGCACCTCAGTTTCTTACATCGAGACCCCACAACAACTTTTCTCTGATTGTGCTGAAGAAATCCTTTCCTTCTGTCTCCACCAGCCTGATTGTGAATGGCGCCTTGCGGAAAATCAGTTCGAACGACTGATCGACTACAGCCATGCGCGAATCCATGCTCAGGGTGAATTGTGTGTGCCGGCCAACCACCTTTATCTGGATGATGCTACTGTCGGGAATAACGATAGGTCGCACACTCAAATTGTGTGTGGCAATAGGGGTTATTACAAAATTGCCTGAATCCGGGGTGAGTATTGGTCCGCCTGCACTGAGCGAATATGCCGTTGATCCTGTTGGAGTGGCCACTATGAGTCCATCGGCCCAGTAGGCGTTAACAAAAATTCCATTGACATAAACCTTAATAACAATCAGCGACGTTGCTTCCTTGCGAAAGACAGTGGCTTCGTTGAGTGCGTAATTGATGTCGCCAAAGATACCAATGGGACTTTCGAGCTGTATTAAGCTACGCTCCTGAATGCCATATCTTCCCGTGACCAAGGCTTCGATGGCATGGTCAACGTCCTGCCGAGAGACACTTGACAGAAAGCCCAGTCGGCCGGTGTTGATGCCCAGCAAAGGGATTCTTGTATCGCGAACTATGGGTAGGGTGTCGAGCAAAGTTCCATCTCCACCTATCGATAGCAAAATGTCGGTATCGCAGGGCAAATCAGCATGACTGGAAAATGTTCCAGCTTCATCGCTTATGCCGGTGTATTGCCGTAATGCAGCCAGAAAGGGACCATAAACGAAGATGTCTGCTCCTGACTGACGTAATTTATCAAGCATCAGATTGAGGTAGGGCGATTGTTCACCCGAAATGCTTTTCCCGAACAGCGCTATGTTCATCAGTGTGCCCTTGTTTACAATGCAAGATTACGATTTATTAATTTCATCGGAAGAGTTCGTAGTCAAATAGGAGCTACAAAATGAATGTAAAATCCACCATTTCCGAGGTGGTTGATAACATATTCAAAACGCAACACTAGGTCGTAATAGGTTACCAGATCAAGACCTAAACCAGTGGAATAGAGCATTCTGTTCTGGAGAAAATTATCGGGCCAGGGATGTGGCTCGTGTATATAGCCCGCATCGAGTATCGTGTTGAGATAGAGTGCATAGTGAATTTTTGAAAAACGTTCGGAAACAGGCAATGGCAATTGCCTTACCTTTGGTTTGATCACAGTGTATTTAAGGTTGCTTCTAAAAAGACCAAAGTTGCGTCCGTCAACTACATAGAGCTCGTATCCCCTGACAAATTCATTGCCATATCCCAGTCCATGCTGCAATTGGTAGGGTTCGGAATGGCCAATGATATATTTACCAGTTGTAGTGAAAGCCCAATGCCACATCGGATTAATCTGCAGGTATAAATCGTATGTTGCTTTGAGGTTGAAATGCACTGGTTCGTGGCTCAGCAGGCCAAAACCACGTTGCTCAGCATACAGCTCAAAATAGTGCCCCTGTAGTGGATATGGACGAAAGTCGCGAAAGTCGCTTTTGAACCTATATCCCAGCCTGAATATCTGAAATTCAGCACTCTGCTTTACTCCCATATCCGGATTGAGTTTAATAATAGTGTCGGCGAAGCGGTAGTGCTCATAGCCAAGCGAAAAGTAATGCTGGTTGTGAATCTCAGGCCTTAAGGTCATAGTTAACTGGGCATACGACTGACGGCGGGCATAGCCATCTGTAGATCGAAAATGCAAATATTTGTGTCCCTTTACTGCGTAAAAGGTTTCCCTGCTTAGCTGATAACCGGTTTCTATAATTGCGCCAAACAATTGTTTCTTTGTAAGATAAGGTATTTCGTAGGATAAATAATAGTTTTGGTTGTAGCCTAATTTTGCCAGCATGCGCAGCGTCTCCATCCGGCCATTGACATTGTTAACGGTGACAAAAACGCCGTAATTGGTTCTGCGAAAATCGCGCGACTCCCACCAACTGTTGAAATTACGGTCTGCCAGCTCAAAGATCGGAAAAGGCCATATGTACCAACGTTCTATAACATTTATTATCACGTCCTTATGATCATCTAAACCTTCTATGGGAAGCGTGTCGATCTCTACAAAATTGAATAGCGGGAGATTGAGGAGGTTTTGCCTGCTTTTGCGACTTAGCCTGCAATAGTCGGTTAATTTGAGTGTGTCACCAGCGCTAAACTCCATTTCACGCAATATAATTTGATCGCGTGTTACCTTATTTCCTTCAGTCTTAATCGACCCGACTACAAAGTATTTATCAGGAAGCATCAGACATGTGTCGGCCAGTTTGCGATCCTCTGCCTGCTCCTGTCCGTAAAGATGCGAAACTGAGGCAAAAAGCGTTATTAAAAGCACGCCAAGTCTCATATATTCATATACTTCATGAAGGCTTCGAAACGCTCTTTCAAATCGTCAGCATCCGGATTGCTGGAATAAACTCCGAGCACCTGGTAGTTGAACCGGTTCAGCGCCTGAAGCAACGGGCCTGTTTCAATTCGGTTAGTTTTGAGGTTTACCTCAAGCCTTGTTGATTCGTTGTCGGTTCGCAAAAAAAGACTGATAATCTTCGTGTCGTTATCCTCGAAAATCCGAGCCAGTGTTGATAGCACAAAATCGTTTGCACTCATCTCAATGACGATAATCGATCCGGGTTCACTAAACGAATACGCTTCGGTGAGCGCGCCGAGTAATTTTTGCATGGTAATGGATCCCAGATACTTATGATCTTCGTCCACAACCGGAACAAGACTGAGTTGCTGTTCATGCATCAGCCTGAGCACATCGAACAAGTGATCAGTCGAAAGCACATAAGCAGCGGAGAGGCTCAGCTCCATATTCCCCACCGGCTCATCAAAATTATTATGCGAAAAAATGTCGATCTCTGAGACTACACCCAGGAAGGTTTCTGCGTTGACGATGGGCAGATGAAGCAATCGCAGGTCTTCCATCCAGCTGAGAGCCATGCGGCCGGTATCGCTGGTTTTCAGGGGAATTATTCCATCGCTTACAAGTTCTTTGGCAATCATCTGGCAATCAGTTGTCGTTAGTGTAATCGTTGAACATCATATTCACATAATTCTGGTAGCGGGTTGAAGCGAGTTGGTGGTTTGCCACGGCTTGTTTAACGGCACAACCGGGCTCGTGAATATGGGTGCAATTGGCAAAACGGCAATCGGGCATCAGACGCCTCATTTCCGGAAAGCGTTGCGCAAGGGTTTCCTTTTCCAGATCGTACAATCCAAACTCTTTGATACCAGGCGTATCCACTATCCATCCTCCGCCGGGCAAAGCAATGGCTTCCGCAAATGTAGTGGTATGCCTTCCTTTCTGGTGCTTATCCGAGATCTGGCCTGTACGCAGATTGATTCCCGGTATTAATCTGTTTATCAGTGCCGTTTTACCAACTCCACTATGTCCGCTGAACAGCACTACTTTGTTGTGCAGAAAGGCTGCGAGAGCCTCCAAGTTGGAACCCGTGTGAGCTGATACATGGAGTACAGGATATCCGGCGGATTCATAGATCAAGGTTAAAGACCGGAGTTGCTGATCGCTCTCCGCTTGCAGAAGATCTGTTTTGTTGAAGGCAATGGCAGCAGGAATGTGGTAGGCTTCGGCCGTGGCCAGAAACCGGTCAATAAAGCCAGTTGAAGTTCGCGGCTGGGCAATCGTGGCAATAAGCATCAGATAATCGAGGTTTGCGGCAATAATGTGGGCAGCACTCGATAATCGTGTGGCTTTCCGGATGATGACATTGGAGCGGGGAAGGATATTGGTTACCACCGCACTGCTTTTACCGGGCTCCATCTCATACACCACCTTATCGCCAACTGCCAGCGGATTGGTCGTTCGCAAACCTTCCATCCTGAATCTTCCACGCAACCTGCATGGCACCACAACACCATCGGTGCCGGATACCATATACCAGCTACCTGTTGATTTTACGACCATTCCCGTTGGCATGCACCTACGATTTGTGGCAAATATAAGTGAAAACTCTCCTTTTCGTACCGGTTATGGATAGCATCGGTTTACAACATCATGACGCATACCTGCCAACACAGAATATTTAATGAAACAGAATTACCCCCTCATACCTGCAATTGATAAAATGCTAAACAAAATGTATATTATTTATTATCAATTACATAGTGCCATGTAAAATCTTCCGGACAGAAAATGAACATCAGCTATTGTTTTTTGAAAAGGAGTGCTTACATTTGCCCTGGTTTGACTCCTAACTCATTGAGCAAATGAACCTACTGCTTCTCTCCCTCATTATTCCGGCCGTCATCATTGTAGCGTTTTTGCTGTATTTAAAACGAAAATTCACCATCAAGAGCTGGAACCTTTTGATGCAATCCTTCATTCTTGGGATTTTTTCCATTTTGATCCTTGTTGTGCTTGATCAATTTGCGCATTACATGGAATGGGATGTGCTGCGCAATCTGAAACGGACCGGCTTTTATTCCTTTGTGGTAGTAGGATTTGGCAGTGAATTAGGAAAGTTTGTCGTGCTGAGGTATATATTTCTTCCGAAAAAGAATTTTCATGGCCCTATTGATGGGGTGATTTACAGTTCGATGATTAGTATGGGCTTCACATTGCTTGCCTTACCGCTGTTTGTGAGCGGCATATTCAGCAGTCCTGTCAAACTTCCTTTCGTGCTGCTTTATCCTATAGCTAATTTAGCTTTTGCTGCTATTACAGGTTTTTTTACAGGCCTTGGAAAACTCCGTCGCAACAAGTTGATCGACTCAATTTCCGGGCTTGGAACAGCAACTTTTCTCCATGGATTCTTCTATTTCATTAATCTTACCGACGAGTACACCATATATTTCCTTTATGGCTTGGGTACTTTATTCATTGCCACCATTCTGCTTTTAAAGGCGCGAAACCTGAAACTGGAGGAGCCTGCCAGATAAGGCAGATCCCTGCCGCTGAACGCGGCCCAATCCGAACCAAAACCAAAATTTTACCGTCCGAATCAGTTCGGAACATGATTTTCAGCCAAAACCGGCTGAGGTCGTGTTATTTAAGATACTCAACAGTAACAACTTAAACTAAATGACGCATGAAGAAAAAGGATCTGATGCAAAAACTACTCGATGGCATAGAGCGTGCAGGCAACAAACTGCCTCAGCCGGTAACACTTTTTGCCATCCTTATGCTGCTCACACTTTTGCTGTCGTGGATATTTGGCGGAATCAGCGTTGAGCACCCCGGCAAATCCGCCGGATTACTCGATCGAAACGGTAACCCGGTGGAAACCATCGAAGTAGTTAACCTGCTGTCGCGTGATGGTTTTCAGATGATTATGACCAAAATGGTTTCCACTTTTGCGGCTTTCCCTCCTCTGGGGCTTGTTTTGGTGGTGATGCTTGGTATTGGACTGGCCGAATATACAGGTATGATTTCGGTGGCTCTGCGGCTGTTTGTTTCGCGTGTGCCCCGATCGCTCATCACATTTTCCATTGTGGTGGCCGGCATGATTTCGTCCGTGGCAGCCGATGCCGGATATGTAGTACTCATACCTTTGGGCGGAGCCATATTTTTGGGACTTGGCAGGCATCCATTAGCAGGCATAGCAGCCGCATTTGCGGGTGTTTCAGGTGGGTTCGGAGCCAACTTCTTCCCAACCGGACTCGACCCAATGATTGCTGCATTTACCGAACCCGCCGCACGCATCATCGACCCTGAATATACCGTAAACCCATTGTCGAATTACTATCTGATGGCCGCCAGCGTTCCATTAGTGGGTTTGGCAGGCACCTGGGTTACCGAGGGTATAGTTGTGCCACGACTCGGAACATACACACCCGCAACCGGCCTAGAAATCGAAGATCAACCGCCCATAACATCTCTCGAGCGCAAAGCATTGAGGGCAACAGTAGTATCGCTTATTGTTTACACTGTGCTGGTGGCTCTGACCATTATTCCTGCCGATGGATTGCTGCGTGGTGAGCCGGATGCTCAGGGTGTGCGCAGCATGAAACCATTCTATGAATCACTCGTGCCGGTGATGTTTATCGGTTTTCTTATATCCGGACTGGTTTACGGGTTGGTCTCGAAAACCATAAAGTCGGATAAGGATGTAACTACGATGATGGCAAAAAGCATGTCGGCCATGGGCATGTACATCGTTATTGCCTTTGTCGCAGCGCAGTTCGTGGCATATTTCAACTGGTCGCATCTGGGCAGTGTATTGGCTGTAAAAGGTTCCGATTTGCTCAACAGCATAGGTTTCACCGGCGGACCGCTGCTGGTGGCGTTCATCATCGTAAGTTCTGTGGTCAATCTGGTGATGGGCAGCGCTTCGGCCAAATGGGCACTTCTTGCACCGGTATTCGTACCGATGATGATGCTCACCGGTTATTCGCCCGAAACTGTTCAGGCAGCTTACAGGATAGGCGACAGCTTTACCAATGTGCTGACACCCCTGCTACCCTATTTCCCATTGGTAATCGTATTTGCACAGAAATATGTGAAGGAGACCGGGATTGGCACATTGATCTCATTAATGTTGCCTTTTGCCCTTGCTTTTGCCTTGATCCGCATACCGATGTTGCTGATATGGATATGGCTTGGCTGGCCACTTGGTGTGGAAGGGCCAATTTTCTATAATCCCTGAGCAAATTTTCAGAAGCCAAAGAAATCAAACGGGAGCTGTCTCTTAACAGCGCCCGTTTTTTTATGTCCTGAAATATTTGGCATTGGTTCACAATAGGTAATTTTGGGGCATCCAGTCGCGTCACAAAAACAAGTTTCCATGTGTCTTCGCAGAGTTTTTCTTCTTGTAATCTTTACGGCATTGCTTGGCCAACAGGTTAATGCACAGCAGGCTGACAGTGTGTATCTCTCGTTGCCCGAGGTAATACTTTTAGCACGTGAGCAATCGCCTGACGCCATGATAGCGCGTCATCGATTCAGACGAAGTTATTGGGAATACCGAAGCTTCAGGGCCGGATATCTTCCTAATGTGAAGCTGGAAGCCACTTTGCCCAATTTTAACCGCACCATTGATGCGATTACCCTTCCTGATGGTAGCGAAACTTATCTTGAACGAACCCTCTCGCGATATGCGGCCAGCATCAGCATAAACCAAAAAATCGGATTCACCGGTGGCGAACTCTTTCTGCAGTCCGGCTTACAAAGGCTGGATAATTTTTTCACGGACACAAGCACCCGTCAGTTTTTGTCAACTCCGTTGAGTGTCGGATTTCGTCAGCCATTGTTTGGTTATAATGCCTATAAATGGGACCGCCAGATCGAGCCTTTGCGCTATGAAGAAGCCCGACGGCAATATCTCGAAGCCAACGAGCAGGTTGCTGCCACATCGGTAAACTATTTTTTCGATTTGCTGAGCGCCCAGTTGGAACGGGAGATTGCCCTTAAAAACAGCGCCAACTACGATACCCTGTATCGCATTGCCCTTGGCAGGTTTCAACTTGGTAAGATTGCTGAAAACGAGCTGCTTCAGCTTGAGCTCAACCTGCTGAGGGCCAGAGCAGCGCAAGAGAATGCCCAGCTCAGCTATCAAAACAAACTGATGAGTTTCAGGTCGTTTTTGCGATTACAGGGCAATCAGCCTATTGTGCTGATTCCACCACGTCCGGAAAAGTTTTTTGAAGCCAATCCTTCCATAGCCCTGAACGAAGCGTTAGAAAACACTTCATCCGGTCAGGCTTTTTCACGAAGGATGCTGGAGGCCGAAAGTATGCTGAGCAGGGCAAAAGCCGACGGACGTTTCGATGCCCAACTGTATGCCACCTTCGGCTTGTCGCAAACTTCAGCAAAGTTTGGAGAAGTTTACAACAACCCACTCGACGAAGAACGCCTCAGCATCGGACTATCAATTCCCTTGCTCGACTGGGGCCAGGCCAAAGGCAAAATACGAATGGCCGAATCGAACCTTGAGCTCATCCGCACTTCCATCAGTCAGGAAAAAACCGATTTCGAGCAGAACCTTTTTATCAAGGTTATGCAGTTTAATATGCAGAAAAATCAATTGCTCATTGCTGCAAAATCGGATACTGTTGCGCAGAAACGGTTCGATGTAACCCAAAAACGCTACATGATTGGCAAAGTGAACGATGTGCTCGAGCTCAACAATGCTCAGATCGATAACGACAATGCCAAAATTGGTTATTATCAGGCTTTGAAAAACTACTGGTCCAGCTATTTTGAGCTTCGACGTCTAACCCTGTATGATTTTGAGCATGGACGTAAAATTGCCGTAAACACGGAAGATGTGCTAAAGTAATCCGATTTTATTTATTGTTAACAATAAGTACTCGGATAAATTCGGATAATTAGGTACCTTTGTACCCAAATTAATCAAAACCGAAATCAATATGGCAGTATTAGTTGGAAAAAAGGCACCGCACTTTACAGCCGATGCCGTTGTAAATGGTCAGTTCGTTGAGCAGTTTTCGCTTGACCAGTACCTTGGTAAGAAACATGTAGTTTTCTTTTTCTACCCGCTCGACTTTACTTTTGTTTGCCCTACCGAAATCATTGCCTTTCAGGAACGTTTGCATGAATTTGAAAAGCGCAATGTGGCTGTTGTCGGATGCTCCATCGACTCGAAGTTTTCGCATTGGGCCTGGCTGAATACTCCGCTGGAAAAAGGTGGAATTCAAGGCGTTACTTATCCATTAGTTTCCGACATCAACAAAACTATTTCGATCAACTACGATGTGCTGGCAGGTAGTTTCGACTACACCGACGAAGGCGAAATGGTGTTCAATGGTGAATCGGTCGCCTATCGCGGACTTTTCCTTATTGACAAGGAAGGCATTGTCAGGCATCAGGTGGTGAACGATCTGCCACTTGGCCGCAGCATCGACGAAACGCTTCGTATGGTGGACGCGTTAAAGTATTTTGAGGAAAATGGCGAGGTATGCCCTGCTGACTGGAAAGCTGGCAAAAAAGCCCTTAAAGCTACACAGGAAGGTATTTCGACCTATCTTGCAGAACACATAAGCAACTAAAGATAAGCAAATTAACTACCGGCTACTGGCCGGTAGTTTTTTTTTACAGACCTTCGGATTTTGCCTTGTTCCAAAGATCGTCCATCTCTTCCAGCGTCATGTGTTGAAGCTTCCTGTCGGTCCGTTGCGCCTCATTTTCGATAAACAGGAATCTGGACCTGAATTTGCGATTGGTACGCTCGAGTGCATCTTCCGGATTGACACCAATGTAGCGTGCATAATTGACCAGGGCAAAAATCACATCACCAAACTCGTCTTCAAGCCTATCGCGTTCACTGCCTCTGTCCACCTCTGCTTTTAGCTCATCAAGCTCTTCGATCACCTTAGCCCAAACCTGATCGCTTCGCTCCCACTCGAATCCAACGCCTCCGGCTTTTTCCTGCATTCGGTATGCTTTGAGCAAAGCCGGAAGCGAATCAGGCACACCTGCCAGCACCGACCGGTTACCATTGGCCAGTTTAATCTTCTCCCAATTACTTTTCACCTCGTCTGAGCCACTCACCTTGACTTCACCGTAGATATGCGGGTGACGTTCAATAAGCTTTTCGGCAATGCCATTGAGTACATCACCTATATGAAAATCACCAGATTCGGAAGCAATTTTTGCGTAGAAGACCAGATGCAGCATGAGATCGCCCAGCTCTTTTTTGATTTCCTGCATATCGTTGCTCAGGATAGCATCGCTGAGTTCGTAAACTTCCTCGATGGTGAGGTGTCTGAGGCTCCCGATCGTTTGTTCACGATCCCACGGACATCCGGCCCGCAGCTCGTCCATGATGGTCAGCAGGCGCCCGAATGCTTTGAGTTTTTCGTCCATAAAACCTTGGGTATTGCAAGGCTGCAAAAGTAATACACCTTCCAAACCAATGGAAAATGAGGATTAAAATATGCGATTAAACTGCTTTTCCTGCAATAGACCCTTCGCCTGTTCGTTGGATTATGCAGTTTTCGCGTGGGAAAAAGGTACTTTTGCCACTTATTTCTGCGCGGCTGCTTCTTTTTAGCTATGAACAAAAATTTCTTTCTGCTCATCCTTATAACGCTCAGTCTGTCAACTTACGTTTGCGCTCAGCCACGTCCACCATTGCCAACCAATAATTATCAACTGGAGTACCGTCAGCATTACGGATTTTTCTATCATCATCATCTTGAATTTGAACGCTTTAACGCACATTTTCCCTCATTCGAATTAAGTTTCCAGCGATCCACATTTGGCCGTCAGCGTTGGGAATCCTTATGGGCATATCCGCTCACCGGCGTTTCGGTATATTATTCCCCATTAGGTGGTTTCGAGCCCATCGGGCAGGTAGTTGCACTTTATCCATTCATCAGTTTTCCGCTTAACGAGAATGTCCGGAGCCGGCTAAATTTCAGGCTGGGTGTTGGACTGGGCTACCTGACCAACAAGTATCATCCTAGCGAAAACTTTCAAAATTTTGCAATCGGGTCGCACCTGAATGCGGCAGCAAATATTTTTCTGGATTACAGACAAGTGGTCAACAAGCGGATAACTTTTGTGGCCGGAACCGGACTAACCCATTTTTCCAACGGATCAACCAAAACACCAAATTACGGGCTGAATGCTTTTTCAGCAGCCATTGGGTTTAACGTTTTTCTGAACGAACCGAATCCATTTCTCGAAATGCGATTCTGGCCGGTACTGCGACCCTTCGAATACGATAATAAAAGATGGTATGCCATAGAGGTGATGCAAGCATTTGGCACACGAGATATGACAATGGAACTGGGAAATCGTTATCTGGTTAGTAATACTTCAGTCAACTGGCTGGTTCCCAATGGCATTAAATCGCGGTTTGGAGCAGGCATCGATTTTACTTACGATGACTCCGAGCGCGGCATGCTCGATCGACGAGGCGCAATCGAGGAGCGCAAACTGTATTCGAATAGGCTTGAGATAGTGAAAACAGGCCTGTCAGGCATATATGAAATGAGGCTATCGCGAATGTCGTTTCAGTTCCAGCTGGGTGTGCACCTTACCGGAGCCGACAAAACAGATGGAGAAATTTTCGAAAAACTTGGCGCAAAATTTTACTTCAGCGATCCCTGGTTTGTCAATATTGCCCTTACAGCCCATGGCGGAAGGGCCGATTTCATTGGGTATGGCATCGGCTATCGATTCGACCGCATATACTATCCACGAAAAAAACAAAGATGGAACTTCTGAAACGACTCGCCTTCGCTTTGCTGACTGCTTTAGTGCTTACTTCCTGCAGTAAGCCGGGAATGAATTGCTTCACCAATCCCGGAAAAACGGTTATGCAAATAAGGCAACTACCTGAATTTAAGGTGCTGTCGATGCACGACAATGTGGATGTGGTACTGGTAAAAAGCCAGATTAATCAGGTTGAAGTGTATAGTGGTGAGCATACAATATCAGATATTATCACCGAGGTGGATGAAAAAGGTCATCTGCACATCCGCAACAATTCCTATTGTCGATTGCTGAAGCAGCGTGAGCGCATCAACAGGGTTACACTGCTCTACAGAAGTCTTGATACGATCGAATACCGTTCGGTTGGCACCTTAACCACCATGGATGCAGCCGGCGAAAGCACCTGGATGAACCCCGACAGTCTTGTCCTTGACATTTTTGAAGGAGCCGGCGACAGCATCAGGCTACGTATCGAAACGCCTAAGGCCAGAATACAATACAGATATGGCACAACTCCGGTTAAAATCTTAGGAACGGCAAATGTGGCATTCTTCTATCATGCCGGTTATGGAATCCTGGATGGCTGGGATCTTCAATCAGCGTTTAGCTACCTCGAAACCCGAAGCCCGAACAATCTTTATGTAAGAGCTGACCTTGAACTGGAAGCTACCATTAACGGCGAGGGAAACATCTACTACCACGGTCAGGTGAGTGATGCCTATGTACGCCAATTTTTGAAAGGTTTCGGGAATGGCCGGGCAGAACGCCGAAGCTCAAGACCCTAATATTTAAGCTTTTAGTAAGCTCTTGCAAATACTACCCTTCCTTTTGAAGGCTTTCCGGAATAGACACAGTTGCCGGGTTCCTGATCAGCCTCAAGTGGAATAAGCCTGATGGTGGCTTTGGTTTCTTCCTTGATGGCCTGCTCGGTTTCCGGTGTTCCATCCCAATGCGCTAAAAGAAAACCTCCCTTTTCGATTTGCTCTACGAAGTCGCTCCAGCTGTCAACATTCCGCGTATTGGCCTGGCGAAAATCAAGGGCCTTCTGAAAAAGATTCTTTTGCACCGATTCAAGCTTCTGCTGCACAACCGCAGCAATGCCGTCGAGCTTTACAAACTCTTTGGTGAGTGTATCGCGGCGGGCTATTTCCACTGTGCCTTGTTCAATATCGCGGGGGCCAATGGCCAGACGTAAAGGAACACCTTTAAATTCCCATTCGGTAAATTTGTATCCTGGTTTTTGGGTATCCCGGTCGTCGAGCTTTACACGAATGCCGACAGCCTCGAGCTGTTGTTTTATTTCTCGTCCTTTGTCGCAAGTGAGTTGATACTGCTCTTCGTTTCTGTATATAGGCACTATAACTACCTGGATAGGAGCAAGTTTAGGCGGAAGCACCAGGCCATTGTCATCCGAATGTGTCATGATCAGCGCACCCATAAGCCGGGTAGATACGCCCCACGAGGTAGCCCACACATAATCCAGCTTATTGTCGCGATTCAGAAACTGCACATCAAAGGCCCTGGCAAAATTCTGGCCCAAAAAGTGGCTTGTTCCGGCCTGAAGCGCTTTGCCGTCCTGCATAAGGGCTTCAATGCAATAAGTTTCAACTGCACCGGCAAATCGTTCGTTGGCCGATTTCACACCCCTGAGCACAGGCAGGGCCATCCATTCCTCGGCGAACTCGGCATAAACACGTAGCATCTGCTCGGCTTCTGCAATGGCTTCGGCCTGTGTGGCATGAGCGGTATGGCCTTCCTGCCAAAGAAACTCCGCAGTGCGCAAAAAGAGGCGGGTTCGCATTTCCCAACGAACAACATTGGCCCACTGATTGATGAGCAACGGCAGGTCGCGATACGACTGAATCCAGCTGCGATAAGTATCCCATATGATGGTTTCGGAGGTTGGCCTGACAATCAGTTCCTCTTCGAGTTTTGCATTTTCATCAACAATAACACCCTTGCCATCAGGGTCATTTTTAAGTCTGTAATGCGTCACCACAGCACATTCCTTGGCAAAGCCTTCAACGTGGCTAGCCTCCTTGCTGAAAAACGACTTGGGGATAAACAACGGAAAATAGGCATTCTGATGACCCGTATCCTTGAACATTTTATCCAGGGCAGCCTGCATTCGCTCCCAGATGGCATAACCATAGGGCTTGATGACCATACAACCCCTGACAGCCGAATTTTCGGCAAGGTCGGCTTTGGTCACTATGTCGTTGTACCATTGAGAATAATTATCTTCGCGTGTGGTTAGTTCTTTGGCCATCGAAGTTTGGTATAATATTTGTAACTTTTTAAGGGTGGAAATGAAGCGCAAAAATAAGAAAACCCTCAATAGAAAACCGATAAACCTCAGGAGGAGCTTAGCATGAAGACCTTAAACTATATTTTAATTGCCTTTGCTGTTTTGCTTGGCTCATGTTCGACGAGTAGCCTCGTTACCGACGATGCTTACTATTCGCGCAAGCAAAGCTCCAATAGTATGGCGACAACAGCGGGACAGCTGAACAGTGATCATGCTGTAAATGTCAGGAGTCAGAATACGGAATATGAGTATCAGGCTGTTTATCAGCAAAACGCCGGAGAGCAGGCGGTGCAGGGGCAGTCGAGTCCATCCTACACCAAAACAGAAACAGTTATCGATCCAGATGGCACTACTTACAGCACAACCGAGACCTACTACGACTCGGAATACGCTCGTCGCTTGCGTCGTTTTGGTGATAATTCCGGCAGCTCCTTCGGTTATTTTGACGGCTACTATGATGGTTGTTTCAGCTGCTCGAGGAGTTCATTTTCGATGAGTTTTGGCTACCCATTCGGTTGGGGATTTTCTTTTGGCTATGGATATCCGTTTGGATATTCTCCATACTGGGGCTACGATCCATTTTTTTATGACCCATGGTATTCTCCCTACAGAAGTTGGGGATGGCCTCTTTACAGCTATGGGTTTGGGGGTTATTGGAGTGGCTACAACCACGGCTATTGGAATGGATTCTGGGACGGCTACTATTACGGCGGCGGAGCAGATTGGGGTTGGAACAACAGGCCAAGATACTTATACGGACATCGCGGCAGCAGCATTGGTGGCGGTTCGATTGTGCCCGGGGGCAGTGCGCGCGGAAGCAATCAGGCAACCATTTCCGGATCACCAAGAGGATCGAACAGCCGGGACGGCATTGCAGGTGATGTGCCGGTAACGAACAATTCGGACCGCGGAACCAGAACTTACGACAGAGGAACAGCAGCTCAGATGCCGGCAGCAAGCGAAAGAGCAGGACGTCAGGATGCAGCTTATACACCTCAGTCAGTTGACCGTGCAAATCTTCCGCGCGAGGTGCATGGTTCAGATGCAGGCTACAACCGCCCGTCAGCGTCCGAAAGGATCAATGAATACAGGCAGGAGCGCTACGACAGGCCCAACACCCAGAGCCGTCCTGCCTACGAAAGACCGAAGCAATATACCTCACCAAGTGTCAGGCAGCCCAAATCGAGCAGCGAGTACGTAAGGCCTCAGGCTGAACCAGGACGCAGTGGCAGTGTTCGTGAAACGCCATCAGGCAGCACGCCTTCGGGAAGCGGTGTTTACAGGGAGGTTACTCCTTCGCGTCAGGAACCACAGCGCACGGTAAGCCCCTCTCAAGGCACTTTACGCAGCCAGCCTGCACAATCACGCCCATCGGGAGGCTCCGGAAACAACAGCTATGAGCGCCGCAGCTATAGCGCACCTTCGGGATCTTCATCGTCCGGCAGCACCCCAAGCTATTCAGCACCTTCCAATCACTCTTCAGGTTCGTCGGGCGGAAGCTATTCTGCACCTTCGTCAAGAAGTTCGGGCAGTTCAGGCAGCTCAAGTAGCTCAGGCAGCTCAGGGAGCAGCCGGGGCAGCAGTTCGGGCAGCAATTCCGGGAACCGTCGCTGATTTTTTGAGAATTAGTCCGTTTTTACCATGATTTATGCGACCATTGCCTGTCTGGCAGTGTCATTGGGAAAGATATTTATCAACAAATCAAATACTTGTAAACATGAAACGCCTAATCACAACCACCCTGATCGTTCTGACGTTCACTTTGGGATATGCCCAGAATGAAAACGACGCGCTAAGGATCGGTCAGCAATTTTATCAGGGTACCGCACGCAGCATGGCCATGGGAGGCGCCTTTGGAGCCATCGGAGCAGATTTTTCATCGCTCAGCACCAATCCTGCCGGCCTTGGTCTGTTTCGCAGCTCCGAGTTTAGTTTCAGCCCTGTGCTTACCAATGTGACCATCGGCTCAACCTACAACGGTATGTTTGGCGAAGATACCCGCACAAGCCTCAACCTGGCCAATATGGGATTTGTTTCGGCCAACAAAGTCAGCGGAACACAAGCGCCATGGAAATATTTTCAGATAGGTTTCGGCATGAACCGCACCAACAACTTCAGCCAGCGGATGTTTGTTCAGGGTGATAATAACGACCACTCCCGCGTGGACGTATTCCTTGACAAGGTAACAGGCACCTCACCTTCGGCAATTGAGCGCATATTTCCATACGACATCTATCCTGCCTGGTATGTTTATCTTATCGATACTGTGCGAAACAATGAGGGTCAGTTGATATATACTTCTCCTGTGCCTAAGGGAGGTATCAGACAATTTGAATCGACCAATTCCTGGGGCAGTACGAATGAGTGGTTGATTTCGGCGGCAGGCAACCTGAACGATCAGGTTTTTGTCGGTGCAACATTAGGGCTTCCTTATACCCGATATTTTCATGAAACAACATTTACGGAAAAGGATATCAATAATTCCATTAACGGCTTCGATGAATGGAATTTCAGACAGTACATCGAAACACGCGGATGGGGTATAAACCTCAAACTTGGGGTCATTGCCTGGCCAATCGAATGGCTCCGTGTGGGCGCTGCTGTGCACACCCCTACATGGTACAATCAGCTGAAAGACCAATGGCACACCACAATCGATGCCAAACTAGGTCCGGACTACAACGAAAAGTCCTCTCCTAAAGGTGAATTTACCTATCAGCTTCAAACGCCTATGAGAGCCAATGGAAGCATCGCA
Source organism: Bacteroidales bacterium (assembly GCA_035325985.1). Lineage (GTDB taxonomy): Bacteria > Bacteroidota > Bacteroidia > Bacteroidales > F082 > JALNZU01. The sequence continues at coordinate 31,721 of DAOKYW010000025.1, forward strand.
TTCATAATTGGACAGCAAGGCATAATTAGCGCTGAATATGAGCATGTTGACTATACCAAGATGCGTTTGCGCTCCTCGGACTACAACTTTCTGGCCGAAAACGATGCCATCAGGGATGTATATGCTGCAACAAACATCATAAAGCTTGGCGGAGAGTGGAGACTGAGCAATTTCAGCTTCCGTGGAGGGTATTCAATTTATGCCAGTCCGTTCAAAGACAATATCAATGATGCTGCACAGAGGAACCTCAGCCTGGGTTTAGGCTATTCCGAAAAGAACTTTGCAATTGACCTGGCATTTATCAATGGCGAGCGTAAGCAGGATTATTATATGTACACCTCAGCCAACTGGAATCCGAATCCTGCGGCACAAAAAATTACGACCAATCAGTTTGTTGTGTCAACACGCTTCAAATTCTAAGCACCCTCAAAGTATGTTCACATATTCGGCTGCCCCGGATGAGGGGCAGCCTTTTTTATGGCTTGAGCAAAAAATCCTGTCTGAAGCGAGAACCTATTTTCCAATTCTTCTCAGCCCTGTTTTTGCAGCTGCATGAATGCTGCTGCGATAGCTATCAGGTTTGGCAGCAAGACACCTGTTGTACCATAAGGCCGCTTCGGTATGATTATTGAGTTGGGCAAAAAGATCGCCTAAGCGAAGTGCTGCGTTGGCGGCAAAGTAATCGGGTGCATGCTGACCCAGTTGATACGTCTCGGAATACCATCTGAGGGCGTTATCCAGTTGGCCTTCGGCTTCGGCTACCCTTGCCCGCCTGTAAATAAATTCCAGCCTGTGGGAATTGACTGCTTCGGAAAAAAGAGGTGAAGATTTATCCAGTATGGTCCGCGCTTCGGCATAGTAGCCACCATCGAAGCGCAACCGCGCTAAAAGGAGCACCGGATGAGGCAATTGCCTGGACATTGCTTCGCGTCGGGCATCTTCGTCTCGTTCACTGTTACCTGACGAGGCACGGCAGATTTTCATCTGCGACAAGTAAGTTGCAGTATCCCCCTCGAGTAAAGCAATCCAGCCGAGTTTGCGTTGCGCATCGGCATGATACATGGTTCCCTGGCTTTCCCTGATGTACAGCCGGTATTTTGCTTCTGCCAGATGGCTGCCTTTCCGCAGCAAGGCTTCAGCAAGCAGATAATCGATGAGCGGAAATTCAGTGTATTCGTTGGATACCGGTCTGTTATTCAACACTTTCAATGCCTCCTCGTTTCGACCATCGCGCATGAGCAGATAAGCCAGCGTGTATTGAAGCATCAGGTTGCGCCTGTCAAGTACTGACATCTTTGACAGCATGATGTCCTTTGTTGCAGCATCCATTTGCATGGCCCGCGATGCCATACCCAGCATTATGGCTGCATCGGAACGCATGAAGGCAAAGGGATGTGACTCAGGAAGCTGAAATATTTTCATAAGCTTAGCAATTCCCTCCTGACTATCAGCATTGAACGAAGCCATCCTGAGTACCATGGAAACCTGCTCGGGGGCACTGCCCAGCGCTACCTGCATCAGGCCGTGACTAAGCTGGTTTGGTATGAAATCCGGATGTAATGTATAGGCCGATTCAATACGCGTATAAGTCCTTCTCAATTCCATGGCCACCTGCCATTGCTGGCCTGCACGCATGCGTAACATAAGGGATATCATGCCGCTGTAACCCAAGGCCCAATGCTGCCAGGGGTTTGAAGTATTGAGACCCGAAAGTTGTTTTTGAAGCTGCCCCTTTGCTTGCTGGAAATTTTGCTCATCATCAGCCGAACCACTTGCCAGTGCTTTTTGGAAAAGCAGCTGTAGAGTAAAAACGTCAGCAAGGATATTATCTTTCCGGATGTTTTTCTCTTGTGCAATCAATACTTCAGCCCGTTGGAGCCGAAGTCTGGAAATTTCCTGCCAGGCCTCACCAAGCTGCGGAGAAAGCAGGAATTGTTGGGCGCTGCCGTCCAAAACAAGAAGCAGTAATGCAATAAGAAAAATGTTGCGCATGGTTCAGGCCTTGGCCGCAAAGGTAATAATGCGCCGCCTGCGAACGGTAATGAATACTACAAATGAAGTCAGTAAAACCATGGCTACCATAAGCAATAGGTATGGTGTGTAGCTCTTTTTTAGGGGTTGTGTATCTCCAAGCATCTGATATGCAGCCCAATAAAAAGGGTGCGATTTGAGTTGATTGGATTCGCCGAGCCAGTCGATTTTGGCTTGTTGCAAGGCTTTATCTTTGGTCAATCCATCCGCCAGATGTCGATAGAAGAGTTCCATTAGTCTGGCGCCCGATTGGTCATTAACTTCCCAACCGGTCATCACCACAGCCGGTGCTCCTGCATACATAAATGCCCTGCTCAGGCTCATTACGCCCTCGGCTGACCGCAGCTCACCGAACCCCGAATTGCAGGCACTCAGCACCACCATAGCGGCTTTGAAGCGCAATGCGTAAAGCTCATAACCGTAGATGAAACTGGTGCCGGTGTCCTGAGCTTGAAAGATTAAGCGCGAATAAAGCGGGTTTTCATCATCGAGCAGGGTATGCATGGCCAGATGAATCAAACCAAATTTGGGCGCTGTTTCGATGAATGCTTTCTTTGTGGCTTTGGAGCCGGCAAGCAATACACCTCCCCAGATGTTTCGCACCATTTCTGCTTCCTTAAGTGCATAAGGCAAAGGGGATAACTGGTTATGCCTGCCGGGTTGAACTTCATCGTACTCAGGAGCCATAGCAAGCATCTTGCCGCTCTTTTGCCCACTTGCCGAACGAAATGCACTGGTAAGCGCTGAGGAAGATAAATAAGACAAGGGATGATCGTAGAGCAAAAAGGGCAGCTGAGCATAATTCAGGTGCGCATAGTGCTCCTCATTCAGCTTGGAAGGTTTGATCAGCAAATCAAAGGGCAAGTATCCCAGAACACCATCGGGTACAATGACGAGGCGTCGGCCGTCGATAAAACCTTCGAGGGGCATGATCAATTCGCTGTAAAGTTTTGTGCTCAGGCCAATAAATGCATTGTACTGCTGAGGTCCGTGATACATCAGGTTGCCCAGCATGATGTTTCTGAAGCTTTCGACATCGGCCTCAAGCCCCGGCTTCAGCAGATTGCGCATGACGAGCATACTGTCAGCCCGAATAGCGAAAATGTAGAGCTGGTTGTTTTCGATAAAATACTCCACCAGAACCTGATCATTTTCAAGGTTTTGCTGCACTTGCTTTGTCGTCAGCGTTGCAGGGGCATAACGCAAGGCATAGTAGTCAGGGTAGTTTATCTCGATATGTTGCAACAGGCTGTCGTAAGAGCGGCTAAGGATGGTACGTTTGGCATCAAGAAATGCAATACGCTTAGGGTTGGGTTGAGGTTTAAGTCTTTCTTCGGAAGTGGCACGGGTAAGCGCATGAATTTCGAGCCTGAAACGCCGTTCGGCTTCGGTGGTTTGAGCAGGCACACCGGCTGCCTCGAATGCCTTAAGCTTCCTGACCGCTGAAAGCAATACTGATGCCTTTGCCTTACCGGCAAAACCAAACGCATAATCAATGTTTGTTGAATCTCCGTTAAGTTTATACAAGTCCCAGGCAGCTCTTACGGCATCTTCATAGGTATCTCTTACGTTTTCGCCGAGCAGCAGCCTGCTCTCTTCGGTGGCAAACTGGCTAAACTGCTCATAGATGCCTAAACTCTGGTTATACAGCTCAACACTGGCGGCAAGTTTGTCAATGTCGCCGGATTTACCAAACCATTCCTGATACATTCTGGCCTTGTCCATCAATAGGTTGGCATTGCGAAACGACAGATAGCGCGGCACTCCCTGCAAGTCGTCCTTATTGTAATTGATATTGATGCTCAATAAGGAATCGGCTTTATTGAAAACAGCTTCCGATTGAGCAAATTGATGGAGTCGAGACAATACAAAAGCCTTAATCCTTAAGATATTAATATATTCTTCATCAGTTGGAGGAAAAACTTTGGAGTAGGCTACCTCAACCTTCTCCATGGTCCTGATAGCAGAAGAAAAGTCATTCATCGCAATTTCGATCATGGCCAGCTCAAGCAAAGAGAATGCATACTCAAAATGATTTTCTCCCAGATAATCACGGGCGCTCTTTATACTTCTTTCGATGTTAAGCTTTGCTTCATCAAATTTCTGAAG
>DAOKYW010000026.1:0-31910 GCA_035325985.1 Bacteroidales bacterium
ATTGCGTAATGGTGCGCAGCAGGCGTTTCGTGCTCATGTTAAGTATCTCAGTCATTTCGAGCCTTTCGGATATGCTCAGATCAGGATTGGCCAAAATCTCGGATGCTCCGCATATGCCATTGAGCGGTGTACGAACCTCGTGAGAAATATTATTCAGGAATGCCGTCTTGAGTTTATCGCCAGCCTCAGCGCGTCTGTGAGCCTCACTCAGGGCAAGATTCAGCTCACGCAGATGGTTATTGCTCGAAGTCAGCTCTTCGTTCAGTAGTTGTAACTCCTCATTCTGTTGTTGAAGTCTTTCTTCACTATCGCGGAGAGCCCGCTCTATGGCACGTTGCTCGGTAACCTCGCGAACAATTCCAAAGATTATTTTTTGTGAAGCCATCTGGACGGTTACCAGACTTAATTCCACATCTTTAATCTTGCCGGACTTCGTCCTTTGCTGAAAATCGAAACGAGAAGGCGGTTTCTCACCACGCTCGCGCATCGCTTTTCGTTCGTCACCAATTTTGATGCTTGCGGGTGTTAGTAAACGTTGCGCGTTAAAGTCAGGGGAAGTGAGTTCTGCAGGATCATATTCCAACATATCGGCAAACGCCTTGTTAACCCATATAAAGTGGTCGTCCTGCAACATATAGATGCCATCAAATGATGATTCCATCAACTTGCTGAAACGTTCTTCGACCTCGGAAAGTTCCTTACTTGCATTCAGAAAGGCCATCCACGAATTAATGCTGAACTGCAATTGATCCAAAAAGAGTTCTGACCTATCATCGGTATGTCTTTCATTTTCATTGAGAAAACTGAGTATTTCCAGGCATCCGATTACTCTTTCCTGATTGAGCAAATCCTTCCTGATGACTCGGTGGAGCCGTCCTGCATCAGCTTCAGATTCTTCACAAATAGGTGCTCCTTCGTAATGTATGAGAAGAAGCGAATCCTTTCGTAACGAAGCATCCGTGTTATACCGTTTGCATAACCATAGCAAAGCTTCCTGGATATTTTCCTGTTTGAGTGCTGTGCTTAAACCACTTAAAATCTCCAGCTCGTTAACCCTCCGGTTGAGCTGATCAGTGCGCCGGGCAACCGCAAGCTCAAGCCTCATCCATCCTGTGCGCAGATAAAAAACAAGGAAGGAAAAAACAATTGACAATAAAGTGATGAGGACTAAAGCATTTTTATCATAATTTTCCTCAACCGCCTGAACAAATTCATCGCTGCTGTGGGTGATGAAATACAGGGTCTCGCCTCCAAAAAATATCGGAGACATTGAAGAATACGTGTACTCATCTAAATGCTCAATGGACGACAATTGCTTGTGTAATAAACTGTGCTGGTTTGGAAATGAAGCTAATATAACCAATGAGTCAGGCTGACTTTGCCTGCCGACAGCTAGACTGGCAGGAATCAGCGGGTTTATCAGGTTAGCTTCATTCATGGCAGCGGTCAGAAGCTCCTGCGGATTGATGAAAACACATAAAAAATGTCTATTACCCGTTGATGCTTCGCTTCTTCCACCTAAGACCGGTTGGAAATATACAAAAAAGTTTTCCAGATTGGATTTTCCTGTTTTGTCATAATACTTGGCTAAATAATAAAGGCCCGTTCTGTTTGCTTCTATAGTGATATCTCTTAGATGCTGGCTGGATAAAATAACTTCTTGCTGAAACTCATTCCAATGTCCTCTGTACGTGGCTAATACCGGCTCCAGTGGCCCTTTAAAGTGCTTACTTGCAGTGTCATCAGAAAAATCAGCCCTCAGAATAATTACAGCATTATAATAAGGATTCTGGCTAAAAAGTGAGAATGTAAAAGTTTCAAGCTCTTCCTGTGTTACGGTTTCACTGGATTCAAAAAATGCCTCAATCAGTGCCAGATCAAGCCTAATAGCGTTAAGTATGATTCTAAGATTCTGGAGTTTGCTTTGAGAGAATCCCGTGAATATTTTCTCGCTTTCCTGATGAGACCTTATTTCTGTCGTGGTTTGAATAAAAAGACCAAATAATAGTCCCAGCAACAGAATAGACACTGACTCGATATAAAATATCGACCGTTTTCCTGACCTTTTAACGATGAAGAGTGTGATAACTGCTGCCAACAATACGATAATCATGAGCAGGACAATCGTTCTCAGGGCCCCATCAAAAGGTGTTGCTATTCGGCCTTTTTTATTGTCAACTCTCTCAATGGCCAGGAAAAAAGGCTCATAACTTTCAATCCCCCCAATCCGGATTGCGGTATAATTTGTTTGACCTGAAGACTCCGAAATAATTAATTCTGCATCATTTGGCCGGTCCTGCGATTTATTCAGCTTAAGTGCCCAGGATGTAAGACCGGGAATCTGCTTATCCGACGCGATAAAATGCTCGATTACAGTATCACCATGCTGACTATACAATCCGATGGATTGCAATCTGTATGTCAGACGCAAATCTTCGAAATAGTCCATTATTCTGTTTCGTATTGCATCTTCAGCCAAACTATTTTTGGTCAGATAAAGTCTGAAAACCAGCGACCCATTTAAAACTTCTCCAATCTCCCTGATATTAATTTCCATTTGATCACTTGAAGACAGTTGATGCAATGAAAAATTGTCGCGTATCCTTTTGTAGGCAAAAACCATTGATCCTGCGACAAGCAAACCAATGATTACAATAATTGTGTTGTAATTTATCAGGCGCTTCATGAATCTCCGGGCTAAGATTAATATGGCGATTGACTGCGGACGAATTCTGTTATCAAAAATATAATATTGAATGATGAAAGTCAATGAAAATTATTGTCTTTCAGGGAAATAATTCTCACCGGCCAAGCGGCGCGACTCTTTTCTATAGTTTTGCAACCGCATTTAATGACGCATGAACTATAAAATCTTAAAATTCGGCGGGACCTCCGTTGGCAGTGCTGAACGCTTTAAGGCACTTCTGCCGCTGATCAGCAGTCCCGAACCAAAAATTGTGGTGTTATCGGCTATGGCTGGCACCACCAACGCACTGGTAGAGATTTCAAAAGCGCTTTATGTGGGTGATCATGCCCTTGCCAATACGTTGATAGATACCCTGGAGAGTCGCTATCATTCAGTTGCACTCGGGTTGTATGATGACGAAGCTTTCCGGGAGCGCGCCATGCAGATGATCAGACACCATTTTTCCTACATCCGGAGTTTTACGCTTGATATGTTCACCGTGCACGAGGAGAAAGCCATTCTGGCGCAGGGCGAAATAATCAGCACGGCATTATTCCAGTATTATCTCGAGCAGCAGCAGGTTCAATCGTCATTGATGTCGGCCCTGGATTTCATGCGGTTGAATACGGATGAAGAACCTGATTACGAATTCATTTCGGCACAGATCAGGAATGTTATTGCAAAACATGGAAACAACCCCTTGTTAATTACACAGGGCTATATCTGCCGGAATGCTTTTGGCGAGATTGACAACCTGAAGCGTGGCGGAAGCGATTTCACAGCCACGATCATCGGAGCCGTTCTGAAGAGTCCGGAAATACAGATCTGGACAGATATTGATGGCATGCATAACAACGATCCAAGGGTGGTTCAGCCCACTTTTCCTATTACTCAGCTTTCTTATGACGAAGCTGCAGAGCTGGCCTATTTTGGAGCGCGCATTCTGCACCCCACTTGTGTGCTGCCCGCACAAAAGGCGCATGTACCCATCAGGCTGCTCAACACCATGAAACCTGAAGCTCAGGGCACGCTCATTTCTTCTGAGTCAAGCGGGCGCGACTTTACAGCTGTTGCCGCTAAGGATGACATCACGGTAATCAACATCAGGTCGGGGCGAATGCTGCTGGCCTACGGTTTTCTCAGGTCCGTATTTGAGGTCTTCGAACGGTACCGCACTCCCATCGATATGATTACTACTTCGGAGGTAGCTGTTTCGCTCACCATCGACAATGCCAGTCATCTTGATGCCATTTTAGCTGATTTGCAACACTTTGGATCGACCGAAGCTGAGCGCAATCAAAGCATAATTTGTGTTGTGGGCGATTTTAGTGCCCATCGGCAGGAGCTGGCTTTCCGCATCCTCGAAGCCTTGCGCAGCATCCCGCTCAGAATGATTTCGTACGGCGGAAGCAGCCATAACGTGTCAGTACTCGTTGCTTCGGAGTATAAAGCGGAAGCTCTGCGACGGCTCAACGAACATCTTTTTTTAAACAAGCCTGCATGACCTATACACTTCCCACAGAAAAAATCATCCGGCTTGCGGAGGGTGAGGCTGCAACACCCTTTTTCGTTTACGACCTCAAGCTCCTGAAAAATACCCTTGATGCTGCAACACTTGCTGCACAAAAACATGGTTATCATGTGCATTACGCCCTGAAAGCCAACGGTAATCCCGAAATACTCAGCCTCATCAGCAGCACCATTCACGGAGCCGATTGCGTAAGTGGAAACGAGGTGCTTGCCGCATTAAGGCATGGCTTCGAACCTGATAAAATTGCCTTTGCGGGTGTCGGGAAAACCGATCGCGAGATTGATATAGCACTGGATAACAACATTTTCAGTCTAAATATCGAATCAATTCAAGAGCTGGAAGTGATTAACCGGCGGGCCGGATTGGCTGGAAAAACAGCACCTGTGGCACTCAGGCTTAATCCGGGTGTGAATGCCCAGACGCATCATTACATCACCACCGGACTGGAGGAAAACAAGTTTGGCATCAACCCCTGGGAACTTGATCAGGTGCTGGATGCGTTAAGAAAGCTGAAGCATATTGAGCTTACCGGCATACACTTTCACATCGGTTCGCAGATTACCAGTCGCGATCCGTTTCGCTCCCTTGCTTTGCGTGCAAACGAAATGAACCACTGGTTCCGTAAAAAAGGCATCTACCTGCAACATATCAATCTGGGCGGTGGACTGGGTGTTGACTATCATCAGCCCGACCAACATCCCGTGCCGGATTTCGAACAGTTTTTCAGCCTGTTTGCTGATGTACTGGAGCTACTACCCGGACAGACCGTGCATTTCGAGTTGGGAAGGGCTCTGGTCGCCCAGTGCGGAACACTCATCTCCAGGGTGTTGTATTTCAAACCCGGCATCAACACCAACTTTGTCATTATAGATGCCGGAATGACTGAGCTGATCAGGCCGGCCCTTTATCAGGCATACCATAAAATTGAAAACATCAGCCATCCTGAAGGTTTGCCGGTGGTATGCGATGTGGTCGGCCCGATTTGTGAATCGTCGGATTGTTTCGCCAAGTCGCTGTTGCTGCCATCGCCACAGCGCGGACACCTGATGGCCATACGCACGGTCGGTGCCTATGGCGAAGTCATGTCGTCGCAGTACAATATGCGCGACAAAGCCAAAGCTTACTATCTGGCAGACTGATCCTTACGGAATTTATCAAGCATGGAAGCCGCCTTGGCCTGACTTGGTCTGTAAGCCGTGACGACCAGAACCATCATGGTAGCAATAATGAGAAGCGGCAGATTGGAAGTGAGCAAATAGCCTATGGATGAAAGCAGAGAAGCCAGCAAGGCCAGCGAAAGGCGTATCATTACCCAAAGTCCATAGAACTCACTGAGTTTCGCCCTATTTTCAATCACATCCGCTCGTGCGAAGATATTTCCTGCAAGTATCCGGGAACCCACTAACGCTCCAATGGCAAACACTGCTGAGACTACCAGATGGATAAATCCCATAAAATCGGGCAGCCAATGAAAATTTGCCGTCTTAGCCAATGCTAAGGATGCCGCATAAACCAGAACTGCAGCTAAAAACATGAACCAATATATGAAATTGACTTTTCTAAGAGTCTGTTTTTCAATTATATCATTCATATCAAAGATGGTTGATGGCAGCTTATCCGAATCCTTTCACAATTGAGTGGCACGCGCTCTGGCATCTTCGAGCAGCTTATCGGCCTGTCTTCGTGCTTCGCTGACCACGGCATTAGCACGCTGATCGGCTTCCTGCTCAACCCGCGCAGCCGAAGTTGCAGCTTGCTGGCGGATTTTTCGTGCGCCTTCCTGTGCACCCATCTCGGCCAGCATGCCCTTGCCTTTGGCTTCGTTGATCAGCTTTTCGGCCTGGCCATCGGCTTCGCGACGCAAACGGTCAGCGGCCGATGAGGCTTCATTTCGTATCATTGCAGCTGTGTTTTCAGCCTGACGTATCAGCTCATCAGCCTGGCGTTGAGCCTGTTCTATCAGTTTATTGGCCTCATCACGCGCTTGCGTACGCAGCTGTTCCTTTTGTTTCTCCAGTTCAGCCGCCACCGATTGCATAAGTTCGTTGCGCAGATTGGCGGCATAATCACGATAGTCGATGGCAATGGTCGGCGATGTGGCTGTTCCGCCGATCTTCGCCCTGATATTGATTCTGGAGCCGGCTGCCAGATTAATTCCACGACCTGCAGCCTGAGCAAGGACTTTTTGCAACTGCTGATTGGCTTCAGCACCAAGCTTTTCAAATGGAACGCTGAGGGCCAGATCGTAATCCAGCGTTTGATCGAAACCTATGCTTCCGGCGAGCGTGGCATCAATGCCGGAATGCCCGAAGCTGAACGGTTTCTGAAAGACTCTTCCGTTTAAAAACTCAAAACTGATATTGACACCATCGGATTCAATCCTCCTGAGATCTTCGTTGCCAAGCCTGTCGGCCAGCTGATTGAGCACATTGACCGACTCAATACTGATACGGCTCGACTGCAACCCGCCTCCGCCCTGTAATGTGGACAGCACAGGCTGAAGACTTTCGTTCAGCTGGCCTTTGAGTCTGAATCCGGTTGAAAAGCGGCCTTTTGTCTTCTCGGCAACGGGCGCTGCCATGCTGAACAGGCCAATAGTCTGATAGGATGTCGGGATATCGAAATCCGTGATGCGAAAGTCGAGGTCCACAAAAGGTGATGCGGCATTCCCACCGTCAAAACTGCCTTGCATCTGTATTTTACCGCCCAGCAATTTGGCATTCAACGGATTAAATGTGAGCTTTTTATCCACATAACGTAAACCCGCTTCAACGTCCTTTAGTTCGTACTGTTCATAGGTCAATCGTCCGACATTGGCCATAAAGCTCAGGTTCAGGCGTTCGGGCAGCTCAAGTTGGAAAGATGAAGTATCGTTAACGGCAGCGGATGTTTCGGAACTCATAAAACTTTTCAGCAGTTCATTGGCATCAATAAAATCCGCATTCAAGTTGAGGCTTCCTTTCAATTCGCCATCCGACAGCAGATACGAAAGATAGTTTGACACCTGACCCTCAAAACGGAAGTCGCTGACGCCAAGCTTCATTCCATTTACTTCCAACCTGGAAGTTTCCGGACCGAGTTGGGCCTTCGCACTGCCAATGCCAAGGTCTATGCCGGGTTTAATGTCGGGCAACCTGAGCGCACTCAGCTCTATATTTCCTTGTGCATCAACATTTTGATAGCGTTGTGCTTCAATATCCTTCATGCGGGCAGCTGCAGTAAATGCCACTGACACTCTACCCTCCATTTCGGGAATTACTCCAGCCGGCAGCAAACCTGAGATGGCTTTCAGGTCGATTATACCATTCAAACCTGCCTTAAATTCGGGATCGGTGACCATCTGTCTGACCGCCAGTCTCCCTTCAAAAGGTTGACCATTGATAGCCATGGTAAGCCGGCTGACATCAAGCTTCAGGTCGTTATCAGCCCCGGTTGGGTTGTCTAACGCCAGGTCAAGATTGAAACGCTCCAGCTTTGACGGAAGCGAAGGATATGCAAAAGCTCCGTCCCTGACATTCAGTCTCATAAAATATGACGGAAAAACCTTGTCACCATACTCACCGGCCATACCTGCCTTAAAGTCGAAATGACCTGAGGCTTGCAGGTCTTTGAAATTGTTGCTGTAAATGGCAGGAACTATGCTAAGCAAGTCTTTGAAATTGCCGTTGGGAGCTTCCACGGTGAAGTCCATGCCGATATTCTGGCCGCTGATATCGAATTTTCCTTCGAAACCCAACCCCAGGGCATTGAGCTTAAGCGCTCTGGAACGAATCATATAAATATCGGTCGCCAACCCCGCATCCACATCACCATCGAAAACTATACTCACCCCATCAAGCAATTTCATACCGTCGTAATCTACGCGTAGATTGGCTGCTGTGAGCCTCAGGTCAAGCAAGGCCTGATCAAGGCTCATTTCGCCACTCAGGCTGATATCTGCGCTGCTCAGGTGTGTCGAAAAAACAAGTTCACGGTCCTCATAGGAAATATCTGATTGGGAAACACTTATGGCGTTAAGCTTGACCGTCAGGGCCTCCTCTTCAGCTGCAGATTCCGTCTGAATTGCCGTGGTGTCTGATTTTGCGATATCCCAGTTAGCTTTTCCGTTTTCGAGGACAAGCAGATGGAGTTTTGCACGGTCGATACCAATACGTTCAACCTCATACGGGCTCCCACGCAACAACGACCTGAGGTTGATCGTCACCGAAAGCCGTCCTGATGAGAATAATCCAACCTCATCGAATTCATCTTTGCCCACCACACTAATATCCCTGATTGTCAGTGTAAATGAGGGAAAATGACGGAAAAAGCTGGCACTGACCCGGCCATAATCGACCGTGGCGTTGACCGCATTATTGATTTCCTGCTTGACCAATGCGCTTATGCGCTGCTGAAACACCAAAGGTAAGAGCAGGGCGAGCAGCAATAGGGCGGCGATGGATATAGCGCTGATTTTCAGGAACTTTTTCATAATTATTTAACTTTTTTATTCATACATTTTCTGGCGAAGCCAATGATCGATACACACGAGTGCAGCCATGGCCTCAACAATGACCACAGCGCGGGGCAGAACACATACGTCGTGGCGTCCACCCGGATTAAGTGTTGCCGACCCACCCTGAACAGTAATGGTTTGCTGGCTTTGCATGAGGGTGGCAACCGGTTTGAAGGCTGCACGAAAACGCACTTCCATTCCATTGGTGATTCCACCCTGCACTCCGCCTGAATGGTTGGTCAGGGTGATTACTTTTCCGTCTTGCTGCGAAAACTGATCGTTATGCGCCGATCCCGGGAGTCGCGTACCGGCAAAACCACTGCCATATTCGAAGCCTTTCACGGCATTGATACTCAGTATGGCCTTGCCCAGATCGGCGTGAAACTTATCGAAAACAGGTGCGCCAAGGCCGGCAGGCAGGCCCATGATGCTTCCGGTGATGATGCCTCCAAGCGTATCGCCATTTTTAGCTGCTTCGAGGATGTGCTGTTCCATCATGCGGGCGGAAGCATCGTGAGGACACCGCAACATATTCGACTCGATGAGCTCCATCGGTGGCGTTTCGGCGAAGTCCGGTGCCTCAACCTGTCCCACTGCACTCACCCATGCCCTGATGCTGATGCCGTGCTGCTGAAGGAATAGCATGGCAAGCGCTCCGGCAAACACGCGCGCTGCCGTTTCGCGCGCTGAGGATCGGCCGCCTCCGCGATGGTCCCTCAGGCCATATTTGGCCATATACGTGAAATCGGCATGCGAAGGCCGGTATAGATCTTTCAAATGGTCATAGTCGCCCGACCGCTGATCGCTGTTACGGATGATAAAGGCCAGAGGAGTTCCTGTGGTCTGTCCATCCAATACACCAGACAATATTTCGGGCATGTCCTGCTCCTGGCGTGGCGTCGTCAGGTGCGATTGTCCGGGCCGGCGGCGACGCATCATCAACTGAATGAAATCCATATCGATGGATAACCCGGGCGGACAACCATCAATAACGCCGCCGATTGCCGCGCCATGCGATTCACCAAAGGTGGTAAGCCTGAATATTTCTCCGAAAGTGTTCGCCGGCATGCTTGATTTTTTAAATTATTGCAAATATCGGACATAAGCCTATCCTGAATGGAACATGATATGATAAAAATGCAAAATGCAGTTATTTTTGCATTCTCAACAAAAGACCGGCTATGAAGCGCCTGACATTACTTCTATGGTTCATCACAACTGCCCTTGCACTATCTGCACAGCCCAATGCCCGTCAGGAACGCAAACTGGTTTTCGATGGAAAGGCCCATGAAAAAATGCGGGTCACACTGGTTACTCAACCCGACGATCTCCAGGTGCTTCGTGCCCAATCTGCTGCCATCGAAAATCCCCATCAGCGTATCTGGCAAAGGCTGACAGAGCGCATGATTGTTACCGTTCAACATCCTGACCATAAGGGCGTTGGAATTGCAGCACCACAGGTAGGCATCAATCGTCAGTTGATTATAGTACAACGCTTCGACAAGGACAACAAACCATTTGAAGCCTATTTCAATCCCCAAATCATTGCCTTTTCCGACTCGCTTTGCCTTCGTGCCGAGGGCTGTTTATCCATCCCCGGCGTGCGCGATTCAGTGGAGCGCGCCTGGGGTATCCGGCTAAAATACCAGAAACCGGATGGAGAATGGATGGAGGAATACATCGAAGGATTTACTGCACGCATCTTTCAACACGAAATCGATCACCTTAACGGAAAATTGTTTACTGACCTAATTAAAAGAGATTTATGAAAAACTGCTTATGGCTTGGCCTCGCATCACTTTTCATCCTATTATCTGTAAAGTCCTGTAAGGTGGATGATCTCCAGCCTCCTGAAGTTTACGAAATCGACAGTGTTTTCCGTAAATATACTGCCTTCGATTCGCTTTCGTTCTGGATATATCTGAAAACCACTACCGGTGATCCTACGGCAAACCGCGATACTGTCAGGGTATTGCGCACATTTAAGGACAAGCGTTTTCATTCGGATGAGATCAGTCCGAACGGTTTTTATTATCAGGCTATTGAGTCCACATTGAGTTCGCGTTTTACCGGACTGACCAAATATGAGCTTTCAGTGGGGAAGGTTTTTGGCAACACCTCGGCCAGCGACAATTTCAGGCTATTTTTCAACAATGGAAGGTATTACAGGGCATTGATCACCAACACGCCTTTTGGTCAAGAATTGCTATTGGGCATTAACGAGGGAAACTACACTACCGTTGAAAAAATTCCTTCGCTTACGCTGCAAGGCAGGGTTTACACCGATGTTTTTCATACCAAAGTTGTTGATTATCAGAATGCACCAGACACTGCCTATTTCGACTTCTGGGTAGCAAAAAATTATGGCCTTATCCGGTATCAGCTGCTTAGGCCGCAAAGTACTCCACCGGTGATCGACAATTGGGAGCTGGTCTCGTCCAACCTTATTCCTTACACCAGATAGCTTTATTTCCTTAGGTCAAGTCGATTAAGTGCCTGGACAGCCAGTTCGTGATTCGGCTTCCGGCGCAGTACCTCGTTGTACACATCACGGGCATTCACAAAGCGGTTCAGCTCCTCAAGTGCTCTTCCCTTGTTGTATAGTGCATCCACATAGTTGGGATCGCTGATGAGCGCCTGATCAAAAAAATCGATAGCGGTAGCATATTCATTCAGATACACCAGGTGCACATAGCCCTTGTTGTAGAGCACCAACGGGTGATTGGGGATCTGACTGAGAAGTGTATCGTAATGCTGAAGTGCTTCGGTCGGTCGCTCGTTGTCCTGAAGGTATAGAGCCAGCTGGTATCGCGCCTGCAAGGAATTGGGAAAGAGCTTCAATGCCCTGAGGAGGTATTGCTCGGCCAGCGGATTTCGCTGCGCAGTATAAATGACACCCAATTTAATCAGGGCTTCATAAAAATCCTGCTTCTGATCCAGGGCGAGCAGGATGTTGCGCACCGCCGACACGGTGTCGTTGCGTGCCAGAAATACCGATCCTCTGACAAAATATGCCTCAGGGTTAAACCGGCTGATTTCCAGCGACCTGTCAGTAAAGGCAAGGGCAGTATTGAACTGCTCAAGCATAAGGTTCAACTCGGCCAATTTGACCAATGGCATGGGATCCTCGGGAGCCAGCTCAACAGCTTTGAGCAGGGCTGAATTCACATTTTCGGGTTTTTGCATCAGCAGATAAGCATCGGCCAGCGTCATAAATATGGCTGGATCCTTTGGATTAAGCTCCAGAGCCTTGTTCAGGTCGATCAGTGCCTTATCGGCCTGGCCTCTTCCAAGGTAAAGCTTCGCTCTGTTGTTATAAAGCGTGGCATTGGTGCTGTCGGCCATAATTTTCTGGCTGAGCAGCTCGAGTGGGTCAGTGGTTTCAGTGGCATTCTGCGTCTCCTTTTTCCCGCTCCGGCCACAACCGATTACCATTAAAAGCAGCAACAGCAAAGCCATCAGCTGCCCTGACCTTTTACCGTAAAAAAACCGCCCTGCCTTAGGGCATGGCGGTTGGGAACTATTCCTCATACCTTTCAGATATTGGCCTGCGAGAGGGCAGTCTTGATTTGTTCTTCAAGTTGTTCGGCCAGATCGGGATTATCGCGCAGGGTGTTCTTAACGGCATCGCGGCCCTGACCAAGCCTTGTTTCGCCATAACTAAACCAGCTTCCGCTCTTCTTAATGATGTTGAACTCTACGCCGAGGTCTATCACCTCGCCCAGCCGGGAAATACCTTCGCCAAAGAGTATATCGAACTCAGCCTTTTTGAAAGGTGGTGCTACCTTATTCTTCACCACCTTCACTTTGACGCGATTGCCCGTCATATTTTCACCATCTTTGATCTGGCTCACCTTGCGGATGTCGAGCCTCACCGAGCTGTAAAACTTGAGCGCATTGCCTCCGGTAGTGGTTTCAGGATTGCCAAACATGACACCGATCTTTTCGCGCAGCTGATTGATGAAAATGCACACTGAGCCGGTCTTGTTGATAGTGGCCGTAAGTTTTCTCAATGCCTGCGACATCAGGCGGGCCTGAAGGCCCACTTTTGAATCGCCCATCTCGCCTTCAATTTCGGCCTTTGGTGTGAGCGCAGCCACCGAGTCAATCACTATCACGTCAATAGCACCCGATCGTATCAGGTTTTCGGTAATTTCAAGAGCCTGCTCGCCGTAATCGGGCTGTGCCACCAACAAATTATCAATATCAACCCCGAGCTTCTGGGCGTAAAAACGGTCGAAGGCGTGCTCAGCATCGATAAAAGCGGCAATGCCGCCACGCTTTTGCGATTCAGCAATCACATGGAGCGCCAGAGTGGTTTTGCCTGAACTTTCGGGGCCATAAATTTCGGTTATACGACCTTTAGGTAATCCACCGACACCAAGGGCAGCATCAAGGCCAATAGAACCGGTTGGTATGGCATCAAGCTTTTCAACGGCCTGATCGCCAAGCCTCATTATACTGCCTTTGCCGAAATTCTTTTCAATGGAGCCCAAAGTAGATTCGAGTGCTTTGAGCTTTTCGAGCCTCAGTTTGTCGAGGTTTTCCTTTGCTTTGTCGGATGTCATATGGTTATGGATATAATTTGAAAATCTGGTTGGCGTGATCGTCAGTCTTAACTTTCTCAATCACCTGATCAATCAGCCCTTCCTCGTTGATAATGAATGTGGTGCGCAGCAATCCTTCGTATTCTTTACCATACATCGACTTCTTGCCCCAGGCACCGTAAGCCTTGATAATATCCAATGAGGGATCGGCAATCAATGGAAAAGGAAGGTTAAACTTTTCAACAAACTTTTTGTGCGAGGCTTCGGTGTCGGGACTCACTCCCACAATGGCAAAGCCCTTCGCAAGCATTGCATCAAAATTATCCCTCAGGTTGCATGCTTCCTTGGTACAGCCGGGCGTATCATCTTTCGGATAAAAGTAAAGAACCAGCTTTTTACCTTTAAACTGACTAAGGCTTAACATGTTACCATCCTGATCTTTGCCCTCAAAATGCGGGGCTACATCGCCTTTTTTTAACATTGCAGTTGGATTTTGGGTGAAACAAAAATACGCATTAACCTGCTCTACAAACAACAAAAGGCTCAATTTGTCAGGTCTGCCTCTGCTTTTCGAACCAACGGCAGAAATGCGTTATTCCACATTGATGGCACAAGGGTGTTCTGGCCTTGCACACGTAACGGCCGTGAAGAATCAGCCAATGGTGAGCTTTGGGAATTACATCAGGGGGCAAATGCCTGACCAGCTGCCTTTCGGCATCGAGCGGATGCTTTGCCCTCGTGGTCAGACCAATGCGGTCAGCAACGCGGAAAACATGCGTATCCACAGCCATTGCCGGCTGATCGAACACTACTGATGCTATCACATTGGCTGTTTTTCTGCCCACGCCGGGCAGTTTCTGCAATTCATCCACCGACGAAGGCACTACGCCGCCGAATTCATTGATAAGCATTCGCGCCATGCCTATCAGGTTTCGTGTTTTGTTGTTTGGGTAGGAGCAGCTCCTGATCAAGGCAAAAACCTCAGCATCATCTGCTGATGCAAGGGATTCGGCATCCGGAAAACGCTCAAAGAATGCCGGAGTGAGCATATTGACACGCTTATCGGTGCACTGGGCCGAGAGGATGACGGCCACAAGCAGCTGATAGGGCGAGTTGTAAACAAGCTCTGTTTCGGCCACAGGCATGTGGACTGAAAAGTGCCTGATAAAATGCCCGAAGCGCTCCTTAGTTCTCAAGACCAAGAAAAAACTTAGTTGATCAGGATTTCGAGTGTGCCCTGATGCTCTGTTTTCTGAAAGTTGCAGGCTGCAGCAAACCCTAAAATGTTGCGCAAGGCAAGCGTCGAAGGTTTGCCGGTATTCCTTAAGCGGCGCATCGGTTTAACTGAGGCATTTATCCTCTTGCGCTCGTCTTGATTTTCAGGAAAATAAGGTTGTAGCGTAGAAAATTTATTCATAAGCAGGCTTTGTGGTTAAACGACACCACCATAACGGCGGTTCAGCCACATTTATTATTTGACCTGCCTATAAATCAATAGCTGAGGGTGAGATTTTTTTCGCGGGCCATCTTCCTCAGATTGAGCAAGGCATAACGCATCCGCCCTAGTGCAGTGTTGATGCTCACATTGGTAAGCTCGGCGATCTCTTTGAAACTCATATCGGCATACATACGCAGATAAAGTACTTCGCGCTGTTCTTCGGGCAGAAAGTCAATCATCTTGCGCACGTGTTCGTGAATCTGATCGTTAACGAGTTTTTCTTCCACCGAAGCGTCTTTATGCCCCAGGCGGTCGATAAGGCGAACTTCATCGCCTCCGCCATCAACGGTGGGCAGACGTTTTGCTTTGCGGAAGTGGTCAATAATCAAGTTGTGCGCAATACGCATTACCCACTGGATGAATTTGCCCTCTTCGTTGTACGTGCCGCTGTGCAGGGTGCGGATTACCTTGATAAATGTGTCCTGAAAAATGTCGTCGGCCAACTGACGGTCGCGCACCA
Source organism: Bacteroidales bacterium (assembly GCA_035325985.1). Lineage (GTDB taxonomy): Bacteria > Bacteroidota > Bacteroidia > Bacteroidales > F082 > JALNZU01. The sequence goes on from DAOKYW010000026.1 coordinate 15,218, forward strand.
ACATCAGGATATAGGAAAATACCCGCGACTGGTGACGGCTGAGCAAAATCTCGAAACTGGCTTGATTACCACTCAGATAACTTTCCACCAGCTCCTTGTCGCTACGTTCAATAGCATTCATAGAGCTTCCTTTTTTTTAAGGTTCAAAGGGTAGAAGTTATCTCGATAGTGGTCCTCCTGTTTTTGAATGGTTTACAGATGTAACAATGCTTGCGCAGGTTGCAAAAATAAACACTAATCGAACCAATGCAAGTTTTTGTGGTAATTTTGCGCAAATTTTTTTTAGTCTGCTTATGCTTCCTCCCACTGCTGCCACTTCAATTTCTATCGTCAGAGCCAGGGTTAACAATCTTAAAAACCTGAGTGTCAGCATTCCAAAAAACAAGTTAACGGTTATTACGGGGCTATCCGGCTCGGGCAAATCGTCCTTAGCCTTCGACACCCTTTATGCCGAAGGTCAGCGCCGGTATGTGGAAAGCCTTAGCGCATATGCCAGACAATTTTTGGGCCGAATGAGCAAGCCCGATGTGGACTTCATTCACGGCCTGTCGCCGGCTATTGCCATTGAGCAGAAAGTCAACTCGCGCAACCCCCGCTCGACCGTAGGAACGAGTACCGAGATTTACGAATACCTTAAGTTGTTGTTTGCCCGCATCGGTCGCACCTATTCCCCGGTCTCGGGTCAGTTGGTTAAGCGTCATCAGGTGAAGGATGTTGTGCAGTTTATCACCTCATTGCCCGAAGGCACCCAGCTCTATGTGCTGGCACCATTGCAGCAGTTGAATGGGCGGAGCACGCACGAACATCTTTCTGTTTTGCTGCAGCAAGGCTTTTCGAGGGTAATGAAAGATGATGAAGTGTTGCCCATCGAATCATTGCTCGAGCAAAAACAACTCAGCCCGATTGGTGATTACCAGATAATTCTGGACCGTCTGACGGTGGACAGTACTTCCGACGAGTTGACCGCACGTGCGGCCGACTCTGTACAAACGGCATTTTATGAAGGAAGGCGCAGCTGTTGCGTCAAGTACCGTCGCGATGACAAATGGCATGAGGCATGGTTTTCGGATCGCTTTGAGGCCGATGGCATCACATTTCAGGAGCCTTCAGTACACATGTTTACCTTCAACAACCCGCTTGGCGCATGTAAGACCTGCGAAGGCTTCGGCACGGTGATAGGCATTGACGAGGATCTGGTTGTTCCCAACAAGGCCTTATCCGTTTACGAAGGCGCCATAGCGTGCTGGAAAGGCGAAAAGATGAGTGAGTGGCTCACGCAATTGCTTCAAACAGCACATCGCTTCGACTTTCCGGTGCACAGACCTTACTACAAGCTCAGCCGCGATGAGCGCAAGCTCCTCTGGACAGGCAATGAACATTTCGAAGGCTTGGATGCCTTTTTCAGGCATCTCGAAGAGCAGAGCTACAAGATTCAATACAGGGTGATGCTGTCGCGTTATCGCGGCAAGACCACCTGCCCCGACTGCAATGGCACCCGGTTGCGTGCCGACGCAGCCTATGTGAAAGTAGCCGGTAAGAACCTGCCCGAGCTTATGCTGATGCCGCTGGACAAATTGTCCGCATTTTTCGAAAGCATAACACTCGATGATACCGAGCAAAAGATTGCTGAGCGATTGATCAAGGAAATCAACAGCAGGCTGCATTTTCTCATCGATGTTGGTCTTGGCTACCTTACCCTGAATCGCTTGTCGAATACGCTGAGCGGTGGAGAGTCGCAGCGCATCAACCTGGCTACATCGCTGGGAAGCAGCCTGGTAGGCTCAACCTATATCCTGGATGAACCAAGTATTGGCCTTCACCCTCGCGATACCATGAGGCTGATCAGCGTGCTGAAACGGTTGCGCGATATCGGCAATACTGTGATAGTGGTTGAGCACGACGAAGACATCATCAAAGCGGCCGACCATGTGATCGATATTGGGCCTTTTGCCGGCAGGCTGGGAGGCGAACTGGTGGCCGAGGGCGACTACGCGCAGATTCGGGCTGCCAAAAACAGCCTCACCGGCCAATACCTGAGTGGAGCCAGACAGATACCAGTACCCGGCACCAGGCGAAAATGGAACAACTATATTGAAGTGGCGGGAGCGGGCGAAAACAACCTCAAAAACATCGATGTCAGGTTTCCGCTTAACGTGATGACGGTGGTTACTGGGGTGAGCGGCTCGGGTAAGTCGTCGCTGGTGCGCGGCATCCTCTACCCCGCCCTGCGCAAACTCACAGGAGGACACGCCGACCGGACAGGCACGTTTGGCGAACTGCGCGGCGAACTCAACCAAATAGCTGCCGTCGAAATGATTGACCAGAACCCCATAGGCCGATCGTCGCGCTCCAATCCCGTTACCTATGTCAAAGGCTTCGACGAGATCAGGCAGCTGCTGGCTGATACAAAACAAGCCAAAATGCGTGGCTACAAGCCCGGATTCTTTTCGTTCAATGTGCCCGGCGGACGATGCGATGCCTGCGAGGGCGAAGGCACCGTAAAGATCGAAATGCAGTTTATGGCCGACGTATTTCTGCAATGCGAAGTATGCCATGGCCGTCGCTTTAAAGAAGAAGTCCTCGAAATCAAGTTTCAAGGCTTGAGCATTGCCGATATCCTTGATATGACCATCGACGACGCCATTGAATTTTTTGGCCGGCACGAGAAAAGCCATCCGGCCTGCAAGCGCATCAACCAGAAGCTTTTGCCACTACAAAATGTTGGACTGGGTTACCTGAAAATGGGCCAATCGTCGAATACCCTTAGCGGCGGTGAGGCTCAACGCATCAAGCTGGCCTTTTTCCTGACCAAAGGTGAGGCCGAAAAACCCACCATGTTCATTTTCGATGAGCCAACTACCGGACTGCATTTTCACGACATCGGCAAACTGATGGATGCCCTGAACGCTTTGGTTGAAAACGGCCACAGTCTGGTGGTTATTGAACACAATCCGGAAGTAATCAAATGTGCAGACTGGGTGATCGATCTGGGACCTGAAGGTGGCGATGCCGGAGGCCAAATCGTATTTGAGGGCACACCCGAAATGCTGGTGGGATGTGCGCAATCGTACACGGCAAAATCCATAGCCGGAAAAATTTAACCATTTATTAATCAATGTTTTTGCACGCATTATTCATATGGGCGCATGCGCCTCATGAATGGGCATTAACATTTATTATCAATCCTATTTTCGTGCAAAGTCCATCAAAATAAGCCTTTCAGACTACTTTTGCACCATCATGTTAAATTAACCAAATTCAACAGTTCAATGAACAGACTACTGACCATCCTTTTTATTTCTTCCGTGTTTGTCATGGGTTGCGGACACCGTCATGAACACAAACAAGGTGATTCCGGCAGACAGATGCCGATTAAAACCGATATTCATTATGCTCAGGAAGAACACTTGGCCAATATCCGCCAGCTCACTTTTGGCGGCGATAATGCCGAAGCATATTTTAGTTTTAACGATCAGATGATTGTATTTCAGTCGAATAACCCGGCATGGGACCTGGAGTGTGACCAGATATTCTATGTCAGGCTTGACGAGGCCAATATGAAGGATCAGCGGCCAAAAATGATCAGCACCGGTATGGGACGCACCACTTGTTCGTATTTCATGCCCGGCGACACGACCATCCTTTTCGCCTCGACGCATCTTGGCGGTGAGAGCTGTCCGCATGTGCCGCCGCGACGCGAAGACGGCAAATATGTATGGCCCATCTATGACGATTACGATATTTTCGTGGCAGACCTCAACGGCAAGATTATCAAACAGCTGACGACAGAGAAGGGATATGATGCCGAAGCCACTGTATCGCCACGCGGCGATAAGATTGTGTTCACCAGCGATAGAAGTGGCGACCTTGAGCTGTACGTCATGGATATCGACGGCAGCAACGTCAGGCAGATCACCAACGAGCTTGGTTACGATGGCGGCGCTTTCTTTTCGCCCGACGGCTCGAAGATTGTCTTCAGGGCTTCGCGTCCGAAAACACAGGAGCAAATCGACGAATATAAGCAACTGCTGAGCGAAGGCCTCGTAAAACCCACCGAGATGGAAATTTTTGTTTGCGATGTAGATGGTTCGAACCTTCGTCAGATTACCAATCTGGGCAAAGCCAACTGGGCGCCCTATTTCCATCCATCGGGCGAGAAAATCCTGTTCAGCTCGAACCACCACTCGCAGCGCGGATGGCAGTTCAACATCTTCATGATAAACCTTGATGGCACCGGACTGAAGCAGATTACCTTCGACGACACCTTCGACTCCTTCCCGATGTTTACCTTCGACGGTAAAAAACTCATCTTTTCGAGTAATCGTAACAACAATGGCACCCGCGACACCAACCTCTTTATCGCCGACTGGGTTGATTAGTTGTTAAAACCAGATATAAAAGCCGGGCCTTATGGTCCGGCTTTTCTATACAAACCTGAAAGACAATGAACAATCAGGTACACAATCCACAACACGAGCAGGTGTTTGCGGCGCTCAAAGCGCTGAACATCAGCTACGACGTGCATTATCACCCGCCAACGCCTACTATTGACGACGTGCTGAAGTTCTGGAACATCAGCGAAACCATGCACTGCAAAAACCTGTTTTTCAGAAACCATAAAGGAAACAGACATTATCTGGTGGTGTTTCATTGCCTGATGAACCTCAACATACGCGATCTGGAATTGCGGCTGCGACAGGGCAAGCTCACCTTCGCCTCGCCCGAACGGATGCAGAAGTATCTTGGCATACAACCCGGAAGTGTTTCACCATTCGGGTTGTTAAACGACATCGGTAAGCACGTTTATGTGTTTGTGGATAAAAATCTGCTCAATTACCCCCGGCTGAGTTTTCATCCCAACGACAACACAGCCAGCCTGAGCATAGCCACAACCGATTTTGTGCGGTTTCTGGACAGCCGGGGCAACGGATACGAGTTTCTCGAGCTTTATGATGGTCTGCCGCCCAATGGCTAATTATTTGTTAACAAGCCACCAATAGGCCCAATAGGAGTAAATTTGCGTTTCCATGAAAAGGGTTCTTCCGACAGGAGAATTACATACACAAAGCCCATGAAAAAAGACCGCATCAAAACCTGCATTAACAGCGAAATCGGTGAGCTGGAATGTGTGATCACGCATACACCCGGAGCCGAGGTGGAGAACATGACACCCGAAAATGCCGAAAGGGCGCTTTACAGCGACATCCTTAACCTGAGCGTTGCCCTGCCCGAGTACAACGAGTTCAACGAAGTGCTTAAGCGTTATGCCAAAGTTTTTGAAGTGCGCGACCTGCTATCCGACATACTGGAAAACAGCAAGGTGCGTGCGGGACTGTTATCGAAGATTTGCAAGAGCGAAGGTGTTGACGAGATATGCTCAGGCATTGGCGAACTGACATCGGTCGAATTGGCCAGGCAATTGATCGAAGGTGTGGAAATGGAAAAAAACACCCTCACCAAATTTTTAGACAACGAGCGCTATTCGCTGCATCCCTTGCCCAATTTCTTCTTTACCCGCGATGCCGCATTTGCCCTCAACGATAAGGTTGTCATCAGCAAGATGGCCAGCAAGGTGCGCGATCGTGAGTCGCTGATCATGGAAGCCATCTTCGATTTTCATCCGATTTTCGAAACACAGACGGTGAATCCGGTGAGGATTTTCGACAAGAGCGGCAAGGCTTCCATCGAAGGCGGTGATGTGTTGGTGGCCAGAGAAGATGTGTTCCTGAGCGGCATCAGCAACCGCACCACAAGTCAGGGAATCGACGCCATGATTGAGCACCTGAAGCAGAAACCCGGCATTAAACACCTTCTCCTGCAGGAACTGCCCAAAAAGCCGGAATCGTTTATCCACCTCGATATGGTGTTTACTTTTCTGGATACCGACAAATGCATGATCTTCGAGCCTTTGGTGCTGCGGTCGAGCCGGCACATCACCATCCATATTATCGTGGATGGCAACAAGGTTACACAGATCAGGGAAGAGGAAAACCTGCTCAGCGCACTCAGCCGGCTTGGATTCGACCTGAAACCCATCGTCTGCGGAGGCCTGAACGACCTGTACACCATGGAAAGAGAGCAATGGCAGAGCGGTGCCAACTTCTTTGCCTTAGCCCCGGGTAAAGTTATCGGCTACGGCCGGAACATCCACACCATGGAACAGCTTAACCACCAAGGCTTTGAGATCATCAGGGCAAAAGACATTCTGAAAGGCAAAACCGACCCGGCGACTTACGAGCGCTATGTGATCACCATCGAAGGCGACGAGCTTTCGCGTGGTGGCGGTGGTGCAAGATGCATGACGATGCCCATTCGCCGTAAAGCTGTAAATTGGTAAACTCAAATCTTAAATCAGAGGCAGGATGAAATACATCGAACATATTGTCAAATTTCAACAAAAGCATCCCTTTCTGTTCATCTTGTTGATCGGCATGATAGTCAGAGCCATTGCGGCAATCTTTTCGCGTGGCTACGGCATGCACGACGATCATTTTCTGGTCATCGAACAGGCCCAGTCGTGGGTTGACGGCACCGATTACCTGAAATGGCTGCCCGGCAGCCGTGGCGATAAGGGTCCCGAAGGTCACAGTTTCTTTTATGTGGGCTTTCACTATCTCTTTTTGAAATTTCTGGAGCTTTTTGGCATTTTCGATCCACAGTGGAAGATGCTTTTTGTGAGGATATTTCATGCCGGCATTTCGCTATTTGTGATTTCTTTCGGCTATCGCATTGCCAGCCTCATCACCTCGGGCAAAGCACCTTACCAGGTTGCCCTGCTGCTCTCGACCTTCTGGTTCATGCCCTTTCTCAGCGTCCGCACATTAGTGGAAGTGGCCTGCCTCCCCTTCCTCATGTATGGCACACTCATTATCGTCAGGCAGGAACAAATCAGGCAGCAGGATTTGCCGGGATTTCATAAATTTTCGTTTCTGGTGGCAGGATTCTTCCTCGGGCTGGCATTTAATGTGCGCTATCAGACAGCAGTGTTTGGCGCAGGCCTGGGGCTCGCGCTGCTGATTAACCGCAACTGGAAAGGAGCAATCTGGACACTGGTCGGATTTGTTGTTTCGGCAAGCATCTTTCAGGGATTCATCGACCTGCTCATCTGGGGCAAACCATTTGCCGAATTCATTGCCTACACAAAATATAATATGACCCATGCGCAGCAGTACATTGTGTTGCCCTGGTACAACTATATACTGGTGCTTGCCGGCCTGCTCATCCCGCCGGTGAGCCTGATGCTTATGTTTGGTTATCTGCGCAACTGGCGGAAAAATCTGATATTGTTTCTACCCGTGCTGATATTCATCGTTTTCCATTCGATTTACCCCAATAAGCAGGAGCGATTTATTATTCCGGTTATCCCGTTCTTTATCATACTGGGAGTTGCCGGATGGGACGAATTTGTAGCAGGCAGCACATGGTGGCAGCATCGGAAGCGGTTGTTGAAATATTGCTGGGGGTTTTTCTGGGTAATCAATATAACATTGTTGCTCATATTCACACCCACCTATTCAAAAAGAGCAAGGGTAGAAGCCATGTCGTATCTGAAAAACTATCCTGAGATCACCTATTTCGTTGTTGATGATTACCGCAGTGGAGTCCTGCGCTTTCCACCGGTGTTTTACACCGGCAAATGGCCGCGTTATGATGCAGTGTATGCAAAACGTACTTATGCAGACGTGGCTAGTGCAAATCATTGGGAAGAGATAGAGAACCAGCCGGATTTTGTCGTGTTCATGCGCCCGGATAAACTTGAGCAGCGTCTCGACAGCATGAAGCAATACATCCCATCGCTGGTGTTCGAACGTCGTTTCAGGCCCGGCACCGTCGATATGCTGGTGCATCGGCTGAATCCCATCAATGCCAACGAGGAGATCTATCTTTACCGAAATCAGGCGCGTATCCCTTTAAAAAAAGGCAAAGATGAACCCGGAGGAAGCAAAGGCACGCATTGAAGCGCTGACAGCACAGATCAACCACCACAACTACCTTTACTACGTTCTCGACCGTCCTGAGATTTCGGATTACGACTTCGACCGGCTGCTCGAAGAGCTGATCAGCCTCGAAAAGCAATACCCGGATTTTGCTTTGCCCGACTCGCCCACCCAACGCGTTGGCGGAACGGTAACCAAAAACTTTGCTTCCGTAGCTCACCGCTACCCCATGCTCTCCTTGTCGAACTCCTATAGCGAAAGTGAGATCATCGACTTTCACCAGCGTGTCGCAAAACTGCTCAACGAGCCTGCAGAATATGTCTGCGAACTGAAATATGACGGTGTTGCTATCAGCCTGAGATACGAACAAGGTATTTTGGTTCAGGCAGTTACACGAGGCGATGGTACGCGCGGCGATGATGTGACGACCAATGTGAAGACCATAAGAAGTATTCCGCTCCGGCTGAAGGGCAATTTTCCTCCTTCGTTCGAAATCAGGGGCGAGATTTACATGTCGCGCGAGAGTTTCAACAGGATCAACGAAGAACGCGAAGCCGAAGGCCTTCCTTTGCTGGCCAATCCGCGCAACGCTGCTTCGGGCACGCTGAAGATGCAGGATTCTGCTGAAGTGGCCCGTCGCAGACTCGATTGCTGGCTCTATTACCTGATGGGCGACAATCTGCCATTCGAAACACACTATCAGAGCCTTCAGGCCGCTAAAAGCTGGGGATTCCGCATTTCGGACAATATGGCCGTCTGCCGCAATATGGCAGAGATTGCCGAGTTCATCAGCGACTGGAAAACAGGGCGCTATCAGCTGAACTACGACATTGACGGCATCGTCATCAAGGTGAACAGCTTCAGGCAGCAGGAGCTGCTGGGTTTCACGGCCAAATCGCCGCGCTGGGCCATCGCCTACAAATACAAGGCCGAGGAAGTGGCCACCCGCCTGCTCAGTGTGGATTATCAGGTTGGCCGCACAGGCACAGTTACCCCTGTTGCCAATCTGGAGCCTGTTCTGCTGGCCGGAACCATCGTCAAAAGGGCAAGCCTGCACAATGCCGACATCATCGCACAGCTTGGGCTGCATGAAAACGATATGGTCGTGGTGGAAAAAGGCGGGGAAATCATTCCCAAGATCACTTCCGTAAAAGTTGAAGAAAGATATCCGGGCAGCCATGCAGTGCAGTTCATCAGCCGCTGTCCTGAATGTGGCAGCCGGCTTGAACGAAATGCGGGCGAAGCTGCATGGTATTGTCCGAACACCGACGACTGCCCTCCGCAGATTAAAGGGAAGCTCGAACACTTCATCCACCGCAAGGCCATGAACATCGAAAGCCTCGGTCAAGGACGTATCGAGCTGCTCTACGATAACGGATTGGTGCACAGTCCGGCCGACCTGTACGACCTGCATGCCGGGCAGCTGCTTGGGCTTGAAAAAACCTATGTTGGCGATGACGGCAAGTCGCGCACGGTGAGCTTCAGGGAAAAGACCGTTGAAAATATCCTGGCTGCCATCGAAAAATCGAAAGAAACGCCTTTCAACAGGGTTCTTTTTGCGCTGGGCATCAGGTTTGTGGGCGAAACGGTTGCTTCGCGGCTGGCAGCGGCTTTTGGTAATATCGATAGGATAGCCTCGGCGAGTTTCAACGATCTGGTTGCCGTGGAAGAAATTGGCGATAAGATAGCTGAATCGGTGATCAGCTGGTTTCGAAAGCCGGAACACAGGCAGCTCATCGAACGCCTTAAAGCGCATGGACTGAAAATGCAGAACGACGGCCAGCCCGCCCCGATCAGTCAGGCTCTGAGCGGAAAAACTATAGTGGTAAGCGGGGTTTTTGCCCGTTACAGCCGCGAAGAAATGCACCGGCTTATCGAAATGCATGGCGGACGTAATACCTCGTCCATATCAGCAAAAACCAGCTTTGTGCTTGCCGGCGAAAACATGGGACCGGCCAAATTGGAGAAAGCTCAGCAATTGGGTGTACCGGTTGTTGACGAGGAGTCATTTCTTAAAATGATCGGCATCTGAAACCAAGATAAATTCGCAATTAGATCTCAGGCACAAGTTTCAGATGAGCGCCAGAGGGCAGTCAGATGATGCGTTAGGCCTTGTTTATCTGGCATTTAAGACTCTTGCCTGTAATCATTGCTTGCTTGTTCCGTTTCGAGTGCTTTGGCCAGCCGGGTATAGGCTCCGCCACGCTCCAGCAATTCGGCATGCGTACCGGTTTCGACAATTTGTCCGCCTTCGAGAACCACAATCTGGTCGGCATGCTGCACTGTGCTGAGCCTGTGTGCGATGATGATGGAAGTACGGCCCTGCATGAGCACTTCGAGCGCCTGTTGCACCTGACGTTCGGCTATATTGTCGAGCGAAGAGGTGGCCTCGTCGAGGATGAGGATGCGCGGGTTGCGCAGTATGGCACGGGCAATGGCCACACGTTGGCGTTGTCCGCCCGAAAGCTGGACGCCACGTTCGCCAACAACGGTATCAAAGCCTCCGGGAAATCTTTCGATAAATTCAAGCGCATTGGCTTTGCGCGCTGCTTCGACAATTTCATCCATGCCCGACCCAGGCTTGCCATAGGCAATATTTTCAGCAATTGTTCCACCAAAAAGCATAACCTCCTGAGGCACAATAGCCATCTGCTTTCGCAGACAGGCCGGGTGAATACTGGTGGATGGCACGTCATCAAAAAGCAGCTCACCTTCGGTAGGATCATAAAACCTGAATACCAGGCTGCTGAACGTGGTCTTTCCGGCTCCCGAAGGTCCAACCAGGGCAATCTTTTTTCCGGCTTCGATGCTCAGGCTGATGTGGCTAAGCACTTCAACATCAGGTCGTGAAGGATATCTGAAACTCACATCACGAAACTCAAGACGGCCACTGAGTTGATGTTCGCATCCATTTTCGTCGAGCGGTTCAAATTCCGGCTTCTCTTCAAGCAGCGCCATCAGGCTTTCGGTTGAGCCCACGGCCTTTTGCACCTGCGAGTAAAGGTCGGCCAGGCCCGAAATCGATGCCCCGATAAACACCGTGTAAAGGATAAACTTGAACAAATCGCCGGCCTGCAGTCCTTCGCCCTGATTGACCAGATAAACGCCATACCAGATGACGCCCACAATGGTGGCAAAAAATGCAAAAATAATGAGCGAGATGAGCATGGCACGGAGGCGCGCTCCCTTCAGGGCGATGCCAATCACGGCATTGGTGGAGTTGCTGTAGCGTCCGAGCTCAAACTGCTCATTGGCATAAGCTTTCACATTGCTGATACCTTGAAGGGTTTCTTCGACGATGATGTTGGAAGAGGCCACCTGGTCCTGTGTATTTTTTGAGATACCGCGTATTTTCTTGCCAAACAGTCTTGAACCTATGGCCACCAGCGGCACAAACAGGAGCATGAACAGGGTGAGTCGAACAGAAATGATGGACAGCAGGATGATACCACCAACGATGGTGATGACCTGCCGGATAAACTGTGCCAGCGTAAAGGTGAACGTTTCCTGCAGTATGGCGATGTCGGCCGAAATCCGGCTGTTGAGCTCCCCTACCCGCCTGCCGGAGAAGAAGCTCATGGGCAGACGAATGAGGTGGTTGTAGGTATTTTGCCTCAGCCCTGCCAGCATATGCTGGGTGACGACCTCGAAAAGGTAGATGCGCAAATAGGAAAAAACTGCATTAAAGGCAAAGACAAACAACAGAATCAGGGCGATGCGGTTTATCCTCTCTAAATCAGCTGCGGGATTGGCAAGATTGATGAGGTCGCCCAATAACATGGGAAAAGCCAGGGTGGTCAGGCTCGAAATAGTGAGTGCCAGCAGGCCGCCTGCAAAGGCATACTTTTTTGGCAACACAAAACGCAGCAGCGAGATTAGCTTTTTAAAGCCTTCGGCCGAGACTCGTTTGGGATTTTCGGTTTGCGTCATAGAGTGAATCAGTAAGTCAGTAAAAAGGTGGCAGGTACTTGTTTTGTTGATTGTTGCAATTATTCGGGTTTATTTTTCTCCTTGAGGAACATGATGATGCGGGTCACCATATCATTTTGGCTATCCGGACTTCCGGCCGAAGGTGAATAAAACTCTATCAGTGGCCGTGTGCTGTCGTGCTCCAGCCTGAACTCGCGCAGGTAGAGCTCAAGTTCGTCGTAAGCACGATGACGTTGTGCCGGAGGACCAACAAGCGTTGTAGTAACAGCCTTGCCACCGGCTACTTCAATGTAACGAAACATGCCACTTTCGCGTGTTTCTTCAGCCACGGGATAGCCAAGCGCAGCGTTCACAGGTGGCAGTGCTTGACGGCCATCGTAAAGGCCGAATAAATCGCCTGAGGCATCGGTCCTGAGTCGCTTCAGGTATTGTTGCAATGCAGCCGCAGATTCGTTCAGGGCATCATTTGTTAAATTTCCTGTGCTGCCCGCTTCGGTAACAATGGCTGCAAAACCCTCAAACATTATCGTATCAGATGGTGGCGCAGGCGGCAATTGTGTGGCCACTTCCTTCAACTTCTCGAGACCCTTTTCCTGGAATGGCGACATCAGGCTGCGACTGAAAAAGCCGAAATACCTGTGAAACGGGTACTTCAGCTCGCTGAGGCGAAGCGTCCATGTCACCACAACCGTATCGCCGGTTTGTTCGAACTGCCACTCGTCAACGGCAATTCCACCCTTTTGCATGCCGAGCATCATTTTGATGGACCGGTACGGGTGGCTCTCGATAATGGTGATGCTGCTTTCGCCCGATGTATTGCTGCGATACACCAGGCTGCTTCCTTCGCCTATGGCGGGATTGCTGATGCGCGCTTCGATCTCGGGTAAATCGAGCTGAAACGGACTCCACAGCTTCCAGTTTTCAAAATTATTGACCAGCCTGAATACCTGTCGGGCTTCGGCCTTCATGCTGATGCTTCTGCTCAGCTCGACTGAAGAGGGCAGAAAAACCGGGATGAGAAATATAAGAAACAGCAGGACAAAAAATCCGTAAATCAATAGCTTGAGGAATCTCATAGATGCGTTATTTGATGCCTTATTGATCTGCAAATGTAGTGAATATCAAAGGGCATTACAGCGTGGCAATCTATCGATGGGTGCAGTCGTTCTATTGCAGATGCCCGGCCATCAGCTCGAGGCCCTGCTGAAGCATTTTGCGCGGGCAGGCCACATTGAGGCGCATACAGCCTTCGCCTCCCGATCCGAAATCAGTGCCACGATTGAGGGCTACTCCCGCTTTATTGACAAGGATGTTGTGCAACTCCGCATCAGTCAGGCCATAATCCGAAAAATCGAGCCACATCAGGTAAGTAGCCTCGGTGGGATAAACACGAATACGTGGCAAATGAAGGTTGAGAAACTGCTCTGCAAACCTGACATTTTCAGCCAGATAGCGGAGCAGACTGTCCAGCCATTCATCACCCTGATTGAATGCAGCGATTAAGGCCTCGAAACCAAAGATATTGCCCATGCCCATGTGCATTTTGGCTATCAATGCCTCGAATCCGGACCTCAACGTTTCTGAGGGTATTATGGCAAAAGAGGTAGAAAGCCCTGCCAGATTGAAGGTTTTGCTGGGTGCATGGAGCGTGATGGTACGCCCGGCAATCTCCTGACCAAGCGAAGCGAACACCGTATGCTGATGACCGGGAAGTACAAGGTCGGCATGAATCTCATCGCTGATCACGGTCAGGTCGTGGTGTATGCACAAGTCTGCCAGTTGTTCCAGCTCATCCCTGCGCCACGAACGACCCACAGGATTATGCGGATTGCACAGCATCAGCGCCCTGGCTCCAAAAGCCTGCTCATCAAGCTGTCCGAAATCCATTGTCCAATGGCCGGCTGAGCACTTCAGCGGGTTTTGAACAAGCACCCTGTCGTGGTCTTCGACAGCAGCAAAAAAGGGAAAATACACCGGCGGCTGCACAATCACGGAATCATGAGGTTTGGTGGCGGAAAGCACAGCCAGATTCAACGCAGGTACTACCCCGGGTGTGAAAACAATCCATTCCTTTTCGACGGACCAGCCATGTCGCCGTTTCATCCAACCGATAATGGCATCGGTGAAGCGTTCATCACGAAAAGTGTATCCATACACGGGATGCATGGCACGCCTGATTACGGCTTCCCGGACAAAATCGGGCGTTTCGAAATCCATATCTGCCACCCAGAAAGGCAGCAAGCCCTTGCGGCCAAAATATTTTTCGGTCAGGTCGTGCTTGAGGGAGGCTGTTCCGCTGCGATCAGGGAGCAAGTCGAAGTTATAGTGGCTCATCATATCTAGGGCTTTTCAAGTTGTAGCTTAAGCGTACGGCTGTTTCCCGCATTGTCGGTTACCACCACCCGCAGGGTATTGCTGCCCTTGCGCATACGGTCGTCAAGCTCGTAAACCAGCAGATTATTTTTTGGGTCGTGGCCCATCAGTATCCATCTGTCGTTGAGGGTCGGCCTGATGGATGCGATGCCCGACAAATCGTCTTTCACCTCGATCCGAAGGGTTTTAAGGGTATCGGGCAGCCGTCCGGAAGTAAAGTTGAGTGGCTTCAGGCGGGGCGCAAGGGTGTCGGCCATTACGGCAAATGTGCCCAGCACCCGCGAGGAGGCTTTGACACGGCCGTTCTCGAAGCTGCTCTGCAAAGGCGTCGGATCTTTGCCTTCCTCAATCCTGACTATCAACAGCTTATCGTTTGGAATTGTGGTTTTGTAAGGCTCAATGGCAATGGATGCCGCCACATGCAGCGGAATGCCGCCATGGCCGAGGTTCAGCCTGTCGCTGAGGTAATTCTTCGAAGCGCTGACCGATGCACTGATGTTTTCGTCGCGATACAGGGCGTTGTCGGGTATCACCGCTGTGAATCCCTGACCATTGATCACATGCTGGCGACCTGCCTTAAGCAAAGGTCCTCCGGCTGTAGAGTCGGTAAGCGCAACGGCCGAAGGTTCTTCGCCAATCAGGCTGAAGCGCAGCTCTGCCTTATTGCCGGCAAAATCGGCTACCGTCCAGCGTAAGCTGTAAGTGCGTCCGGGTTCGGGCACAAAAACACCGTCCTGCCGGTGATAAGTGGCCAGAAATCGCAGCCGGTTGTATGGATCACGCTTTGTGCGTATAATCCGGCTCTTGTGCCTGAAATTGAAACCATAATCGGTGAGGCTGTTCACAAAGCGGGTGTCGTCGAACGAAAAGCGATCGGCCCTGAAGGTGAAAAACTGAAGGCTGTCGATAAACAACTCCATGCTGTACACACCATTGCGGCCGGTAGAGCCTTGCGACTGGTCGTAAGCACCCAGCCCGAACGAAATGGGACCTCCGGCACGTACAGGCCGGTCTTCAGGAAGCACATACACGCCCTTGACCTGGACGGGATTGAGGACAAATGCCTTGCCTTTGCCCTGAACCAGCGCATTAACAGCCTCAGGATACACAGCCATACGGGTAATGATCGGGGCCTGGGTGTCGACCATGGCGAAGCCAAATGCCATGGGGTTGAGGATGTGCTGCGTAGCGGCATCGCGAATCTCGAAATGCAGGTGTGGTCCGCCCGAGCTGCCCGAATTGCCGCTGTAGCCAATGATCATGCCCTTTTTGACAGGCAGCAGGTTAGCTTCCGGATTGAGGTTGACCGCAAAACGTTCCTGACGGTATTGTTCATCGCGTACATACTTGTTGATGGGCGGGGCAAAACGCTGAAGATGTGCATAAACCGAAGCATGTCCGGTGGCGGGATGGTCGATATAGACAGCTTTACCAAATCCTACAGGCGATACCACCACCCGGCTCACATACCCATCGGCTATGGCGTAAACCGGATGACCCTCCACGCCGCCCGTGCGGATGTCGATGCCCGAATGGAAATGATCGGCACGGAACTCCGCAAAAGTACCCGAAAGGTGAAGCGGAAGATCAACGGGCATGCGGTAAGCCGGAGCAACAGCCTGGCCATACAAACGTATCACGCTCATCAACAGCAGAATCAGTGAAAAGCTACGCATTCTCAGTATCCCATTTTTGTAAGCTGACGAAGATCGCCGATGATTATATCGGCCTGCGGAAAATGCCCTGTCAGACCGGCTTCGTTAAACCAGATCGTAGTCATACCGGCCGCTTTGGCGCCGATGATGTCCTTTTCGTAAAGATTGCCTACCATAACCGTCTGCTGAGGCCTGAAGCCCGCCAGGCGGAGCACGCTGTCGAAGAAACGCACATCAGGCTTGTCGTAGCCAATCTCGAAGCGCGAAAAAAAATGATGAAAATAGGCATCAGCCCCTACCCTTGCCAATGCTTTTCGCATCTCCGGCACATCAGAATGAGAAGCGCCGGTGGCAATGATGCAGCAATATTTTGCGGAAAGATAAGCCAGCGCTTCTTCAGCGCCCGGTATCCAGGCCACCCTGTCCCAGGCCGACATAGGTCCTGCTAATCCAAAATCGCGCATCACGGTATCGCCCCAGTCGAAGACAAAGGCTTTAATTTGATTTTCAGGCATTTATTCAGTCGTTCTATCTCATCCGATGGTAAAAATCCTGAAATGAAGCAGGGCAATTCCATCGCGGCAGCAGCAAAAATAGGTAAGTTAACCCAAATACCTCCAAAGATGTGCGACAGGCCTCGTCCTCATGGCAGGGATTTATTGCCTTTGATGGAACGGGCAACGATACAAGGCCGGCATGATGCAGGCGCTGAACGTACCATCGGCTTCCGCCTAGATTTGGGAAGTTGTGGAAACAAATCATTGTTGCCCTGCATGAAAGGTGTCGTCCAATCGCTTC
>DAOKYW010000026.1:32010-34366 GCA_035325985.1 Bacteroidales bacterium
CGCATCGACATGGTATTGCTCGCTGAGAGACTTACATACCTTGTTTCTTATCGGTCCCGGCCACGGAAAAGGGTCCTATGTTGTTAAATTCATCAAAAATGACAGCCTTATGCAATTGATACGCTTTTGCAAAATTGCCTTTAAAAGTCAAAAAAGATAAATCGCCATTAATGTGTACGGCATTTAGTTGAGGATTTGCATTCCCTCAGCTTTTTTACGCTTTGAAGTCCTTTTGGAATCTTGCATCGAAATGGGCGGGTTGTTCTGGGCCAGGGCGGGTTTGGCAGTTAGCAAGGTTTGGCCACGAGTTTGGTGAACAAATCATTTTCTAAGCTCCTGACCATCGTTTTGTTTTGTCGTCCGAGGGCATCTCCGCACCATACACAAACTCACCCTTATGCACAAACAAGGATTGATATAGTACATTGAATATGAAGACTTTGCCAAAGACTGCAGTCCATTTGGTGTGCATTTCCATACTCCATAGGCTGCCCCAGACAACCGTTGCTGGCGTAATGATGTTCACCTAAAAGGTATGCTTCCGGAAGCCACAGACATATTTCATTGTAGCCAGGAAGCCTTTCCAAATCATCAGATCATTGTTGTGTTCGAAACCTGTGCCGGCAATGCGAAAAGTGCTCAATGAGGTAAAATAATTTTTATTGACCATTTGCAAAGTGGAAGCCTCGTCTATCACAGGAAGAAGAATATCCAAATCCTGATTCCACCGAAACAGAGACTCCAAAAGGCCGGCACTGTCATAAAACGGTTTTAAAGGATTTACGGAACCAAGCTTCATCACATTCAGTCGTTTAATACCTACCTTTGCAGTGCAACACTTTCCCCAGCTTATTCAATGAAAAAAACGCGCTTTATCGTCAATCCCATAGCCGGCAAAATCCATAAAGATCATTTCCCGGCCATGATAAAGCAAAACCTGCCTGACGACAGCTTCGAGAGCGATATAGTGTTTACTTCCGGCGTCGGGCATGCCACAGCACTGGCCGAGGAAGCCGTGCAGCTGGGCTATGACTATGTGGTGGCCGTGGGCGGCGATGGCACCATCAACGAGGTTTCGCGCTGCCTGATCGGGCAACAAACCACCCTTGGCATCATCCCCAGCGGCTCGGGCAACGGCCTTGCCCGCCACCTGCGAATTCCCATCCACCCCGAGCGCGCCCTGCAACTGCTGGTCAATGGCCACACCTCGCGCATCGACACCGGCATCATCAACGGAACGGAAGTGTTCGTAAGCCTTGCCGGTGTTGGCTTCGATGCACTCGTAGCCAAACTGTTTGCAAAAGATCCGCACAGGGGATTTCTGGGCTACTTCCGCATCGTGGCTCAGCGCTATCCTTCCTACAAACCCAAACACTACAGCCTGACCATCGACGGCTCAAGAACCATCGAGACCGATGCCCTCTTTATCACCATAGCCAACTCCAACCAATTTGGCTACAACACCACCATAGCCCCCGACGCCAAGCTCAACGACGGCCTCATGGATGTTTGCATAGTGCATAAACCGCCGCTTTTTGAGATGCCTGTAATTCTCAACCTGTTGTTTCTTAACATGATACATCTTTCGAAACATGTCGAAATCATCAAGGCAAGCAAGGTGAGCATCGAGCGAAAAAAAAATCGTAAGGTGAATGTGGATGGCGAACCCAAAACCATTACCCGCAACCTGCTCTTCGAAATTGTGCCCTCGAGCCTGAATGTCGTCATACCAAAACTTCAAACCGATGAAGAAGCCAAAGCCTTCAAACTCCCCTATCGTTTACTCCACCAATCCGGACTTCTTGAAGTCATTGCAGGAAACCGCACCCATCGCGACACCACCGGCTGACAAGCAACAACTGCGGATAAGCCTCGATAAAAAACAGCGGGGCGGAAAAAAGGTAACCCTAGTGACCGGATTTCAGGGCAACGACGACGATCTGGCGGCACTCGGCAAAATGCTGAAATCAGCCTGCGGCGTGGGCGGCACGGCCAAAGACGGGGAGATATTGATACAGGGCGACTTTCGCCAGAAAGTGCTTGAGCTGCTGCTCAACAAAGGCTATAAAGCAAAGCTTTCCGGCGGATGAGATGCAAAAGCGGGATGCATGCGGGTGTGGGGAAAGAAAAAGAAAAGAATAGTCCAACCCGCGCAAGGCGGGTTGTGGGGAAAGGATTTTTCTGAGGCATTTTTTTGTAGAATAATCCAACCCGCGCAAGGCGGGTTGTGGGGAATTATTTATTATGCTTATGGAAAATAGTCCAACCCGCGCAAGGCGGGTTGTGGGGAAAGGATTTTTTGAAGTGTTTTGGTAGAGTAGAATAGTCCAACCCGCACAAGGCGGGTTGTGGGGAA
>DAOKYW010000027.1:0-30877 GCA_035325985.1 Bacteroidales bacterium
GATATCGGTCGTAAACACTTCGCCATCGTTGAGCGACCAGTTTACTTTGAAGCTCGTGATGGGATCAAGACCAAGGTTGACAACAACGCCCTGAACGGTTTTCTGACCGATAAAGTAGCTGGGGATATTTTGTGAGGCCAGTCCGGCATCAAGTTGAGCCGGAACGAAAAGCTCAAAATCATCAAACCACCAGTCATCAATGTTGTAGCTGTTGCCCGTAAAAAAGATGGAAAACTGGAAAGTTGCGCTGTTAACATCGGCATTTTCGATGATGACAAGTCTTTCCTGTGCAGGAAGGCTTGCGGTAACTGTTTGTGTCCAGACGTTGTTCCAGGTTGCGGTGGCGTTGGCACGGGTGGAAACACCGATTTGAAAATTAGAGGTGTAATGGTCAACTTTGTGCTTAAAGCGCAATACTGCCTTTGGTTTACCACTCATGTCAATGGCAGGCGAAATGAGCCTGGTGGTTGTGTTGAATTGCGGGCTCCAGTTAAGCCTGCCTTCGGGCGAAGCACCGCCTGCATTGGCCGATTGCGAAATACGCCAGTTGGTATTCTGACCCGAGACTGTCCATCCGGCAGGTGGAAATGTGCCGGCGCTGAAATTTTCGGTAAGCATAACCTGTGCATTCAGCCCGAACGCCAGGAACACCGGTAAAAACAAAGTAAAGATTCTTCTCATGAGCAAAGGTTTTGGTTGAAGATGACTAAATCGATTTACCCGAGCCGCTAAACTACAAAAACTTTTGATTTTATGATGAAATAATGCAATTTGGCACGCTAAAATCAATTTTTGATCATGATAATTGAGAAAATTACCGCTAAGATTAGATAGAGTAATAACACAGCATAGCGTTCCAGTTTTCTGAAGTTGCTGCGTTCATTCCACGTTGGGTCAAACCGCAACATTATTTTTTTGAGCGGGTCGAACATCCTTGACAGGAAAAAGGTATCAGACAACTAATTATAGGTATCGGTCACGGGCAGCACATAATACTCTCCTGTCCGTGGATCTTTGTAAAACTTGGCATGTCCGTTGATCGACTCGATGTTGGCATCAACACGTCCTTTGATGAACACGGTATTTTCAACTTCCACCACACCTTTAATCTCCATGGCTTCAGTGGTGGTCACCGGTGTAGGACGAAGTTGCGGTAGCAATCCGGCGTTTTGAAGCACAATTACCCAGATGCCAAGTGCAATGAGGATCAGCACCGAGCGTAAGAATCCATAATGTTGTTCCATGTTTGTTCCGGTTTTTTGTTGCTCAACAGGTTAATTGCAAAGCTTTAATGGTTGTCAATACCAGCCGCCACCCAATGCTGTGCGGAATGGCCACGGTATTGCGGCGAGTATAATAATGAGAACGATCGTAAACCAAATAAAGAGATATTTTGCACCGGCAGCGGTTTCCAGCTTTTTCTTCCCCTTCACCCAAACTATGGTAAGCAATATTACAGCGATAAGCATCATACTGATATGCTCTACCAGATAAAAGCGCTGGAAGGTATTTTTCATGGAGGAGGCCTCAAAATGTACTTTTGGACTTAGGAAAAAGTACAGCACGAGGCCAAGCACCGTTTGAATATGAGCAAAGATGAGGGTGAGTTTGCCATAGATCATTGTTTTCGGACTTTTTTTGCCTCTGTAGCCTTCCATAAAAAATCGGTATAGGGCAAGGAGAAACAGGACAAGCAAAACCCATCTTAGTCCGGAGTGTGCGTGATCAAAGATTCGGTATAGCGACATTTGTTATTTGAGTTGGTGAAGCTGCAAATGTAGGAAAAGGACTGTTGTTCTTTTTGAAAAGAAAAGGGAGCTTTTCAGCTCCCCCTGAATGTTTTAAGTTTTTTTATAGATTGAGTTTTTTGAGGATAGGCTTCGGAATGGCATCGCGATGAACCATGATGCTGATGGTTTTGAGTTGCACATAGGGTACTGAGGCGTAAAGATATCCTTTGTAGATATGATCTTCGGTGCCCCAGGAGTTTTTAACCTTATAAAACTTATGGCCATTCTGGTCGTTAGCCGTGCCCACAATGAGCATTCCGTGGTCATCGGTGGTTTCGTAGTTATCGAACGCTTCCTGTCGCAGTTGCTGGCTGATTTTTTTCTCTGCCACAGGCTGTTCAAAGCTGTAAAGGGCTTTCTGACGCTCGGCAGGTGTGAGGGCTTCCCAACGTTCTTTTTCGGTGCCGCTCAGATCGGAGCGTTCCTCTTCGGGCACAACAGCCAGGCCGTTTTTCCATGAGAAGCCTTTTTCGCTTACGTCGGCTGCCCATGCCACAGTAAAGCCATTATCAATAGCATGATCGAGCACCTGCATCATTTCGTCCATCGGAAGGTTGTAGCAGAGGCTCCACATCCAGTTGTCGGGTATCTCGATGGCAAAAGGCTTGTAATAAGGATGATGTGTGAAGGACGTGAGCTCAATGTACTGATCAGGATTCAGCCCCATCTCGGTTGCGAAGCTTTTGGCGTCGTAGTTTTTTCCTTCCCAGCTAAAGCTTTTTGGCAGTGAACCGAGGTAGGTGTCGAGCAGGGCTTCGAAGCCTTTGTGCCACACTGGTGTGAGTTTACGGTTTTTGTTCCTGATCACGGCATCCACATATGCCTTGAACACTTCATCCATTTCGCCGTGCACATGCTTTTCCTCCCCAATCACCAGTCCTGGATAGGCTTGTTCGGGCATCAGCCCATAGGTGGAGGCAACCATGATTACATCGCTGAATCCACCTCCGGCGGCCATATTGAGGTTGCCATGCAGCCTTACATATTTTTTCGCTTTCTCGGAATAGGCATGCCGCACGACAAACATTTCCGAAAGATCTACTGTCTTGCCTTTGGTGCGCAAAATCTCAGCCTCGAGTAGCGCCTGACCGGAGAAACTCCAGCATGTGCCCGAACGAAACTGATTTGCCACAGGTGTATGCGGGATTTCCTTTACCGGAGTGAAGACATAACCTTTCTGTTCTTTCTTTTCGGTTTCCTGAGCCGTCAGCCCTATAGGCACGATTACGGCAAACATCAGGAGCAGGGATACGAATCGGAGTGTTTTTATCATCTTTATTTCGGTTTTGGTTTGTAGATTTTGACATTCAAAGTTAGTGATTGTTTGCATTGAGACAAGGTTCAACCGGACGTGCATCAGTCGATAGCGAAAAAGCCGGATTTAAACAAAGAAGAGCACAACCCCTGCTACACTGATGATTGCACCGATATAATCGGCTGCCCCTACCTTTTGTTTAAATATCAGGGCAGAAGGTGCAATAATCAGTATTGGCACAATGGCCATCAGGGTGGAAGCGATGCCGGTGCTGGTGTGCCGTATGGCGATGAGCGAGAATGAAACGCCCAGAAATGGTCCGAAAAACGAGCCTGAAGTGATTCCGGCCAGGGCCTTGCGATCGCGCAGACTTTGCCAAACCTTGCCAAGCCTGCCCGTGAAGAGGATAATAGCCAGAAATCCGAAGAAACCGGTGATGATACGAATTTGTGTCGAAGCAAACGGATCGTAATCAGCCATGCCTATTTTGCTCAGAATCAAACCTCCTGCCTGACCCAGAACACCAAGGAAGGCGAAAAATATGCCCTTTGCCGGATATCGCAGCTTCATTTTTCCACCGTCGGGACGGCTCACGACTGTTAATACGATGCCTGCAACAGTAAGCGTCATACCGGCCAGGTGCTGCAGACTCATGCTTTCGCCCAGAAACAGCCATCCCAGAAATGCCGTGACAGGTGGAACAAAAGTCATAATCAGCATGGCAATGCGCGAAGTGATGAGCTGGTAGCTTGCAAACAAGAAATAATCGCCGAAAATAAAACCTACAAGACCTGAAAGGCTGAGGTAAATCCATTGGTGAGCGCCCGCATCAAGCGGTAGGGGCATTCCCCTGCGGATTGTCGTGAACAGGCTGAGAAACAAAAAGCCGAATAGTAAACGTGTGATGTTGACCGAAAGCGAGCCTATACGTTTTGTGGCCAGCTCGAAGGAAAGGGCAGTAATGGTCCAGAAAACAGCAACGAGCAGTGCGGCAAGCTCTCCGGCATAAGTATCGATGATCATAGGGAGAATTTAGGCGGCAAAAGTATGATAGTAAAGCGTGCACTGCGCTGTGTTACAGCCAAAGGCAGTTTCGGGAAAGTGAATGACAGGCTATTTTGACCTCATCTGCGGCGGCCTGAG
Source organism: Bacteroidales bacterium (assembly GCA_035325985.1). Taxonomy (GTDB): domain Bacteria; phylum Bacteroidota; class Bacteroidia; order Bacteroidales; family F082; genus JALNZU01. Next base: position 4,189 of record DAOKYW010000027.1, read on the forward strand.
CTACGGCGTGTCGTACTTTCTATCCCCAGCACACCGAGCAGTCCGCGCGTAACCTCACGCAGGATGGTAGTGGTCACCGGACTTTTCATGATCGTTTCGAAGGTGCTTGGTTCCCGGCGGCCCGATGCTCTGCCCTGAGTGGTTGGGGGCAGTTTTTCGCTTTCGGCTTTTTGTATTTTTCGATGAAGTATTTCGAAGGCGCTCTCACGGTCAATGGTATCGTTGTACTTGGAAACCAGCTGACTGCGTCGCAGTAGTTGCTGGATTTCCTGAGGCGTAAGCACATCCATGCGCGATTGCGGGGCACACATCAGGCAGTGAACAAGGGGTGTCGGATTGCCTTTTTCGTTGAGCACGCTTACAATGGCTTCGCCGGTGCCCAGGGAGGTGAGCAGCTCGTCGGTCTTATAAAATTCTGAGATAGGGTAGTTTTCAGCCGCAAGTTTGATATCCTTTCGGTCTTTGGCCGTGAAAGCGCGAAGCGAATGCTGAACTTTCATGCCCAGCTGACTCAGGATGTTATTAGGAATATCGGCAGGAACCTGAGTGCAGAAAAAGATTCCTACACCTTTGGAGCGTATGAGCTTAATGATCGATTCGATCTGACCGAGTAATGCTTTTGATGCTTCGTTGAAGACAAGGTGGGCTTCATCGATAAAGATGACCAGCTCAGGACGTTCAACATCTCCTCGTTCAGGAAATTTCTCGTATATCTCGGCCAGCAGGGACAGCATAAAAGTGGAAAACAGCTTTGGCTTTGTCTGGATGTCCACCAGTCGAAGAATGTTTATGTATCCGCGGCCTTCGGCATCGAGTCGCACCAGATCGTCAACCTCGAAGCTGCGTTCGCCGAAAAACAGGTCGGCACCCTGTTGCTCGAGTTCAAGCAACTTGCGTAAAACGGCGCCAACCGAGGCGCTGCTGACAAGGCCGTAGAGCCGCTGCACTTCTTCTTTTCCTTCGCCGGATATGTATTGCAGCACAGCACGGAAGTCCTTGATATCCAACAGAGGGAGATTGCGGTCGTCAGCAAATTTGAAAGCCAGTGATACCAATCCCTGCTGATTATCGTTCAGTTCCAGCATCTTGCTGAGCAGCACCGGTCCAAACTCGCTGATGGTGGCACGCATGCGCACGCCTTGTTCGTTGGAAATGGTGAGCAGCTCAACAGGATAGGCGGTGGGCTGCCAGGCTTTCCCGATTTTTTGATGCCGTTCTTCAATCCCGGGCTGCGGGTTTCCGGGCATTGCCAGGCCGCTCATATCGCCTTTGATGTCCATCAGCAATACCGAAACGCCCTGATCCGACAGACCTTCGGAAATCATCTGAAGCGTTTTCGACTTGCCGGTTCCGGTAGCACCGGCCACTAAACCGTGCCGGTTGAACATCCTGAGTGGAGCTTTCACCTGCAGCCCTTCGATTGCCTGATGGCCCAACATGGCACCGCCAATCACAATGGAATCACCTTTGTGTTGATAGCCGTTCAGGATGTATTCGCGAAATGCCTGAAGCTTTGTCACGACAGATTCTTTTCGTCTAAATTACAAACTTAATACCCTGAGCAAAGGGTAGTTCACTGCTCCAGTTGATGGTGTTGGTCTGACGGCGCATATAAAACTTCCATGCATCGCTGCCCGACTCGCGTCCGCCGCCAGTGTCCTTCTCGCCACCGAATGCTCCTCCGATTTCAGCACCAGAAGTGCCGATGTTCACATTGGCTATGCCGCAATCAGAGCCTTCGTGCGATAGAAAGGCTTCGGTTTCGGTCATATCAGTGCTGAAAACGGACGATGAAAGTCCTTGTGGTACGGCATTGTTCATTGCGATGGCCTCATCGATGGTCTTGTACTTCATCAGGTAGAGGATGGGTGCAAAAGTTTCCTCCTGCACGATGTTGAAATGGTTTTTGGCCTCGGCCAGCACGGGCTCCACGTAGCAACCCGATTCGTAGCCTGCTCCTTCGAGTACCTTGCCGCCAAAAAGTATTTTTCCGCCCTCTTTTTTCAATTCTTCAAGCGCATGCAGGTATGCTTCTACGGCTGCGCGGTCGATGAGCGGCCCCATCAGCACTTCGGGGTCGAGCGGGCAGCCAATCTTCACCTGCTTGTAGGCGGCAATCAGGCGCTGCACAAAACTGTCATAGATGTCTTCATGAATAATCAGGCGGCGTGTGGTGGTGCAGCGCTGTCCGGCTGTTCCCACGGCGCCAAATACTGTTGCACGCAAGGCCAGATCAAGGTTGGCCTTGTTGCTGATGATGATGGCGTTGTTGCCACCCAGTTCGAGCAGACTCTTTCCGAGCCGTTCACCAACGATGCGTGCCACCCGTCGCCCCACGGCGACACTGCTCGTGCAGCTGATCAGCGGCAGGCGCTTATCGGCCAGAAAGTTGTCGCCAATGTGCTTCGAACTGCCAATAACAAGGTTCACAACACCGGCAGGTACGTTATTGGAAATCAGCACCTCGCGGATAATATTGTGGATGGCCACAGCGCACAGTGGCACTTTGGACGAAGGTTTCCACACCACCACATTGCCGGTTACGAGGGCAATCATGGCATTCCATGCCCACACCGCAACCGGAAAGTTGAATGCGGTGATCACGCCAACCACACCAAGGGGATGGTATTGTTCATACATGCGGTGACGCGGCCTTTCGCTGTGCATGGTAAAACCATAAAGCTGACGCGAAATGCCCAGCGAAAAGTCGGCAATGTCAATCATTTCCTGCACTTCGCCAAGACCTTCCTGATAGATTTTGCCCATCTCGTAGCTCACCAGCCGGCCAAGGTCTTCTTTATGCCTCCGGAATGCATCACCCATCTGGCGAACAATTTCACCTCGTTTTGGTGCCGGAATCATTCGCCAATAGCTGAATGCTTCCTGAGCTTTGTCCATGATGTGTTCATAGTCGTCCCAGGTGGCCTGACGCACGGATGCAATATGACGGCCATCGCAGGATGCAAAGCTTTTCAGCTCCTCGCCATTGGTCTCCAGCCAGTTGTGGCCATCGCTGGCACCATGGTTTATGGCTTTGATTCCCAGACGTTCGAGGGCCGGCCTGATGTCGCATTTCGGGCAAAGTGAGGGTAGGGTGTTCGGACTTGTTGTCATCGGTGATGCTTAATGTGTGTTTTTTAATAATTAGCTAAATAGGTTAAGTTGTTGAATTGTAATGGGTTTATGTAACAAAAACAAGGTTTCCGTTTTCTGCTTTTGCTACATATCCTCGTTTTTGACAATTTTCGAGAGAAATTCCTGATAAGCTTCTTCCACCTGTCGGTCGAATTTTTGTTGCAGGGCGTGGTAAGCCTCAAGCAGTTTGTGTGCTGCTTCGGTGAGGCTGGAATTGCCACCATCTTTGCCTCCTCTTTGGGTATCGAGCAGGGCATAGCCCAAAATTTCTTCAGCTTCCTTGATCAGGCCCCAGGCTTTGCGATAGCTGATACCCAGCGCCTCAGCGGCTTGTGTAAGACGGCCAGAGATGGCCGTTTGCTCCAGCAATGCAAAAGCTTCGGCCGACACTTTGCCATGCCCGGTGAGCCCGGAAAGCCAGATTTTGTAGTTGAGAAATACCTCATGCCGGGTTGGGCGCGGGGGTTTGTCCATCGGATTACGTTTGCTGCAAATGTATAAATTTCCCGATAGGTAATGTGCTTGCCTAACGTTTGCCTGATTGGCCCAATGAACAGGAAGATACTTTTTGTGAATGAGCAGTTTCGAACATAACGAATTGGATATGAATTTTATATGGCCTTGCTAATATCCGTTTCGTTGTATTCTGGTGAGCCAAAAAAAGCCAGTTCCAATAACGGACTGGCTCTTAGCATATAAGATCAAAGAAAAAGTTCGAAGGTTAATTTGTTGCTTCAATCCCCAGCTCATTCATCAGCTTCAGGGCTTTGGTCTTGTAAACGCTTCTGCCTGCAGCTATTTCTCTCAGGCTTGCCATAAGCTCTTTCTGTTTGTTGGTTTTTAGGTAGCACAAGCTTAGGTACCAGGCGGCCTGATCGGTAAACAGGTTGTTTTCCTGACTCAGTATGGACTTGAAGTCGGTGATGGCCTTGCCGTATTCGCCGAGTTCCATTTGCGCAAGGCCGCTGTACAGCCTGCCCATCGGGTTGTTGGGCGATTGGCTGAAGTAATGGATGGCTTCGGCATATTTACGATTCTCGAACATGTCGAGACCCAGCAATACAGGCTCGTCGCTGCTCATGGTGACCGATCGCACAGCAAACGAAACCGGCTCAGGCTGGTAGTAGGCCATGAATAGTTTTTCGTTGCCGGAATTGCCGGCTAAATGCCAGAGGCCGAACCCGGCCGCCACGAGTAGCAATAAACTGGCTGCATAGGCCAGACTGCGCCGCGAAAAGAAAACAGCCCGCGATTTCTTTTCTTCTTCAGCTTTGATGTCGTCCATCAGTTTCATCAGTTTGATTTTTTGGGGGGCCTTTGAAACCACTGACATGGCCTGCATAAGAGCAAGTTCTTCTGCCAGCTGTGGATCGTTCTTAAGGTCTTTTTTGAACTCCCAAAGCTCGTTCTCGTCCATTTCGTGGTTGACGTACCGTTCAATTCGTTCAAGGTTTTCCATACTCTTTAAGGATAAAATAGTCCGGATCTTGTTTAATTAGGTTGAATAATTTTTCGATGCATTTTCGGCGCTTGTTGTAAACGGCCTGGGCTGAGCCAAGTTTAGCTAAACCGGTTATTTGTTCTGCTTTCAAACCCATTGCTGTGGCTTCGAGCAGCTCGCGGCATGCCGGATTAAGCTTCTCCATGTTGCGTTGAATAAGCAAAAACTTGATGTTCTCCCTGATCTGCTCTTCCATGACATAATCATGAGACTGCATCACATCCTTGTGTTCAGCCGACAGAAAACGGCTGTTGGTTTTGCGCCAACGCAACTGCTTGTGCCAGATACGCTTACATATCGCGTAAAAGAACGTTGAGAACGAGGAATCCAGCGTGAATTTTTCGGCATCGGATGCTATCCTGTCGTAAATCACACCCAGCGTTTCCTGAAACACATCCCATGCATCAGCATGAGAACCTCCGTCACCCTTGACGAGCGATTGTACCAAGGGAAACATCTGACGGTAAACGTCCTTCAGTATTTCCCGGTTGTGTTCTCTGATGCCCCGGATGATTTCTTCATCGCTGTTTCTTCCTTTTTGTTCTGTCATTAATACCACTTGGTGTTAAAATCGCATCGAAATTTTTGAACTTTTTTTAAACTTTTTTTTAAATTTCACAGATCCAGATATTTACAAAGACATACAGACCTTTCGAAAAGGGAATGGATATGCTTTGGGGCGAACAAACTTAGTAAAAAGCACCTGAAAAAGTGTACTTTTGGCCATGAGGCAATTAAATTTCGGTTTCATGAAACTAAAGCGCATTATCCCCGGTCTTTTTTTTCAAAAATGTGTGCTGGTACTATTGCTTTTTGTTGGCGTACTGCCAGCCTTGGCACAGGTACGACCCATGCGCGTCATGTTCTGGAATGTGGAGAATTTCTACGATACCGAGGTGGATAGCACACGCGACTATAACGCATTTACCCCGACAGGTGAGCAGCATTGGACATACAGCCGGTATATCACCAAGCGTAATAATGTCTTTAAAACCATCACGGCCATCGGACAGGGCGATTTGCCGCACATCATAGGCTTATGCGAAGTGGAGAATGAGCGTGTGCTTCGCGAACTGACCAACTATACTCCACTCCGTCAGGCCCGTTACCGCATAATTCATTATGAGTCGCCCGACCGACGGGGAATTGATGTGGCCATGCTTTACCGACCTGACTACCTGCGGCTGATCAGCAGCAGGGCGGTGCCCGTGACCGACTCCGGCGATGCGAATTTCAAAACACGTGATATTTTGCGCGCTACTTTTTTGGTCAACGATGCCGACACCTTGCATGTTTTTGTCAATCACTGGCCATCGCGCTATGGCGGTCAGATTGAATCGGTTGAGCGTCGCTTTCTGGCTGCTTCGGTGCTGCGCCGGCAAGCGGACAGCATCATGGGAAGTAATCCCGATGCTAAAATCCTGATGATGGGCGATTTCAACGATACACCTACCGACCTAAGTCTGGTGCAACACCTGAGGGCATTGCCTTCGGAAAGCCTGAGCCAACCCACCGACCTGGTCAACCTATATGCCAACAGCCGGTATTTAGGTCACGAGGGTACCCTGAAACATCAATACAGCTGGCAAATCTTTGACATGATTTTTGTGAGCCAAAGCCTTTATAAGCCCCAGAAACGTCTGAGATATATGCCCGGAAGCGCGCGCATCTTTGCTGCAGATTTTTTGTTGCAGGACGATGATCGTTATCTTGGCAAGAAAATCTTCCGCACCTATCTGGGGCCAAGCTATCTTGGGGGGTTTGCAGATCACCTGCCGGTTTATGTTGACCTCGACTGGATTGAGGAACTTTAGCGGTGCTATATGTTCGGGCGGTAGCGTTAATTACCCTTACACCTGTTCCAACTTGTTGAGATACTCTGCAATCTCTTCAATCTTCAGTACCATTGATGCACAACCGAGATTAATTGCCGATTCAGGCATTACGGGCACCTCGGCCTGAGCGGGCGACTGGGCTATGGTTAACCCTCCGGCAGATTTGATCCGGCACATACCGCTGGCGCCATCATTGTTGGCACCTGTAAGCAAGATTCCGATGAGTTGGTCCTGATAAACCCATGCAGCACTTTCGAAAAGCACGTCGATAGAAGGTCTGGCAAAATTTACCTTTTCGTCCACACTTAATAATATGGTGCCGTTGTTCTCAACGTACATATGATAATTAGGCGGTGCGGTATAGGCATGCCCGGGCATGATGGTTTCGTGCGGGTCGGCCTCCTTGCAAACCAGATGGGTAAACTGACCGAGATATTGTGGCAGATAGCTATCGGATTGAGGGCTGAGGTGCTGGACAATAAGTATGGGCAGTTGAAAGCTTCTGTCCAGTGCTCCTATAAGCAGACGCAACGCTTTGAGCCCTCCGGCCGAAGTGCCGATTACGACGGCTTTAAACCTTTTTTTCGTACTCACCGGCATTTCAGAATCCTAGCACAATTTTTTTCTTGTAAATCTTTTCTATCCCATCCACCGTCGTAAAAGCTTCGGCTACTTCGGTAAACATGATGTTCTCTTTTGAACCGAGACCCAGATACCCGCCTTTGACAAGGCTGTCCGAAAAAAGCTTCAATACCCTGTTTTGCAGTTCTTTATTGAAATAAATCAGCACATTTCGGCAGATAATCATATGCACTTCTGCAAAAATATTGTCGGTGACGAGATTGTGCTCAGCAAAAACGATGTTTTTCCGGAGTTTGTCGTCCATAATCACGGAGTCGTACCGTGCCAGAAAATAATCGGAGAATGATGAAATACCACCTGCAGCCTGATAATTCTGCGTGTATTCCTTGATTCTGCTTACCGGATAGATGCCCTTGCGCGCAGTTTCGAGCACCATTGGATTGAAATCAGTGGCGTAGATTTGTGTCCGATCGAGCAGCCCCTCTTCATGAAGCAGAATGGCAAAGCTGAACACTTCTTCACCCGTGGAGCAGCCGGCATGCCATATTTTGAGATAAGGATAGGTACGCAGCACCGGTACAACTTCTTTACGGATACTCCTGTAAAAGCCGGGGTCGCGAAACATCTCGGTCACATTGATCGAAAGGTCGCGAAGCAGAATTTCAACAAAATGCTCTTCGTGCAGCAGCCTGTGCTGCAGTTCCGAAACACTTTTCAATCCCAGGTTTTGCACCCTTTGCAATAGGCGACGCCGCACATGCGCCTGATTATAACTCTTGAAGTCATAGCCATAAACCTGATGTATGGCTTCGAGCAACAACCTGATTTCAAGGTCTTGTTTGAAAAACTCTTTGCTGCCCTCGGCCGGATTATAATTGCTCATTGTGCTGCAGTTGAATGTAGTGCGGCTTGATCATTTGTAAAGCCAAACCCGGAGTAGGGAGAGCAGTTTCTCGGTATCGAAAGGCTTGGTGAGGTACTCATTGGCGCCTGCAGCCATCACTTTTTCTCGATCGTCTTTCATGGCCTTGGCTGTCAGTGCAATGATGGGCAGTCGTTTATAGCGTACGTCTTTACGAATCTGCCGCATGGCTTCATAGCCATCCATTTCGGGCATCATAATATCCATCAGCACAAGGTCGATGCCAGGATTGCTCTTTAGTTTATCCAGTCCTTCACGTCCATTTTTGGCAATGATGGTGCGTAAGCCATAATTATCGAGCAGGCTGGTAAGGGCAAACACGTTGCGCATATCATCATCAACAATAAGGACGGTTTTACCGTTCAGCACATCCTCGCGCTCATGTATTTTGCGGAGAATTTCCTGTTTCTTTTCGGGAAGTTTTTCCTGCACCTGATGCAGAAACAGGGTGGTTTCGGCCAGCAATCGCTCGAACGACCGTGCTCCCTTGAGGATGATGCTGTCGGCATAGCGTTGCAGCATCAGGTCTTCATCCTTTCCAAGGTCTTTGCTGGTGTACACCACAACCGGCAATTGGTTGATTTTCGGGTTTTTCTTGATATGCTCTAGCAGTTCGAAGCCGCTCATGCCCTTGAGGCCAAGATCGAGAATAAGGCAGTCGAATGCTTCGTTTTGCAACAGCTCAAGGGCAGCTTCGCCCGAATCCACAGCTTCGATGGTAATGTCATCCGAAGCCATCAGCCCAACGATACTTTTTCGTGTAATTTCTTCATCCTCAACGATAAGTAATCTTCGGTTGGTGCCCGAAACAACACTTTCGATGCGGTTGAATGCCATCTCCAGCGAGGCATTGTCCACGGGTTTTTGTAAATAGCCAATGGCGCCTTTGCGCAGGGCATCGAGGCTTTTGTCGGAGGCCGAAACAAAGTGAACCGGTATATGGCGCGTACGCGGGTTTTTCTTCAGCCTGTCAATCACCTCATATCCGTCGATACCCGGCAGGCCTATGTCGAGAATAATCGCCGAGGGCTTGAAGTAGTCGGCAAAATGCAGACCAGATTCGCCATCACCCGCCACCAGGGTTTTGAATTGATGTTCGTGAGCCAGATCGGACAGCAATGAGGCAAACCGGGGATCGTCCTCAATGATGAGCAAGACACGATCACCTTCGGAAATGATGTTGCGGTCGTCGGTCGACTCCTCAATGGTATCGGTTCTAAAAAGCCCATCGCTGGTCTGGCTTGATTTGGCAACCGATGTCTGGTCAGGCTTATCCTGATTTTTCGACGATCTGGCTGATTTCTTGTCCGTGGGATTTTTACTCTCTGCACTAACCTTATCCTGGGTTGGATGGAATTCGGAAGGCAGATACAAGGTGAAGGTGGTTCCCTGACCTTCCTTGCTTTCAACATCCAACACTCCACCCAGCAGTTCGGTAAAGGCGCGCGAAATGCTCAGTCCAAGACCGGTGCCGCCATACTTTCGGCTGGTGGTGCCATCCGCCTGCCTGAAGGCTTCAAAAATTAACTCAAGCTTGTCCTGCGGAATGCCAATACCTGTGTCGCAGACCGAGAAAGCTATGGTTTTATCAGGATCGAGGTAGGAGTTATTGGGCATTTTAGCTGCATCAGGCTTGTAGATATTGAGCGTTATGCTGCCATTATGGGTAAACTTGATGGCGTTTGAAAACAGATTCTTAAGCACCTGCATGACGCGCTGTGGGTCGGTACGAATTTTCGATGGGAGATTATTCGCCTTGTTGACAAACAGTTCCAGTCCTTTTTTCTCGGCCATAGGCGAAAACGTTTTCCGGATGTATTCGACCACATCGTCGATATAGAGGTTTTCGATAAAGAGGTCGATGCGTCCGGCTTCCACCTTGCTCAGGTCGAGGATTTCGTTGATCAGCTCCAGAAGGTCGGTGCCGGAGCTGTTGATGGTCCGGGCATATTCGAGTTCTTTTGCGTCGAGGTGATTCTTTTTATTTTCGCCAAGCAGCTGCGAAAGCACAAGGATGCTGTTGAGCGGAGTGCGCAGCTCGTGCGACATATTGGCCAGAAACTCTGATTTGTAACGCGAGGCCTGCTCAAGGTCGCGTGCTTTAATTTCTATCTCGGTGCGGGCTTCTTCCAATTCACGGTTTTTCTCCTTGAGTGCTTCGCGCTGCAATTCGAGGGCCTGGGTGCGTTCTTCCAACTCCTCGTTGGTTACCCGCAGTTCTTCCTGCTGAGCCTGAAGGTTTTCTTCCGAAAGTCGCAGGGCAGCAGTCTGTTCCTGCAACTCTTCGTTCATCTGCCTCAGCTCCTCTTGTTGTACTGCCAGTTCGTTGGCCTGTTCCTGTGTTTGACGGAGCAATTCGCGAACCTTTTCGTTGGCTATGGCTGTTCTCAGGCCAAGTGCGATGTTTCCGGCTGCCATCGTCAGGAATTGTTTGTGGAGCCCGGTAAATTGATTCACCGTGGCCAGCTCCAGCAGCCCTACTACCTCATTTTCGTGCAGTAGCGGCAGGATAAATACCTCACGCGCTGCGATTTGGCCTGTACTCGTGGTGATAACTAAACCTTCGTTATTATCGGATGAGATTAAGCAGGATTGTCTGCTTTCTATGGCTTTGCCGGCAAGCCCGTGACTTGCATTAATCAGCTGTTGCTGCGAGGCAAAGTTTTCGCCGAGGCCATAGGCAGCTCCCAGTACATAAGTGCCTGCTTGCTTACCGGGTGCATACATGGCCGCGGCATGTGCATCCACATAGGGTGTAATCATATCGAGCACCTTGCTGCTAAGCTCCTGCAGCGTATTGTTGCCGCTCATTGCAGCATCGAGCAGGTTGATGCCGGTTTTCAGCCAGTCTTGGGTTCGCGTTTCTTCGGCGTTGATGGATAGCATCCGGGTCATTTCGAAGAGGGCAATGTTCAGGGTGTCTTTATCGCTTCGTGGCATGATGTTTACACTGAAATCGCCTTTGGCAATGCGGTTGGCCTGATCCACCACCTGCTTAAAGCTTTCGACCATGGTATTCATCGAATTGCCCAGCACATCTTCGTCGCTGCGCACCTCTACCTTTTCTGAATAATCGCCAATGGCCATCAGACGGGCCACCCGGGCATACTTCTGCAAGGCTTGTACCAAACGATTGAAAGTCTGCACCATTTCGCCAATCTCGTTGTTGGGTGCCTTTATGTCCTTACTGTCGAGCTGGCCCACAGCCACCTGCTTGGCCCAGGACGAAAGTTGCTTTATAGGGCTTACAAACCAACGTGTTACAAGAAGCGAGGTGAAAAACACCAGCACAATAGTGATGATAAAAGTAATCTTGACAATATCGGAGAGCTTGCGCGCATAGGCAAACGCCTCAGTGTGTTCAATTTCCTCTATCAGGGTCCAGTTTACACCCAGCTGCTCCAACAAGTCCAGATTACGATAGATACCCAATACATATTTTCCGTTAAGGTCGCTGTCGTATGTAGAAACTTTCTCCATATCCAGCTCCCGTTCCCTAAGCAAACCTGGGTTATTCCGGTTGGTAAGGTAAAATAACCAGTCCTTAACCTTTTGATTATCAATTTTTTTATTCAGTATTTCGGCTTGATCACCAAATCGGAATGCTGTTCTGAGCAATCCATCTGCCCCCACAATATAGGCCTGGCCTGTTTCGCCATATCCGGCTTCCTGCCTGATAATCTGGTTGATACGGTCCATGGTGACCTGCAAGGCAATCAGGCCGATAATGTTGCCATTTTCCAACTTGACTGGATGGACAAAAAAACCGGACAGTTTATTGTAAGATGGTGAGTAGAACTCGAGGTCGGAGAAAATGGTTTTACCTGTCTCAAGCGCTTTTCGGGCCGATTCGGCAAACCGGGTTTGCTGAAGCTTGCCATGGTATATGTTTTCGCCAAGGTCTTCCTCTTCGCGAAGCGAATACAGGATAATGCCTTTTTGGTCAATGTAATAGATATCGTAAAAGCCGTTTTTGTTGGCTAAATACTTGAACTCGTCACGGTGATAGTCGGTAAGGGTTTTCCATTGTGGCGACCTGACGAAACTTTTTGGGTCGGCATACTTTTCCGACTCGGCAGAGAGGGTTTTCAGCAGGTCGATATCCGCTTTTTGCTTGCTGTTGGTTTCAAGGAATTCGATGATTTCGGTAAAAAATGTATCGAGGTAAGCTTTGCGAAGTTGCGAAGTGGCATTAAGGGATTTTTCGGCAACGATTGTAAGGCCGTGATAGGCATTGAGGAAATTGATGAAACTGATAGATGCCAACGGAATGATCGAGATGGCCAGAAACCATATCAGCAGCGATTTTCCTACGCCAATGTAGCGCCATGACCGGAGCGAATAACGAAGCTTTTCCCAGGTGGTGGCCTTATTATAGTCGAGGTTTTCGGGCAGGGGCTTTTTGGTGAAAAGGCTCATGATGATTTGTTGGAATATTTTTCAATTGTTTCATATAACTCAGCCGGGTTGATGGGTTTTGTGATATAATGGTCCATTCCGGCCGCAAGACATTTTTCGCGGTCGCCTTTCATGGCATGAGCGGTCATGGCCACAATGGGGGTGTGGTAGTTTTTATTCTTCTCGGCATTCCGGATGTTTTTTGTCGCATCAAAACCATCCATTTCGGGCATCTGAACGTCCATCAGGACGAGGTCGTAGCGCTGCGAAACGGCATGCTCAAATGCTTCACGTCCATTCTCAACAGCCTTCACATTAAAACCTTTCTTTTCGAGCAGCTGTACTACTATTTTTCTGTTAATTATCTGGTCTTCAGCTACTAAAATATTTAATCTACCGGCATTTGAAATGGGCGTAGTGGCCATGTCCACATTGTTGACGGATTCGTCTGATGGGGATTCTTTAACGCCAAAATGTTTGATCAGGTATTGCCTAAAGGTTTTCTGCAGTAGTGGTTTAGTGAGAAAATCGAAACCGATATTTTTCTTAACCCTTATCATATCGATTGCGGCTTTGCTTGGCGCAAGCAGCACGATATGGGGTTTTTTGCCATCAGGCATCAGCCTCATCATCAGCTCTGCCACTTCGTCGCCCTGATGGGCGCTCAGGAAATAGTCGATGAGCACCAGATCAAAGTTTTGCTGATCGAGCAGGTCGAGGCTTTCTTCCACTTCGGAGGTGTTTCGGTGATCGAATCCCCAGGCGTCCATAATGCTGCTGATGCTGGAAACCGAAAGAGGGTTGTCTTCGATTAGAAGTACTCGAAATTCGCTGTTGGGTTTTTGTAGCTCAATCTTCCACGGTTCTTCTTTTTGGTCGCCGATGACCATATTCAGCCTGAAAGAAAAAGTGCTGCCTTTTCCGAATTCCGATTCTACTTGTATATTGCCTCCCATCATATTTACCAATCGCTGACTGATGGTCAGTCCCAGGCCTGTTCCACCATGGGTTCGGGTAGTGGAGGTGTCAACTTGTGTGAATGATTGAAAAAGTTTGTTGATTTTTTCCTTTGGGATTCCAATGCCGGTGTCCTGTACAGAAAAGTCGATACTCACCTGTTCTTCAATTTGTTCTACCATTTTGATGCGCAGACAGACCATGCCTGCCTCGGTAAATTTGATGGCATTGCTGATCAGGTTGATGAGTACCTGGCGGATTCGCAATGGATCGCCAATGAGGATGTCGGGCAGGTTGGGACTGATGTCGCAAATAAACTCCAGTTTTTCCTGCTGCATTTTTACGGAAAGCAGCCCAACGATTTTTTCGATGACATCGCGTATGGAGAATTCTATCTCTTCCAGCTCCAGCTTGTCGGCTTCTATTTTCGATATGTCAAGAATTTCGTTGATGATTTCGAGCAGCGATTCACCGGAATATTTGATGTCGAGGAGTCGTTCGCGCTGCACGGGCGTGAGCGCATCGTCCATCAATCCCAGATCGGCCATGCCAATAATTCCGTTGAGCGGTGTCCTGATTTCGTGGCTCATAGTGGCCAGAAAGGCGCTTTTGGCGTTGGTGGCTTCTTCGGCCATCTGTTTGGCCTGGTTAAGCTCTTCAATGGTTTTTTCAAGCTGCCGGGTGGTTACCTCCAAAGCGTTTTTATGCTGAAACAGCTCAATAAATGCCTTTATCTTGCTCTGAAGTATCTCAAGATCCAATGGTTTGTACAGATAGTCCACTGCTCCTGACTCATAACCCTTAAAGATATGCTGGCGCTGTTTGCTGATGGCGGTTACGAAAATGATGGGAATGTATCGGGTACGTTCGTTGCTGCGCATGATCTCGGCCACCTCAAACCCGTCCATACCCGGCATCTGAACATCCATCAGTACCAGGGCAATATTGTGTTCGAGCAATAAAGCCAGCGCCTCGTTGCCCGACTGGGCCTTGATGATATTGAGGTTATCGCTTTCGAGTATGCCTTCGAGGGTCAGTAAATTTTCCGGACGGTCGTCAACGACCAGGATGTTGAACTTCAGATTCTCGCTCATAGGAACTGGTTGTAATTATTTGTCACAAAGATATGAAGCAATATATCCAAATGTATGCAATTTTTGGCCTGATGGCAGACTAAAGCAAATGTGCAGCAGGGTTTTCATTGCTGATAGCTTGCCAGTGCCTCCCTGTTGCAAACCCTGATAAACGTGCAATAGCGACACCTTTTGATCTCATCAGTTTGCCTGATAGGCACCGAGGTGTCCATCATGTCTTCAAAGGTTGACGCTAAAAGTGCTTCGATGGCGTCTGAAACATCGGTATCTGTATCAGGCAGAACCGCCTGCTGCAGGTCTTTGTTGCTGTATTTCAGCGGCAGGATATAACCTGATATTTGTTGCCCCTTGCCCGACAGTGCATCACTTTGCTTTGCCATAAGCATATAGCAAGCCAGCTGAAAAGCGTATTTTTTTTCGGGAGCGAGGAGCTTTTCAAAGGTTTCGACTTTAATCATCGGCACCTCGAATCTGCCGGTTTTAAAATCGATAACCCTGATGGTTGAGTTGATGGTGTCGATGCGGTCAGCAAATCCTTTGATTTTCAGCATGCCGGCAGAGGTGTTAATGGTTGCTCCTAATTTTTCTTCCTGCTGCAAAATGGTAACCTGACCTCCTCGATCCACGGTTTTACGATCAAATTCAATAACCCTTCTGACCATAGTCAATACAATAGCGTGGTGGAGTGCATTGCGGCCATATTCCAGCGACACGCCCGGCAGTTCTAAGGCGAAAGCCTCCTGAACGCAACGTTCCAGGTTTTGAAGCAAGCTGTCAATGCATGCCTTGTCGATGGGTTTGCCCACGTGAGGTGCATACAATAGCTCGATGGCTTTGTGGATGATAGTGCCTGTGACGTTGTAGCCGGGTAGTTCGCCCGGAGGCGTTTTTTCCTTGATTCCGAGCACGTCGTTTAAATAAAATTGCAGGCTGCAATGCAAGTAACGGCTGATGGCCGAGGGCGAAAGGCCATTTCCGGCCTTGCTGGAAATTGCTTCGAGGATAGCAGGCGATTTTGGGATTTCTATCTTGATGTCGTTGTTTACATTAGCTAGCGGCGGGTTGAAATGAATTTCTTCCCAGCTGATGTTTTTGTTATGCTTCATCAGCTCGTATTTGATCTGAAGAAGAAAACGACTCATTTCGCCGCCTCCCAGCTCATCAGGCTCAGTGTTGTAATACAGGGTCAGCTCATCGGTATTTTGCAGCAGCTGATAAAAATGATATGCGGCTATGGCGTCCTTGTCGTTTCGCAGCGGAAGACCAAAATGTCTGCGGATATCGGCCGGAATGAGCGAGCTGCTGTTTCTCGATGGCGGAAGGCTGCCCTCGTTGGCCGATAGCAGATGAACACGCCTGAATGCCAGATTACGGGTTTCGAGCATACCCATCACCTGTAGGCCTTGCAGAGGTTCGCCGGCCAGTTTGATGTGGGCAGTTTGTCCGAGTTGCCTCACCAGCAGTGGAATAGCATCGCGGGCGTCAAGTGCTGAGGCTTCAAGGGCATTGGCAAGGTTGATGAGCAGCCTGCTTAGCTCCTGAAACTGCCGGGTTGTCATTTCGTCGGAGAAGTCTATCAGTCCGGGCGTAGCAAGCCATTCCAGAATAGCGCCGGGCAACATACGGGCGCTCATTTTCCGGAGCTCCTGCAGTTTTTCCACCTGTAAGGCTGCCGGCTCCGGCAATGCTGAAAGGTGCAGCCTGAGCCTGTCGGGGTAAACAAGATTGCTGCCATCCGAAGCCAGATTCAGCGCCAGCCTCTCAAAAGCAGAGCCGAAATCCTTGTTGGCAGAACCTTTGATCAGTGGATGGCGAATGATGTCGATCAAAGGCAACAGGGGTAAAGCATCCGAGCCGCTCTGCACCTGTACAACCGCCAATTGGATTATTTTTTCTGTCAATTGGAACAATGGGCTGTAGGCCAGAGGATAACCCATGGTGATGTTGAGGCTGTCCAGCGCATCAGGCAGCGAATTCAATACGGGTTCGAGTAGCTTCTCATCAGCCAGCACAATGGCTTCGTCCGACATTGCGGGCTCAGGCCGGTTCTGCATCAGCATAAGTCCAAGCGCTTTGGCCTGAGCAACTGCACCGGGTGCTGATACAACGCGAATTTTTTTCGGTTGATGAGCCAGCCGTTTGTCAATGATATTTCGGACAAGCTCAGGATGCTTCTGCATGAATTTACGTATGGCACTGCCAGCCTGATGTTGCCCTTCCTGTCCCGGAAAGAGGTAATACTCATCGAGGTCCCAGATCATTTTTGCCTTACCTATGCCACATAAGGTGGTCATAATCTTTTCTTCGGCCGGCGTAAGTGCATTGAAACCCGCAAACCACACCTCACCTTCAGGAATTACCTCTGACCAGCGGCTTTCGTCATAGCCGGCCAGTTGCGCTGCAATGGCTCCCGGCCAAAGAAGTCCACGGGCCTTCATGTTTGTTTTCAGGGATTGGTAGTAATGCAGGAGGGATCTGAAAAACCCGAGATAAGCGGTTTCGTAGGTGCTCAGCGGGCTTCCGTCAGGATGCCAGGTTTCGGCTGCCTTGGCTTCACTCAAAGCTGCAAACACAGCTTCAGGGTCGGCAAGACAATGGTCAATTTCATCGAAATCTATGGCCATCTGGCGTGCATGACCAATAAAGGCTGCGGCTTCGAGTGCGCCCGAGGCGCCATCACCAAGCTGCCGTCTGATCAGCTCAACTACCAAAGTCAGGTTATCGGCCACCCCAAAACCACTCCATCGCGAGAAAGCTTCCTCCACCGAAAGCATCTCAGGCAGCCAGCGGGCCGAAGTGGCTTCAATACTCATCTGCCGGCGCAGAAACAATCCTGCCCTGCGGTTGGGAAACACCACCATCACATTTTTCAGTGCTTCGGGTGGCAGGGCGCCAAGCGCTGCCGATAAATAGCGAATAAGGCTCATGGCAAAATATTTTTCTCTTTCATGGCGAGGGTTATGGCCGGTATCTGTTCGGCCTTGCCCAGATCGTACCAATAGCTTGCCGGAGGCAATGCTGCCAGCACATCGTGATCTTCGGCCAAACCCAAAAGCAGCTCGACCAGCGTGATGCGCTGCACCCCCAGCGATGTAAAAAATGCCGGATTGAGGCACGAAACACCCGAAAAGGCATAACTGTAAACAGCCTTTCTGCCGCGTACGTGTCGAAACTCCCTGGTTTGACTGTTTGTCCAGCCGGCAAGGCAATGGTTTTCGTCGAAAAGCAGCTGCCTTGTCGACGGCCTGCTGCTCACGGCCAGTACAGCGGCCGCATTCCTCACGCTGAGCATCTGATGCAATATGCCGGTATGCAAATCCGTGATCACGTCAACGTTGTGCAACAGCACCGCATCACAGCCCGCCATGAGCGGAAGTGCCTTGAGTAAGCCTCCTCCGGTTTCGAGGGCCTGACCGGGTTCGTGAGAAATGCTGATGGACATGGGTGTGTCGAAATGTGCTACGAATGTTTCAATTTGTTCATGAAAATGGTGTGTATTGATGATGACATGCTGATAGCCTGATGATTCCAGCTTTTTAAGGTTGATCTCCAGCAGGCTGTGACCATTAATTTCCAACAAGGCTTTGGGCCGGCTGGACGTTAATTCGCCAAGCCTTGTGCCTGACCCGGCGGCAAAGATTAAAGCGGTTTTGGTCTGCATGGTCATCGTTTGACGGGCTTGCACAGGTTATCCTTATTGTCCGATTTCGATTTACAGGATTCGCAAACGAACTTTTTGCCTTTAGCGTCCTTCTTGTCTTTCTTGTCGCTGTCGCACAGTTTTTTGCCCATAGCCTTTCATTGCTGAATATGATGATGATGCAGGCTGAAGTGTACCGTTGGGTATTGCTTTTTGAGCATTTCGGTCAATTTTTCTGCGCAGTAAACCGAGCGGTGCTGACCGCCGGTGCAACCGTAGCCTACGCTGAGATTTGTAAAGCCGCGTTTCAGGTAGTCGTCCACCGACAGTCGGATCAATTTTGCTGTGCTGTCGAGGAAGTCGTGCACTTCGGGGCTTTTCTCGAGGAATGCGGTTACTTCGGCATCACGGCCGGTAAGCTGCCGATACTGTGCTTCGCGACCGGGATTGGGGAGCGCCCTGCAGTCGAATACAAAACCTCCGCCATTGCCGCTGATGTCGGGCGGAAGGCCGCCGTTCAGGTACGAAAAGCTGAAGATTTCGACTGTAAGCTGCTTGTTTGCTGCCTCGTTCGGAAGAGGATACAGGTCGTACAGGCTTTCGAGCGATTTCAGGACTGCCGTCAGTTCGCTCAGCTGTTCCGGCAGGGGATAGTGTCTAAGGTTTTCGCCTGCGGCCCTGATAGCAACAGGAATACTTCTGATAAAGTGAATCTTCCGTTGCACCAGGCCACGCAGGCCGTAAGCACCGAGCACCTGCATCTGCCGGAGGTGGACAAACAACGGAAGGTAATTATCGAAGCCTTCGGCGGCAGCAGGATTCAGCGCCTGAACAGCATCCTTATACCCTGAAATGAGCGCTTCGCGCTGAGTTTGTGTAAAACCTGCCATGGCCTGCCAGAGCAGCGAAACTACATCGTAGGGTAATGCGCCGCGTCGGCCGCCCTGAAAATCAATGTAGTAGTTGTTGCCTTTACTGATCATGATATTGCGCGACTGAAAATCGCGATACATGAAATAATCGGATGGCGCCGAGGCGCAGAGCGACGCAAAGCGCACCATATCGCGAAGCAGCCTGTTTTCGTTAAAACGCAGCTGAGGGTGCAGCCGCAGAAAATAGTAACGAAAATACCGTAAGTCGTCGAGCATGGCGTCTTTGCCAAAGCGAAGGCCGCTGAATGCGAATTTTTTGTAGTGGATAGATTTGTGTGCTTCGAGCTGAAAAACAGCAAGATGCGACAAGGCCTGACGGAAGCGATCTGTCAGTTCCTGACCGGCCTGCTTCATGCCGCCTTCCTGAAGTAAAAGGGTGTAAAGGCTCTGATCGCCAAGGTCTTCCTGAAGATAGCAGGTCTTGTCGCGGCTAATGGCATAAACCTCGGGCACCGGCAGGCCATACTGCCCGAAAACCTGAGCATAATGCCTGAATGCAAGGTTTTCGGCTACGTTGGGGTTTACTGTTCCCACATAACTGCCTGCACTGCTCACCATACGAAAATAGCGACGTTCCGAGCCACCCTGCGCCAGTGGAATGCATTGCTCGGGTGCGTGTCCGGTGAACGATCTGAACAAATCTGTCAGCTGATCAGGCGCTTTCAGCGGTGAATTGTCATTGGTTTTCATGAAAAACAAATGTAAAAAAAGAGCTGTCGCAACTCGGATTTTGCCCTAAAAACTTATATTTGCTGACTTAAAGCACCTTACACAATGAATCAGACCAACAAAGCCCTCGACATCCTCAAAACAGCTATTTTGCTTGAGCGTCGTGGAAAAGCTTTCTACACCCAGGTAGCCAGGAACACCAAGAGTCCGGCGGCCAAAAGAATATTTGAGATGATGGCCGAAGAGGAAGATGCCCATGTGGAATTTCTTTCGCGTCAGTTTTCGCATTACGAAAAGACGCAGGCCTTTCTTCAGCCCGAAAATCCGGAACATCATGATGATGCTGAGGTCGAGCGCATACTCACTGATCAGATCAAGCAACAAATTTCTGCTGCCAGTTTCGAGGCTGCTGCCATCTCGGCTGCTATCGATTTCGAGAACAGGGCTATAGAAGTCTATGCCAGCCGTGCCGAAGAATCCACCGATCCCAACGAAAAGGCCATGTATGCCATGCTGGCCGACTGGGAGCGGGGGCATCACCATCTGCTGCACAAGCTCAACGAAGATCTTAAGGAGCAGGTGTGGTACGATAACAATTTCTGGCCGTTCTAAACGCGAAAGCTTACTTATTGTCATTCTGAAATACTTACGGCATGAGGCCAGAGGTCTCCTGCCTTTTTTTACCCAAAACCATGCATACCGAAGACCTTGGATTCAATTCGCTGGCCGTTCATGCCGGCAAGGGCGATGACCAGCTGCTCAGCGCTGTTTCGCCTATCTACCAAAGCTCTACCTTTGCTTTTGCCGATGCCGATCATGGCAGCCGGTGTTTTGCGGGCGAAGACAAGGGCTACATCTACACCCGCATTGGTAACCCCACCATCAGCGAGCTCGAACAGGCCGTGGCCAGGCTTGAAGAAGGTTATGGCGGTATTGCGGTGAGTTCGGGGATGGCCGCAGTGAATACCGTTTACCTGACTTTTCTTGGGCAGGGCAAGCATCTGGTTGCACACAATGCGCTTTACGGCCCATCGCGAGGTATCATCGAAAGCCTGTACACGCGTTTTGGCGTTACGGCCAGCTTTGTGGATGCCACCAATCCGGCTAATGTGGAAGCTGCCATACGTCCCGAAACCGGTCTTATATTTCTCGAAACACCTGCCAATCCCACCATCGGAATCACCGACATTGCTGCTGTGGCGGCCATCGCGCAACGCCATAACATCCCCGTGTGCGTTGACAATACCTTCTGCAGCCCTTATCTTCAGAAACCCCTTACGCTGGGCGCCGACATCGTGCTGCACTCCATGACCAAATTCATTAACGGTCATGCCGATATTGTAGCAGGCATGGTTGTGGCGGGCACCAAGGCACATTACGACATGATGCGGCCTGTGATGGTGAATATGGGATTTAATATGGACCCGCATCAGGCCTGGCTCACCCGCAGGGGACTCAAGACACTTGGCCTTCGCATCGAACGTGCACAGGAGAATGCCATAAAGGTGGCACAATTTCTCGAACAGCATCCCAAGGTAAGTTGGGTGCTTTTTCCCGGTCTGCCTTCGCATCCACAATACGAGCTTGGCCGTCGCCAGATGAAAGGACCCGGAGCGATGATCAGCTTTGGGCTGGCCGGCGGATTTGAGGCAGGAAAGCGGATGATGAACCATGTGAAACTGGCTCTTCTCGCTGTTTCGCTGGGTGGTATCGAAACCCTCATCCAACATCCGGCCAGTATGACGCATTCAAAATTATCACCCGAGGCTCGCCTTGCAGGTGGCATCACCGATGGTCTCATCCGTTTGTCGGTTGGTATCGAAGAAGCCGGCGATATCATCGCCGATATCGAACAGGCGCTGAGTTATGCCTGATGTGCGTTACGAACCAAAATGCATGCATCCCGAAACTTTTGAATCCTAAATAATTGCTATTTTTGCAACCCTTGTGAATGAACCCCTGCCGGGCGCCCGGTGGCGCTTGGCAATGTACTAAACGATTAACAACTGGTGTAATGGAAACCGAAAAACTGAACCCTGCATCCGAAGCCACCGATGCTCCGGAATTGCAAGCCCCCGAAGCTCCCGTACCAACGGAAGTGATTGTAGCTGAAACGCAAACTCCCGCGGAGGACAAGCCAGTCCTCATTACTGAGGCCGAAAAAGCAAAAATTATTGAATTGATCAGCAGCAACCATCCCATGGTGGAAACGCCCGTTGCAGCAGCAACAGTGGCAGATGCAGCAACGATTGCCGAGCCGGAAATTCTGCCTGAATCACAGCAGGCTGATGAACTGCCTGTAGTTGCGGAAACGCCGGCTGATGCTCCGGTAGCCGAAGCCGTTGTTCCGGCCGCAGAGGCAGAACCCCAGGCCGTTGCCGAAGCCGAGGCAGAAGCTGAACTACCCCTGACTGAAGAAAAAAAGGAGGTAGAGGTCCCGCAAATGGCTGCTGTTGAAGAGCTGCACCTTGAAGTCCACGACGAAGAGGAGGATGAAGACTTCAGTCAGCATGATTTTGCCAGCCTCAACAAGCTGCAATTGGTCGAGATGCTTGAGGAAACGGTTCAGGAACAGGATATTATCCTGATTAAAGATAAAGTTGCTGCCATCAAGTCGTTCTTCATGAAGCTGAACAGGGAAGATGTGGAGCGCGAGCTTGAGCAGTTTCTGTCAGAAGGCGGCGAGCGCGAATCGTTTGTTCGCCCCGAAGACCCGCTCGAACTGCGTTACAAGGCAGCCTTCAATAAATATAAGGAAAGCAAGGCCAAGCATAACGAACTGCTGGAGAAGCAAAAACTAGAGAACCTTGCCGCCAAAAATGCCATACTCGAAGAACTGAAGACCCTGATCAACTCGGAAGAGACACTTAAAAAAACCTACGACGAGTTTCGGGTATTGCAGGACAAATGGCGCAGCATCGGACAGGTGCCTGCCGGCGAAATCACCAACCTGTGGAACAGCTATCATTTCCTGGTCGAGAAATTCTTCGATAAGGTGAAGATCAACCGCGAGCTGCGCGACCTCGACATGAAGAAGAATATGGAAGCCAAGATCCAGCTTTGCGAAAAGGTGGAAGAACTGGTGTTCGAGGAGTCGCTCGTCAAAGCCTTCAAGATGCTCCAGAAATACCACGAAGAGTGGAAGGAAATTGGTCCGGTGCCTCAGGACAAAAAGGATGAAATCTGGGAGCGCTTCCGCACAGCCACCGATAAAATCAATGCCAACAGGCGCGAATACTACGCCCGTATTCAGGAAGTGCAGCAGAAGAACTACGACGACAAGGCTGCGCTCTGCGTTAAAGCTGAGGAGTTGGCCAGCGAGCCGGCTGAGAGCATCAGCGAATGGATGAAGAAAACCGACGAGATCAGCGAACTGTTTAAGCTCTGGCGACAGATTGGCCCGGCGCCTAAGGACGTGAACGATGCCGTTTGGAAGCGCTTCAAGGCAGCTATGGACAACTTCTTTGAACTCAAGAAGGAGTACTTCAACCGCATTAAGGCACAGCAGCTCGAAAACCTGAACCGCAAGCGTGACCTGTGCATTCAGGCCGAATCGCTTTCGGAAAGCACCGAATGGCGCAAAACTACCGAGCAACTGAAGGCGCTACAGGAAGAATGGAAAAAAATCGGTGCCGTGCCGCGTAAGGACTCCGATAAGATTTGGAAGCGTTTCCGCACAGCCTGCGACAAGTTTTTTGCAAGAAAGTCGGAATTCTTTGGCAATATGCGCGGACGCGAAGAGGATAACCTGAAGATGAAACAGGAACTGATCGAGAAGGTGCGCAATTTTGAAGTGAGTGCCGACAGATCAGTCAACCTCGAAGGCCTGAAAGCCATTCAGCGCCAGTGGACCGAAATCGGCCACGTGCCCATGAATGTCAAAGACAGCATCTACGCCGAATTCCGCAAGGAGATCGATAAGTTGTTCGACCGCATGAAACTCACCGAGCAGGATAAGATGCAGACACGCATGCGCGAATCGGTGGACAGCATGCGCGAAGAAGCTGACGGCCCCGACCGCATCCGCCGCGAACGCAACCAGCTCAATATCAAAATCACCAAACTGCGCGACGAAATCAAAACCCTGGAGAATAACATCGGCTTTTTCTCGAGCAGCAAACAGAGCGAGCTGATGCGTCAGGAATACGAAAAGAAGATCAACAGGGCCAAGAACGACCTTAAAGTGCTTGAAACCAAGCTGAGAACACTTGCCGATGCCTGATTTTGGCCTGAACCATACCTGAAAAATGAGCGGCATCTATGATGCCGCTCATTTTTTTGATGATCATGTAGCCTCTACCGGAACGTGGTCCTACACAGGCTTTTGAACTGTTATCGGATTTAAATCGCGCAGCAGCATAAACATTTCGTTCTTGATAGTATCGCGAAGTCTGCGCGCCGCCCTGGCTTCATGTACGCTTAATGCGGGTAGTGGCAGATGGAATGTCGTTTTTGCCGGGGGAATCGAAGCTGTTGTATTGTGGCTATGATCGAGGATGATGACGACATCCCAATGGTAATCCTGTATCCCGGTGCTGTTGATGAGCCTGAAGCTTGTGTCTTCAAGATACGATTCCCACAGCATTTGTCGGGTTATCCCGGGCATGGGCCGGACACCCTCGGCAGCATAGCCGAAAATTTCGTGACCGGGATTAAAACTCTTCAGAAAAGCCGCTGCCACTGGCCCACGAAAGCTGAAGTGACGGCTCACCACGAGTATGCGAAGGTGTTGCGACAAGTTTTGAAACTTTTACGGCAAAGATAATTCATGCCGGTGGAGTTTTTAAAGCAGGGTAATTTGTAGCTTCGTATGCAAACCAAGGCAGATGCGATCCTTTATCTTATTCATAGTATTGATATTCAGTAGTATATCCTTATTTTCCCAGCAAGCGGTCATCTTCAATGGTGCCGGTCAGCCCACCGAATATCGTTTGGCTGCCATGACTCTTGCAGGTATCGTAAACCGCAATGCGCCAAGGCTTTATCTGCTTAATGTTTACGAAGCCTGGAGCTATAACCAGACGGATGAGCAATGGCGGGATATCTACACGGCTGCCGGGGCAAACTTCGTGATGGAAAGCACGTTTTCCGGCCTTGTAAATCGCTTCCGTAACGATATCAAAGGGGTGGTTACCTACGATAAATCGCTCACCTATGGCAACTTCAGCGGCCAGAGCTTCAGGTGGCAAGGCGAAGTGGCTGCCATGACCGGTGGTCTGGCCGATTGCATACCACTGCCGCACGACAACACTGACTTTTTTGGCCTCGCCCAACCCGACAGCATCACCATCCGCAACCACTTTGGCCGTAGCGATTCCATCCGCGTCAGCGCCCGACTCGAGAGCGCTGCCCATCCGTGGAACAACAGCACGCTCGGGCAGGAAGAACGCTATTTCGCCATCCTCGATTGGGCATTGACGGTGATCCTCCCTTTCACCAATCCGGGCTGTTTTTACCTGCGCGAAATCACCGACTGGGCTGTCAGCCAGCGTATGTTTCAGCTCAATCTTGCAGGAACTGAATCGCTGAGCTTCGCTTCGTTATCTGATGCCAAAGCCTCGCGCATCGAACAGGTGATGCAATACCTTAAAAATCAAAGACCGGGTAAGCTGTTCCATGTTTACGGCTGGATGCGGCCCGAACCTCTGGTGCAATGGATATCGGCCTGGGGCGGAAGCTTCCACGAAACACTGCTGAGCAATATGTCGTGGCATCATGT
Organism: Bacteroidales bacterium; assembly: GCA_035325985.1. Taxonomy (GTDB): domain Bacteria; phylum Bacteroidota; class Bacteroidia; order Bacteroidales; family F082; genus JALNZU01. The sequence continues at coordinate 29,573 of DAOKYW010000027.1, forward strand.
GTTTCCGGCCAATCCCAATTTCAACTACGTCCGTCCGTCGGCTGTCACTCCGGGTACTACCTTGCTCGAAAATAAATACTATGTGCTCTTTTTGGGCTCCGAAGGCGATGCCGGCAACTGGAATCTGGGCTTTCAGGCCGGGGCATGGCATTCGGTGCTGCGTGGCGAGGTGCCGCTGGGCTGGGGTTTTAACCTGCATATGTTCGACATCATGCCTTTTGTGGCACAATATTATTACAGCACAGCTACGGAAAAGGATGGCTTTATCAGCGTGACCAACCCGCTGGGCTACGCCTATGCCGATATGTTTCCGGCCGACATTCGTCCCGATGCCCTCGAAAAGGCAACTGTACTTCTGCAGAAGTTCAGCATCCCGTCGGTGTATGCCTACAAGCATTACAACGGGGCCGGCGAATCCACCTACCGAGGAGTGCTGATTTCCAACAACTATCATTATGGGCGTCTGGCGCAATTTTCGCAGCAAAGCGGCGCTCTGCTCACTTTCCTGTTCGACCCCGGGCTGCAGACTCAACAGGCGTATCAGCAGTTTGGCGGACTGCTGTACAACCACGTGAACGATGAAACTTTCTATGCGCCGGTTACCGACCTGCAGGTGGCAGCCAACCGCATTGTGAACAAACTCAACGGCAAACCGCGTCCATCGTTCCTGCTGGCCGGATATCAGCGGCTGAGGCAGGACAACTTCACCATCGGCAGCAGTAATCAGGCCGATATCACCCTGCCTCGCCTGAGGACGCTGATGCAACAGATACAGCTGAATCAACAAGTAGGCCAGCATGTGGTATTTGTGACGCCCGAGCAGTTTACCGACCTGCTCAGGCAACATCTGGGCATTATAGGAAGTGCACCCGAGCAGCACCTTAGCATCCGCCTCAGGGCGCGAAACAGCCCCGAAGGATTGCAGCTGTTGCTCGATGGTCCGGGAGAGCTGAGCGGTCAGCTCACGCTTTTCGATCTGCAGGGGCGGTTGCTCGACAGCAAAACGCTTAGCCTGATGCCCGGCCGGTTGCAGACCACAGGAATGCGACTGCCACATCAAGGCCTCTTTTTGGTCAGGTGGGCATCGGAAGCGGGAGTATTGACGGTGAAAGTGGTTGGGGATTAGGTGAGTGATGCGATGCTCGGGATGGCCCGGGCTTGAATCGTCTTCGGTGAGTCCTTCATCATCAGGATACGCTGATTTGTTTAAGACGACAAAATATGCCACCCAGTCGGTGTCACAAGGGGATGTTGGATATGGATTTTTGAATAACGCTCTTCCGGCCTTAAACCTTGTAGCACCAA
>DAOKYW010000028.1:0-28659 GCA_035325985.1 Bacteroidales bacterium
TAATAGTTTTCCATATTTTCCTGCAAAACCATGCAAACCGACTCCGAAATACGTTTCCGCCAAGGCTGACTGCCATTCCGGAAATCATGCTTGCAGGCTTCATATGGCGCTTGAAAATGAAAAATGCATTTTGCGGATAATAAACCCTGAGGTTTATATCTGTTCTTGAGCTATTCCTATACCTTTGCCAAAATTTTCAAGAAAAAATATATGGATAGCGACCCTTATCCCGCGCGTTTGAATCACTAACCCGGTTGCAGAGGGCGCTTCAGGCATCCTTGCAGCCAAAAAGCAAGGAGGCCTTCAAATGGTAACTATTGCACGAAATTTTATTGAGCTTATCCAACACAAGGATTGGAAAGCACTCAAGATGAGTATCGACAGCCTTGATGCTATCGATATTGCCAACCTCATCGAACTTCTGGACGAGAAGGATGAAGCCGTTGTATTCAGGCTGCTGAACCGCCATCAGGCGAAAGAGGTTTTTCAATTGCTTTCGCTCGAAAAGCAGCAGGAAATCATTGAAGCTCTGGCCCACAACAATCAGCGTCTGGCAGAATTGCTCAACGACATTGAGCCCGACGACCGCACAGCTTTTTTCGAGGAGCTTCCGGGCAATGTGCTTCAACCCTTGCTTCAGCTGCTTTCGCCGGAAGAACGCAGCACGGCCGTACGACTATTGGGTTATCCCGACGACAGTGTAGGCCGTCTGATGACGCCCGAATATGTGGCACTACGACCCGACTGGACCATCGAACGATGCTTTGACCATATCCGGCAATTCGGTCGCGATTCGGAAACCCTCAATGTGGTTTATGTAGTGGATGACCAATGGAAGCTCATCGACGATATCAAAATCCGGGAACTTATCTTCGCCCGACCTGATCAATTGGTGCGCGATCTGATGGATTTCAGGTTTATTGCCCTTAAACCTGTTGATGATCAGGAAACAGCAGTGCGCACCTTTAAAGATTACGACCGTGTGGCGCTGCCTGTTGTAAACGACGAAGGAGTGCTGATTGGCATCGTGACAGTTGATGACATCATGGATGTGTTGGAAAAGGAAACCACTGAAGACTTTCACAAATTTGGTTCGGTTGGCGAAGCTTTAGGCAATCCATTGCGTCAGTCGGTGGCAATACTGTATAAGAATCGCATTCTATGGCTGATAGCACTTGTTTTTGTGAATGTATTCAGCGGTGCTGCCCTTGCAAGCTTCGAAGGTGTGATACAATCCATGGTATCGCTGGTATTCTTTTTGCCGCTGCTCATCGACAGTGGTGGAAATGCAGGCTCGCAGTCAGCCACCTTAATGATTCGTTCGCTCGCTGTTGGCGATGTGAAACTATCTGATTGGTACAAACTCCTTGGAAAGGAATTTCTGGTTTCTTTTTTACTGGGTTTAACCATGGCGGTTGGCGTTGCGGCAGTTGCCAGTTTCAGGTCACCGGGCATTATTCCTGTGGTAGCACTCACTATGGTGCTCGTAGTGATCAATGGCAGTATGATCGGCATGCTTCTCCCGTTTGTTTTTACACGGCTGAAAATCGACCCGGCCGCGGCCAGTGCACCACTGATTACTTCAATCGCTGATATTACCGGTGTGATTATTTACTTCTCGGTAGCTAATTGGTATTTAGGTTAGCAGGGAATGCAGCTTCCCAAGCTGATGCAAATCATCTCGTGGAAAGCGTTGTACTTTTGGCTCATGAGATGTTGGCTTCAGGTGGTGTGCGATGTGAATATGTTTTTTGGCCATAATATGATGTTTCAGAAAAGAGCTTTATACGTATTTCTACGTATTGCTTCAGCCATTAAGTGCCCATAGATTTGGCGCCGAACCCATTAACAATTGAGATTATGCGCTTCATTAAACTTATCCCGCTCATTGCACTGGCACTTGGCCTACATAGTTGTCAGGTTATCCAGTCGATTCCGTTCAAAACCATTGGCATCAGCGAAACCGGTGTTATTCAGCATCCTGTGTTGGCTGAGCTGGAGGTTAGTCCGGGAAAGATTGTTCATACTGTTGTAGCAAAAAAAGCCAAAACGCCTGAAGAAGCAAAAATGATGGCTATGGCTCAGGTGCTTCGCGAAACAAAATCGGATGTGCTGGTTGAACCCAAATTCGAATTGACCCGTAAAGGAGGAAAACTAATGGTAACCATCACTGCTTATCCCGCCCTGTACCGAAGTTTCCGTTCGATCACTCCTGAAGATCACTACATTCTTGAACATATGCGCTACAGGCGAGCTGAGGTAAGCGAAAGCACTATGGGTATTCAGGCTTCGAGGAAGAAAAGATAAATAATCATTATTTACGGATAATTAGAGCCATATAAAGAGCGTGGAATTATTCCTGCCTGACTGAGGTGTGTTGGGTGTTGATGCTATACTGATGACATTTTTCCCAAAATGCCTTTAATTGGTAATTCGTTGTGGTTTTGCTCTGCAGATGGTTAAAACGGTTATTTTTGCAATAACCGTAAAACCATGTCCAACGAACCGATAAGTATTGAAAATGCCCTTGAGTGGTATTCTCCGGAAGAGCGGCGCGAAATTCTGCGTCGTTACCGGCGGCTTATCGACGTTTGGCACACCCGAAAAAACACCAACGACCGCTGGATGGTTCGTAAAGCATTCCGGTTAGCTGCTGCTGCTCACCGCGATATGCGCCGCAAGTCGGGCGATCCTTACATATATCATCCCATCGAGGTGGCTACCATTGCTGCCGGCGAAATCGGACTCGGCCGCACTTCCATTATTTGTGCGTTACTGCATGATGTTGTGGAAGATACCGAGTATAAGCTGAGCGACATCCAATCGATGTTCGGTGAGCAAATTGCGCGCATCATCGACGGCCTGACGAAGATAGACACCATGGTCGAAGGGACAAACGTGGAAAGTCTGCAGGCTGAAAATTTCCGAAAGGTCTTGCTTACCTTGTCCTATGATGTGCGTGTCATCCTGATCAAACTCGCCGACAGGCTGCACAATATGCGCACACTCGACTCGATGCCTTCGGTGAAGCAATGGAAAATTGCCAGCGAAACCACCTATCTCTTTGCTCCGCTGGCCTACAGGCTGGGTTTATATGCCATAAAAAGCGAACTGGAAGACCTTGCATTAAAGTACACCGAGCCTACCATCTACGAGAACATCAGAAACAACCTTGAGGCCACGCGTAAACAACGACAGGCTCTGGTGGATGAATTTACGGCACCGCTAAAGGATTCATTGACTGCTATGGGTGTGAAAAGCCGCATCTTCATGGCCGAGAAATCAGTTTCGTCCATCTGGCAGAAGATGAAAGACAAGGAAATCCCTTTCGCTGAAGTACACGACACATTTGTTGTAAGGTTTGTCATCGATTGTCCGCTTGCGGTTGAGAAAATGGAGTGCTGGAAAGTCTATGCCGCCATAACGCAGTTATACCGACCCAATAGCACCCGATTGCGCGACTGGATTTCGCTGCCTAAAGCCAATGGTTACGAATCGTTGCATGCCACCGTCATGAGCAGGTCGGGCAGGTGGATTGACGTGCAGATCAGGTCGGAGCGCATGGAAGAAATTGCAGAAAAAGGTTATGCTGCCTATTGGAAGTATCGCGATCAGCCCAATAGCGAGAGTGGTCTTGACGAATGGCTGACCAAGGTGCGCGAGTTGCTGAGTGCCGAAGATGCCACGGCGCTTGAGTTTATCAACGACTTCAAGCTCAACCTGTTCTCGGACGAGATTTTTGTGTTTACACCCGGAGGCAACATGATCACGCTACCCAAAGGTGCAACTGCCCTCGATTTTGCCTTTAGTATTCATACTGAGTTGGGTAGCAGATGTATTGGAGCAAATGTTAATCACAAGCTTGTACAACTCAACCATCAGCTCAGCTCAGGCGATCAGGTGGAAATCATCACGAGCAAAACGCAGGTGCCAAAGGAAGAATGGTTCGATTATGTAGTCACAGCCAGGGCTAAAAGCCGCCTTAGGGAATCCATCAGGGAATATCGTAAAGGCTTTAAAGACCAGGGTTGGTCAAAACTTGAGGAGTATTTTAAACAGCTTTCGCTAGAGCCCTCAAAAGCTAACATCAACCGTATCATCGAAAGTGAAGGGCTCGATGGCCTGGTGGACTTATATTATTTTGTAGCTATTGACCGCATCAATTTTACAAGAATAAAGGCTGTATTTCAGCCTGATAAGCCGAGTCAGGGTATTCTGCGCTACATCACCAATCCTTTCGGACGCAACAAGCAAAACGACAAAAGCGCCGCGCCCGATCAGGAAACGCGCAACGGTACCAAGGTGTTTAAGCCGGGAATTCTGGGCGAAGATATCGCCAGTCTGGATTATATCGTTTCGTCGTGCTGCAACCCGCTGCCCGGCGATGATGTGGTGGCACTTTCGTTTAAGGGCGAGCCCATGCATATTCATCAGGTGAATTGTCCCAAGGCTGTCAACCAGATGTCGCAATATGGTCAGCATATCGTAAAGGCCAAATGGAAACGCTCGGAAGACCTGATGTTTCTTGCAGGCCTTAAGATTACCGGAATCGATGGCGTGGGATTTATTCACCGCATGACCCAGGTGCTTTCGATTGATATGGGACTCAATATCCGCAACTTTCAGCTCGAAAGCTCCAATGGCGTGGTGCAAGCCAATGTCGCCATATATGTCAAAAATGCTTCATCACTCACCGAAGCAATCGAAAAGCTGAAAAAGGTTGATGGCATTCGCACCGTAACACGGTTGAAAGGCATTCCTGAAAACGGCTGATTGACAGTGTACTGATCGCCATGTTGATAACTTCCCGCTGAGGGGTTGCCCGATGCACATGGTTTGGCTGTGACAATTCCCTAACTTTGCTGTGGTAAAACCCAATCTAAGTTACTCAATTACAGCAATATAATACTTCCTTCATGTTTCTTGTTTTCGATACGGAAACCACCGGTCTGCCACGCGACTGGAATGCCCCCAAAAGCGATTTTTCTAACTGGCCAAGAGTGGTTCAGTTGGCCTGGCATTTATACGATGAAGTTGGCAGGTTGATCGAGGCCAACGATATCATCATCCGGCCTGATGGTTTCACCATCCCATACAATGCTACCAGGGTACACGGCATCACCACCGAGTATGCACTCGAGCATGGCATACCTCTGACAGAAGCGCTCGGCATTTTTGCAGCAGTTCTGGAAAAATCGGCCATCCTTGCAGGGCACAACCTGAATTTTGATACAACCGTGCTTGGGGTCGAATACCTCAGGTCCGGCATGGCCGATCCAATCGAATCGAAACAAGTGCTCGACACCTGTACTGAGGAAACGGCTTCCCTTTGCAGGCTTCCCGGAGGTAAAGGCGGAAAGTTTAAACTTCCCAACCTTGGTGAGCTGCACAATCATCTTTTTGGCGAAGGTTTCGATGAAGCCCATAATGCCGCTGCCGATGTTGGAGCAACTGCCCGCTGTTTTCTGGAATTGCTTCGAACCGGTCACTTTGCACCCGGACAGGCCGGACTGTCGCAAGTCTTAATCGAAGAGTTCAGAAAGGCCAATCCTGCACCGATCCCGTCTGCCCTGGTAAACATACGATCGAATAGGGAATTGATTGATCAGGAGCTGGACAGCGGACAGTCAACAAATACAGATGCTATTGCTGACCTGGCTCCAAAATACGCTCACCTCCGCACGCACAGCACCTATACGCTACTGAATTCTACCATCGACATCAAACAATTGGTGCAACGTGCCGTAAAACTCAATATGCCGGCTATCGGACTTACCGATACGGGCAATCTGATGGGCGCTTTCGAGTTTGTTGAAGCTGTAAATCAAGTCAATAAGCAAAGGAGCAAGCAAAACGAAGGAGCATCACAAAAGCCACTGAAAGCCCTGCTGGGAACTGAGTTCAACCTTTGTCGTGAACACAGAAACAAGAGCAGACAGGACAACGGATTTTTGATTCCTGTTTGGGCCAAAAGCCTCAAAGGCTACAGGAATCTGTCCTTATTGAGTTCGCTTTCTTTTACCGATGGGTTTTACTACGTTCCGCGCATCGACAAACAACTGCTGGTTCAGCATAAGGATGGGTTAATGGTTTCGACCGGTGGCTTGCAGGGCGAGGTGCCGTATTTATGGCTGAACGTGGGCGAGCAACAGGCCGAAGAGGCACTGCTTTGGTACAGGCAGCACTTTCATGATGACTTTTATATCGAAATTAACAGGCACGGACTCGAGGAGGAAGAACACCTGAATAAATGGCTGCTTGCCATGGCGGCCAAACATGGCATTAAATACTTCCCGTCAGGCCTTGTCCATTATCTGGATAAGGAAGATGCTGACGCCCACGACTTTCTGTTGTGCATCAAGGATAACAGCAAGAAAGATGATCCTATTGGTCGTGGTTATGGCTATCGTTACGGCTTTCCGAATGACGAATTCTATTTCAAAACTCCGGAGCAGATGGCCGCCTTATTTGCTGATTTGCCCGAATCTTTTGACACGATCACCGAGATTATCGAAAAAACGGAACAATTTTCGCTAAAGCAAGATATCCAGCTTCCGGTTTTTGAGATTCCTGAGGAGTTTAAAGATCAGGAGGATGCATTGGATCATGGGACTCGCGGGCAAAACAGATATTTACGCCATCTGGCCTATGAAGGAGCAAAACAGCGCTATGCTGAGCTTTCAGCCGAAATAACTGAACGCCTTGATTTTGAGCTCGCCACCATCGCCAAGACAGGTTATCCCGGATATTTTCTGATTGTTCAGGACCTCATTGCTGCGGCGCGTCGCATGGGCGTTTGGGTAGGTCCGGGACGCGGCTCTGCGGCCGGCTCACTCGTGGCCTACTGCATCGGAATCACCAATATAGATCCGCTCAGCTACGGCTTGCTGTTCGAGCGTTTTCTGAACCCTGAACGCATTTCGATGCCGGATATTGATATCGACTTTGACGACGAGGGCAGATCGCTGGTCATTGACTATGTAACAAAGAAATACGGACAGAATAAGGTAGCCCAGATTATCACCTACGGCACCCTGGGAACCAAGTCGGCTATACGTGATGTAAGCAGGGCGCTCGACAAAGATCAGGCTTATGTCAACAAGCTGGTTGCCTCGACGAACGGCATCAAACTGGGCGATTTTTTCAGGCTCAGCGATGAAAAGCTCAAGGAAAAATACAGGCCCGAGCAAATAGAAACCGGCCTGGAACTGAAACGGAAGATGCAGGAGCAAAGTGAGGAAAGCCGCATACTGCGCGCAACATTGGCCCTCGAGGGCCTGGTGCGCAATACCGGCTTGCATGCCTGTGGCATTGTCATCACCCCAACCGACCTGCGTGAGCTGGTGCCTGTCACCATTTCGAAAGACTCAAGCCTTTGGGCCACGCAGTTTGAAAATGAGGTGGCTGAATCCGCAGGCTTGCTGAAAATCGATTTTCTGGGCCTTACCACCCTTTCGCTGATACGCGACACCATTGCCCTCATCAAAAAACGTCACGGTACCGAAATTGACCCCGAAGCCATTCCGCTCGACGATGCCGTCACCTACGCCTTATTTCAGCGCGGCGAAACTGTCGGTATTTTTCAGTACGAAAGTCCGGGAATGCAAAAACACCTCAAGGAGCTGAAGCCCACGGTCTTTAACGACCTTATTGCCATGAACGCCCTTTACCGTCCGGGACCCATGGCCTACATTCCCAGTTATATTAACCGGAAGCATGGCAGGGAGCTTGTGACCTACGACCTCGAGGTGATGAAGGATATCTTGCAGGAGACCTATGGCATCACTGTTTACCAGGAGCAGGTTATGATGCTGTCGCAAAAACTTTCAGGTTTTTCGAGAGGCGAAGCCGACACCTTGCGCAAAGCTATGGGTAAGAAGAACCGCGAACTGCTCGACGACCTGCATACCAAATTTCTGGAGGGAGGCAAGCGAAATGGTCACCCTGAAGAAAAGCTGAAGAAAATCTGGAACGACTGGCTTGCCTTTGCGAACTATGCCTTCAACAAATCGCATTCCACCTGCTATGCAAAAATTGCATTCCAGACTGCCTATCTCAAAGCCCATTATCCGGCCGAGTTTATGGCAGCAGTGCTCAGCCACAACCTCAGCGACATCAAGCAGGTGACTTTTTTTATGGAGGAATGCCGCCGCATGAACCTCAAAGTGCTTGGTCCCGACCTCAACGAATCAGAATACACCTTCACGGTAAACAGCAAAGGAGAAATACGCTTCGGGCTTGGCGCCATTAAAAATATGGGCGAGTCAGCGGTAAAAAGCATCATCGACGAGCGTAGCCTGAACGGTCGGTTTACCGGTGTTTCGGACTTTCTGACCCGCATAAATCCGCGAACTGTCAACAAAAGGGCAGTCGAATCACTTGTCATGGCAGGCGCATTCGACTCTTTCGAAGGTGTGCACCGTGCTCAGTTTTTCTTCCGGGAAGGCAGCGAAGGCAATACTTTTCTTGAAAAAGCCATGCGCTGGGCCGAAAAAGTAATCGAATCAAGACAAACCAGCCAGTATAATCTCTTTGGCGAGGCCATCGAAACCCAGATTGCTGAACTTCCCATGCCTGCATGCGAACCATGGCCCAAAGCTAAAGCCTTGCAGATGGAGATAGAAACCATCGGGTTTTATGTGAGTGCCCATCCCATGGACAGCTACAAGCTGGCCGTCAAATACTTCACCAACATCGATATTCAAAAGCTTAACCAGAACCTTCAGTCGCTCAACGGAAAGAAGGTGTCATTTGCCGGCCAGGTAACATCGGCCGAACACCTTACTTCCAATCAGGGAAAACCATACGGAAGATTCCGACTCGAGGATCACCTGGCTGGTATCGAACTCACCATGTTCGGCGAAACCTATCTCAGGTTCAGGCACTTGCTGGTTCTTGAAACTTTTCTGCTGGTGCATGCCACTACCACACCGGGTTTTCGCGACCGCAGTCAGCTTGAGATGAAAATTCTTGAACTCGAACTGCTTGATCAGGTATTCGACAAAAGTCATAAGTGTGTGAAAATCAGTATAGACCTAAGAAAAATGACCGAAAGCGACCAAAGCGAACTGAGCAAAATAATAAAGGCTAACCCGGGCAAGCATCAGCTGCACATCAGCCTGTTCGATCCGGTTAGCAAAATGAAAGCTTCCGTATCGCCACGCAAGTTCAAAGTTGATGCCGGAATAGTACTTCAGGAGCTGGCGAGGTTCGATTTTCTGCAATACACCTTTGAATAATCATGAATGAAAATAATCCTTGCAAAGCTTGTCAGGCCAACATAAAGTAAACTGCCTATCTTTGCAGCATAACTTAACATTTCCCGATAATGGCACTTAATGTAACCGATGCTACTTTTGAGCAGGAAGTACTCAAATCCGATGTTCCTGTAATTGTTGACTTTTGGGCAGTCTGGTGCGGACCATGTCGCGTCATTGGGCCCACTGTCGAAGAAATCGGACAGGAATACGCCGGCAAGGCGAAAGTGGTAAAACTGGATGTGGACAATAACCCGCAGACGGCTATGCAATTTGGGATTCGCAATATTCCGACATTGCTGTTCTTCAAAAACGGACAAGTGGTTGATAAACAGGTCGGTGTCGTTCCAAAGCCGGTACTGGCAAAAAAGCTCGAAGCTATACTCTGACAAGTTTTACCATGAATCAGGGTTAAGGGTTTGAGTTGATCGAACCATTACACTGCATTCCTTAAACGACTCACTCGTTTGGAATTCAAAATACTACATGACCAGCTTACGCCTTTTGGCAGCCTTGAGTTATTGGCTCGTCAGGTTGTGGAAGGGTTTATCACCGGCATGCACAAAAGTCCTTTCCACGGATTTTCGGTTGAGTTTGCCGAACACAGGCTTTACAACCGTGGAGAATCGATCAGGCATATCGACTGGAAGCTTTTTGGGCGTACCGAGAAGCTTTTTGTCAAGCGATTCGAGGAGGAAACAAATCTTCGCTGCCAGCTGGTCATCGATTGTTCGGGCTCGATGCTGTTTCCGCTAAATATGAAGTCGGGCTCAGGCAGCCTCAACAAATTGGCATTTTCTGTTTATGCAGCAGCCAGCCTGAGCGAGCTCATGCGTAAGCAGCGCGATGCTGTTGGCCTGAGCCTTTTTGATGACAGTTTGCGCCTGCACACCCGTGCCCGAACAAGCAGGGCTCACCATCAGGCGATATTTGTTGAGCTGGAGCGCTTACTCAATCAGGGAACTTCTGCAAAAAACCAGACCACAGCCGCTGCTAAAGCATTGCACGAAATCGCTGAGCGCACACATCAACGATCTTTGGTGGTCATATTCAGCGATTTACTGGATAACGAACAACCCGAAGAAGTATTCAGGGCATTGCAGCACCTACGTTACAACAAGCATGAAGTGATACTTTTTCATGTGCTTGACAAGGCAACGGAAGAATTGCTCGATCTGGAAAACAGGCCATACAGATTTGTGGACATGGAAACCGGCGAAGCATTAAGGCTGAACCCGGTAGAAATTCAGGATCAATACCGCAAAGCAATGGCTGAGCGAAAAATTGAGCTTCGGCGCAAATGCGCGCAGTACCGTATCGACCTCATCGAAACGGATATCAGCCGGGGTTATCATGCAGTGCTTGTCGAATACCTGATCAAGCGCAGCAGGCTTTACTAAAGCAAGCATCAGGTTTGCTCTTCAACCTTGAGGCATACAGCATAATTAACCGGCTTGATGCTGATTTCAGCAGCAATAAAAAGGTTTAGCGAAAAATTTGGCTATAAGAATTACACAATATTCAGTATATCAATCATTTAAATATTGATAACCGAAATATTCCGCCCTTTATTTTTTTATAGTTTTGCATGGTTTGCTCAACGCAGGAAACAGACTGTTTTTTAATCCTAAAACCTTTTGAACAACGATGAGAAAATGGCGTATTGAAGACTCGGCGGAGCTATACAATATCAATGGCTGGGGAATCAATTACTTTAAAATTAATGATAAGGGTAATGTAACCGTTACGCCCCGAACGGGCTATGCTTCTGTTGACCTGCGCGAACTCATTGATGAGTTGCTCTTGCGCGATGTTTCCACTCCTGTGCTTCTTCGCTTTCCGGATATTCTCGACAGCCGCATCGAGGAAATGCACAATTGCTTTAAGGTGGCAGCAGAGGAGTATGACTATAAAGGTCAGAATTTCATCGTTTATCCCATCAAAGTAAATCAGATGCGGCCTGTGGTCGAGGAAATTGTCAGCCACGGAAAGAAATTCAATATTGGCCTCGAAGCCGGTTCAAAGCCTGAGCTTCACACGGTTATCGCTACCAATCCTGACAACGACTCGCTCATTATCTGCAACGGATACAAGGATGAAAGCTACATTGAGCTTGCCCTTCTTGCACAAAAAATGGGTCGTACCATTTTTATTGTCGTCGAAAAGCTCAACGAACTGAAACTGATAGGCCGTGTAGCCAAGCGTTTGAAGGTGAAACCGAATATTGGCATACGCATCAAACTGGCCAGTTCGGGCAGCGGTAAGTGGGAAGACTCAGGCGGCGATGTCAGCAAATTTGGTCTTACATCAAGCGAGCTGCTCGAATCGCTTGACTACCTTGAGCGCAATAACATGAAGGACACCCTGAGGCTGGTGCATTTTCACATTGGCAGCCAGGTGAACAAGATCAGACGTATTAAAATCGCCTTGAGGGAAGCTGCCCAATTTTATGTTCAAATTTATAAGATGGGCTTTCACCTTGATTTTGTTGATGTGGGTGGTGGCCTTGGTGTCGATTACGACGGCACACGATCGGCCAACAGTGGCAGCAGTGTAAACTACAGCGTTCAGGAATATGTTAACGACGCCACTTTTGCCATGGTCGATGCCAGCGATAAAAACGGAATACCGCATCCCAATATCATCACCGAATCCGGCCGCTCACTCACTGCACATCACTCGGTTTTAGTGTTCGAAGTGCTGGAGTACGCCACTTTACCCGATTGGGAAGACGACGAAGAAGTGACGCCTGAGGATCACGAACTGCTTCACGACCTTTACGAGTCGTGGAACAATATCAATGCCAGCAGTATGCTTGAAACCTGGCACGATGCGCAGCAGATTCGTGAAGAGGCCCTCGATATGTTCAGCCTTGGATTGCTCGACCTCAAAACACGAGCCAAAATCGAGCGGCTGTTCTGGACCATTGCCCGCGAAATACATCAGATGGCAAACGAAATGAAACGGCCGCCTGAAGAGTTGAATATCCTGCCTAAACTATTGTCGGATAAGTATTTCTGTAATTTCTCGCTGTTCCAGTCACTGCCCGATTCTTGGGCTATCGATCAGGTGTTTCCAATCATTCCCATACATCGCCTCGATGAAAAACCCGACCGTCATGCCACTTTGCAGGATATTACGTGCGACTCGGACGGCAAAATCGACAACTTCATCTCCACACGCAATTTCTCGCACCATCTGCCTGTGCACAGTCTCAAGGGCAAAGAGCCTTATTATATCGGAGTGTTTCTGACGGGTGCTTATCAGGAAATTCTGGGCGATCTTCACAACCTGTTTGGCGATACCAATGCGGTGCACGTTTCGGTGGACGAAAAGGGCTATTATATCGATCAGGTGATTGATGGCGAAACAGTGGCCGAAGTACTTGATTATGTGCAATACAACAGCAAGAAGCTGGTGCGCACCGTTGAGTCGTGGGTTACCACCTCGGTAAAACAAGGCAGGATAACGGCCGAAGAAGGAAAAGAGTTTCTTTCGATCTACAGGTCAGGTCTTTACGGATATACCTATCTCGAATAGACGCACTTCTGAGATTATTGCACAATCTGCGGCTAATGCTAATTCAAGGCCATGGCCTGATTATCCGGTTTTGTGCTTATTCATCATAGCTGAGGAAAAAGCCCGGATTAAGTGAGCCCGGCCGGACAACAGCAGCCTCAGGCCTTCCTGGTTTTCAGATGTTTGAGCTGAGTCCAGTCAATGTAATACAATAGTTTAAAACTCAGGTTGTTGATTGCCGGCAACTGACCAATATCGGCCATATGATCGAAATAATGCTGTAGAGCTGCCTCGCCACTCTTACGATCGTTAACCGCTTGTTTCCATATCAGCAGCAATTCGCTTCCCGGAAGGAAATTCCATCGAAACAGGAGATCAATATTCAGGTTATTCACCACAAAATCTTCGTCGGCTACAAAATCGCTCGGACTCAGATCGCCGACAGCGTTCAGCGTAAAGTAATCCTTGTAATCTACCTGAAGTACGTAGTGCCTCATGCGAAGCATCAAAGAGGTGTTTGGTGTGAAGGAATAGTCGAGCGCCAGGCTACTCGAAAAAGTATTAACGTCGCGTCGTCCGAAAAAGACCCTCATGATTTCGCTGTTCGAGCTGTCGCGAACGAAACCGCGGTTATTGTGCTGAAGATCATAGCTTAACGAGGGTAAAATGATTACCTGATCATTGACACGCCAGCGAGGGCTGATTCGGGTATTGAAATTCAATGCATCCCAATCGGGGATAATAGCGAAATTAAACCGGTAATCAGCAAGCAGTCTTTTTCGATAGTCGGGCGAGCCCCAGAAACCGGCAGCATATTCAGCGGGTTTATTAAAAGGCACTCCTTTGCGGCGCGCCTCAAAATAGTCCACTTTGCCAAATGGCAAGGCGTTGACGTTGCCACCCAATGTCAGGTGATTTTGCGTGGTAAGCCTTCCATCAAGCTGCAGATATGTTGATACATAGGCATGAGGCCTGTATTGGTAGTTTTGATGAACTCTTCCGCGGGCTGTCCACTTAAGAACTTTCCCTTTGGGTTCATATTCGTTGTATTCTAAGTCTATACCTATGTTGAGCTCATTGTTGTTACGCATAAATCCCATTTCGTTGGGATCGAAGCGATCGCTCACCAGATTAACCCAGCCATTGGGCCTGAACCTGCCTTTGATTTTACCGAAGCTCATCAGATAGCGTGCACCGGCTTTATTTGTCGCACTGCTCAGCGTGTGGTGCGAAACGCTTGCCATCCCGTACCACTCCAGACTGTTTTGTTTGTTGCGCAGTGCTGTTTCAGCTCCTGTGACAAAGACCGATTGTTGCCAAGCCGGACGCCAGACATGGGTATTGAAGAAACTTGCCTGACTATTGTTTGGCAATGCCTGCTCAAGCACGAGCATATTGTAGTTGGTCGATGGTTCTGTTGTAAGTCGCGCAATGTCGTCCCGGGTTTGTATTTCTGCCCTGGCCGGCGCAGTCAACGCATTAAATACGCCAATGGCCAGTCCTTTGGACGTTTTTCCGGTAAGTTTTGATGCGTTGATCAACTGTATGCTCTCCGGATTTCGCAATAAGCTGTCAGGATGTGTATTGGCTGCCAGCTCATAGAATTTTTTCGGCCGGCCGCCGATGCGTCGCGAATAAAAAACATTTCCCTTACTGAACAGTTCGGTGCCTTCGGTGAAAAATGGTCTCTTTTCTTCGTAGTAAACCTCGAAAGGTGATAAGCTGTAGATGTACTGATCCGATTCCACCTGACCGAAATCGGGAATGAGGGTCATGTCGAGGGTAAAGCTTTCGCTCAAACCAATTTTCAGATCCATACCCATGTTGTAGGCTCCGCTCCACTCTTGCCGCATTCCGTTGTAGGTGGCGCCTGCCGAAAGGTAAGGTGTGGCGCTTATGCGCACCGGTGGTTCAATATTCGAGGCCAGCACCATACTGCCCATTTGCCTGTTCTGACTTTTCTGCGCTGCATCCACCGGATACCAGCTGCTTATCTCGCGATAACGCTGAACACTGCGAAAAAAGTTGACATTCCATTGCTGCACAGGTGCTTTCGGAAAGCGAAGAGCGGAGTATGGAATCATTATCTCGGCTATCCATCCATCTTCGACAATCTTTACAGCTGACCGCCATACTGCATCCCAATTGTAATCTTCGTCATTATCAGCATTTGTCTTGCTGTCAACCTGCACTCCGCGCACCGTAACGAAAAAGCCGTAAGCGTTCAAACCATCACAAAACGGATCAATTTTTATCCCAAAAGCATCAGCCAAACCTAAATCATCACGTTTGCGCAGCTCCGTTATGAGACTATCCGGATGAGGATCAACAATGTGTGCGCCAATATAGATGCCTTTATCGTCATATAATACCCTGATGCGGGTTTCGAAGCTGGCAGGCCTTAGGTTAAATGGTTCAATCTGAACGAAATTCGTTAGCACCTCAGCGTTTTGCCATGATGGCTCGTCAAGCCGGCCGTCTATAGCAATGGGTTGTTGTGTACGTGTTGCCGTAAAACGTTTCTGAAGCTCGTTGGCCGGCAGTTCGATTTGCATGAGCAAAAAAATAAAAGCGGCAAGAAGACGCCAAGGTTGTATATGGGCCATAAAATGTCAGTGACAGGTCAAAATTAGTGTTGAAGCGGCGCTTTAACAATCTGTTTAAGTTATCGGCGATAATCACCAACTTAGCGTTTGGGCTGATTATTCCAGGCTTTTGGTCAGATTGATGTATTCCTGAAAATTGTCTTCATCGAAGCATACGAAAATAATCCTGTCAAACGAAGTGGGGTGCATCGCCAGAAATGAGCATACTGCTGCAATCGCAGTTTTTGCTGCTTTCGCTTTCGGGAAGCCGTAAACGCCGGTTGAAATATTGGGAAAGGCAATAGTCTGGCAACCGAGTTTTTCGGCTTCTTCCAGGCTTCGCCGGTAGCATGAGGCCAGCAGGTCCGCTTCGTTATGATCTCCACCACGCCAAACAGGCCCCACAGTATGAATGACATAACGGGCGGGGAGATTGAAACCTGGTGTCGATTTTGCATCACCGGTTGCACAACCACCCAGCTGCCTGCAATGTTCGGTGAGTTGCCACCCTGCAGCCCGGTGTATGGCGCCATCTACGCCGCCTCCACCTAAAAGTGTATTGTTGGCAGCGTTAACAATGGCATCGGCAGCAATTTTGCTAATATCGCCGCGGATAATTTGAATGATTTCAGAACATTTCATGCCTTTTTCACGAAAAGCTGTCCTGTATGATAAGACACTACCTCTATGGGTTCGCCTTCGTCGGCAAAACCTGTTATCAGAGTGGCGTCAAAAAGTTCGTCGCCAATAACCACCTTACCCGAAGGGCGAAGCACAGTATGGGCATATCCTTTCTGACCAACCATATCTGAATAATTTGTGGTAGCGGTAGTGTATCCTTCTCCGGCATCTTGTACATGTTGCAAGGCCAGATGCCCGAGTCGGCCGGAAGTGAACAGCCTCCGGCTCAGGTACATGGATCCGGCTATAGCAAGGAATGCCGCGATGATTACCGTGAAGAAGGCTTTGATCAGCGGCGAAAGGTCAACAGACATGCCTTCGGGAGTGTCGAAGCTCTCGACCATGGCAAAGCTCAGGCTCCCTACCATGAGGATTAAACCTGAAACACCGGCCACCCCAAATCCGGGAAGCGCGAAAATTTCTATCAACAACAGTATGACCCCGATGATGAACACGATAATCTCCCAATGTGTTGCCAATCCTTCGAGATATAATGGAGCAAAATATAATATCGCTGCTATCACTGCGGCAGCCAGTGGAAAGCCAACGCCGGGTGTCTGAAGCTCGAAATACAATCCACCGATGATCAACATAATCAAAATGCCACTGATTATTGGACTGATGAGAAAATTGATTATCCTGTCCAGGGTGCTGAGCTGATGCTCAACAATGTCGTATTGTTCATGACCTCCCAGCTTAAGCACTTCTTCAATTGTTTCGGCTTGCCCTTCGCAAAACCCATAGCGGATGGCTTCGGATGTGGTAAAGGTGAGCACCTTTCCCGAATCAGAAACGCCCGGAACATAGATGGATGGATCCACCATAGCCTGCGCAATCTCGGGATTGCGTCCCTTGGCCTCGGCAGTGCTGCGCATCATGGCACGCATATACGACTGGAATTTGTCGGGCACTACTTCGCCGGTTTGGTTCACCACTGTGGCAGCACCTATGTTTGCACCCTTTACCATATAAATACTGTCGCAGGCAATACTGATGAGTGCGCCGGCCGATGCCGCATTATTGTTGATGAACACATAAACCGGAATCGTGGAATTAAGAATCTTTGTTCGTATCGAGTCAGCCATATCGACCATGCCACCGTAAGTATTCATCTGAATCAGGATAAGGTCGGCGTTTATTTCCCGGGCTTTTTTAAAAGCCCGTTGCGTTGTGCGCCACACCGGAGGAGCAATTTCTTCCTTGATGTGGAAAGTGTAAACAAGCTTTCGCCCCTGAGTCGCATGCAGGCTGTCTGTCTTTTCACTGCTGGCATGAAGACTACCTGCAAACAAAAGAATTGCGACAAGTGTGGAGATATACTGCTTTAACTGTGGGAATGCCATAGGGTATTTTTTGATAAAATTATTCAAACTAGAGATACCTGGATGGGTTTTCCGGAAGAAAGTGGTCTTGGACGAGTAACATTTTCATCGGTTGAATGTTCTCAGGCTCTTAAATAATGAGACATACCCATTGTTGCAAAAGCGGCGAATGGCTGCCGACGGCTAAAAGCGTACATTTGTAAAAAAATATATTTATTACATTGAAGTTCTCTGATTTTGGATTGGCAGAGCCCCTTGTTGAAGGTCTCGATGCCATTGGATTTGAAAAACCTACGCCTGTGCAGGAACAGGCCATCCCGATTATCATGCAGAAACGCGACCTTATTGCATGTGCTCAAACGGGCACAGGCAAAACAGCAGCGTTTTTGCTTCCTGTTATCGATGCCATTATAAAAGAATCTGCTCCTGGCAACAGCATCAAAGCACTCATTATTGCCCCCACAAGAGAATTGGCTATTCAGATTGACCAACAACTCCAGGGTCTGGCCTATTTTGCCAACATCAGCTCCATTGCAGTTTATGGTGGTGGTTCGGGAGCGCTTTTCGAACAGGAAAAGAAAGCCCTGCAGCAAGGAGCCGATGTGGTGGTGGCTACGCCCGGACGACTGATTGCTCACCTCAATCTGGGGTATGTTGACTTTGGCGATCTGCGCTTTCTTGTGCTCGACGAAGCCGACCGTATGCTCGATATGGGTTTCCTTCCTGATATCCATCGGATAATCAGCCACCTTCCGGCCGACAGGCAAAGCCTGCTCTTTTCGGCAACCATGCCTGATGGCATCCGTAAGCTGGCATCCGGAATCCTCAGGCAGCCCGAGCAGATTAGCCTGTCTGTTTCCAAACCCGCCGAGAACGTCCGCCAAAGTGCGTATGTAGTGCATGAAGATCAGAAAATCCGTTTGATTGAGCATCTGCTTCAAAATGATGATTTTCCATTGGTGCTCATTTTTGCCGGAACACGCCAGTTGGTGAAGGATGCTGAATGGGCATTGAAAAGCAGACGTGTGAATGTGCGTGCCATACATTCTGACCTGAGTCAGGAGGAGCGCAATGAGGTGATGAACCTTTTCAGGGCAGGGCAGATCAGGGTGCTTGTAGCAACAGATATTGCCTCGCGAGGTATTGACGTGGACAATATCAGCCTGGTTATCAACTATAACGTTCCTGCTGATGCAGAAGATTATGTGCACCGTGTAGGTCGGACAGCACGTGCCGAACGTACAGGCGAAGCCATCACATTTGTATCGCAAAAGGAGTTCAGTAAATTCCGACGCATCGAAAGTCTTTTGGGTATCACCATCGAAAAGCGAACAATTCCTGCCTCAATCGGCGAAGGGCCTCAGCAGCAGGATAATGCGCCTTCAGAAATCGGCCAAAAACAGCCGAACAAAAAAGGAAGAAGAGGATCAGAGCGTTCCGGACCGCGTAGAGCAGGCAGTAGGCATCGCGATGACAAAAATCCTTCGGAACGGCCACAACATAATAAAGGTCAGGGCACGGCGAGCGCTGAAGGAGTGCGCAGAAAACCAAAGAAAAGGCGCAAACCCCGAAATCCTGATGGTTCTAACCAAAACACTGCCTGACATATTCCATAAGCTCCGCATAAACTTCAGGGCTGCCTGCCACAATATCGGCTCCGTACACATATTCACTGCTGCCGTTAAAAGTGCTCACCTTGCCACCGGCTTGTTCCACTATAAAGGCTCCGGCAGCAATATCCCATGGGTGCAGACTGTATTCGTAGAACGCATCAAACCGGCCGCAGGCCACCCACGCCAGATCAAGGGCAGCACTGCCCAATCGCCTTACACCACGCGACTTGTGCATCAATAGCTCAAAAAGCTGCAAATACTGTGGCATCCGGCTAAAATCATGATATGGAAAACCTGTAGCCAGCAAACTCTGGTCCAGCTTTGATGTCCGGCTTACCCGGACAGGAGTTCCATTCAGCAATGCACCACCGCCTTTCCACGAAGCAAACATTTCGTTACGGGGAATATCGAGCACAACGCCAAGGATGGTTTCCTTGTTTTGTTGCAGTGCCACGCTTACCGAATAAACCGGCACACCATGAATATAATTGGTAGTGCCATCCAAAGGATCGATTATCCAAACAAAGTCTTGTCCTGACTGACTTCCGCTTTCCTCGGCCAGAAAGCCTGAACCGGGAATAAGTTTCAAAAAACCTTCCATCAGCATCGCTTCGGCTTCTCTATCCACATAGGAAACGAGGTTGTGGTGGCTTTTTTCTTCAATTTGAATTTGGCTTAACCGAGGACGCTGTGTTTCAATGAAATCGCCTGCCTGTCTGCACAGTTGGGCAACCTGGTGGGTGAGCCGCTCAAGATTCATGTTGTAGAGGTTGAGGTTGTTTTCGTACTAAGGTCATCTGCTGAAGCACTATGCCGGCAATGATCAAGGCTAAACCTGCCACGGTGGAAAGCAGGATTTTTTCACCTACCAGCAAACGTATCCAGAACAGCGCAATAAAAGGCGACAGAAAAATAAGGTTGCTCACCTTGGCAGTATTCGTGCTGTTTTCCAGGGCCAGCAACCATAAAACGAAGGTGATGCCCATCTCGAAAGTTCCAATATACATCGCGCCAGCCAGACCCGTCGGCGGTACAAGCCGCAGATTGCCCGATATAAGCATAAACAATGAAATATATATAGCGCCGAAAAGCATATTGGTAGTAAGCTTGACCACTGCATTACGTTTATCGCGGAGGTTCATGATCCAGTAACTTGCCCAAAGAAACGCACTTCCAATCGCCAATGCTACGCCCGATGCTGAGCTGAATTCAAGGGCAAATGGTCTGCCTTTTGTGCTGATAATCAATAAGCCGCTAAAGCTTATAAAAATGGAAACAAAGCCCATCCAGCCGATTTTCTGACCAAGAAATATTGCCGATAAAAGAACCAGTACCACCGGCCATGAGTAATTGAGTACGCCGGCTTCCTGGGCAGGAAGCAACTCGTATGCCCTGAAAAGTACAAGATAGTAGGCAGCAGGATTGATCAGGCCCATCAACATCGAGCTGGCCAGTTCGGATTTTGTCTGCTTTAGGATTTGCATTTGTTTGCGCTGCAAAACCGCTACGATCATCAAGGCCGCCACAGCTGCCCAAACCGCATAAAATACAAGCTCCTGATAATTGATGATGGATAGGGTAAGCTTGAAGGCTGAGCTCATCGTGCTCCAGAACACAATGGTCAGCAAGGCGAACAAATAGGCTTTGGTTTGGGATTGCATAAGCGGCAAAGGTAGTTTTTTGGCTTTATCCCGATAGAGAATGGCTGCAACTTTGCTATCGCAATACAATGTGCGGATGTACTGTTGACCGTGTATAGACAAAAAAAGCCGGCTGCTGGCCGGCTTAATGATCAACAGATTTATTTTCAGCGGTTCATTGCCTCTTCGTAGCGTTTTCCGACAGCCTTCCAGTCCACCACGCTCCAGAAAGCACTCATATAGCTGCCACGCTGATTTTGGTAGCGCAGATAGTAGGCATGTTCCCAGACGTCGAGGCCAAGAATCGGAATGCCGCGTTTTTCGGCCACATCCATAAGCGGATTATCCTGATTTGGTGTTGAGCTTATGAAGAGTTTCTTGTCTTTTCCAACACTCAACCAGGCCCAGCCGCTGCCAAAGCGCTGAGCGCCGGCCTGCTCGAATTGCTTTTTGAATTCATCAAACGACCCGAACTGCTCCTTAATGGCTTCGGCAAGCCTTCCGGTGGGTTCTCCGCCGCCATCGGGCGACATGATATTCCAGAATAACTCGTGGTTATAGTGGCCTCCGCCATTGTTTCGAACAGCTGCCGGAAACTTGCTCATGTTGTCAAAAATCTGCTCGAGGGTCATGTATTCCATGGCTGTGCCCTGAATGGCTTTGGTAAAATTGTTGAAATAGGCGCGGTGATGCCTGTCATAGTGTATCTCCATGGTTTTGGCGTCGATAGCTTTTTCCAGTGCGTCGAAGGAATAGGGTAGGGGCGCAAACTGATGCACAACCCGCTCTGCTTGAGCAGCCTCTGCGGCAGCCGTGCTTATGGTGCCAACTGCTTGCTGCTGGATGTTCTTTGTCTGTGGTGCTCCGGTTGCTTTAGGCAGCGGGTTTTTCTGATTCTGAGCCATAGTCATAGAAACTGCTGTGAGCAGGCTCAATAATGTGAGGAAAAGTGTCCGGTTTTTCATGGGTTGATATTTAGTATTAAAGAACAAAATTACCTGTATTTGGTTTTATCTCAAGCCTAAAAAGATACCTAAATATCTGATTTAACATGATTTAACAGCGAAGCGGCCGATACCAATCGTTCTATTCCCTTCCAAAAATTGTTTTCTTGTATTGTGAAAAAAATCACAATAAACATAGTTTAACCGGCAGGAATTTATAACTTTGCCGCTCAAAACCTGATTATTAACACAATTCGAAAGATATGAAGAAACTTGCCGTTGTTGCCTTTGGTGGAAATGCACTTCTCCGGGGTAATCAGAAAGGAACCATTGACGAACAGGAAGCCAATGCCTATGAGGCTTGCTCGAATCTGATTAACCTGATTGAAAAGAACTACAACCTCGTCATCACACATGGAAACGGCCCTCAGGTCGGCAATATCCTTCTGGCCAATACTGCAGGACATAAATTGTATGGCCTTCCGGATATGCCTCTTGATATCAGTGTGGCCTACTCTCAGGGTTTCATAGGCTATGTCATCGAGCAGCAGCTGAGGAATGTCCTTATGGCTAAAGATATGGATCGTGATATCATCTCGATTATTACCCAGGTGCTTGTAAATAAGGATGATCCGGCCTTCCTGAATCCCACAAAACCGATTGGACCATTCTATACCCGCGAAGAAGCCGATCAGCTCACAGCCGAAACAAAGTCGATCTTTAAAGAAGATGCTCGTGGCCGTGGATGGCGCAAAGTGGTAGCTTCACCAACGCCTCTTGTTATCTTTAACCGTCAGACGATCGAAAAGATTGCCCGCGAAGGTCACATTGTTATTGCGGTAGGCGGCGGCGGTATTCCCTGCTTTTATGTTGAAAGCAACAAGCTTCAGGGTATCGATGCCGTAATTGATAAAGACATTGCAAGTTCGCTGCTGGCCTCGCAGATCCGCGCCGATAAGTTTTTCATCCTTACCGATGTACCTAAGGTCTGCATCAACTTCAATACTCCTCAGGAAAAGGCGCTCGACAGGTTAACCATTGCCGAAGCAAAGCGTTACCTCGATGAGGGTCAGTTTGGCGAGGGCAGCATGGCACCAAAAATCAGGGCTGCCATCAACTTCGTGGAGCGCAGCGGAAAAGAGGCGGTGATTACCGAATCGACAATGCTCAACAACGAAACTGCCGGTACGCGTGTAACCATCGTATAACATTGTTATCGGATAAATGAAGAAAGGCTGCAACCATAGGAAGCAGCCTTTCGCTTTTAAGTGAAACAGGGGAAAGTTATGTGATCTTCTGCTCGTTGAGCTTTACATAGAAAGCCACTTTTTCGAGCGAAGTAATCATGTCGTATTCTTCCAGATAAACATCATCGGGCACATTCACCGGTTTGGGCGTGTAGTTCAGAATGCCTTTAATACCGGCTTTCACCAGCAGGTCGGCAGTCTGAGCCGAGAACTCGGCAGGCACTGTCATGATACCGATCCTGATGTTTTTATCCTTGACTATTTGCGGCAGATCGTCGATGCTGTGGCATGGCACCCCCGACATGGTATTGCCAATTTTATCCGGATTGATATCAAAACTTGCTACAATACGCAAATGCGATCGTTTTCCGGTGAAATAATTAATGAGTGCACGGCCAAGGTTACCCATGCCCACTATGGCCACATTAATGCCCTCGCTTGAGTCGATAATTTCACCAATTAGCTCAATCAGCTCTTTCACGTTGTAACCTTTACGCAATGTGCCTGTATAGCCGATAAGCATCAGGTCGCGCCTCACCTGTACGGCTGTAATGTGCTGGATACGGGCAATCTCGTGCGAATAAATGTGGGTCTGACCTTTTTCCAGACAAATGAGCAGCGCCCGGCGGTATTGGCTCAATCGCTCGATGGTTTTGTGCGGAAGATTGTACTTCATTGTCTTAATGTGGTTTGGACAAAGCACAAAATTAATAGTAATGTTGCATGAATACCAACAGAAAATGTGAAAAGTTTAACACTGTTAGAAAATTTTTCACAATTACCCGCAAAATGCTAAACTGTTTGCAGGAGTGCTATCTGGCGGTTGTTTCGCTTTCCTTGCTTACGACCAAAATGTAAAATTCATTCTCGATAGGAAGATAGCCCTGATCGTAAACGTAATAGTAGGTTTTGTTATCCCGAGTGTTGTAAATCCCTGTTATCAGACCAAAAATGAATCCTTCCTTGAGGAGCGTAGATTTTTTTACCCTGGTTTTGCCATCCTTGTTGAGCGTCCGCAAAATGGTATAGTTTTTCTTGAGCTGATTGTTGGTGCTTCGGATAAGGCTATCTTTAGCAGCATTTTTCCGCTGATAATGCGCTGAACGGCACTGGTCATTGCAAAACTTCTTGTCAGCGCGACCCATGAGCGCTTCTCCGCATTCGAGGCAATTCCTTTCCATTTTTTTCCTTTTGGTGGATTGTGCGTAAAGATAAGTGCGAAAATAAAAAAGACAGGCAAAATCTGGCCTGTCTTTTTAACCTTATGTGTGCAAACTCTAACGCAAAATGAGCTTTTGTGAACGGGTATGTTTTTCGTCAGATAATAGCAAAGTATATACACCTTTGGGCAGATTGCCAAGGTTAAGCAATTCCTTTGCCACACCCAGCTGTTGGGTGAATACCAGCCGGCCATTGAGGTCAAAAACACGGAGCAATGGATTTTGCAGTTGATGGCTGATTACAAGTGCCGCTCCACTTGAAGGATTGGGAAAAACACTGAAAACATTTTCGCCGGCTTCTGCAACCAAGGTTACAGCGGTTATCGTAAACGCATTGCTGAGTTGAAGGTCATTTACCCTGACATGGTAAACTCCCACGATGGCGCCGGATGGAATGGTAAACTCGGCTTGAAGTTGATTGGAAGTATTCACTGTAACCATGGTGGCATTGATGGTTTGATTGGGATTCGAAGCCAGTGCAAGTTGAACGGTCGGGGTGGTGCCGGTCCATGAGGTATTGGTTCCGGTGATCGTGAGGGTAACTGTTTGTCCCTGAGCTGCTGTTGAAGGCTGCACCGATACAAGTGCGGCTGGTGCCATTGGCTGCACGCTGAGCGTAGTGCGATAAATTATATCACCGCTGGTTCCGCCATTTCCATTGGCTGCGTTAACAGCGGCATAGAAAGTGATGTTACCAGCAGCCTGAGGCGGAGCGGTCCAGTTCATGGTCCATGATGTAACTCCACCACTGGCCGTGGTGCCATTCGTGGTATGCGTCACAGCCTTGCTCTGGTTCACGAGTTTGGTACGATTACTTTCGGTGATGGCAAAAGTTCCGGTTTTTTGGCCCGTACTTGTCTCAGCGGTAAGCTCAAAGCCAAATCGGGCCGCACCTGCATGGGTGGAATTCAGGGTTATCTGATAGGTATTCCCGGGTGTATAGCCTCCCGAAGGAATGTTGGTGCTGATCCATCCGGCCTGATTAATGGCCGTTCCGCTGTGGCATGAGGTGCAGGTTTGGTTGCCGTCGCCCGGGCTTCCGGTGCGACCGCCCGGACTACCATTGGTGTTAGCGTAAAAGAGCAGCACAACCGGAATAGAGATGATGAGCAATAATAACTTGTAAAAGTAATTCATGTGGTTGTTTTTTAATTATTTAGGGGTTTACGCGCTAAACAATTTAAAATGTAAAAAGTTTCAGACTCTTTACATCTTGTCAGGCATCCCAATGCCGAGCAAATGACCGGCATGTCGGAGTGTATCTGCCACAAGCTTACTCAGTGTAATACGCAAGCTGCGTTTTGTTTCATCCTCTTCACGCAGCACGGGTTCAGTTTGGTAAAACTGATTAAACTCCTTTGCCAGGTCATATAAATAGTTGGCAACCAATGCAGGGCTTCTGTTTTCGCCGGCTTGCGAAACAACGCCGGAATATTGATGCAGCATTTTGATAAGTGCACGTTCTTTTTCGGGCAAACTGTTCAGCGACCATTCCGACATTTCCAGAGCAATTTTTGCACTTTCAGCTTTTCTCAACAAGGAGCGGATGCGTGCATGGGTATATTGGATAAAGGGACCTGTATTGCCATTGAAATCAATCGATTCGGCCGGGTTGAAGAGCATGGTTTTTTTGGGATCAACTTTCAGGATGAAATATTTCAGTGCACCGAGGCCGATCATTTCATAGAGAGCTGCTGCATCCTCGGGGCTTTGTTCTTCTGCTTTGCCCAATTCGGTGGTGGTTCGTCGGGCAGTCTCGACCATTTCTTCCATGAGGTCGTCGGCATCAACCACAGTTCCTTCGCGCGATTTCATCTTGCCCTCGGGCAGCTCGACCATTCCATAAGAAAGATGCTCAATGTTTTCGGCCCAGCTTTTTCCGAGTTTTTTAAGCAAGCGCCGCAATACATCAAAGTGGTAGTTTTGCTCGTTACCCACCACATATATCATCTGATCGGCCTCGTATTCCTGCATGCGCTGTTCTGCAGTGCCAAGATCCTGCGTGATGTAAACCGATGTCCCGTCGGCACGGAGCAGTAGCTTTTCATCAAGACCTTCATCGCTCAGGTCGCACCATACGCCACCGTCGTTTTTGCGGTAAAATACACCTTTTTCCAGGCCTTCGGCCACCATGTCCTTACCAAGCAAATAGGTGTCCGATTCGTAGTAGATTTTTTCGAAATCCACACCTAATCTGGAGTATGTGGCGTTGAAACCATCATAAACCCAGCCATTCATCAAGGTCCATAGCCTACGCACTTCTTCGTCACCGGCTTCCCACCTGCGGAGCATATCCTGAGCTTCAAGCATAAGCGGTGCTTGACGGGCAGCCTCCTCCTCGCTCATGCCTTGCATGCACAGTGTTTCGATTTCCTTCTTATACTCCTTGTCAAAACGGACATACATTTCGCCCACAAGTTTGTCGCCCTTCATGCCGGCCTGTTCCGGGGTGAGTTTTCCCCATTTCTGCCATGCGAGCATCGACTTGCAGATGTGAATTCCCCTGTCGTTTACAAGATTTACTTTAATCACTTGATGTCCGTTTGCCTTCAGAATTTCAGCCACACTCCACCCAAGCAGATTGTTGCGTATGTGACCCAGATGAAGCGGTTTGTTGGTGTTTGGTGAGGAATACTCGACAACGATTTTTTTACCCGATGACTGATGGTTCAAAGCAAAACCTGCACCGCTATGCTGCTCCCGAAGATAATTTACCCAGTAGTCATTGCTTATCGATAAGTTCAGGAAGCCTTTTATAACATTAAAATCATGCACCAAAGGCAATATCTCCTTCAGTTTGGCACCAAGTTCAGTGGCGAGTAACTCAGGCGATTTCTTCAATTCTTTTGCAAAAGGAAAAACCACGATTGTAAAATCCCCTTTAAACTCTTGCCTGGTAGCCTGAAATATTATGTATTTATTATCAGGTTCTTTGCCATAGAGCGCTAAATAGGCTTCGAAGAAGGCTTCCTTAAGAATTCTGTCAAGCATTTCCAAAAAGTTTAAGAGGGGCAAAGGTATAAAAAGCCAAAGTTAAATGGCTCACTGGAGTGCTGTGAGAGCCGGCTTACATTGTTAATAATTAACACAACTTGGTTGAATTGCATTGCAACCGGCCTTTGAACATCAAAAAAATGTCAGCAGATTGTTAAAAAAATAACAATTTAAAATATTGATAATGAGATAGATAGCTATTTATAATGATTATAAATTGTGGATTTAAGGTTTACTTCTGGCGGAATGGTTACCTTTGCGACAAAAGTAACCACTTAACACAAAATCACACCGGTATGAAACAAAGAGTCATCATCATCGGAGCCGCAGGGCGCGATTTTCACAATTTCAACACCTTTTTTCGTAACAAACCCGAATATGAGGTAGTTGCTTTTACGGCAGCACAAATTCCCGACATTGATGGTCGTAAATACCCAGCCGAACTGGCCGGCAGCAACTACCCTGATGGTATTCCGATTTATAATGAGGAAGATTTGCCAAAGTTGATCGGCGAGTTGAAGGCCGACGTCTGCGTATTTTCCTACAGCGACGTCACATACAACAAAGTAATGGGCATCAGCGCCATTGTCAATGCAGCTGGCGCTAACTTTATGCTGCTGGGTCCCCGCGACACCATGATAAAGAGTACGAAACCCGTGATTGCGGTAGGTGCTGTACGCACTGGCTGCGGCAAGAGCCAGACTTCACGCAAAGTGGTTGAGTATCTCATGGAAAAGGGCCTGAAGGTGGTGGCAGTTCGTCATCCTATGCCTTATGGTAACCTTGTTGCTCAGAAAGTACAACGTTTTGCTACTGTTGACGACCTTGCTCTGCACCAGTGCACGGTTGAAGAAATGGAAGAATACGAACCTCATGTGGTGCGCGGCAACGTAATTTACGCAGGAGTTGATTATGAAGCCATTCTGCGCGCTGCCGAACAGGATCCGGCTGGTTGCGATGTGGTATTGTGGGATGGCGGAAACAACGATTTTCCGTTCTTCAAACCAGACCTCACCATTACGGTAGCCGACCCGCATCGTCCTGGTCACGAACTCTCTTATTATCCGGGAGAGGTTACCCTCCGCATTGCCGATGTCGTGGTAATCAACAAAATAGACAGCGCTGCTCCTGAAAATATTCAAACAGTGCGCCAGAATATTGAGAAAGTTAATCCGGCTGCCATTGTCATTGATAGTGCTTCACCCATCAGGGTTGATAATCCTGAGGTCATTCGAGGCAAACGTATTCTTGTTGTCGAGGATGGTCCCACACTCACCCATGGCGAAATGAAGATTGGTGCCGGTGTCGTTGCTGCCCGCCGTTTTGGCGCTGCTTCGCTTGTCGATCCCCGTCCGTTCCTCGTTGGTCGCCTGAAAGAAACCTTCGAAATCTATCCGAATATCGGAACCCTGCTTCCGGCAATGGGCTATGGCGAACAACAGCTTAAAGACCTGGAAGCTACGATCAATAATACTGATTGCGATGGAGTGATCATCGGAACCCCAATTGATCTGAACAGGATTATCAACATCACGAAACCCAACACCAGAGTTTACTACGATCTTCAGGAAATCGGTTCACCTACACTCGACGAGGTACTTAGCGATTTCATCAGGAAACATCAGCTGGTATAGGCT
>DAOKYW010000029.1:0-10481 GCA_035325985.1 Bacteroidales bacterium
TTTTCCTTTATAACAAATTGATTTACAGTATCAATAGTTCTTTAATCAGGATAACAATCAGAAATCCGCGCCTTGTCATATCTCTTTCCATTGCCGACAACCACAAAACGAAACATCAACCCACGACCGGCTGAGCACTGAAAAACGAAAGACAAATGTTGACAGGTAATCAACGAATTTCAGACCGTTGGGAAATGGGACGACGGCTAAGCTGACCTTTATGCCAGACAGTCATGCACTGCCCGAGGATGCATGATTGATTTCCTTTGTTCGTTTCTCAAAAACTCCTCCATACCGGCTCATTATCGAAACAACCAGGTTTTTGCTGCCTGCAGAAATCTTTGCTTGGGATCACAAATTTTTCGTAACGTTGGTATGCGATTTTCCCGCTGAACGGCGGTGCTGAAAAGCCCGCCTGCAACAAGCCAAAAAACGCAATGGGCAAGGCTAAAAAAGACCATTAAAGCCATGACAGACGAAATCAAAATATTTCTAAAATCTGTAAGGGCCATTTGCCCTGAATTAACTGAAGCTGAACTTTCTGTATTCTCAGAAAAGCTGTCTGTGATTACTTTTCGAAAAAAAGATCTTTTTATCCAATCCGGACAAATCCAGCCATCGATTGGGTTCATTTACAGTGGACTTATCCGCTCCTATTATATCGATGGCAAGGGAAACGAAAAGACAGTCAGATTTTACGCAGAAAATGACTATGCAACACATTACACAGCATTCCTTACCCGACAGCCCAGCAAGTACACTTTTCAATGTTTGGAAGACACCAGGCTGGTTTTGTTAAGTTATGAGGATATGCAACGGTCGTATGCGCAAATTCCAGCATTTGAAAAATACGGAAGGCTTGTTGCCGAAGAAATCCTTAAAATGCAGCAGCAACGGATTGAGAGTTTTGTTTTCCAGACAGCAGAGGAGCGCTATCTGGATTTCATGAAACAGTATCCGGATCTATATAACAGGGTTTCACTTTCCCACCTTTGCAGTTACCTGGGCATCGAAAGGCAAACACTCACCAGAATCCGCCAAAAATTAGCCCACAGGTAATTTTGACACATTTGTGTCAGGTCAACACCATTGGATGAGCTCAACTTTGCAGTATTAAATTTTACTGCAATGACAAAAAAAATTCTACTTCTTTTAGGGCATCCGTCTCAGCAATCTTTTTCCAGGGCTTTATTGGATGCCTATAAAAAAGGCGCTGAAAATTCGGGTGCCCTATGCAAAACGCTGGTCATATCGGAGCTGGATTTTAATCCAAACCTCGCAGAAGGTTATAAAAACAGAGAAGCTATGCCACTTGAAGAAGATCTTCTGAAATCTCAACAACTTATCCAATGGGCTGACCATGTTGTGCTGGCCTATCCCACCTGGTGGGGCAGTTTACCGGCCCTTACAAAAGGATTTATCGACAGCGTATTTTTGCCGGGCTTTGCCTTTAAGCATCATAAAGGAAAAGCATTTCCCGAAAAGCTATTAAAAGGAAGGAGCATAAGGCTTTTGGTGACGATGGACGCTCCCAAATGGTGGTTTTACATCGTTTACAGAGCTGCACAATATACCATGCTCAGGCAATTGGTTTTTGGTTATGTTGGCTTTAATCCGGTGCGATTCGCAACCTTTGCCCCGATAAGAACTTCCACGGAAAAGCAAAGATTGAATTGGTTAAGCAAAGCTGAAAAAATGGGACGAAAATGCGTTTAGATCATTTTAAATGGGTTGCCTTAATTTTATCAGGAATTTTCCACACCTTACAAGCACAAAATTCAAATCACATGGAGAAGCAAATCATTAAAACCCAAATCGGGCAAATAGCCGTATTTTCAAAACAAACAGAACATCAGGCGATGCCTGTTATTTTTCTGCACGGAGTATATTTCGATCATCACCTTTGGGAAAATCAGGTAAATGCCATTACAGACAGACCCGTGCTGGCCATTGACATGCCTCTGCATGGCGAAAGCAAAACAAGCATAAAGAAAAACTGGACACTGGATGATTGTGCCCTTATGCTTTTGGAAATACTGGATAGCCTGAAAATTGAGAAGGTAATGGCCGTGGGTCATTCCTGGGGCAGCATGACAATACTCAGGGCAGCCAACCAGAATCCAGAGCGTTTTGCCGGTGTAGTCCTTTGCAATATGCCATTTAAAGAACCTGCCAAAAAGGAAATACACAATATCAAATTACAGCATACTGCCATGGTATTCAGAAAGTTCTACATGAAACAAGCAGGTAAATCATTAATGTCGAAAGAGTCATTAAGCAATAATCCCGGTTTGCTTGACAAACTCATAGGCCCTATGCGTAAACTTTCGAACAAAGAAGTGAAATACACTGATAAAGCGGTAAGAATGGATGCGAAAGATGCCACTTCATTAATCCATAAGCTAACCTTGCCCGCATTTGCCATAGTTGGCGAAGAAGACTATGTGGGTTTACCTCCCATCAAGGAAACAATCCTTGTAAAAGGCGGTCACGTAAGCCCGATTGAAGTTCCGGATGAGGTAAACAATCAGATTACCAAATTAATACAGCTGATTGACAAGGGTTAAAATTATGCCCGGCTCATCACAGACAACAAAAACAAAGATCACAAAACAGATAAAACCGAAATTCACCTTTAGGCCACAGAACTTTGAAACTGATAAGTTAAAGAAAGCCCAACCTGTGAACCGTACATTGTCCCATGCAGCCTGAAGTGCCACGTTAATAAGAGCGATTAAGCTTTGTGCCCGCCTCTGGCGGATGCAGTGCCGGTTGACCTCGTCATTCATGACGAGATGCGCTGGACTGAAAGTCAACGAAGCTAAGCCCCTCCCGAACCTCAGGCGGCAAAACCTTAGCGGTCAGTGTATTTCAAGACTTAGTAAAACCTATCCGGTTAATTAATGTTAAAAATGATTAAATCGCATACGATTTAATAGGTTGCGATTTATATTTGCCGCGTAAAAGTTTACGCAATAAATTCAAAACGTATGAAATACAATCAACTGGGAAATTCAGGTATTTTAGTTTCAGAACTATGTATGGGTGCCATGAGTTTCGGTAGCAGTGGCTAATGGAGTGTGGTAGGCTCCCTTGGCTATGATGAAAGTAAGCGATTGGTGGACATCGCCCTCGATGCAGGTATCAATTACTTCGATACCGCTGATGTTTACTCTCACGGTCAGTCGGAAGAAATTTTAGGCAAAGCCCTTAAAGACAAACGTAAAGACGTCATCATTGCTACCAAAGTACGTGGCAGAATGAGCAAGGAAATCAATGATGTAGGCCTTTCCAGAAAACACATTATCGAGAGTTGCCACAACAGTCTGAAACGCTTGGGCACCGACTATATCGACCACTACATCCTGCATAGTTTCGACCCCATAACACCTTTTGAAGAAACCATTTCGACCCTTGATGAACTGGTTAAGCAAGGAAAAATAAGATATTACGGAGTTAGCAATTTCCCTGCCTGGCAGTTGATGAAATTCATCAGCACCGCTGAAAAAAATCACTGGCAGAAACCTGTCTCTCTTCAAGCCTTATATTCCCTAATCTCCAGAGATGTTGAATATGAATTGATACCCCTTTGTTTGGATCAAAAATTGGCCTTTACCCCCTGGTCACCACTAGGAGGCGGCTTTTTGACCGGTAAATACAGAAAAGACCAGCCTATGCCCGAAGGCGCGCGCAGAACTAACGAACAGCAAAATTTTATTCAGATAGATCCTGATAAAGGTTATACTATTGTGGACGAACTCGAAAAAATTGCCCAAAAATACAATGCCAGCATCTCGCAGGCCGCACTCAATTACCTTTTAAGAAAACCGGGGGTTACCTCAGTATTAATAGGTGCGACCAAGCCACACCAGTTAGAAGATAACATCAAAACTACTACCTGGGAAATGAATGCCGATGATGTTAAAAAACTTGACGACTTAACGGCACTTCCTCCCATTTATCCGCATTGGATGCTTCAGTTTACCATGATGGACAGAAAAAGTGGTGATTTATTCTTTTAATTGTTGAACCGAAATAAATAATGAAAAATGAAAAATGTGCAAAAACTCTTTATGCTTCTTCTGGCAATGATATTCAGCACCACATTGGTGAGTGCACAGAGTAGCGACAAAGCAAATGGCAAAATAAAGTCGGAAGAGATTACCTACAAAGACGGTGAGGTTACCCTTAATGGGGTTGTTTATTACCCTGCAAAGCAAAAAGGCAAACAACCGGCAATTTTAGTAGTACCGGAGTGGTGGGGACTTAACGACTATGTGAAGAGCCGTGCCAGAATGCTGGCCGAGCTAGGCTATGTAGCCATGGCTGTAGATATGTATGGAAACGGTTTAGTGGTTGATAATCCTGCCGATGCTCAGGCAAATGCCGGCAGGTTTTATGGCGACCCTAACTTAATCAAAAGCAGAATGCAGGCAGCCTATAATACGGTTACCAAATTGCCCAATGTTGATGATACAAAAGTCAGTTCTATTGGATATTGTTTTGGTGGAACGGTTTCGCTGTTTGCAGCCAGCTTAGGCATTCCGTTGCAGACTGTGGTAAGTTTTCACGGTGGGCTTACCGGTTTTCAGGCTAGCCCGGCCATGCAAAACACCAAGGTTTTGGTTTGTCACGGAGCAAGTGATTTGTTTGTGCCCCAGGCTGATATTGACAACTTTCATGAACAAATGAAAAACAACAACATCACGTATCAGTTTAAATCGTACGAAAACGCCACACATGCTTTTACCAATAAAGAAGCGACTGAAGTAGGAAAAAAATTCAATATGCCTATTGCCTATAACGAAGCAGCCGACAAAGCTTCCTGGAACGACATGAAGGCTTTTTTTAAAACGTATTTTCCAATAAATAAATAAATTTTTGAAGACTACTGTTCCGCACTTGAAGCAAATTAAACATAATGTAGAAACGATTTCTCTTAAAGATTCATAGGGCAAATCCATCGTTATGTTAAATACTGCAAGCAAGTGCGGTCTATGTCTTCAGTTTGAGGGTTTGTAAAATTTATCTAAAAAACATAAGGAAAAGGGGTGGATGTTATTGGACTTTCCTTACAACCGGTTTGGTCAGCAAGATAAAAGTTCGGCCGATGAAATCAGTGAATTTTGTCAGGTAAATTACGGGTTAAGCTTCCCTATGTTTGACAAAGTGGAAGTGAACGGTGCCAGTGCCCACACGGTTTTTACATATTTGAAATCCAAACCTGGTGGCAGTTTTGGCAGCAATATCAGGCAGAATTTTACCAAACCTGTACTTGATCAATACGTTATACATGTGAAGATTTGATCCAACTACCAAACCGGAAAAAATGGAAAGTTACCTTCAAAAAATTCTGTAGAAAATGTCTCATAACACAGGATTAGAAATAGAAAACCAATATTGTTTCCCGATTTACGCTGCCTCAAGGGTGGTTATCAAACTTTATACGCCCCTTCTTCATGAGTTTGGGCTTACCTATCCTCAATATTTAACCATGCTTGTGCTTTGGCAGTACAACAAGCTTTCGGTTAATGATATTGGTAACAAATTGATCCTTGAATCCAATACCCTGACTCCTTTATTAAAAAGGCTGGAAAAGCAAGGGCTTATTACCAGAAACCGCTCAACCCACGACGAACGCGTAGTGGAAATAAGTCTAACAGAAGAAGGATTGAACTTAAAGAAAAAGGTAAGTGTCATTCCCGAAAAATTAGCCCTTTCCTTAAGTTCGTCAGGAATTACACTGGAGGAACTGGAACAAATGAAAAAGACGCTTCTGAAGCTCATCAACATTTCAGAAGAAAGTCATCCTTGTAAAGCTTCAAACTGCTTTTAAAATCCTGCATCATGGAAAAAACACTAAAAGCAAAATGGTTTCATTATTTAGCCGCATTTTTTGCGGGTATGTTTCTCGCTAACGCCATTCCTCATTTGGTAAATGGAATATCGGGAGACCCGTTTCCAACTCCTTTTGCCGACCCACCGGGAAAGGGCTTATCACCTCCGTGGATTAACGTACTCTGGGCATTTTTTAATCTTCTGGCAGGATACTTGTTGTTTGGCTATGGTAAAATCTCAAAAAACAACAAAATTTCCTTACTCCTCTTTTTCCTGGGTGCCCTGGTAATCTCAGTAATGCTTAGTACTGTAT
Source organism: Bacteroidales bacterium (assembly GCA_035325985.1). Lineage (GTDB taxonomy): Bacteria > Bacteroidota > Bacteroidia > Bacteroidales > F082 > JALNZU01. The sequence goes on from DAOKYW010000029.1 coordinate 6,152, forward strand.
TCATAGACAAAGTAAAACTTTAATAATCAATAAAATGCAGAGCTTCAAAAATCAGGTCCTTTAACTCAGTACAGAACCATAAGCAGCAATGAGGTTTTATCGAAAAAGGCCTGATGCCCGATAAGGTAAAATAACAATGGATCTGATAATAGCTCTATGACTTGATATAAATGAAGAATTGCAGGTATTCACAGTAAAACTTATCATTGAAAGCATTTAAATCCTTGCAGCAAATAAAAACATCTTTTAACCTTAAAAACTGAATAATATGAACAAAAATCGAAAAATCGCAGGTTGGGTAATGGCAGGATTGTTGACTGCCTTATTGGTCATGAGTGCATCCAACAAACTCATGGGAAATCCGGAAATGGTTGCCAATTTTGAAAAATGGGGTTTAAGTTCAATGATGACAATCATTGCATTGGGTGAGTTGGCAAGTGTTTTATTGTTTTTGATACCACGCACATCGGTTTTAGGTACCCTGTTGCTGAGTGCATATTTTGGAGGTGCTATTGTAGTGCACATGGGAAACAGCGAACCTTATATTTTTCAATCTTTCATTCTGGTGTTTATCTGGATAACGGCATGGGTCAGAAACCCTGAGATGTTCGCTGTCCTGCTAAAGGGAAAAGCCAATTAAAACAAATGAATAGGTTTTTCCGAAAACTCAAAAGCGTGACGTTAATCATTTTGAGTGTTGTTGCAGTTTTATTGCTTGGAACATGGCTATATATGCAACAAGATAAGTTTGGAACTTCTCCATCCAGGGAAGATAAAAAAAGGTATAGCCAATTTTTTAATTTCAAGGATGGAGAGTTCCAGAATATCAGCCCAACCCCAATGTTAACACCCAATTACTCCTGGACAAGGCTGATCAAAGAGCAATTATTTGAAAAACCGACAGCACCCGTTCCTAAACAAGCAATACCTTCGGTTAAAACCGATTTGAAAAACCTGTCAGCCGAAGAAGATGTGATGGTTTGGTTCGGGCATTCCAGCTATTTTATTCAATTAGATGAAAAAACGTATTTAATAGACCCTGTATTTAGCGGTAATGCCTCTCCTGTTCCCGGAACCAATAAAGCATTTGAAGGAACCGATATTTACCGGACAGAAGACTTACCCAAAATACATTACCTTATCATTACCCACGACCACTATGACCACCTGGATTATCCAACCATCATTAAACTAAAAGATCAGGTGGATAAGGTAATCTGTGGAATAGGTGTAGGAAACCATTTAAAAAAATGGGGATATGCTGCAGAAAAAATTATTGAATTGAATTGGTACGAAAGCACAAAAGAAGGTCATGACCTGACCATTCATTGTGAACCTGCCCGACATTTCTCCGGCCGGGGATTTTCCCGTAACAACACCCTGTGGGCTTCATTTTTAATTCAATCCCGGACCATGACTATCTATATTGGCGGAGACAGTGGGTACGACAAGCATTTTGCAGACATAGGCAACAAATATCCAGTAATAGATTTTGCCATTTTAGACAACGGACAGTACAATGCCGCATGGCGAGCCGTGCATTGTTTTCCGGAAGATGTGATACAAGCAGCAAAAGATTTAAAAGCAAAAAGAATTTTGCCGGCTCATTCTTCAAAGTTCAAAATGGCCAATCACAACTGGTTTGACCCCCTGGAAACCATAACCCGGCTCAATGAAACTGAAAATCTCAACATTGCAACACCCAAAATTGGCGAACCGATAAATCTCAAAGATACCAGCCAGACTTTTGAATATTGGTGGAGAAGATTGCAACCGGCAGATGTTGAAAATAATATCGACTAACCGCCAACATCGGTATGCATTGCACAACCCACGCTTCCTTTAAACTGAATGTTTTGAGTAGTACTCAAAATGGAAATTTAGAATTGTAACAAGCGTGGGTTGGGCATTGCAGATGGGTTTTCGTATAAGTATGGTTTAGTAAAAAACTTACGAAGGCCCCTTAGCGCTTAAAATGTTGCAATTTCACATTCAGAATGGTACATATGTCAGGATGCTAGGCCTTGCTGTCGGTTCAGATTGATGTTGTTTTCGGCCTTGCATGTTTAAATTAACCATAATTCCTGCGGAAGCGGCAAAAAAACGCGAATTTTTCAGCTAGTTTTATGCATCCTTTCATAGCTTTTCAGGGTTTTGAAAGATGGAAATAGTGAAGCAGTGCAACAGGCACATGGTTTTGCGCCAGGCGGGGTAACGTGGCTCGTCAAATTGGACCAGAGAGCTTGGTGTCCGTCTCAGGCGGATTCAGTGCCGGTTAATCTCGTCATGTATGACGAAATGCTTCGAACCCGCCACCTCCGATTTCTGCCAACCTTATCGGCTGTTACAACAAGATAACCCACAAATGACGAACACGTTGAAAGTTGAACGAGCGTAATATTTGCCTTCGTTTTACAAACGAGAGTAAATATTTAGTATTTTCGCCCTTGTATCAACAACAAGAGTCAAACTTACACCTGACCATAATGAATAAATTTGACCGAAAAGTTCCGTATAATGACCTGCCATTACTGCCACCAAAAGCAGACATTGAAACTAAACAGATATTGCGAAAAACTATTTCGGCAGGAAGAGCATTGGCTCAACTTAACGGGACTTTACGCAATTTACCCAACCCTACTTTGTTTTTAGACACGATTTATTTGCAAGAAGCAAAAGCAAGCTCGGAGGTAGAAAACATTATTACAACAAACGATGAACTCTACAAATCATTCGTTGCTGACAAAAAAATAGAGCACTCAGCCACAAAGGAAGTATTGTGCTACAAGGAAGCACTTTGGTTAGGTTTAGAAGAATTAAAGACAAAACCATTTATAACAACCAATCTTTGTGTCAAAATTGTTCAGTGCATTAAACAAAATAGTGCTTCAATACGAAATACACCGGGAATTACATTGAGTAACTCTCAAGGCGAAGTAATTTATACCCCGCCAGCTGGCGAACAGATTATACTTGAGAAATTAACCAATTTGGAAAAATTCATTAACGAAGATGAAACGATAGACCCATTAATAAAAATGGCCGTAATGCACTATCAATTTGAAGCTATTCACCCATTCCCGGACGGTAACGGAAGAACAGGAAGAATTTTATTGTTGTTGTATCTGAAGATTTCAGGTTTATTGGACACGCCGGCCATTTATTTGAGTGAATATATCGTTAAAAACAAAAGTGAATATTACAGGTACTTAAGAGATGTCACTGAAAAATACAAGTGGGAAAACTATATCCTGTTTATGTTGGATATGATTGAAGAAACTGCAAAAAAAGGATTAAAGAGAATAAATAAAATTACAGTGGCGATGGAAGAAACAGCAGCCGAAATCAAAAAAAGGTTGCCAAAAGTTTATTCAAAAGACTTAATTGAAATTTTATTCCGGTTACCATATACCAAACGCCAACACCTGATTGGAGAAAATATTGGAAACATTAAGACCGTTGGAAACTATTTGATAGCGTTGGAAGAACACGGCTTTCTGAAATCAGAGAAAGTGGGAAAAGAGAAACTATATTTGAATCCGGGTCTGATAAAAATATTGGAAGACAAAGAATAACAGCCCAAAACAGCCGTAAAGTTGCACAACCCACTTTTATTGGAGCTGAAAACCATGTTGTAGTATTTTGCCGGCTTTGTGGTTTGTTCGTTGATCAGCATGACTTTGCTCATCAATGCAAGGTTGGCGTTTCGCATAGGCACTTTCCGGAACCGGTGGCATGGGATTGAGCTTCATGAACTGCACTTCGGGCAATAAACCGGCACGCTTATTCAGGCAGGTTTTTCAGGCAATTGACCGCATTACATCTGACAGGCTGCAAACATTGATGTGAGCTGGTCAGCCTAAAACCTGACGATGTATTTTTGTCGCAGGCACATTTGAATTCCGGAATTTTTTGTAAACCTTTCAATAAGCGTATAAACCTTGGGCATCAGCACCGTTGCTCAAATTGGATGGGTTAGATCGAGTAAGGGGAAATAAAGGTGATTGACTGATATTGGTCAGTCATTTATTGTTCGTGAAGCTTATCCATTAATCAACTCTTGTAACAAGTTAAAGGTTTGATACCGTGAGTGCAAAGATTTTTATCCTGTTTGAAGGCATGATTTCGTTTTGGTAAATCAAGATATTCTTATCTTTGCGCACTCAAAGCCGGAGGGCCGGCCCGTTCTTTCAACCCGGAGAGGTGGGTGAGTGGCTTAAACCAACAGTTTGCTAAACTGTCGTACTCGAAAAGGGTACCGGGGGTTCGAATCCCCCCTTCTCCGCAAGCCCAAAGCAAACCCTCCCGCCATCAGGCGGGAGGGTTTTTG
>DAOKYW010000029.1:10581-20474 GCA_035325985.1 Bacteroidales bacterium
CCCTTCTCCGCAAGCCCAAAGCAAACCCTCCCGCCATCAGGCGGGAGGGTTTTTGTTTTCAGGCCGCCGCCGTGCCCGCACGAGCGGCGGTCTGAAAACAAAAACCGCAGTGCGCAGCACAAGGTTTGCTTTGGGCTTAAGCCACCATATTATGGGATCAGCGAAGCTAATCCCCCGCATCATCGCACGAGCGGCGGCCTGAAAACAAAAACCGCAGTGCGCAGCACAAGGTTTGCTTTGGGCTTAGGCCTCCGGGATCAGCGAAGCTAATCCCCCAAATCAATGCACGAGCGGCGGCCTGAAAACAATAACCGCAGTGCGCAGCACAAGGTTTGCTTTGGGCTTAAGCCTCCGCCTTCGGCGGATCAGCGAAGCTCATCCCCTACCCTGTTGTATGAGCTAAAGGTTTTGTGTGGGAAATACTACCACACAGTGCACCAAATAACGGCTTGAACCGCCATCAGGTGCCCAGCGTAAAGTAAAATACCGAGCCTTTGCCGGGTTCCGACTCGCACCAGACTTCGCCTTTATGCCGGTCAATGATGCGTTTAACCGTGCTGAGGCCTATACCGGTGCCTTGAAACTGTTCGGAAGAGTGCAGCCTGACGAATGGTTTGAACAGCTGCGAGGCTTTGCTCATGTCGAAACCTGCGCCATTGTCTTTCACATACATCACATTGCGCCCGTTGAAATAGGTCATCCCGAAAGTGATGTGCGGATCAGGGGTATTCTGGCTATATTTCAGGGCATTGCCAAGCAGGTTGATAAGCAATACACGCATCAGGGGATTGTCGGCAGTTACCTTGATACCGGGTTGAATATCAATCCGGTAAGCAGCTTTATAGGTGGAAAGTCTCAGATCGTCCACAATTTCCGCGGCCATCACCGACAAGTCCACCTCTACAGGATGAATTTCGGCCCGTGAGGAGCGCGAAAAGTTAAGCAGGTCGGTGATGAGGTTCGACATTCCGGTGGCTGCCGTACGTATCCAGTGTATATATTCCATGGCCTGCTCATCCAGTTGCCTGCCATAATCAGCCTCCAGCAGCCCGAGAAAACCCTGAATACCGTTGAGTGGTCCGCGAAGGTCGTGCGAAACCGTATGGGCAAAAGCTTCCAGCTCGGCATTGGCCCTTTTCAGGTCTTCGTTGAGCAGTTGCAGCTGGCGTTGCGCTTCCACCAACTGGCTGTTGCGCGCCATTGCCGCTTCGTAAACGGAGAGCAAAAGGTCGAGAATCTGTTTTTTATCGGAATTGATGATAAATTTCTGATTCTGAAACATGACCTCCATGTTCATGTCGGTCGGGCTGATATCACGCATCATCTTATTGGTTAACAAATAGTTGATGCGCGAAATAAGGTATTTTTCCTCGTAAGGTTTGGTAATAAAATTATCGGCTCCCGACTGCAATCCCTTGATGATATCGAGCGGGTCGCTGAGCGAGGTGAGCAACATAAAGGGTATATCACAGTATTGCTTGTCCGATTTAAGGAGCTGGCAAAAGGTGTATCCATCCATCTCGGGCATCACCACGTCCGAAATGATGAGCATAGGCCTTTCCTTCTGCACCTGTTCAAAACCTTCCTTGCCATTGCGCGCCACTACGCAGCGCATGCCAAACTGTTCCAAAAGTCGCTGAAGCTGCCGGGCCTGCACGGCCGAATCTTCAACAGCCAGCACATACCCTTCCTGATTAAACATAAGGAATGCAGGATTCATATCGTTGAATTTATAACAAGGTTCATAATGTGGGAAGCTATTTTATCAGGCGGGAGAGCAACATGATGTGCGCCAAGACGGGCGGCCTCGCCAGGCATACCATAAACTAAACACGATGGCTCGTCCTGAATAATATTATATGCACCAAGCTGACGCAGCTGATACATTTCGGCAGCTCCGTCGCTGCCCATGCCTGAGAGCATGACGGCAATCAACCGGCCTCCGAAGACCTCGCCGGCGCTTTTGAAAAGCGATGCAACAGAGGGCTTGAGTCCGTTTACTGCATCATGGTCGCTGAGTCCGATGGTATGGAGCGACTTAACCACCAGATGAAGTGGCCGGATGCTCAGGTACACATGGCCGGGCTTGAGTGGTGCATCGCCGGTCAACATTTCTATCCTGATTTTTGCGGTTGAGGCCAGCCATTGCGCAAAGCCCAGCGCAAAATTACTGTCAATATGCTGAACGATGGCCACCGGTAAAGGGAAATCAGCCGGAAGCTGATTCAGGATTTTTCGCACAACCTCAGGCCCGCCTGCCGATGCACCAATCACCACTAAGCCGTAATTACCTTTAGGCAATGCCTGTTGGTCATCAGTCCCGGATTGGTCAGGCAGAGCATTGATTTTCGCTTTGCGGCGGACCACTTTTACCCCGGCCATGGCGCGCATGGTTCGCAGGTATTGCGCGGCATGCTTCTGATGATCGGCATTACCCGGTCCTGCCGGCTTAGGGATAACAGCCACAGCTCCTGCTGCCAGTACCTCCATAGCCAAACCGGTTTCGCCGGGAGAATAAAGCGAGCTTACAATGACGACCGGTACGGGAAACTTCTCCATGATTTGCCTGGTGGCTTCTATGCCATTGATTCGGGGCATCTCGATATCCATACTCACCACATCCGGACGTAGCTTATCCACCATAGCAATGGCCTGTTCGCCATCGCCGGCTTCGCCAACCAACTCAAAATCAGGCACACTTCCAAGAAGGTGAGCAAACAGCCTGCGTGTCACCAAACTGTCGTCAACCAGCAATACCCTGATTTTTCCTGTTGGCGTCATACCAGAAGATTACCAAGAATTTGCAACAGATTTCCCTTTTCAAAATCGCGTTTGGTCACATAGGCGCTGGCCCCCGATTCCATGCCTTTGCGTTTGTCGTCCTCGCTTTCGAGCGAAGTAACCAGCACCACGGGCAGAAATTTCCACCGCTGCTGCATGCGTATTTTTTTTGTCAGCTCAAAACCGTTCATGCGCGGCATTTCGATGTCCGAAATCACCGCATCGAAGCTTTCGCTTTCGAGCTTTTTCAGTGCTTCCAGGCCATCGTTGGCCGTGGTAACCAGATAGCCGGCTGTTTCGAGCATATGGCGAAGCAGATTGCGCACCGTAAGCGAGTCTTCGACCACCAGTAGTTGCCTGGCACTGCCTTTTGAAAGCCCTGGCGCGGGAGTCATGGTTTGCTCCACAAAAATATCGGTGCGCAGCACAAAAGCCAACTGTCCGCTGCTCAACAACAGCGCACCGGCAAAAAAATCCGATTGACCCATACCGGGTTCGAACGGCCGCACTACTCCACTCTCCTCTCCTATCACCTGCCCCACCTGAAGCGCAAGGGTGCGATTGCCCGACTGCACCACGATGATATTGTAACGGTCATGACTGCCTCTTAATGCGGGTTTGTCGGGCAACTTCAGGATATCCCCAAGGTGCACAAGCGGAATGTTATCATTACGGAAGCCCACCACGGGCATGGCACCCATCTGCCCTATTTCGGTCCGGTGCAGGCGCATAGCTTTCACTACGGCCTGTATAGGAATCAGCAGGTTGTAGTCGTATTCTCTGACCAGAATGCCACGAAACAGCGAAAGCACCCTCGGCAGGGTGATGATGAATGTTGTGCCTTTGCCTGAGTCCGACTCCACATCGATGGTCCCCGTCAGCGCCTGGATTTTTTCGGCCACTATCGACATGCCAAGGCCATGGCCGGAGATGTCGCTCACGTTTGTGCTGGTGCTTAAACCGCTGACAAAGATGAGTTTGAGGGCTTCTGCTTCGTCCATCGCATGGGCCTTTTCGGAACTCATGAGATTCATCGCAACAGCCTTTTCCCTCAGCCTGAAGGTATCGATGCCGGCTCCATCGTCCGAGATGATAAGCTGCAGCTTTCCTTCGCCATTGATGTTAGCCGCAACTTTCAGGGTGCCCGAAACCGGCTTGCCGGCGGCCTTTCGGATTTCGGGTGTCTCTATTCCGTGGTCGATGCAGTTGCGGACAAGGTGGATGATGGGATCTTTGATGCCTTCGATAATACGGCGGTCAACACCCGTTTCGGCTCCATCGACGATCAGGCTGACCTGTTTGCTGCGGCTTTGCGCTATGTCGCGAACCATGCGGGGCAACACATCGAATACTTCGGCCATCGGAAACATCAGCAAATGCTGAAGCTGTTGCAATACCGATGTCTTATGCTGCAATTCCGTATGTCCGAAGCGGGCCAGCTGCCGCGACAAATTGCCTAAATGAGCGTTGAGGGAATTTACCACATCAAGCTGGAGCTGAGGCTGAAGTTCGTCAAGTTTACGCTGTACTGACTTGGCTTCTGCAGCAATGCTTTCCGTCAGTCGCTCAAAATAATCGATGCTGTTGTGCAAAGCCAACAGCTCCTCCATTTCCGACATCAGCTGTTCGAGCCTGGCCACGGGAACGCGGATAGTTTCACCGGCTGTCTTCCTGGGGATTTTGCCAATGATTTCTGTTGGCGCATTGTGCGACGCCTGAGCGGTTTCGAGGGTTTCCGTCAAAGCCTTGGTATCACTAAAATCAGGATTAACTGTAGCTTCGGCGGCTTGATCCGTCGGGCCGGCCATTAATTCAAGATCGTTGTTGAGCAGGCTGAGCGGGGTAGGCTTTTGTTGCCTGAGACCTTCAACCATCTTGCGCATTGATTCCACCTGATACGGGCCAAATTGCGCTGTGCCTTGCCGCACATCATCGACCAAATGCTGCAGCAGGTCAACGGCCTGATTGAAAACATCAAACATACCCTTGTTTAGCCTCAATGTGCGGCTGCGAAGCTGCTTCCAGATATCTTCGAGGCTGATGCACAATTGCTCGATCAGCGGAAGGTTTACGGAGCGTGCTGCGCCTTTCAGGCTGTGGGTCGTGCGGTAAATCACTTCCACATCCTCGGGGCTTTCGCTTTCGGGCAAGCCGGCTTCGAGCCGCAACAAAACCTCCTGCATCTGTGCCAGATAATCTTCGGCTTCGAGCAGAAAGTCCTGCCTCAACGATTCCAAAAAGTCATCTGTGATCACGGCATTGCTGTTTTAGGGCTGAACAACTGACCAGCCAGCGCTTCCACCTCGAGCAACGACACCTTCTGATCGAAAATTCCTGAAATACATCCTGTATGATGTTCGCCCGGAGGCTGACGCAGAGCTGTCGGGTCGTAATGCTGCAGTCCGACTATTTCATCGGCAAGCAAACCAAAGGTGAGCTGCGGAGTTTGCACCAGCACCAGTTTATCCAGCGTAGTGAGGCCCGGTTTGGGAAAATTGAACAATATCTTCAGGTTGATTGCCGGCAATATCTTTCCTCTCCGGTGAAACACTCCGGCCACACAGGCGGGCAGTCCGGGCATGTGCGCAATTTCGGGAAGCTGAAGTACTTCGAGCAAGACCGGTGCCCTGACGGCAAACAACTCGGGCAAAAGCTTGAATATAAGCATGATATGATTACCCTCAGGCAGCTCCTCGCGGCTGACCGGTTGGCTGAGCTTTTGTGCCCTCAGTTGCAAAATGCGGCTGTTCTCGTCATCCATGGCGTTCAAGTGCTAAGTTACACAATGCGGTCAACGCTTCGGCCGAAAGCCCGCCAAAAACGATTTGTTCTGCTTTCATTTTTTCTAACTGCTTGATTAGCAATTGATATTGTCGCACTGACTCGTCAGGCTGTTGCAGCTTGCGAAGCAGATGGGCATACTGAAAACGTGCCTCATAATGCAATGGTTCGAGATACAACACCTTTTGCATCAGCTCTGAGGCAAGCTCGGGTTGATGGCTGTCGATGGCCATCATGGCTTGCAGAAAGATATCTTCGGCATGAATTTGCGGTTCCGGCGGAATTGTGTTGTTAGTGCTTTGTTGTGTCCTCGTCGTAGCCGTCAATTTCTGATCAGGCTCTTGTACTGGGGCTACTGCTGTTCTTCCTTCCGTTTGGGTAATTTCAGCATTACCATCACTGATGCGTGACTGAAGGCTTTCGGCCGGTTTGGCCAATTTCTTCGACCCGGAAATTCCGGCGGTGGATTTAGTACTAATATCCATTGTTTTCGTTGGCAGGACATTAAACCTGCGGGATGACTGCTGCCGGTTTTTATCGCCCGACAAGGGCTTACGGTAGAAAAAACCGTTGCACCGGGCAATGCGGATATACGACCTAAAGATGTCGTCGTTGAGTTCTACCTGACTGGTTATCAGCCAGCCTCCGGCCTTCAGACTGTTGAAAAAACGGTCTGCAACGGATTGTATGGTATGCGGATCGAAATAAATAAACACATTGCGGCAAAGGACGAGGTTGCAGCCTTCGGAGGTATTGCCGGCAAAAGGAAAAGGGTCGGCAATCAGGTTGTGCGGCTTAAACCGGACAAAGTCCCGCACCTGATCCGATATCACCCATGTGTTCGATACCTTTTTGAAATACTTCTCTTTAACCTCAGCCGATGTAGCCCTGAACGACCAGTCGCGGTAGATTCCGCTACGCGCTTTGCTGAGTGCCTCCGGATTGACATCGGTGGCCAGCACCTGCACATCGGCAGGCCTAAGCGATGGAATTTCACTAAGAAGCAGCATCACCACCGAATAGGGTTCTTCGCCTGAGCTGCAGGCTGCGGACCAGATGCTGTATGGGATCGTTCCTTCGGCCATGTTTTTGCGCACCTCTGGCACGATGATCTGCCTGATGAAATCGACCGAAGGCTGTTCTCTGAAAAAATAAGTCTCGCCGATGGTGATATACCTGGCAAGCGCGCGGAGCACTTGGGCCTCAGGATTACCATTCAGCCGGGCTGCCCAAACCGCGGCATCGGTGCCCCATCCAAGCTCATCAGCCAGCTGAGACATGCTCCGCATCATGGCTTTGAACTGATTCGGACCGATATGGATACCGAGCCACCGGCCAATGCTGTCGGCAATGGATTGCTGAATGGTATGCATAAAGTCAGCTTGCTGAAGCAATTTGTTCGAGCAATGCAATATCAACGCCTTCGAGCAGCTGCTCCGGCTCAAACAGCCAGTAATTCCCGGTGTCGTCGATGAGCACCGATTGCCTGATCTGTTTTGCTCCATCGGGCACTTCGAGTTGCTCAAGCCTGCATTGTTCGTGCAAGAGCATTCCGTGGATGCCGCTGACATGCAAAGCCAGCTGAACATCGTCCTTTCCGTCCGGGGCGCCGGTTGATGTACAGTTTACGATGATAAAACGATGCTGTGGATGGATTGGGGCCGGCTGAAGACCTAAGAGTTGATAGCAGGAAAGCACAGGCACCAGACTTCCTTCCAGATCAAGTATTCCCAAAACAGCCCATGGTTGTTTGGGCGCAGGCTTCAGGGCGGCTGCATACACGACACGGTTTACGCATCCGATGGGGATACAAAGCCTGTAATCATCCACCAGAAAGGCAAGGTAATGCTGGCCGGGCTTCATGAGTAATGTTGAATCTGTTGTGGATTATAAGGAGAGCTGCTCCATCAGTTTATTCAGGTTTTGTCCCATCTGGCTGACGTCGTCAATGGCCTGCCGGGTCTGCCGTATGCCGACCAGGTTCTGCTCACTGGCCTGACGGATGTTTTCCATGGCCGGGACGATCTGATCCATACCGGCAAGCTGTTGCCCGCTCGACGATGAGATTTGCATGGATGCCTCCATGGTGAGCTCAATGTTCTGCGCCAATGTTTCCATAATCAATTGGTTATCGGCAACAGATTGGCTGCTGTTCTCGACTTTAGCAATACTTTGGTATATCAGGTTAACCGATTGATCAACCGACTGTTGTATATCGTTGAGTATTTGCCTGACCTGTGATGTGGATTTTTTGGATTGTTCGGCCAGGTTTCTTATTTCCTGAGCTACAACGCTGAACCCTCTGCCAAACTCCCCTGCTCTTGCAGCTTCGATGGAGGCATTCACGGCCAGCAGATTCGACTGGTCGGCAATTTCGGCAACCGAAGCCGTAATTTCGCCAATGTTGCGGTTTTGTTCGGCCAGATGGTCAACCACTTTCACCACCTGTTGCATCTGGGTGCGCAGTTCGCGAATGGTATTGAGGAGGTTGCCCGATGTGGCCAGTCCTTTTTCGGCCAGCTCAACGGCCTTTTCGGACTGAACACTCAGGTTTTGGGCCTTTTGGTTGGCCATATTGGCGGTTTGCCGGATTTCTTCGATGGTGGTGGTAGTTTCGGTGATGGATGCGGCTGTTTCAGCGGCTCCGGCCGACACTTCGGCAGCGGTGGTCTGAACTTCGGCCGATGCGCTGCTGATCACCATCACGCTTTCGCGCACTTCGCGCAGGATGCGGCGAAATATCTCCATGATGCGCCGGCTCATAATGACTACCAGAATGATCTGGCCAATGCCCAGAATAGCCAGCGAGATAAGGCACCCGTTGAGCACGAAATCAGTCAAATCACTGAGCTTATCGACTTTTTTATCGAGCCTGCCGACAAGCGCTGCCATTAATTGTTTGCTGGCTTCCAGGGTTTCGGATACAGGATTGCCTGTGGCAGTGAGCGTCAACTCGTTGTTGTTCTGGTCAACAACCTGCCGGCCCAATGCATCAATGTTTTCGAAGAGTGTTGTGTAAACCTTGCGTAAGTTTACCACATCCTCATCACCACTCATTCCTTGCTCAAGTTGATCCAGATTTTTTTCCACCAATGCTTTGGTCTGCTCAGCGTACGAAAAGGACATTTTACCCTCGTCCTGAATCTTTTCGTGCAGTTCGAGGTTGGTGATGCGCAGCATTTTAATCGCTCCGCTGGCCTTGTAGCTCAGCTGTAAATTTTCGGCAATGGATTTCATGGCGAAGATGCCCGCAACAATGATGACGAGCATCACCACCACAGAGCCTACAATGGTGCTGAAGTTTCGTCTGATCTGACGACTGGTGGATGATTTAGCTGATGAAGACATAATTGAACTTGTTTTATTGTGATATAGAGGCTGAACTAATTTGCAATTTTAGTACAACATGCGGGCAAATGCAATAACTGACTGATATTTTGTACAAAGTCATGAAAATCTGAGCCGGGCATAGGTAAACAGGTGTAATTAGCCGGAAATCAACAACCCACAATCCGCATTGGGAGGATGAATGACAAATTGCTGCTTGATGGGCCACCTCGTCATTGGCCAAAACGGACTATAAAGCAGCTTAATGCCCACCGGTACAGTGAAAGGCGAAATATACCAAAACTTAAGCGCATCGCACAGGACAAATCTCCCGGACACCTAGGCTTGACTTTGGGCATCATAGGCTAATTGCTCATGATGGTCACCCTCTCGTGCCAGAAGTCGCCGGCAAAAAGTATGGCTTTAAGCAGCAATGCCTCGAGGTTCTCATCCGACATTTCAGTATCCTCTATGTTAATAGCTTCGAAACGAAGCAGATAATAAGAATCCTGAGGCGTAGTTACGGCATAATTGAGATGTTTTCTTTTCCAGTTCAGAACCTCTTCCTGGGTGAAATGAGTGGCATCGGTCACATCGATCAGCAATCGGTTTCTTTCTCCACACCCGATGAGTACTTTCATCGGAAACTCAGGATTGACATAGGCTTCAAGTTCGAGCATAACGATTGTAAATTTTTGATTTTCAATTTAAAGATAAGCAAAAAGCCTGAATAATTCAGCCAATTTGGTCAGGAAATTTTGCTCCTATCACCGTTCACTGGTCACTTTTCACTGTTCACTGCTCACCGTTCACTCTTCACCCGTCACCATTCACCGTTCACCACTCACCGTTCACCGTTCACCGTTCACTGTTCACCATTCACCCATCACCACTCACCGTTCACCATTCACCGTTCACCGTTCACCGTTCACTGTTCACCATTCACCCGTCACCCGTCACCATTCCCAATTTCTCACACCTGTCTCTTTCCCTTCATAGTACCA
>DAOKYW010000029.1:20574-27725 GCA_035325985.1 Bacteroidales bacterium
TCACCCGTCACCATTCCCAATTTCTCACACCTGTCTCTTTCCCTTCATAGTACCACCCTCATCAGCATCGTTCAATGCATATTTCCCGCCGGAGCATTTCCAGTCAATGTGTTTTCGCCACAAACTTAGCCGGAACGTCAACTTACATGAAGTTTCCAAAGAAATGACTCCCTTGTCCTATCTTTGAAATCGAATCAAATCCGTGGCTTATGAGAAGCATATTATTACTCCCGCTTTTTGTGCTCCTGTCCGTAGTATATGCTCAGGCCCAGCAGCAGGGCGAATTTCAGCAGCAGTTCAATGAGCTCAGGCACAGGCTTGATATTCAGGACAAAAACATCGACGACCTGATGTGGTATCAGAAGGTGGGAGATGTGGCTGATATCGACAAGGTGTATATCTACGGTCCCCCTCCGGCAAAGGTGACTAAGCCGGAAAAGACGGGCGCTACAAATCCCGTGAAGTTCTGGACCTATGTGTTTACGCCGAAAAACATGGCAAGAGGGAAAAAATATCCCCTCATCGTGCTTCCTCATGGTGGAGTGCATGCCGACTTCACCACGTATTACGCTCATATTGTGCGCGAAATGATTGCTCAGGGTTATGTTATTGCCGCGCCCGATTACCGTGGAAGCACAGGCTATGGCGAAGGCTTGTACAAGCAGATTGACTATGGCGGTCTGGAAAACGATGATGTGCTGGCCACGCGTAACCATTTGGTGGACAACTATCCTTTTGTTGACGGCCGCAGGGTTGGCATTGTGGGCTGGAGTCATGGCGGCATGATTGCTCTGATGAACATTTTCGACCATCCGGATGCCTATCAGGTGGCTTATGCCGGTGTGCCTGTGAGCGACCTGATTGCCCGTATGGGTTATGCCACCGAGGATTACCGCCGGCTGTTCGATGGCAGCCACCACATTGGTGCCACAGCCCGCGACAATGTGCAGGAATACCGTCGCCGCTCTCCTGCATGGCAGGCGCACAAGCTGAAGACACCCCTGCTCATCCACACCACTACCAATGACGACGACGTGTATGTGATTGAGGTGGAGCATTTGATCAAATCACTGAAGGCCGAAGGCAAAAAGTTTGAATACGAGATCTTTGAGGATGCTCCGGGCGGACATAGTTTCGACAGGATGGACACACCTTATGCATGGAACGCCAGAGTGAAAATCTACAAGCATCTGGCCCGCTATTTGAAGCCGGAAAATCCCATCGAAAATGTTGAGCAACTCAAACGGGCAGCCTACAAGGGCATGTAGCAAACCCCTCAGCCGCTAGCAAAGCGATTGGCACCAATCACATCAGGTCATTGTATCAGGCGCATCGCGGGCTTAGTCATGTGCTAATCGCGGCAGTGCATTTCACCGCACGCTTTTCGTTACCTTTGCACACCATCAACAAAAAATGCACTTCGTATATCCTCAAATGCTCTGGTGGCTGTTTGCACTGGCCATACCCTTAATTGTCCATCTTTTCAATTTCCGAAGGCACAAAACCCTGCTTTTCAGCGATGTAAGGCTATTAAAAAACCTTCAGCAGCAGACCAACAAGCAACGGAAGCTCAAGCATCTGCTCATCCTTGTCATGCGCATGCTGTCTATTGCAGCCCTTGTCATGGCATTTGCCAGGCCTTATTTGAAACCCGACTCCGGCGCTCCCGATGAAGGCAGGAAACACATCAGCGTTTACCTCGACAATTCGCTCAGCATGCAGTTGCGGGGCGAAAGGATGAGTATGCTCGACGAATTGCGCCGCCATGCTTCCACCCTGCCCGAGGCTTTTCGGATGGATGATCAATTCAGGCTCATCAGCAACGACTTTCTCCCACAGCATCAGGTACTGATGTCGGGCACTGAATTTCTGCAGGAGCTGGGTCAGGTGAGGAACAATGCCATGGGTGTTGATCTGGGTCAGGTGCTGCAGCGCCTGCAGCAATCGGGCAGCAGGGACGAAAAGGCCGGCAGGTTTATTTACCTGCTCAGCGATTTTCAGCGCAGCGCCCTGAACTTTCAAAACCTTGAGCCTGATAGCAGCTACCGGTTATTCCTTGTTCAGGGCAGCCCGGCACAAAAAAACAACATCAGCATCGACACCTGCTGGATAGATAACCCTGTGCTTTTGCCCGGTCAACCTGCGGTATTCAACGTCCGCATCTCCAACCGGGGCAGCAATGCCGTTGAAGCCTTGCCGGTAACCTTATCCCTCAACGGGCAACAGAAAGCTGCAAGTTCCATCGACATAGCCGCAGGACGCATTGCCGAGCTTGTGTTGCAGTTTATTCCCGAAGAGGCGGGTCATTACCAGGCTGTTGTCGCGATTATTGACGACCCTGTGACATTTGATGACGAGCTCAACCTGACTTTCGAGGTCCGCAGTGCCTTACCGGTGCTCGAAATCTACGAACGCAACCCCAGTGTTTATCTCAACCTGTTATTGGGCAACGACGCCAGGACTGATTTTCAAAGCGCCCAGCGTCTGAGGCTCGACCTTCAGACGCTCAATGCCTACGAAACCATTATCCTCAACGGTCTGGACGATATCAATACAGGTCTGGCTGCTGCACTCGACGATTTTTTGAACGAAGGTGGCAAGCTGCTCATCTTTCCATCTACAGTCAACAATGCTTCGACAGCCCTTTTTGCAGAGCGGCTGGGCATGGTTTATAGTCCACAGCCCGACACCAACCGCAGCCGGGTAAGCATGCTGCAGACTGACCATCCTTTGCTGAGTGGCGCATTTGGCAAGGTACCCGATAATGCGGAGCTACCCTGGGTCAGACGTTGGTTTACGCTTTCTGCAGGCCAAGGCCAGCCGGCACAAGCCCCTGTGAGCCTGCTCAACGGAAGGCCGCTCCTGCTGGCCGCAAACATCGGACAGGGCATGGCCTTTGCTTATGCCGTGCCCCTCGATCAGGAATGGACTAACCTGATGAACAACAACCTTTTTGTAGCGCTTATTTATCGCAGTTTGCTGGTTAGCAACAAAAATCAGGGGCTGTATCAGCTTTTGGACGGACCTGTGACGCTGCCACTCGGGAACTATGCTTACAACGACCGTGCTATGCCTGAGCTCGTTTCGGTTACTGATGGCCGACGCATTTTGCCCGAGCTTGTGCCGCAAGGCAACCGAACGGTGGCAGTGGTTTATCCTGAATTGCTGCAGCCCGGGTTCTATGCCCTGAAAGTTGGCGACAGCCTGCTTACGCGCCTTGCCGTCAATGAATCGCGGAAAGAGTCGGTGATGGACTTTGCATCGGCAGAAGAAGTGAAATCCATGCTCAAAGACATTGGTTATCATCATGTTGAAGTGATAACGCCCGATGCCCGTGGCCTTGGTCAGGCGGTGAGAGATTATCTCACAGGGCGGCCTATCCATCAATTATTTGTTTGGCTGGTGCTGGCTTTTCTGCTGGCCGAAATATTGATTATCAGATTCTTCAGAAACTAAAGGCCACAGCTTCTTTCAGCCCTCGGAAACCTTTACGGTCCAGCCATCAAAAAGGCTCTGGCAAGCATCACCGAAAACCGTAGAGTGCCTGCCATGAACGCTTTGCGATTTAATCAGATGGCTTAAGGCTGTTCATATCTAGGAGGCAAGACAGACCTTGCAATAACTGAAAAATCTACCTTTGTACCTTACATTGCTAATAGCGATTATCCCTTTATGACACTCGATTCCGGCCAAGAAAACTTTGAAAACGAAGGTGCAAGCCCCAACGAAACATCGTCAGAAAATCCTCTGAAGACAACTCAGGATCCGCAGCCTGCAGTACGACTTGCAGGCATGTTCCAGAACTGGTTTCTGGACTATGCATCTTATGTAATTCTGGAGCGTGCTGTTCCGGAAATCAACGATGGCCTGAAGCCTGTACAACGACGACTTCTGCATGCCATGAAACAGCTCGATGATGGCCGCTACAACAAGGTGGCAAACATTATCGGGCACACCATGCAGTACCATCCGCATGGCGATGCCTCAATAGGCGATGCCCTGGTGCAACTTGGTCAGAAAGATCTGCTCATCGATACTCAGGGCAACTGGGGCAATATCCTGACCGGCGATAGCGCCGCTGCTCCGCGTTATATTGAGGCGAGGCTTTCGAAGTTTGCAAACGAGGTGGTTTTCAACCCAAAAACAACACAATGGAAGCTCTCGTACGATGGACGTAACAACGAGCCTGTCAGCCTTCCGGTGAAGTTTCCCTTGCTGCTGGCTATGGGTGTCGAGGGTATTGCCGTCGGGCTGGCGTCCAAAGTCATGCCCCATAACTTTGTCGAGCTCATCGACGCTTCCATCGCATGCCTGAAAGGTGAGGATTTTGTGCTTTATCCTGATTTTCTGACCGGCGGCCTGGCGGATGTATCGAAATACAACGACGGATTGCGTGGCGGCAAGGTTCGTATCCGCGCCCGCATCAGCCAGATGGACAAGAAGACTCTTGTGATCAGCGAAATCCCCTTTTCGACCACCACCACCTCGCTGATCGACAGCATCATCGCCGCAAACGAAAAGGGTAAAATCAAGATCCGTAAGATTGACGACAATACGGCCGAGAATGTGGAGATTCTCATTCACCTGTCGCCCGGAGTATCGCCCGACCAAACCATTGACGCGCTGTATGCCTTTACACAATGTGAGGTATCCGTTTCGCCCAATGTTTGCGTGATACTTGACGGTAAGCCGGCTTTTCTGGGTGTGAGCGATATCCTTCGGCACAACACTGCCCAAACCCGTGCCTTGCTTGGGCTAGAACTGCAAATCAGGCTGGACGAACTCAACGAAGACTGGCACCACTCGTCGCTGGAAAAGATCTTCATCGAAAATCGTATCTACAACAAGATTGAAGACTGCGAAAGCTGGGAAGAGGTGATCGAAACCATCGACCATGCACTCGAACCCTTCAAGCCTTTGTTGCGCCGCGAGGTGACCCGCGATGACATTGCCCGTCTGACAGAAATTAAAATCAAGCGCATTTCAAAATACAATGCGTTTAAGGCTGATGAGCATATTAGAGGCCTGGAAACCGAGATGGAGGAAGTGCAAAACCACCTCGACCACCTCACCGATTTCACTATCTTATATTTCGAGCAACTAAAAAAGAAGTA
Organism: Bacteroidales bacterium; assembly: GCA_035325985.1. GTDB lineage: Bacteria > Bacteroidota > Bacteroidia > Bacteroidales > F082 > JALNZU01. Next base: position 25,689 of record DAOKYW010000029.1, read on the forward strand.
CGGTAAGGGCCGCGAGCGCAAGACCGAACTGCGCAACTTCGACACGATTGAAGCAGCTGCGGTGGCTGCCAACAACGAAAAACTCTATGTAAACCGGACAGAAGGCTTCATCGGCACATCGCTACGCAAGGATGAGTTTGTTTGCGATTGTTCGGATATCGACGACATCATTGTGTTTCGCGAGAACGGCAGTGTTGTGGTAACCAAAATTGCTGCCAAAACCTTCGTAGGAGAAGGCATTATTCATGTCGCCGTTTTTAAACGCAACGATGATCGCACCATCTACAATATGATTTACCGCGACGGCAAGAAAGGCCCGTGGTATGTGAAGCGCTTTGCTGTGGTGGGTGTGACACGCGACAAGGAATATGACCTTACAGCCGGAAATGCCGACTCAAAGGTGTATTATTTCTCGGCTAACCCCAATGGCGAGGCCGAAATTGTGAAGGTTACCCTCAAACCCAAACCGAAGCTGAAGAAGCCCAGCTTCGAATACGACTTTGCGCAGTTAGCCATCAAAGGCAGGGCTTCGCGTGGCAACCTGCTCACCAAAAATCCGGTACGCAACATTCATAAGCGCGAGAACGGCATTAGTACGCTTGGTGCACGGCCTATCTGGTACGACGATACGGTGCAACGCCTCAACACCGAAGGCCGCGGAAAGCTGTTGGGCCAGTTTATGGGCGACGACCGTCTGCTTTCCATTATGTCGAACGGAGACTTTAAACTGACTTCCTTTGACCTTTCGACGCACTTTGATGACGATATGATTTATCTGCGCAAGTTCGATCCCGAGGAGGTGTTTTCAGTCGTTTACATCGAAGGCGAAACCGGCCTGCATTACCTTAAACGCTTCCAGATTGAAGAAGATACTGCGTCGAACAAACGCTTCAGTGTCATTGGCGATCATGCCGAAAGCCGGTTTGTACGCATCATGTTTGATGCAATGCCTATGCTGGGGCTGAGTTTCAAACCCAACGAAAAAGGACGACAGCCCGAAGACGAAACCATTAATGTAGCAGAATTTATCGGTATAAAAAGCTTCAAAGCAAAAGGTAAGCGTTTGAGCACTAACATTATAGACAATATTTCTGAACTCGAGCCCCTTACGCCTCCCGAACCTGAAGAAACGGAAGAAGAAACCGATGACAACATTCAGTCTGAGGAAGCAATGCCCGAATTGCATGAAACAGCACAAAAGCCAGATGAAACTCAAACAGATGATGCCGATTCGGACAACAGCAACCACAAGCCACCACTGGGCGGAATCCAGATGACGCTGGAGTTTTAGCGGTCAGCTCAGCAACATATATCTATCGCGGAAAAGCTTCTGATTGATACTTGCCATAATCCTTATGTCGCAGGATGATGAGCAGATGGCAAAAGTATGGTCACTTTTACACCGCATATTGGGAGAGTATGCCGGCATACAAAGCATTGCGCTGGGCGGGTTTAAAAGAAAAAAAGGCACTTGTGGAGTGCACCTGTCGGTTTCTTATTTCAGCTGCCCATCGAAATTTTCGACGGTTTATACGAAGGCTGGGGATTTTCGTGGTCCGATGTGGCCGCCAACACTTTTGGATCAGCGCTATTTGCCACACAACAGGCATTCTTCGGCGAGCAAATTGTCATGATGAAGTTCTCCTATTCCCCCAGTGGATATCCGAAGTATCATGACATTCTCGGGACAAACCCTGCTGAAAACTTCATCCTCGACTACAATGCTCACACCTATTGGTTATCAGCAAACCTGAAGAGCCTTACGGGTAGCGAAAACATACCGCCATGGCTGAATGTTGCCTTTGGCTACAGCGCTAATGGCATGATCAAAGAGTTCGAAAACCCGACATGGTACAGAAACAATCCTTTTCCGCATCTGGAACGCTATAGCCAGTTTGTTTTTTCGCTCGATGCTGACCTTTCGAAGATACCTACCCGCCGCAAGGGCACAAGGGCTTTACTGCAAGCGCTCAATATGCTCAAAGTCCCCTTCCCTGCCATCGAGTTCAACCGGATTGATGGTGTAAAGCTTTGGGG
>DAOKYW010000030.1:0-27660 GCA_035325985.1 Bacteroidales bacterium
CGCCCCATACAAAATCCCCGCTCACCAAGTGATGCGGGGATTTTTTGTTTTGAGCCGAAACCTCCAATACGCATAAAAGGCTGCCTCCGCAGGAAACAGCCTTTATCGTTGATATTGGTTAAGGAAGGTCTTAGTTGAAGGTGATAGGCTTTATGTTGTTCATGCCGGTGTGGATGGCTTCCTCATTCATGGGAATAAGCTTGTGATAACGTTCGGGAAGCGATTTTTTCAACCCTTTGATCACGTTCTCAAGCTCTACTACCGGCTTAACCTTGAGGTAGGCTCCCAACACTATCATGTTGAAAATTTTGGTGTTACCCATTTCCGAAGCAAGCTTTGCGCCTTCAATCTGAAAAATTTTAATATCCTTACGCTCAGGATGACGTGTAATACCGTTCGGATCATACAACAGTATGCCGCCTGGTTTGACCGACATTTCAAATTTATCCATGGATTGCTGGTTAAGGATAATGGCTGTGTCATAGTGATTGAGAATAGGCGAGCTGATCCGCTCATCACTGAGTATGACAGTGACATTTGCAGTTCCACCGCGCATTTCCGGTCCATAAGAAGGCATCCAGCTAACTTCCTGATCCTGCATTATTCCACTATAAGCCAGTATTTTGCCCATCGAAAGCACGCCCTGTCCGCCAAATCCTGCTATAATGATTTCTTCAGTCATTTTCTTAAGTTTTGGTTATTTCACCAGTTGTCCGTCAATTTTGATATCGCCCATAGGATAGAATGGAAACATATTTTCTTCCATCCATTGATTGGCATCATTGGGGGTCATTTTCCAGCCGGAATTGCAGTTGGAAACGATCTCAACAAATGATAAGCCGGGCTTTTTATCGCGCTGGTTTTCAAAGGCTTTTTTCACTGCTTTTTTGGCTTTGCGCACTGCAGCGGGGGTGTGTACCGCCTGTCGGGTAACGAAATAGGTTCCGGGTAGATGAGCAATGAGCTCTGTTATTTTCAATGGGTTACCCATGATGGCAGTGTCGCGCCCGTAAGGAGATGTGGACGATTTCATTCCGGGTAGTGTAGTAGGTGCCATCTGGCCTCCGGTCATGCCATAAATTCCATTGTTGATGAAAATTATGACAATGTTCTCACCTCTATTGCATGCATGGATGGTCTCGCTCGTACCGATGGCCGCCAGGTCGCCGTCGCCTTGATAGGTAAAGACAATTTTATCCGGCCAAACACGCTTAATGCCTGTAGCAACGGCCGGTGCACGGCCATGGGCGGCCTGCGTCATGTCGATATTCATAAACTCATAAGCCAGCACCGAACATCCGACTGGTGCCACGCCAATGGTATTTTCTTCCAGACCTAACTCTTCCAGCACTTCCATGATCACCCGGTGTGCCGTTCCATGACCACAGCCCGGGCAATACGACAGTGTTTTTTCGGTGAGCAGCTCGGTTTTTTTGTAAACCAGATTTTCAGGTTTAACGATATCTTCAAAAGTTATATTTGCCATATTTCAGTCTCCTATCACTTTTTCTTCCAAAGCCTGAAGTACTTCTTCAGGTGTATGAATGACGCCTCCAAACCTCCCAAAATGTTCAACTTTTGCGCAGCCCTTGACTGCCAGCATGACATCCTCGACCATCTGTCCGGCGCTCATTTCGACCGCCAGCCAACCTTTTACCCCATTTTTGCAATAGGTTTGCAGGGCTTTTGATGGAAACGGAAATAAGGAAATAAGCCGCAAAAGGCCTGCTTTTATGCCTTTTTGCCGCGCAAGCTGAACTGATTTTTGTGCAATACGGGCACTTGAACCATAGGCAACAAAAATGTAATCAGCATCATCGCATTGAATGGCTTCGAATCGCACCTCGTTTTCCTCTATTAACTTGTATTTGGCCTGCAAATGCCGGTTGTGTTCTTCCATTTCATTTGCCTGCAGGTCGAGCGAAGTGATGATGCGCCTTTGTGTGCCTTTTTTCTTGCCGGTTGTAGCCCAGGGATAACGTGCTATAACCTCATCGTCAGTAAGCCGTGGCATAGGTTCGAAAAGTTCAACCTTTTCCATCATCTGACCGATAATACCATCAGCGAGAATGAGCACGGCAATGCGATATTTGAAAGCTAAATCGAATCCAAGCTTCACAAAATCAGACATTTCCTGAACCGAAGCCGGAGCCAGTACAATCTGGCGGTAGTCGCCATGGCCGCCACCCTTAACACTCTGAAAGTAGTCGGCCTGCGAAGGTTGAATGGTGCCAAGTCCCGGACCTCCACGCACAACGTTGGCATATACACAAGGCAGTTCGGCACCTGCAATATACGACAACCCTTCCTGCTTCAGGCTGATACCCGGACTGGAAGATGTGGTCATTACCCGCTTTCCTGCTCCGGCAGCACCATAAACCATATTGATTGCCGCCACTTCGCTCTCGGCCTGAAGCACCACCATGCCGGTACGCTCCCAGGGCTTCTCGGCCATCAGATATTCAATTACCTCCGACTGCGGTGTAATGGGGTAGCCGAAATAGGCATCAGCACCGGCCCTGATCGCAGCTTCGGCAAGGGCTTCGTTGCCCTTCATCAGACGAAGTTCGCCCATAATTTTTTATTTATCAATTAATTATGTTAGTTTTACTTTATAAACGGTAATCACACCGTCCGGACAAACAATGCCACAATTGACACAGCCGGTGCACTCGTCAGGTTTAGCCATATAAGCGTAGTTGTAGCCCTTACCGTTCACTTCCGATGCCAGACTGATGACATCAGACGGGCAGGCCGGAAGGCAGACTCCACAGCCCTTGCACTTCTGAACATCAACTACAATGGCGCCTTTAACTTTTGCCATGGGTTCAAATGTTTATATTTTCACAAACAAATCTACACATTCATTTTCAGCTGCTTCATCCTGAAAGCCGCTTTTTTGCACTTTAAATGCTTATTTATAAGTGTTTTAAACTATTGAGGAAAGTCCTATACCATGCTTTTTATTGCTGATTCTGTATGCTAAGAGTATCTTCCAGTATTCGTGTTAGTTAGCTGAAAGTTTAGTCCTTGACGGTTTATAATATCGGATGGTCCTGATGAAACTGTTGCAGGCGATATTCCAGATCGGCAAACTGCGACCTTTGGATGAGCGAGGTGCAAGCCCTTATGCCTTCGTGACGGTCGCTGCCTGTTATGTCGAGCGAGATGGCGCTTATACCATAATAAAGCATCTCCTCCAGTAGATCTACACCACTAAAACCCGGATAGGCGTAGGTGAAATAAAAGCCATCGGCAATGGGCTTATCCTCATCCATATCATATACAATCCGGAAACCGTTGTCGGTGAACAATTTCTTCATGATTGCCGCTTTTTCGCCGTATTCCTTTACTTCATCCACGAAGTTGTATATTCCATCGTTGGCTTGCCTGAGTAGAGCTGCCAGTGCATATTGTGCCGAATGCGAAGTGCCTGAACTGAGCGGATACAGGGTGCCAAAAATCATCGTATAACCGAAAGTATCGGTATTGTAGTAACGTTTAAGGTCAGGATATTGTCTGGCTGCAAGGGCATTACTCAACAACATCATCCCGATGCGTTCTCCTGCATAGGAAAAGGCCTTTGAACTGGAAATGAGTAGGATATAATTGTCAGAATAATGTGCAACACTTGGTTGATATGGCGGAATGCCCGGTTTGCTGTAATCCTGACGGAAGTCCATACCAAAATAGGCAAGGTCCTCGATGACGATCACACCATACTGATCGGCTAATTCGGCAATAGTTCTGAGTTCCTTTTCAGTAAAGCAAATCCAGCTCGGATTGTTGGGGTTACTGTATATGATGGAGTGAATATTGCCTTTGGAAAGATAAGTTTCGAGCTTTGCGCGCAGGGCATCACCACGGAAATTATAAACATCAAACGATTCGTACTTGATATTCAAAACCTTGTGTTGCTGTTTATGCACAGGAAAACCCGGATCGATAAATAGCGTGGTGTCTTTTCTGGAATCGATACGACTCAGGGTCAGAAATGCTGCAAAACTGCCCTGCATGGATCCCACCGTGGGAAGACAGTTTTCGGGGTCAACCTTGATGTTCAAAAACAGCTCTGCAAAACGCGATATTTCACTTTTGAGGGATGTGATGCCTTGAATATCAGGATAAGTAGCGGCAACACCGTTGTTTAGCGCTTCAATCTGAGCTTCAACACCAATATGCGCCGGCGGCAGGCCTGGGATACCCATCTCCATACGGATGAATTTCTGACCTGTAGATTTTTCAATAAGATCAACAAACTTTTTGATTTCACGGATTGATGCCCGGCCGATTTTAGGAATGCCACTTTTGATAATTAGTTGTTCAACGATCTCGGCATCGATGGGGGTTTTACGCTTTTGTTGTGGTATTGGCTTTGTTTGCATTGCGCAATTTTATGTTTGTAATCAGACAAATGTAGGCAAAATAGGCCAATGCACTGCAAACGATTGCGCTTTTAAAGGCAATTTAAAATGATTATAAGTATGAATGCAAAAGCCTGTCAATCAATGTGAAATTCGCTATTTGCGAGCTTGTGCAAGGCTTAGTATCACACCAAGGGCAATACTCAGCATGGCTGCGAATAAAACCTGATGTTGTGCCGGCAGCAGGAATGTGATGGTATGTGCCGGTATCCAGAAGAGTGGGATGGTTTTCTTAAAAACAAAGTTCCAAAGGTTATCCCAATCAAGTGCAGGAATGATTGTCCTGAAGGGAATGGGTGTGATAAGTGCTTTCAGGCTACCGCCCTGTTGGGCAATATGGGTATCGGTAATGCTGTGAAAGGTCATCATAACAGGTGCGTAAATGATATTCATTGCTGTACTGATGAAAAAGGCCGTGATGAAAGCCAAGGGGGATAAAGGCTTTTGCAATGAGGCAGATGCACCCTCGAGGCCCAGGTATTCGAGAAAAGCAGGTGTTCCGGTGGGAAAGATGACAAAGGCCATTTTGATGGTCAGGCCGATTATGCCCCAAACAACTGCCTTGGGCAGGAGACCGAAGCCCGGTTTATTATAATGACCCGTTCGAAGCCTGAGGGCAAGACTTTCGCCAAATGTAGCAAGCACGGCAAACTTGATAAAGCTCATCCACATGCCATGTCCGGCATTAAGTTGTTGATAGATATGGCCGGCCTGAGGAATTGTAGCGAATATCAGGACAATAACCAGGACAACAATCAGTACGATAAGGTCACTTTTTTTCATGCTATTTCCTTTTCGATGCGAATACGTGCGTCAACTGCTACCAAAGTATCCGGCGTTCCAAGCAAAGGATTGAGATCAAGTTCTGCTATTTCGGGAGCAGTTTCGACCAGGGCTGAAAGCCTGAGCAGTACCTCCGTGAAAGCTTCGATGCTTATACCTGCCTGTTTGCGGTATCCCTGAAAGAGTTTGAAACTCTTCAGCGATTCAATCATTTGTGAGGCCTCGTTTTTGCTCAGTGGCGACAATGCCTGTGAAAAATCCTTGATCACCTCGATCATGATGCCTCCCATACCACAAAGTATAAGCGTACCGAATTTACCCTCGCGTTTGGCACCGGCAAACAGCTCAAGTCCTTTAAGCATTGGTTGCAGTAAAACGCCTGTTGCACCTTCAATCTGCATCATCTTTGCGAATTGTTGCCTCACTTCTTCATTGCTGTTGACATTGAGCGCAACACCTCCGACATCGGATTTATGAACCGGGCCGATTACTTTCATAACCAACGGAAATCCAATGACTTGTGCGTAAGATACAGCTAAATCGGATGTTTCGGCAACTGCTTCAGCTGCGCTGTTTATGCCTGCTGCATCGAGCAAGGCCTGAACCTCTTTTGGGCCAAGATAACCTGAGCCGGCATGGTCGATTATCCTTCGGATGGAGGCGCGGTTCACTTCAGGTAAGGTGAAGCTGTGCGCTATAGGCTCCGGAGCATTCATCACTGTGGAAAGTGCTCTGCCCAGGATGACTTCATCAGGAAAGTTGATGTGACCCTTGCTGATAAAAAAGTCAATCTCTCTGGCAGCAGTGGTTACAGAGGGTAAAACCGCATAGATGGGTTTTTTGCACTCCAGCATCTTCTTGTGCAGCACCTCGTAAACATCGAAGATCTCGGTCAGGCCTGGCGTACCGAAGATGACGGCCATGGCATCAATCTCATCGAAGTCGTGCTCCACTGCATCGATAATATGTCCCAATTGCCCGGCCGTTCCGGTGGCTAAAAAGTCGATGGGATTGCTGACGGATGAACCCGGATAGAGTTTTTCTTTTAATGCCTCGGCTTTGGCGCCACTGATTGGCGGGATATTGATGCCTCCGTTCGACATGGCGTCGGTGAGCATTACGGCAGGTCCGCCGGCGTGGGTTATGATGGCAAAGTTTTTTCCTTTCGGCCGGGGGTGCATAAACACCGAAGCAACTGCAATAAGCTCTTCGCGCCCATAACACCTGATGATGCCTGCCTTGCGGAAAAGTGCGTCAACTGCTGCATCCGGACTTGCGAGTGCTCCGGTATGCGAAGAAGCCGCGCGGCTGCCGGCTTCGCTGCTGCCTGCTTTGATGGCGGCTATGCGGCAGCCTTTACGGATGAGGCTGGCTGCATGCTCAAGCAGTTTTTGTGGTTTGCTGATGTTCTCGATATACAGCAGTTTCACCTTTGAGTCCGTTTCAGGGTCAAAGGTGTTGTCCATGTGTTGGAGTATTTCCTCAACCCCAAGCTGGGCAGAGTTGCCTACCGAAAATACGTTGGCAAAGCTCAGACCCTTTGGAATACCGGCCTCCATAATGAAACATGCAGTGGCTCCCGATCCGGAGATGAAATCGGCTCCTCTGGGATCAAGCTTTGGAATCGGATAGGTAAAAATGCTGTGGTGTTGCGGTGTGAGGATGCCTACACAGTTTGGACCAATCAGGGATGCGCCATAGCGGTTCACTGTTTGCACAATCTGATCTTCCAGCCTGCGACCTTCCTCGCTTTCTTCGCTGAAACCGGCGGATAGGATAATAAAAGCTCTTGTTTGCTTTTCGGCTGCCAGAAACTCCACCAGGTCAGGGGTAAATTTAGCAGCTATGGCAATGATAGCCAGATCGGTTTCCGGAAGTTCGGCAGGATCGCGGTAGCTCGGAATGCCCTGCACACTGCTCTCCTTTGGGTTGAGCACACTCAGCCTACCCTTAAACCCTCCGTCGATGATGTTTTTCAGGACTTTTCCTCCGGGTTTGCTGATATCGTTCGAGCCTCCCGCTACTACTATGCTTTGAGGGTGGAGTAACTGTCTGGTTATCATGATGCTGCTTTTGTTCAGGAATTAACAGTATGTGGCAAAAGTAGGGAATGTGCCCGAATTGTAGCAGTAGCGTAGCTTATTTAGAAACAATCAAACCGGCGAAAATAAAAAAGCTGCCCGGAGGCAGCTTTTAAGCATATAAAAAGGTTGAATGGTAAAGAACTATTCAATCATTACACTCAGTGCCACCACGCCCGGGCCAACGTTGGCCACCAGCACCGGTGAAGCCTGGGCAACGAAGAGGGGCTTCATACCGGTAAGGGCTTCCATTTGTTCGGCGTACCAATAAGCACTCTCTTCGTTCATAGCATGTGAAATGGCGTAGCCCCATACCTTTTTGCCTTGGATGAAACCGGACATTTCTTTCATAACCAGCTTCATACTCGATTTTTCACTGAGAGGTTTGCCAAACACACCGGTTTTTCCGTGGCTGAGTACTTCCACGACGGGCTTGATACCTAATAATTTACCAATTAGTCCTTTGGTATAACTAACACGGCCTGACCTCACCATGTATTTCATGGTTTTGGAGGTAACAAGTATGCGGTTTTTCTCAACCCAGCTATCAGCCTGCGCAACAATTTCGTCGTGGGTCATGCCTTTTTTGATGCATTCTGCCGCACGCAGTACAGTTAAACCGAGGGATGAGGAAATTCTCTTGCTATCAATAACGGTAACAGGCTTTTTACTTTCTTGGGTTGATCGTTTGGCGGCATTGGTACTATTTTGCCAGGTGCCGCTCATGCCTGAACTGATGTGAATACCGATGACCGAGTCGTAAATAGTGGTCAGGTGGTTGTAACGGTTGACAAACTCATTGAAACCGGGCTGTGCCGAAGTTGGTTGAATCCCGGAAGTCTGCATTTTCCGAAAGAACTGGTCAGGCTGTATGGTTACCCTGTCGATGAAAAATTCTTCGCCAAAGTGTACGGTGAGTGGTATTACCTGAATTTGATGCAATTCGAGCAGGCTTTGTGGTATATCGCAGGTGCTGTCGGTAATAAGCCCGATGGGGTATTTGCGGTTCGAGGCAATATCGTTTTGCATCACCATATCGTCCACCTTCTTATAGGTGATTTTGCCCAGCTTACCTATTTCTTCGAACAGTTTCCATGGCTCATCGGTGTGGATATGGATGCGCATCTTGTTTGGCGAACCTGCCACAACCATAGAATCGCCATAGTTAACCATGATTTTGGCAAACGATTCACGTGTCAGGTTCTCGCCGGTGATCATGGCTTCGGTGCAATAGCGGTAGGTGATTTCTTCGTGGCGAATAGCATCAACCGACTCCGCAATCTCGATAATTGCAGGATCAATGTTTACCTGTTCCTGACCATTCTCGAAATAACTGAACATCCCTTCGAGAAATACAACAAAGCCTTTGGCGCCGGCATCTACAACATTGTTTTTTGCCAGAACGGCCATTTTGCTTGTGGTGGCCATCAACGATTCAATGGCTTTCTTAAGTCCATCGAACAATAATTTCAGAAAGTCCTCAATCTGGTCTTTAAGCTGATAAATGTATTCGGCCCAGTCCTTGATTACCGAAATCATTGTTCCTTCAACAGGGTTGGCAATGGCTTCGTAAGCATATCGTACAGCATTACGCATCGACTCGGCAAATGCACTTACCGTAAGCGTTTCATCGTTTTTTATCTCATTGCTGAAACCATACAGGAATTGTGCGAAGATAATGCCTGAGTTTCCCCTTGCACCGTTGAGTGCAGCATCAGCAAGCGAAATGGCCGTAAGTTTTAAGTTGGGTTGAGGTTGCGCTGTGCTCACTATGCTGCGCATGGTGGATGCCAGGTTGGTGCCCGTGTCGGCATCTGCTACGGGAAATACGTTGATTTTATTGAGCAGCTGCTGATTCTCAAAAATTCGCTGAGCCCCGGCAATGAAACTGTTGTACAGCTGTATGCCATTGATTTCAGTGATTTTTTTCCTTTCCAAGGTGCGTAAATTTAGTTTATAGTGCTTTAAAAACCCGCGCAAATATAGTCAAACAAGTAAACCCTGAGGGCTGAAAGCTGTATTGACTAACAATTTAAGTTTGGCAAATTTAATTAAATGATTGAATGTTAGACTGTTAAAGATTTACTAATTCGTTGCATTTGTTAATAAGTTTTTGTTAGTTTACGAATATTATGTGTTATTTATTTAACAATCAGATAATTAGACGCTTTGAACAGCTTAATGCAGACACTCGTACCGGCGTATCAAACAGAACCCTATCTTTGAAATTTGCCTCCTTATGCGTCTTACTGTTATATTCACTTTAGTCTTGATAAGCCTATGTCTGCGCGCACAGCAACCTCAGATTATAAGCGTGCAGGTACTGAAGATGCCGGCGTTTCAGTATGATTTGTTGGAGCTGCGCGCCGAAATCGGATCGATTGTGAAAGCGCGATATGATTACGACTCGATTGTTTTCGGCGGTCGTTTTATCGGGCCGGAAGGCGATACTGTGATGGCTGAGGGTTTTTATTATCAGCACTTTATAAGGCAGGGACCTCAGCTTGTTTCTTCAGGCACGCCTCATTTCAGGCTGCGCTTCACCCCTGATAAGCCGGGAACATGGACCTACAGCCTGTTTGTGTCGGACAGTTATGGATCGAACAGCACAGAACCTCAAACGTTTACGCTGGGTCCATCAGCCAATGATGGATTTTTGAGATTTACAGATGGCTCCAATTATCTGCACAACAGCAGGGGCGAGGCTGTGTTTCTTGCCGGCGAAAACATTGCCTGGGCAAACCTTCCTGATGGCGGTGATGCCATGACTTATTACTTGCTCAAGCTGCATGAGCACAAGATGAATTTTGCCAAACTGATGATGACGCCATGGGCCTACCAGATTGAGTGGAACGAAACCGGCTGGAGAAACTACGGAGGCAGGCAGTTGCAGGCTTTCATGATGGACAGTATTTTCCGTATGGCCGACAATCTGGGGATTTACCTTCAGCTGGCCTTTTCCATTCACAATGAACTCAACATCGGTTATCCTGCCGAGGACTGGACTTCGAACCCGTACAATATTGCCAATGGCGGATGCTGCAACGAGCCCTGGGAGTTTTTTTCGCATCCTGCGGCTCAATCGGCCTTTCAAAACAGGCTGCGATATCTGGCTGCTCGCTGGGGCTACTCGACCAGGCTTTTTGGCTGGGAATTACTTTCAGAAGCAGATAATTTTCCCTGGTACGGTACCCATCAGCAGTCGATTGCAAACTGGAGCCACAGCATGGCGGGCTTTCTCCGCGCCAGAGATCAGGCAAAAAGAGCAGTTTCGGTAGGTTTTGCCCTCTCGTCGAGCAATCCGCTCGTATGGCAGTCGCCGGATATCGGGTTCACGCAAATCCACCATTACAAAAAAACAAGCGACATTGAGGGCGAGGTTGCAGCCTTACAGGCTACCTACTTGAATAAATTCAAAAAACCGGTGCTGACGGGAGAGTTTGGCCTGGGCCATGTGGGCGATTCTTTAGTGGTGTGGGATCCTGATGGCCTGGCCCTGCATAACAGCCTATGGACTTCGGCTATGACAGGTGCTTTTGGAGGAGTAACACCTTGGTTTTGGGAGAATTATATTGATGTACAGCAGCTTTACCACCTTTTCACGCCGGTGGAGCAGTTTATGAACCGGCCAGAAACAAAACCTCATGAATTAGTGCCAACGCACCTGCCATCAACAGCGAACAGCTATTTGCCGGTTACTATTGAGCCACGATTCGACGTGTTGCAAAAAAGTCCTTCGCGGCAATTCAGGCTCAATCCTACCGGATTGATGATGCCAACGCAGGACAGTTTACCGGTGTTTTTATTCGGGCCACAATCAGTACTCGCCGGACTCCGGAATCCTCCTGAGTTTTCCGGGACATGGCAGCAGGCGGGTATCATGCGCATTTTTACAGGTCCGCAGGCCATAAACGCCTTGCTTCAGGTGAAAATAGACGGCACGATATGGCTCGAAATCAATGCGCAAGGCAATAATGAATACCTGCTGATGGTGCCCTCGGGCGAACATACTATTTCAGTTGATAATAAGGGTCAAGGGCTATTTAGTATATTGGAAATCAGTAAGATAATATTTGAAAATGTTGCACCGGCCCTGAGGGCATTCGGGCTGACAGGACAGCAGCGGGCACTTGCCTGGGTGCACAACCGCTCATCGCACTGGCAAAATGTGGCTTTGGGTGGAAGTATTGCACCGGTTTCGGGCCAGGTCATGTTTCCTGCGCTTCAGGGCACTTTTCGGATAACATTCTTCAACACCCGAAGCGGAGAAGTGGATTCCGTTGCCCAGCTATCATCAGGTGCAAATGGACTTACAGTGAGTATTCCGCAATTGCAAAATGACGTCGCCTTGCGAATTGAACCAATACCGGTAGCGATCGATGAGGGTAAATGGCTTGTTCCTGTCGCTTTTCCCAATCCATTTCATCATCAGGTGCGGATTTTGCTCCCTGAGTTGGCAACGGATGAATTGCTTCGCTTAGAAATTCTGGACTTTTCAGGCAAGTTGATTTTTCATGCCAACAACCGCAATGTTTTTATGGAAGGCTTTTTATGGGATGGAAGAACAAACACCGGAACTCAGGCCGCGCCGGGAGTTTATTTTTTCCGGCTGGTTTCATCACATGGGTATGTTTATGGAGGAAAGCTGGTGAAATGGTAAACATGGCTTTTATCGCGACTAAACATTCCTTAACGTTTTCAATTGTCTTACTTTAGCAGCATAATTATTGACCGTTCATTTCCCCTTATGAAAGCACTTTACGGTATTTTCCTGTTCGCAGCCGTTATGGTTTTACAGGTGCAAAGTCAGGTATCCTTCACCCTACAGCCACTCAGCAGTGCCGACTCAGTCAGGTTGGCATCCATACCTGAATGGCCTCTTGAACCACAAAACCGAAGGATTACATTACCGGCGATAGTTGACAATTCGGCAACGCCTTATATGCGACCCCTTATCGCACAGGTCGGCCTCGAATGCGGTCAGGCATCCAGTATTGGCATACAATTTACTTACGAAATCAACGCTAAGCGAAAGGTTCCTGGAAACCTTCCTGAAAATCAGTATGCTACGCATTTCACCTACAATTTTTTAAATGGTGGCTCCAATACAGGCATCAGCTACTATGAATCATTCGAGATTCTGAAGTATGCAGGCAATCCATCCGTAGCTACCTATGGTGGAATGTCGGCCGGCGGACCATCGCGCTGGATGGATGGTTACAATAACTATTTAGCTGCGATGAAGAATCGTATTGAAAATATTTACAGCATTAAGACCAACACGGCAGAAGGCATTCAGAAGGTCAGGCATTGGATTTACGACCATGGAACCGGTTCGGAAAACGGCGGTATGGTGAGTTTTTATTCACAATTCACAAGTCCGCCCAATGTGTTTCCTGCCGGCGTACCCGAAGCGGGAAAGCACGTGATTACCTGGTGGGGCAGCAGCCCAAATCATGCCATGACCATTGTGGGATACAACGACTCCATTCGCTGGGACTACAACAGCGACGGGCGCTACACAAACGATATTGACCTGAATGGCGACGGTATTATTGATGTGCGCGACTGGGAGATTGGTGGTTTCAAGATGGCTAACACCTATGGCAGCATCAGTGGCTGGGGCGATCAGGGCTTTTCTTATATGATGTACAAGACGCTGGCCGATGCCACCTCACAAGGTGGTATCTGGAACAACCAGGTGGTGGTAGCCGAGGTGAAAGAAAATTACATTCCTGCACTTACGGCTAAGGTAAACCTGACCTATTCCTGTCGTAACAAGTTGAAAATTATGGCCGGTGTGGCTTCCGATCCTCTGGCCACAGCACCCGAATACAGCCTGCTCTATCCTATGTTCGACTTTCAGGGTGGCTGCAATCCCATGCAAGGCAGCGGTTTATCGCAAAGCATTGAAATAGGTTTAGATCTCACTCCATTACTGGCCTATTTCCCATCAGGGCAACAAGCCAAATTCTTCCTCACCGTGGTCGAAGACGATCCCTCGGGTGCCTACAGCGGTATGATTAATGCGTTTTCGATTTTTGATTATACTGCAGGGCTTCCTGTACAATACACGTTTCCGCAGCAAAACATACTAATCCAGAACAATACCTCAACGCATCTCGGAATTACGGCAGCGATCAACTATCCTTCGGTAAGCATCGACACTACACAACTGCCTGACGTAATGCTTTACACACCACAGCAGATTCAGCTTCAGGCCACAGGAGGTCAGGCGCCATATTACTGGTATCGGTTGCACGATGTCAATGTGCAGACTGCAACAGCCTCCATGCCGCTTGTCGGAGGGACTCCACTGAGCCTCACAAGTAATTCTGAGGGATATGGCGAGGTTGTGTTGCCATTTGATTTTCCCTATTACGGCGAGAAATTCAGAACGATTTATCCTGCCGTTGACGGATTTATCATGTTTGAACCTTCGTTAGTGCCCTGGCCCTATTATATTGCAGGCCGCAGTTATCTTATTCAGAAAAAAATCATCGCTCCCTCGTTGTCCAAACCATTTCAGGTGAGTGCTTCCGGAGATGGCATTTGGGCCGAGGTGCTCGAAAATCAGGTTACGATACGGTGGAAGCTGTCGGTTTACGGGCAAAGCGGAAACAGTGAGGTGAGCATGGCTGCCAGATTACATGCTGATGGCAGGATTGAATTTTTCTATGGCACCTACAACGCGGCTTCGTTTGTTGCCAGATTTGCAGGCATTTCGGCGGGCGATGGCATAAACTATACTTTTCTTCACGGACACGAGTATTTTACGCCTGCTGCGCAGCAACATACCACTTTTGTGCCTCATATTCAGTCGGATGCCATAAAGGTGAACAAGCAGGGTCAGATGACAGTATTGCTTGAGGAGTACACGGATAGTTTGGCTGTTAACCTTCTGGTTAGCGACCAGAATGGAATCACTGATCGTAGAACGGTTTACTTTCAACCTGTCGGGATGCTGATGGATTATGCCTATATTGCAGGCAACGACCAGGTGATCAGCTTCGGTGAAACAGTGGTTGTTGATGTGCAACTTACCAATATTAACCCTTTCACGATTAGCGGGGGTCAGCTGAGTTTCCAGCTTGAAGACCCATTTATCACTTCAGCTTCGGGAGCCATTACATTGCCTGCCATACCGCCGGGCGCAACCTTGAGTTTGCCTGCGGCCTTTGTGTTTGATGTAAGTATGCAGGTGCCTGATCGTTATGGTTTTATAGCCAACCTTAGCTGCAATACCTTTGATGGCACATGGGTAAGGCCTTTGAGGTTCACCGCCTTTTCGCCGGATATTAAAGTCCAAAACGTGTTGGTCAACGATGGACAAAACGGTATTCTCGAACCCGGAGAAACGGCTGAGCTCATCTTCAACCTGAAAAACTCAGGAGGTGTAGCGCTTCAAAATATTAATTTTCAATTGCTTACACAGGACGGTTTTACGAGCGTTCTTTCGGGTACATCTTTTATTGAAAGTATGAACCCCGGACAAAGTTTGCCGGTAAGCTTTACTGTTCAGCTCAGTCCTCAGGCACCACAGCAGCATGTGATTGAATTTTTCCTCAGCATACAAAATGATCAGGGATACGAAAGGCAATTGAACGTTCCACTGATGACCAGCGTTTTAATAGAAAATTTCGAAAGCGGCGGATTCAACTCTTTTGCTTGGGAAATGGCAGGCGCTGCACCCTGGCTGGTCACCATTCAGCAACCATGGGAAGGCAACTATTGCGCCCGCTCGGGCAGCATAGGACACGGTGCTTTCAGCGAGTTAAAGCTCAATTTTAACGTGGCCTATGCCGACAGCATCAGTTTCTACTATAAGGTTTCTTCCGAAGCCAACTACGACTTTCTGACTTTCCTCATCGGAGGCGTGCAGAAAGCCCAATGGTCGGGCGAAAAGCCCTGGAGCAGGGCCAGATTTGCCGTTGCACCGGGACCGACCAATTTCCGCTGGCGCTACGAAAAGGACAACAGTGTGGTGGCCGGCTCCGACTGCGCATGGATTGACTATATTGTGCTGCCTGCCAGAACAGTGTTTACTCAGCTCAACACGGAGAAAAGTCCTGCAGTGCATATTTATCCCAATCCGGCTGCTGAGTCGATAACCGTAGAGATTGCTGATGCCGGCTCCGAAACATGGCATTTTATGCTTCTGGATGCTTCGGGCAGGCTTGTTGCGCAATGGTATCAGATGCCGGGCTCAGAAATCAACCGGAGAATTCCGCTTCAACATCTGGGTTCAGGTTATTACCGGCTGCTGTGGAGCAATGGTAAGGCGGCTTTCTCCAAACCTATCATCAGGTATTAGACATCAGGAATGAAAGCAGCTCGCGCTAAGCAACTGATTTCAGCAAGTCTGGTATTGATGCTTCTGTTGCCTTTTTTGCAGCAACAGTTCAGATTTGTACATGAGCCACCGCTCACAGGTGCTTTCACAGCAGACACTCTGCCCGGCTTAAACCAAATAAATCTTGCTTCGTGGCTCGATGGCAGTTTTCAGTCATCGTTCAACACTGTGCTCGAACAGCATATCGGGTTTCGTAATACACTGGTGCGCATGTATAACCAGTGGCAATACGACATTTTTCGGAAAGCCAATGCCGAGGGCGTGATCATTGGCCGACAGGCTGAACTCTTCGAGGAAGACTATCTGAAAGCTGCCTCCGGCTTATTCTTTATAGGTGAAGAGCACTGGCAGCGCAAGGCTTTAATCATCAAAAGACTACAAGATACGCTCAAAGTTTCGGGAAAACAATTGCTTGTGATTTTTGAACCGGGGAAGGGTACAACACTGCGTAAGCTCGCTCCGGTGCAATACAGGAATGATGTTGCCATTTCGAATTATACCGGTATGCGTCAGGCATTTGAGAGTGTAGGTGTCGAATTTCTTGATTTTCAGCAGTGTTTCAGTGCATGGAACGACACATCGGGCTTTCTGCTTTTTCCGCGTACCGGCACACATTGGTCATACTACGGCGCATGGTTGGCAGCCGATACCCTGAGCCGTTATCTCGACAACTATTGGCCGGGGCAAATAACAGGACTTAGCCTGGCAGAGCTTGACACCAAGCGGGAAATCAGGCATCCGGATGACGACATCTGGCTCGCTATGAATATGTTAACCGGAGTACCTGCCCAGAAGCTAGCCTATCCAATAATAAAATCCGGTCCAAAACCCGAAAAACGGCCATCCATTTTGGTTGTTGGCGATAGTTTCTACTTTAACTGGCAGAGCGACGGCATCATGGATGCCTTGTCGGATGGAGGCGAATTCTGGTACTACAACAAAATCCGCTGGAGTCATCAGGGCAGCGAATTAGGCCTGCTCAATCCGGATGAACGCATCGAAAGGGCTCTTGCGCATGATATTGTGCTGATCATGATCACCGAAAGGTTTCATCAGAACTTCGCCTGGAAGTTTGATGAACAGCTTTATGCCCATTTTTTTGGAGACAGTACGCCGCAACGGCAGAAATTCTTCAACGACCTTGTTGCTGCCAATGAGGCATTTACACGATTATACAATGAAGGTCGGAAAAAAGGAATGGATGTCAGACAAAGGCTGTGGATGGAAGTGGATTATATGGTTTACCTCGACTACCAGCAGCATCCCGAACGTTATACAAGCCGCGACGACCGGATAGCTATAACCATGATGGCCATACGCAACACCCCCCACTGGCTGGCCGAAGTGGAAAAGAAAGCCCACGAACGCAAGCTTCCGCTCGAAACCTTGATCCGTCTGGATGCCGAGTGGATTGTGGACAATACCCCTGCATCACCTTGAGTAGCCAATGATCAGGGCAAAATTTATTAAAGCCTGTCCGCATCAATTGTAAAGTAAAATCAGCCCTCAGATATGGGTTGGTTTTGCATTTTGGGTTTGCCAGGCAACACCAGCGCCGGCAAGAGGAAAAAAATAATCAATAATGAAAATATCAATCCACCGCTTGCCCCAGCAGCTAATGCAAACCAAAATGCTTGCGACTGGCCATCGATAAATATCGGGATCAATCCAAGTACGGTGGAAAGGATGGTAGCGACTACAGCACCAATTTTCCCGTTGAATGCCTTGAGGTAAGCCCTGATGGCTTTATAACCTTTTGTAGAAAAATGAGTGTAGTCATTGATGATGTAAATGGCGGCATTCACTACTAAGCCGCTCAACAGCAACATGGAGGCATATCCGCCCTGGTCGAAATGGATGTCGAACAGGTAAAAAGTCAGAAAAACCCCTGTAAACGATAATGGTATAAAAGCTATGACAGCCAGCGGTTTGAGCAATGATTCGAAAAGGGCAGCACTGATAATGAATATTGAAAAAACAATCAATAACACGATAAGGCTGTAATTAGCTTTTTCATCACCGGATATTTGTTGCAGTTGTATGGGTTTTATGCGGAAACCCAGCGGAAGAGAAGCTTGTATCTTTTCGGCCACTTCATGCAGCAGGTGGTCGCCCTGTTTAGGACTACCAACAAACTGGTAATTGATATACCTGATATAGTTCTGGTTTTCTTTAATAATTTCTCTTGGGGCCGGACGCTTATCAATGCCATGTGAAAGGTGTTTCAATGCCGGTTCATTATTGGGACCGGGTTCTTGCATCAAATGCCACAAGCCGGATGATTCATGGTCGGCGTTGATAAATTTCAGCTTGATGGGGGCATAGCGGGTGGGAATTATGGAATTTGTCCCGCCCTGTAAATCATATAGGGCTGCCCGGTAAAAAAACTGCCTCATGTTGGTCTGATGCATGGCAAGCATTTCCGGTTTGGGAACAAGAAAATACTCAAAAACGGGAGTGCTTTCCCACCACGACTTACTGCCTGAGGCATTCACGCTCAACACGCGCGGATGTTCTGACAGCAATTGCCCAGCACGTTCGGCAAAGCTTTCAACCAAATCCAATGTGTAACCTTCGAGCTGAAGTTTGTAGTTTATTGTTTCCGTAGCAACACTACTTTGCGAATAGCCTTTGCCAAGACCATAAATATTCCAGCTCACAGCAGTATGTTTAAGACTATGCGAAATGAGTCCCGACCTTATTCGCAAAGGAATAAAGCTGTTTTCGGCTTCGGGTTTGAAGTAAATACTTATTGTTGCGAATGTAGGACCCTGAATCCATGTGCTGAACATATCAATTCCTGCCACATTGAGCAGTTTAGCTTCAATTCCTTTCATCAGCTCGTCCATATGGGCTGAGGTATAACCCTGTGGTAGTGAGGCTTCAACACGCAAAACTGTCTCTTCACGCGCACTATATTGGGATTGTTCAAAAACATATTTGCTGAACAGCCTTAAACTTCCGCCAAGCAATCGATCTGCCCAGGGGCGGAGGTATTGTTGATAAACAGCGCTTCCGATGGTTTTGTTGTAAAAACTTACAGCCCAGCCCTCGCCCTCAAGAGCTGCCGGTAACATATGCACTGGTAAGCCCAACGCCAGTACAAATGTTGCAATTATCCATACCCTGTGCACTGATGCAAAATGCAAATAGCGGACATAATGCTGCGACAGGATGGCCTGCCGGCGCCTTCGGACAACAGAAAAATTATTTTGCGGCGCTTTTAGCTGCCAACGGCTAAGCAATGAGGGTATGAACAACATAGAGACTGCCAGGGAAACCAATAGGCTGACTGCCACAACACCCACAAAATCAAACAGGTTAACCTTAATTTTTTCAGGTAAAAATAGTATAGCAAGCAATGCCATCACCGATGTCAGCGTAGCGGCAAGCAACGACCTGATTATGAGCAAGTTTTTGCGGTAAAGCAAATGATCGACAACCACAATGGTATTATCGATGATCAAACCCAATGAAATGGTAATCGCCGCAAGCGAAACCAAATGCATTTCGAACCTGAATAAGTAAAAAAAGATGATCGATACGCATAGATTTACAATTAAGCCTAATCCAACCGCTACGGTATGTCGGATGCTCCTTCGCATCAGCGCCACAAACAACAACAAGATGGTGAGTGTGAGCAGTGTACGCCTTAAAATAATCCTAAGCTCTTCTTTGATGAAACGACTGCCATCGTACGACAACCTAAGCACGACTTCGTCGGGTAGCTGAGGTCTGACCGACTCCAATGTTTGCTGAACCATTTTGGCTACACGCAAAGCATTGCTGCCGGGTGAAACAAAAATCATCATACTGACCGCATTTCGGCCATTGATGCGAAAAAAGCTGTTTTGCTGTACACTTTCGTACGAAATAGTCGCTATATCAATAAGTTTCACCAAACGACCATTGTTGTTTACGAGATAAACAGATCCCCAGTCGGGATCCTCGCTACCTTGCCCGGACAAAATAACAGGAATTGATACCGAGTCAGGTGTGGCTGAAGCCAATAAAACGGTCTTTCCGAGTGGCTGCACACCAAGTTGTTCCCTTAGGTTGCTCATCAGGCCCTCTTCCGTAAGTCCCCACCGGCTGATGTCGCTGAGGCTCACCCTTACCACCCATGACTTTTCTTCACCTCCAAACACATTTACGTTCTCGATACCCTCGATGCCCAGTAATGGCATTTTG
This sequence comes from Bacteroidales bacterium, assembly GCA_035325985.1. Classification (GTDB taxonomy): domain Bacteria; phylum Bacteroidota; class Bacteroidia; order Bacteroidales; family F082; genus JALNZU01. The sequence continues at coordinate 19,833 of DAOKYW010000030.1, forward strand.
AGCTGCGATTCCACCATCGACTGCAGCTGTCCGGATGAGATTGGACCATCCAAGGTGTAGGTCAACAGCGCTTTGCCACTTTCCGATTGCACGTAAACAGGTCTTACCGCCGGAAACGAAATGCCTTCGGGCAGCATTGGATATATGCGCCTGACGATTGAAATGATTTCAAAACGAAGCATGCTGAGGTCGGCTTTGCTATCGAACCGGAGTTCGATCTCGCCAGCACCTGAGCGAGAAACAGAACTAATTTGTTTTAAACCATTGATGCCTGACAAAGAACCTTCGAGAAGGGAGGTAATCTGCTGCTCAATCAGATATGGCTCAGCTCCGGGCCATGCAAAGCTGAGCCTGAAGGTTGCCATTTGGCTATCGGGGTTCAGCCTGACCGGTAACCGTGGCAAAAGGACAAGGCCAACAACCGACAGCATCGCAAATACCACCAAAAGCTGATAAGTACCTTTTTTGGGCATCTTTTGCAATTTTTGTCAAATATATCAAGCTTTCTAGTTATTTATTGAATATTACAATTAAATGCTAAATTAACATATTTTAACAAAAATTGAGTGTTTATGAATCAATTTTTTTTTTTTTTTGAAATTTCAACTGAAACAAAATTTGTGATCCATCATTTTCGAGTAAAACTTATCATTTCAAGTAATAAATCTTCAAACTCAAAACAATCAATTATGAAAACAAAAACCATCAAATTGTGGGTTATGTCCCTATTTCTTTTGCTGACTCTGATCGGCTTTTCGAGAGATGAGCGCAACAATGCCGTAGTGCACGGACCAAATCAGAAATGTTACAATTGCGTAGAGAGATTTGAATTAGGAGGCATTAATTTCTTCAGGTCATGCGGTTGTTGCTGTTGGCAGTTTTTTGTAACAAATCCAAGTGGATTCAGTAAATGTTGTGTGGATGTCGATCCATCCGACCCACCCTCTGGCGATTAATCTCAGATAATCAATGGTATGCATGATTCCCCTATCCCCAAAACTATATTTTCAAATAATGGGGAGGGGAATGATGTTTTTGTGATCGATTGTTTTTTTTAAGGTCTAAAACATAGCCCACCTTTACAAAGGTAATTCAATTTTCAGCGAATAAATAGAAAATTATTACTTTAGCTCAATGCAACAGACAAATATTAGTATATGAAAGCATTATTTTATTTATCTTTTATTTCACTGATTTTTGGCTGCACCAAACCAACCAAACAACATTATACATTCAAGCAATTTCCTGCTGAGGAAAGGGTTCAGCTTCAAAATATTGATGTACCTCCTGTATTATACAGGGCCGTTGACATGGTGTTGCTTAATGACGGACTTGTGGTATTATCGTTGATGTCGGAAAAGCACCTTCAAATATTTGATAAAGATCTGAATTTTAAAAAGCAGCTCATCGAAAAAGGCGAGGGTACCAGCGCTGAGTCCGTCATCATTCCTGCAATGGTGCGAGGTGGCGGAAATACTTTCTCTTATAAATCGTTCGGTAAGCTGCAGTACCTTAAGCTCGACTCTTTAATGTTTGATTTAATACCTTTAAAAGCACATTATTTGCCTGATGAGTGGATAGAGGTATCCTATATCACTCAGCTCAAGAGCAATCTCATAGGCTACAGCCCTGCTATGCCGATCAAAAAAGAATTTCTTCGCCTGGATACCACAAACAATCAATTTGTTGAATTTGGACCTGATTTTCCCGACCTGGGTGAAGAGCTCAATCTCATTCAGAGGCATAGTATTTTTGGCAAACTTATTAGTAAAAAACCCGATGATTCGAAATTTGCTGCTATGTATGAGCGTTTCCCGATATTGCGGATTTACGAATCCTCAGGCAACCTGCTACATGAAATCAGATACGACAATAACCAACAAAATCCTGTTCAAATTCTCCTGAAAAATAATACGGGCAACCAGGACCTCACACTTAATTATTTCAAGATGAGGGCAACACAAAATTATATTTATGGCCTCTACTCCGGCAAAACCATGCGTGAGCTTGAAACTTTCAGAAACCAGATTGACGATTGGTGTTATGAACTTCATGTGTACGACTGGGTGGGGAATCCGGTGAAAAGAATGATCTTCGACAGACCTTTTTTCAGCTTTGATGTTTCGGCTGACGACCGCATGGTGGTGCTCAGTTCGGTGAACGAATTTGATAAGCTCTCCACTTTTGAATTAAACCTGAATACCAACCCACAATAGCGCTCTATGACATTACTAAAGTCTATTACCGTAAACATTTTAATGTTGCTGGCAATGCTGTCGGCCACTTCCTGCATGCCATCTGGTGCGCCACAGCAAAAAAATACTGAAGGCGAATACCATAGCTTTGAATTGAATGCAGTGTCTGAGATTACACTCCAAAAAAAGTTTAAAAAATACACTACCATAACTTATGCAGGATTTTTATATGACAGCTTAATCCTTCTTCGCCCATCACAAGATGATAGTCTATTTATCTTTAATAAAAGAGGTAATTTAATCAGTTCAATAGCAATGTCCAGTTTGTGCATTGATGCCACAAATGCTGTTGTAAGGGCACTGTCAGGATCATCATATGTCTTGTGCCCGGCTTCCAAGAAACTGATATCTTTCTCAACTAATGGTGATACATTGTCGAGCACGATTGTAGCACTTTCGGGCAAACCGAAAAATTTCACGCTGGATCATCGTTTTATTTATATTTATAACGACCAATCAAGCGACAGGCTCTTAAGTGTTTACGACCGATCGAATGCCATTTGGCTGGCGCCTTTGCTGCCAGTGTCGATCGAGCACAAAGTGCTGTCGCGTGCAAAACCTAGTGGAGGATTTGCTGAAGATGAGCATTATGTTTATGCAACTTATACTGACCGACCCACAGTATTTAAAATAAACAAAAGTGACCTTTCGTTGGATAGCCTACCCATTGTTGATGCGCGTTTTACTGCAGGACCAATCAAAGGAAAGGATAAAAGCAGGATTTCCGACTACAACTTTATTCAGAAATATCTTTCGGAAAACAGCATTGTTACTGGCTTAGTCGCGTTTGACCAAAAGATCATGGTGTTTACTGAAACCGGCTCATATAAGGTTAAAGCCTTTAGCGGCGAAATCAATTTCAACAACCGGTACGAAACCATTTATATGATTTCTGATGCCACCCGGCTCGCATTGAAAATCACAAAGCTATCCGAACCCACCCAGGCAGCGGGTTTCACTTACTACTTGGCCGATCAGCGTCAGTTGTATTCGCTTTCGCCTGCTGAGGACGAAATGCCGTATTGGTATTTTGTACTGACAAACTACAGTTTTAATTAAACAATAAAGATGAGCCTGTTTTGCCCTCAGCTCTATCCATTGAACGCTCCTTCATGATATTGAAAAGGATGGTTGAATCATTGGCCTATTCAAACAGCAACAAGCAACCGCTTTGGGTTGACCCGCATAAACATTTACAAAAAGAATGAAGGAGTTTATGTAATTTCCATAGTTTTGATAAAGGAAGTCATCAAGGAATATAATGAGCAAGAGGTTGGTTATCTTTTTTGGTCAGCTTTGGTGTATGGCGGTTGCGCTGCACTTGCTTTCGTGTCAACCTAAGGGCGGTTCAGGACAGGAGGAAATCATTGCCGGGATTGAGCCGATGGCAGAGAATGCAATTCCGGTGGAAGGAGTACCTGTGCGCATGGGCACATTCGAGATTCATACACCACTCAATGGGGTTATCGAGTCAGGCAGCCGTTCCGAGCTGGCTTTCACGGTATCGGGTCAACTTTTTCAGCTGAAGGTGCGCAATGGCCAAAAGGTTGAAAAGGGGCAGCTTATTGCTGTGCTCGACGATCAGGCCTTTCGTATCGATTATAAATTAGCCGAGGATCAGTTCAGGGCTGCTGAGGCGGAACTGCGCTCATTGGTGCTCGGTTACACCGGTGGTAAAACATCGGATACCCTTGAACTCGACAAAAACCTTTTGCAAAGCTTAAAAGTTCAAAGCGGATACAACAGGGCCCTGCTTCAGCTGCAACAGGCCGAATTCAGACTCAAAGCCACAGTTTTGAAGGCACCGATGGCAGGTGTTGTATGCGGACTTTCGATGCAGGCACCTTCCTATATCACTGTAGGACAATCGCTTGGCGCTATTGTTGACTTAAGCAACCTCATAGTGCTATTTAAGTTGATAGAAACGGAGTACTCACGCCTTAGGCACCTTAAACGTGTGATCATGAACATGAAAATGAATGATGGTGCGGCCCAGGTCGTTCAAGGAGAGATTATCGAGGTTGATCCCAGGGTTGACGCGCACGGGCTGATCACTGTGAAAGCCCGGTTAAACCTCAGGCCAGATGCGCAGGCCGCATTGCCTCCGCTGGGCCAAAATGTTCAGCTGATGCTTGTTGAAGAAATACCCAACCGGTTGATAGTTCCAAAATCGGCCCTGCTGCTGCGCAACAATCGTCAGGTAATGTTCACCGTTAAAAAAGGGCGCTCAAAATGGGTGTACGTTGATGTATTACACGAAAATGCCGATCATCTGGCCATTTCAGGAGAATTAAATGCTGGTGACACAGTCATCATTAACGGGCATATCCATCTCGGACACGATGCTAAAGTAAGGCTGGTTCAGGCACCTTGAAAAAGTTATGGTCAGATTTCTGCTCAGGCGTCCCATAGGCACATTTTCCATATTGACAGGCATAGTAGCGCTTGCCCTCCATGCACTGACAATTATTCCCTTATCCCTATTGCCCGAAATCGAAATGCCCGAAATGAGGGTGAGGATCGAATACCCGCTTTACGACGCCAGGCAATTGGAAAATGAGATTGTAAAACCCATCAGAATTCAGCTTGCACAGCTTGATCAGTTGCAATCGGTCGAAAGTGTGGTGCGTGATGGGGAGGGACTTATAACGCTTCGCTTAGCTTATGGGGCTCCTGTTCAATATCTGTTGCTCGAAGCCAACGAACGCATCGATGCCCTGATGGCAGGATTTCCGCGCGATATGTCGAGGCCCTTAATTACCAAATCGAGTCCTTCGGATATTCCTGTTTTCTATTTGCGCATCTACCAGAACCCCCAACACAACCAACAAAATGAAAGCTTTTCAAGCTTGAGCGAATTTGTCAGGCTGGTGATCAAACACCGCCTCGAACAATTGCCAAACATCGCCTTTGTTGACATTAACGGTCTGCAAAACAACGATATCATCATCAGTACTGATGAGCAGCGCATGCTTTCGGCCGGCATCAGCCGCGATGAACTTGCCGCCGTTATCCGGCAAAACAATATGGTCATGGGCAGTATTGCAGTGCGTGATGGACACTACCAATATTTTTTGAAGATAGCTCGTCAATTGCGCTCGGCATCCGAAATAACTGAACTGCCTTTTCGTAAAGGCGACAGGATTTTTCGTTTAGGCGATTTTGCAAAAGTTGAAGAAAGTCAAAGGCCTGCCAACGGATATACGGTATTCGACGGTCATCAGGCCGTAAGCCTGGCCATCTATAAACACCCATTGGCACGCATGCAGGAAATGCGTCGCGAAGTGCAGCAAACCATCTATCAACTGCGCATCGACTTCCCCGAGGTCGGCTTCTCGCTTGGCCGCGACCAGACAGCTTTACTAAAAATATCGCTCAATAACCTCTACCAATCGCTGATTGTGGGGCTTGCAATGGCTGCGCTGGTGGTGCTGTTGTTTATCCGAAACTGGCGCCTGGCAATGCTTGTTATGATGATCGTGCCGTTCTCACTGCTGATAACGGTCCTTTTTCTACGAATTTTTGGTTTAAGCATCAATACCATATCCCTCTCAGGCCTTATTTTGGGCGTAGGTATGATGGTCGATAATTCGATCATTGTAATCGACAACATCACACAATGGCGTTCAAGGGCCAAAAACCTGTTCGAGGCGTGCGCATCTGGTACACACGAGGTGATCACTCCGCTGCTCAGCTCGGCCCTTACCACCTCGGCAGTTTTTCTGCCAATATTGCTGCTCAGCGACTTAAGCGGTGCTTTGTTCTTCGATCAGGCCATTGCTGTCACCCTAAGCCTTGCCGCATCGTTTATGGTATCAATCACGGTTTTACCCGTTGCTTATTTTCTGCTAGGACGAAAAATACATGCACCAGTTAGTCAAGCTGCATTTTTGGAAAATGCTTATGAAAAACTTGCAGTCCTGTCGCTGCGAAATCCCAGACTCCTGATGGCATTTTTTCTGATGTTATTGCCGGCAGGATTCCTTGCATTTTATTTTTTGCCCAAATCATCATTTCCTGTTTTTCGTCAACAGGAGGCTGTTGTGCGCATAGGGTGGAACGAAGATATTGATGCAGCAAATAATCTTGAACGCATTAAAAACATCATAAATCCGCTTACACACCATGTAAAACATTACGAAATCTTTGCGGGTGCTCAGCAATTTCTGCTTCAAAAAGGCCTCATGGCCGGCCCTTCGGATGCCGAATTATACTTGGAAGCATGGGATGAGGAACGCTTTGACCTTGTTATTCGTGAGTTAACACAGGATTTGCGAAAAAATTACCCTCAGGCCAATGTTAGCATCGCCAAGCCCGATAACGTGTTTGATATGGCCTTTACTTCGGAAAAACATATGCTTGGCTTGCGTTTTCGGCCGCATACCGAACGGCCTTTCACAATCGACGAAGCAGCCCACATCCGTCAAAAACTCGAACTTTTCGAATATATAGTTGCGACCGAAAGTCCTGTAGCTGAATCGGATGTCGTCAGACTGCACCCAAAATACGACCTCATCATGCTTTATAACATTGATCCCGCCTCTTTCAGGATGCAACTCGAGCGGATGTTTGGCCGGAAAGCCATTACTGAACTCCACGTTAACGGCCAGCAAATACCAGTCATCTTTTTGAGCCAAAGCCGTGAACTTAACACCATGCTTGCCAGTGCCCGGATAAAGAACCAAAGCGGCGAACTCATCCCCCTTAAACCACTCATTGAGCTGGTTTTCGAGAAAAAGGAAAGGCAAATCTTTGCCGACATCAAGGGCGAATACTTACCCGTTTGGTTAACACCAAAACAACACCTGTCTAAAAGCAAAATTATACGTGAAATAGCATCTTATTTCGCGCAACACAGGCAATTTCGCTTCGATTGGGTGGGCGATTATTTTAGCAATCGCGCCCTGCTCAAACAATTGTTGTTTGTATTGCTTGTTGCCCTTGCATTGCTTTTTTTCATCCTCTCAGCCCAATTCGAGTCGGTGATTCAACCTTTCATCGTGCTGTCGGAGATTCTCTTTGCGCTCTCCGGCTCGCTGCTTGTCCTCCTGATAGCAGGCAGCTCGCTGAATATCATGTCGTTGATGGGTGTGGTGGTGATGGCTGGTATTACCATTAACGACTCCATTCTGAAGGTGGACACCATCAATCGTTCTTTGTCAGCAGGAATGCCATTACAAGAGGCCATACTGTTGGCCGGTCGCAGGCGCTATAAACCCATTTTGATGACAAGCCTTACCACCATTTTGGCCATGCTTCCGCTGGCTTTTGCATCCGGAATGGGGGCCGAACTTCAGTGGCCCCTTGCCCTTGCTGTCATTGGCGGACTGAGCACAGGCACCCTGGCCAGTTTATTTCTGATACCGGTGATTTACCAATCGATCCATCAACGTGTACGGTGATTCGCATTGATTCAACTCAAACCTCCCATCAGCAACCCCTGGCCTATTTTAGCCGAAATCCGGTGCTTGATTGATAACTACGCCGCATGTGCGGTCAGGTTTTTCAATAATATATCCCCCAAAGCTTTACACCATCAATCCGGTTGAACTCGATGGCAGGGAAGGGGACTT
>DAOKYW010000031.1:0-15773 GCA_035325985.1 Bacteroidales bacterium
GTCGCCGCCCCATACAAAATCCCCGCTCACCAAGTGATGCGGGGATTTTTTGTTTAGATATCCCGAATTTGATGCGTTTGAGGCCTTTTCTGTAGTTTTGCCCACCAAAATCCATTCAACAATGCGTATCCACATCATTGGAGGTGGCAATCTGGGCGTAGCCCTTGCAAAAGGTTTTGCGCTTTCGGCTGCCAATCACCATATAACCGTTACTCGGCGAAACATCCAGCACATTGCCTACCTTGCCGATTTAGGAATAAGACTAAGCCGCTCAAATACCGATGGAATTAGTATGGCTGATGTAGTTTTGCTCTGCGTAAAACCACATCAGGCCGCTGAAGTTCTTGTCGAAATTGCTCCATTGATTCGGAAAAAGGTTTTGTTGTCGGCAGTTACAGGCTTTTCGACCGATGAAATAAAGGCTATTTCGGGAGATGAGGTCAGCATAGTGCGTATCATGCCAAACATCGCAGCGCAATATGGCGAAAGTGCAACTTGTGTTGCAGCCAACGGCACCTTTGATCAGACACTATCAGTTGTCCATGATCTTCTTGAAGAAGTGGGCACTGTAATCCCCATCGAGGAAAAGCTTATGGATGCCGCTACCGTGCTCGGTGCCTGTGGCACTGCCTTTGCTTTGCGCTATATCAGGGCGAGCATGCAGGCTGGCATCGAAATTGGCTTCGATGCACATACTGCCCTGAGCATTGCCTCGCAAACGGCAAAGGGTGCTGCTATGATGGCCCTGTGCGAACAAGCTCATCCTGAGCAGTTAATCGACAGGGTTACTACTCCTCAGGGTTGTACCATCGTCGGATTGAACGAGATGGAACATCAGGGATTCAGCTCATCACTGATCAGAGGAATCAGAACTTCGCTGCTTAAAATAAAATAGTGGCGCTTCGAAAGCGTTTTTCTGCAAAATTTGTCTGATTTTAAGCCAATGAAAGCCTTCCTGCTGGCCTTTCTGCTCCTGGTAGGAGTTTCGGCGAAGACCCAGTCGATCTTACTTACCTATTCCACTTTTGAGCGTACCGTTCATTCGCTTGAAGGTTATAAAGCGTTAATGGTCAGCGATAAAAACGAAGCTTATGAAGCCCTGCTCTCAGATGCGGAAGGCAACAGATATTTGTTGACGATTAAAGACTTTGGACTTTGCGATCCTTATCAACATGGAGGAAGGAAAATACTGATTACCGAGAGGGAAGCCTTCCTCTTTGAATCGGAAACTTTTATCACGCTCTCAGTTCCTTTGGCCGAATTCATGGCATGTCTCAACATCACGTCTTCTGCCAATAGCGCGGGCGAAAAACTTACAGTTCTTGCCATGAAGCTGCCGTTTCTTGCTCAGCAACCAGGCAGCGCTTCATGGCCTGACCTTATTCCGGCGGATTGCAGGATGCCCGGTAAATTGCTGTGGGCCAGACAAGACCCCACCTCTACTGAAGGTTTTGTTTTTAAAATAGTTGCTGAAATAGAATCGACATATGAAACATTTAGCTGGTTCGCTTCGCTGCCGTGCGGCTGTACGGACCGAAATGATTTTGTGGAGTGCAATAGTTTCGTGGTCTTCTGGCAGGATGGCAGGTTTAGCGAAATGGCGCAAAAAGCAATACCCGGACAGCGCTTGAAGTTTACCTACTATTTTCGCTGATTTAGCCTTGTGTGTGACTGAGTATCCAATCAATCCATTGATCAAGGCCTTCGCCTGTTTTTGCACTGAGATGGATGATTTCAATGGTTTTGTTGATCTTGTGCAGCGTGTCTTCGAATTGTTGCATGTCGAAATCGACATACGGCAACAAATCAATTTTGTTAACAATGCACAGCTGGGCGGTTTCGAACATATTCGGGTACTTGGCCGGCTTGTCGTCGCCTTCCGTAACGCTGATGATGACTACCCTTTTGGTTTCGCCAAGGTCGAATAGCGCCGGACAAACCAGATTACCGACGTTTTCGATGAAGAGCAAACTTTCTGGTTTGACATCAAGCGCTTTAACTGCTTTATTCACCATGATGGCGTCCAGATGACAGCCGTCGCCCGTGTTGACCTGAATCACCGGAGCACCGGCTTCGCTGATGCGCCGCGCATCGTTTGCAGTTTGCTGATCACCTTCAACGACATACAAAGCCCTGTTATTTAGCGCTTTGATGGTTTTTTCAAGCAGGCTGGTCTTGCCCGATCCGGGTGAACTCACCAGATTAAATGAAACCACTTTTAATGCTTCAAAATAGCCCCGATTACGTTCGGCAAACTGATTATTCTTGTCCAGAATATTTCGTTCGAGCGATATTACTTTGCCATGGTCATGTGGGTGGTCATGTTCATGATCGTGATGATGATGTTCGTGGGTATGATCATGGGGATTATGTCCATGTTCATGACTGTGTATGTGTTGATGGGGGTGAACATGCAGGATTTTTCCGTGCCGGTGCTCATGTTCGTGATGATGTTCGTGTGTTTGGGCATCAGTGCCCTTTTCGATTTTTCGATATGTAATGTGGCCGTCATCGCCACAGCCGCAGGTGCCGCACATAGGGTTTATATTATTCGGTTATGACTTCTATTGATTTGATTTTTAATTCTTTGCCTGTCAAAAGACGGGTATTTAAACTGTTGCAATATGGGCAAATTTTGAATACGTCGTCCGGCTCAAATTCCTTGCAGCAGTCTTCGCAGACTGCAACAGCTTTTTTCCAATGAAAAATTACGCTGGCCTGTGATGCAATGGTATCAACAATGGCTTCTTCCATGGCAAGCTGTATGGCGTCGGGTTCTACACCTGACAATAGCCCGATTTCCAGCTCAATCCGGTTTACACCTTTGGCTCCGGCAGCCTCAGCTTCGGCCGAAACGATATCCATGATGTGCATGGCAATCGATAACTCGTGCATTGTGGAGTTTTAAGGGGTTAATGTATTCGTTTGCGAATAAGGCTATTATTTTCCATGGTTTGTTTCGGGCAACTACTTCAACGTATCACAGTCACGCTCCCCTGAAGCCTGAGTTTTACTTCGCCTTCGAGTCCCTCAAAAAACACATCACATACATAGAAATATGTGCCATCAGCAACATCGGAACCACTTCCCATCACCTTTCCGTTCCAGCGGATCTCGGGCTTGTTGGTTTTAAATACGGTATTGCCCCATCGGTTGAAAATGGTCAGGTCGATGCGATTGATGTTGGCCGAAGGATTTACTGCCGGATAGCCCATCGGGATCAACTCGTCGTTGAAACCATCATTATTGGGTGTAAAGAAATTGGGAATTTCGTAGAGCGGACAGGCATCGTAATTGATGCAAACCTTGTTTGACGCCTCCGAGATATTGCCGGTAGAATCAACGGTAGTTAAGTAATAGCAACCTATCACAAAGCGCTCTTTTTGATGTAGATAAGATAAGGATTGAGGTCCGAGGCTGTCAATGATGATAAACGGTCCATCGGGATTAGTGGCAAAATGGATGCGGATACGTTTCAAATCGTAGCCGCAACTGTCGGGCAGGGGATTCCAGCTAAGCAGGTTCTCAATCCTTTCGCAGTCGGGTGTAACAGTCAAGGTTGGTGGACACGGGGCAAGGTCGTCAACCGGAATGGCATTGACAAGATTGGAAAAGTTGATTAACGGACTGTAAAATCCGGGGCTGGAATATGCACCGGTGGTTCGGACATAATAGGAGTAGGTGTTTCCGTTGATCAGGTTTTCGTCGCGCCAGCTGTTGCCCGAGGTGCTGCCAATAAGGGTATAGGTTGTTGTGCCGGAGGATTTTCGGAAAATGTCGGTGCGTGTATTGTTCCAAGGCACATTAGTCTGCCAGCTCAGCACAATAGCCCTGTCGGTCGGATTGGCCTTCAGCAACACTGATGAAGCCCGCCGGCTGTTGCCGATATCGCCGGCCGAAAGGCTAATGAGTTTTACTTCGTAGCTGAGTCCTGAGGTGTGATTGTTGAGGTTGACGGTATTGTCGGTAAAAATTGTATCGTTCAGGCCCTGAAGCGTTTGCACCAGCTGAGGATTCTGGCCGCCGATACCGGTAAGTCGGAAAAGCCTGTACTCGTAAGGTCCGGGGAATTGCTGGGTGTCGAGTTCGGTGGGCTTGCTCCAAATCACCAATACATGCCCTGAATTCAAATTCAGGCTGTCGTTGCTCACATGGGTAATAACAGGCAGATCGCGGCGCAGACGGGCACAAGCGGGGTTGCTGGCTTTGCTTTCAGCACCATCGGCATATACGGCCGTAATCAGGTAACAATAATCGTTGCCTGTAGCAAGACCTAAGCCATTGTCATCATCGCGGAACGAAGTTGCTGTAATATCGCTAATTGTGGCAATGGGCTGATATCCGGAATTTGGCGGTACGCCGGTCTCGCACTGCAGCGGGGTCCAGGCCTGTTGCCCAATGCTGCGGTAAATCCGGAATCCTGTAGCATTGTTGCAGTTGTAGGCATTCCATTGCAGATTGATGCCGTTGCCCAATGCTGTCGCCTGAAGGTTTTGCACAGGTGGTGCCATTACCAGCAGCCTTGTAGTGGCAAAAGCAGTCAGGCTTACCTCGGGGTGAACATCACGGGCCTTGAATAAAACGTCATATGCATTCCGCCTGATGTGACTGCATTGCGTTGACCACTGGAAACTTGTGGTAGCGGTAGGCGTGCCCGATGCGGGATTAGGGTTGATGACCGCCGGATTGTTCTGCATGGTAAATGGCCCACCGGAGGCGGTCAGCACAACAGGATTGTTGTCCGGATCGGTGGCCGATACCTGAAACGAAATGAAGTTGCCGGCCAGTACGCAGGTTTCGGCGGGGGCTGTTAAAACCGGCGGATTGTTGTTACATGCACCGATGAGTATCTGCATATCGCGGGTAACCTTACCAATAAGTACCCCATTGCGCCACTCCTCGATGGTGAAGGCTACATTATACTCGCCCTGCAGCATTGGGTTTTGCCAGATAAGGTCGCCGGTAGCAGGGTCAATCTCAAAACTTACACTGGCCATTGGCAGGGTGTAGCCGGGTATGACCTGCCCGTTGGCACCCCGACAGCTTACCAGCTTGTAGGAAAGGCTATCGCCATCGGCATCGAAGGCCGAGGGATTGTGCAGGAACAGCTTGTTGACACAACCCTGATCAACCGGTGGGTTGAGCAATTGAACGGAATTATTCGGGCCAAGAAAAGGATTGATAACCAGGGTGCTTTCCACATACATGGGCACATTCACTGAGTTGGGAATATTCACCACGCCAAAATTGCGGTTGGGGTCTTCCACCGAAATAACATAGGTACCTGAAGCCGGAAAAGTATGCCTCATCCTGTAAACATTGAGGGTGTAATTGTTTGGAAGAGCCTGGAAAACAATGCGCGGAATGTCGCTCTGTGTGTTATCGCCCCAGCGGATTGGAAGCGTGATGCGCACATCGTCGGCCGGACTGGGTGTATAGGTGTACATCGTTATGGTGAACTCATAGGTGAGTCCGGTGATGTGGGTATAGGTAATTTCGGCGGCGCGCTGATGCGTGGCAAACAGACTGATGCACGGAAGCATAAGGAGCCAAAGCGTGAGTATAGGCCCCCTTATGGGATTATTCCGTTTCCTGAGACAACCTGGCATATCCTTGCAAAGATAGGTCTCTCGGCATTTCAGGCAGAGCAGCAGTAGGAAAATTGGGTCACTTTTACGCCGGATAAAGGAAAATTCCTTCTGCTACACCCGTTTTTATGCCATGAATTTCAGGATGAGAGACCTGTAAGTATGAGTTTTACACCTGATCCGATTCAAAGAAATAGAGAAATAAATATATATTTATATGAATGTAAAATATTGATGATCTACATAAATATCATATAATCAATTACTAACAAAATCAAAATATTTTTATTAACGCCTTGAATCTTTATTTGGATTGATTATAAATTATCACAAATAAGGATATTTTTCTTTATATACAGAAAAAACAATTATTTTTGTTGTGAAAAGATTAACACAACATATGGCTGCAATTGGTACAGACAGATCAATACAAGCGGTTCCGGAGCCCACAGTGAGGAGGATGCCCGGTTATCTTAACCTGCTTCGTGAGATGTTAAGGCGCGAAGAGCAATTTGTTACAGCCCCGGCCATCGCAAAGCTCCTGCACCTCGATGCTACACAGGTAGTTAAAGACCTGTCGTACACCGGTATAAGTGGTAAGCCTCGTGTCGGATACCTGGTAACGGAGCTTGTGGTGGCATTGGAGGATTTTCTGGGATACAACCGCACCCACGAAGCTTTTCTCGTAGGAGCCGGTTATCTGGGTAGTGCACTCATTCAATATCAGGGGTTCCGGGAGTCAGGCTTAAAGATTGTCGCAGCTTTTGATATCGACAAGCGTAAGGTAGGGACAGAGCTGGCGGGTGTTCCGGTATTTCATCTCGATAAGTTTCGTGATCTGGCCAGCCGGCTGCATATCACTATTGGGATACTCACCACTCCGGCCTCAGCAGCGCAACCCATTGCCGATTTGATGGTTGGTTGGGGTATCAGGGCCATTTGGAACTTTGCCCCGATTCCGCTCATCGTTCCGGAGCATGTGATAGTTCAGGATACGCATATTTACGCCAACCTGGCCGTGATTCTTAATAAACTAAAGCAGGCACAAGCAGTCTAACCCGCGCCACGCGCTAAAATATAATCAGTAAAGTGAAAACAGAACCGAACAAAAATCTCCGTCAGTTTCAGCAGGTGATCGAAATCATCGAGCGAAACAACAGCGAAAAGACAAGGCTGATACCCATACTGCAGGAGGTGCAGGAGACCTATCGTTATTTACCGCCACAGGTACTCACCTATATCGCTACGGCACTCAATATGCCTGTGGCTGAGGTATATGGAGTAGCTACTTTTTATGCTCATTTCTCGCTCGAGGCCAAGGGCAAATATGTTATCAAAGTGTGCGATGGCACGGCATGCCACGTGAAAGGCTCAAGCCGGTTGCTGGATACCCTTAATGCTACACTGGGGCTCAACCATAAGAAACACACCACCGATGATATGATGTTCACCGTTGAGGCCGTAAGTTGCCTTGGTGCCTGCGGCCTTGCACCGGTTATGGTGGTCAACGAAAAAGTTTATGGTGAAGTGAGTGCTGCAAAATGCGAGGAGATACTTACAGAGATCCGCGAAATGGAGAATAATCTTACAATGGAAAACGCTTAAATCAACGAACATGGAAACCATGACCACTATAGATCTCAGAACTATTTCCGCTCAATACAATAAGGCTGCTTCCAGGGTGCATAAGCGTATTGTAGTGTGTGCGGGCACAGGATGTATGGCCAACGGTGCCATGCCGGTGTACAATGCACTAAAGGCTGCTATCGCAAAGGCCGGTATGCGTGAATTTGTGGAGCTTGAGATGGACCGTCACGACGACTGCAAGGTGATTCAGCTTACCGGGAGCGGTTGTCAGGGTTTTTGCGCTCAGGGACCGCTGGTGAATATTCTTCCGGAGGAGACCATGTATGTGAAGGTCAAGCCCGAAGACGCTGAGCGAATCATTCAATGCACCATCATGAATGATGAGGTAATTGATGAACTGTTGTACACAAATCCGGTTACCGGCGAACACAACAGAGGACAGCTGGACATTCCCTTCTACAAGTTGCAGAACCGACTGGTTCTGGGCGAATGCGGCCATGTGGATCCGGAGGATATCAGGGAATATATCGCCCATTTTGGTTATATGGCTGCCGAAAAGGCTTATACGGAAATGACCGACATTCAGATTTGCGACACTATTGTCGAATCGGGTCTGAGGGGCAGGGGAGGCGGAGGCTTTCCTACCGGTCGCAAGTGGCACCTGACGCGGGTTGAAAAGAGCGAGAAGAAATATGTTATCTGTAACGGCGACGAAGGCGACCCCGGTGCGTTTATGGATCGAAGCCTGATGGAAGGCAACCCGCATCGCGTACTCGAGGGTATGATGATTGCTGCCCGCGCTATTGGTGCCAACGAAGGTTATGTGTATGTGCGCCTTGAGTATCCGCTGGCCGTGAAGCGCATGCGCAAAGCCATTGAGGATGCGCTGGATGCAGGTGTGCTGGGCGACAATGTGTTTGGCTCCGGGTGCTCAATGCATATCCATATCATGGAAGGTGCCGGCGCCTTTGTGTGCGGAGAGGAAACCGCCCTGATGGCCTCGATCGAAGGCAAGCGTGGTATGCCCATGCCCAAACCACCATTTCCGGCGCAGAAAGGTTTATTTGGCAAACCCACAGTGATCAATAATGTGGAAACGCTGGCAGCTGTTCCCCTGATTATCCGCAATGGCCCCGCTTGGTTCAATCAGCATGGCACGGCCAATTCCAAAGGCACCAAGACATTTGCTCTGACAGGCCATGTGGCCAATACCGGACTCATAGAAGTGCCTTTTGGTACAACCCTGCGCGAGATTGTGTATAATATCGGCGGTGGTGTTACGGACAATGATGGCCATGTTACCCACGAAGGGTTTAAGGCTGTGCAGATTGGCGGACCTTCAGGTGGATGTCTTACCGAGGCCGACCTCGACCTGCCACTCGACTACGATAATCTTAATGCAATAGGGGCTATGGTGGGATCAGGTGGTCTTGTGGTGATGAACAAGCAATCGTGTATGGTGCAGATTGCCAGGTTCTTTATGAATTTTACACAAAACGAAAGCTGTGGCAAATGTGTGCCCTGCCGCGAAGGTACCAAGCAAATGCTTGCCATGCTCGACGATATCATCGAGGGTCGTGCCACCGAAGAAACCTTCCAAATGCTTGAAGAAGTGGGTCAGGTAGTTAAACTCGCTTCGCTCTGCGGATTGGGAAAAACAGCCCCCAGTCCCGTACTTTCCACCATCGTGAAATTCAAGGATGAATATCTCGAACATATTCGCGACAAACGCTGTGCGACAAACAACTGCAAGGCCCTTCGCAGCATCAGCATCGATCCCGAAAAATGTATAGGCTGTATGGCCTGTGCACGCAAATGCCCTGTGAAAGCCATCAGCGGGGAGAAAAAGCAATTGCATGTGATTGATCCTGAGATTTGTACCAAATGCGGCATTTGCTTCGATGTGTGCAAGTTTGACGCAGTATTGGGTTTTAACTGATAGCGCCTGAAAGCAGTAATAACGAAACAACTTCATTACAATGAATACAAAAGGAACTGTAAACATAGACGGGATGTCCATCATGATTGAGGACGAGCGCAACCTGCTCGAGCTCATTCGCAAAGCCGACATCGAACTGCCCACCTTTTGCTACCACTCGCACCTGAGCACATACGGCGCTTGCCGCCTATGTGTATGCGAGGTGGAAGGTATGGGTATTCAAGCTACCTGCACCATTGAGCCGAAGGATGGCATGGTGGTGCATACCAACACTGCTCAGGTGCGTCAGCTCCGTAAGGTTAACCTTGAACTCCTCCTGGCTAACCACGACATTTCGTGTCCCAGCTGCGTTCGCTCAAACAACTGCAAGCTGCAGGACCTTACGCGCAGACTGGGCGTCACAAAGATTCGCTTTCAGCGCACCGAAAAGTTTGCGCCAATCGACGATCATTCGCGAAGCATTATTCACGACCCGAACAAATGTGTCCTTTGCGGCGACTGTGTGCGTGCCTGCAAAGAAATGCAGGCCGTAGGAGCTATTGATTTTGTCAATCGCGGTGCCCGCACCACTGTTGGTCCTGCCTTTGGAAAAAGCCTGCGCGATGTGGAATGCGTGTATTGCGGACAATGTGTTTCGGTTTGTCCTGTTGGCGCGCTTGTTCCACGGCCCGAAACCGAAGAAGTGTGGAAAGCCATCCACGATCCCAATAAATATGTCGTAGCCCAGCTGGCTCCTGCCGTGCGCGTTGCGCTTGGCGAAGGATTCGGCATGGAACCCGGCACCATCACCACTGGTCAGATTGTGGCTGCACTAAAAAGAATCGGATTCGATCAGGTGTACGATACTTCGTTTGCTGCCGACCTGACCGTGCTCGAAGAAGGCACCGAGTTTATCCAGCGCAAACTAAAGGGCGAAAAACTGCCTATGTTTACCAGCTGCTGCCCCAGCTGGGTGAAATTTGCGGAGCAGTATTATCCCGAACTGTTGCCCAATTTGTCGTCGTGCAAATCGCCACAGCAGATGTTTGGCAGTGTTGCCCGCGAAGTGCTTCCCAAATTGCTCAATATCAAGCCCGAAAATCTGGTCGTTGTTTCCATTATGCCCTGTACGGCCAAAAAATATGAGGCCAAGCGTGACGAATTTATACACGATGGTATGGCCGAAGTAGATCAAGTGCTTACAACCGAAGGCCTTGGTCGCATGATTCACGAAACAGGCCTGCAATTCAACAAGTTGAAGCCCGAATCGTTCGACATGCCACTGGGCTTTAAAACCGGTGCCGGTGTCATCTTTGGCAATACCGGCGGGGTAAGCGAAGCAGTGTTGCGATTTGCCTATGAGAAAATTACCGGAGAAACCCTGATAGATACCGATATCAAACAGACGCGCGGCATGGAAGGCATACGCACGGTTGAGATGAAACTGGGCGAAACGACGATCAAGCTTGGCATTGCACATACGCTGAGCAATGCGCGCAAGCTTTGCGATGCCATTATCAAGGGTGAAGCCGATTATGATCTGGTGGAAATGATGGCTTGCCCGGGTGGCTGTATTGCCGGCGGTGGACAACCTGTGAGCTTTGACCCTGAGTTCCGCCAAAAACGTGCACAAGGTATTTACAATGCCGATAAGCAGCTCGAACTGCACAAATCGCAGGATAATCCCTATGTTAAGGAACTCTATCAGAATGTTTTAGGCGAAATTGGCGGACATCGCGCACATAAGCTGCTTCACACCTATTACCATGGCCGTAAGCGCATCACCGACCAGGTGATACCCATTCGCAATACCAATCATCCAAAAATTGAAGTTTATGTGTGTGTGGGTACCAACTGCTATATGCGTGGTTCGCGGCAGCTGCTGCAACAGATCACAAAATATGTGGTGGACAACAAGCTCGAGGATATTGTAGGGTTCGAAGGACAGGAGGAAATGGTTGATGTGAAAGCCACTTTCTGTTTCGAGCGTTGCGATCGGGGACCTGTATTAAGGGTGAATGAGCAGATATTGGAGCATGCTACCTTTGAAAAGGCCAGGCAGATGATCGACAGGGAGGTGAGGCGCATAGGTGCCAGCCTGCCGAGAAATAGCTAAAAATGATTGAGATTTTGGTTGAATTTGGTTAATTGAGCAGTTCCCGGGTCTGATAACAGGCTTCGGGTACTGCTTTTTAGGTTAAAATGCTAAGGTCATGAATACAGTAATACAAAAAGGTGCCCGATTGCCGGTGGTTTTCACTTCAAAGGCCCGTTGTCGCGATTGCTATCGCTGCGTGAGGGTGTGTCCGGCTGCTGCCATTAAAATGCAGGATGGCCAGGCTCAGGTGCTGCCCGAGCGTTGCATTGCCTGCGGTACCTGTATTGTCAATTGCCCTCAGCATGCCAAAGAATATCGCCCCGAACTGGCAAAAGTGCTTGATTTGCTCGCTGCTGACCAGAGCGTTGCCATTAGCCTTGCGCCATCGTTTGTGAGCTATTTTCAGGAGTGGGAATGTAAACGCCTGCCCTCGGCCCTGCGCATGGCAGGTTTCCGTGTTGTCGGTGAAACAGCGCTTGGTGCGTGGCACTCCGCATTGGCCACCAAAGCCTATATCACCGAAAATGCCGGGAAGTCGCACATCTGCACCGCATGTCCGGCAGTAGTCAACTATGTTAATCGCTGTTTCCCCGAGCTTAAGGATGCACTTGTGCCGGTGGCCTCGCCCATGCGTATGCATGCCCGACTGATAAAAGAAAAGATGCCGCGGTCGAAAGTGGTATTTGCCGGACCATGTGTGGCCAAAAAAGATGAAGCATGCTGGCTTTCGGCAAAGGATGAAGTTGATGCGGCGCTCACCTTCGAAGAGCTTGACGAACTGCTCAGGATCAAAGAAATAGACCTGAAACGCTGCGAAGAAAGCAGTTTCGATCAGGCTGTGCCCGGCGATGCAAGACTCTTTCCGCTCGAAGGAGGTCTGCTGCGTACTGCCGGCATGGACGACAAGCTGCTGAGCAGCAACACGCTGGCTATAAGTGGATTCCGTGAACTTAAGCAAGCCTTGGAGGACATGAGAGAAGCAGCGGAACCCATGATTATTGAGCCGCTTTGGTGTAAAAATGGCTGTATTGCCGGCCCATCCTTCAGCAACGGCCAAAACTTTGTGGCCGGTCGTCGTAAGGTTTTGGCTTTCCATCAGAAAAATCCCGGAGAGCCGGATGCAGCGCTCAGCAAATTTACCGGAACCGGTTTCGATTCCTCTTTTCATCAACAGAAAGCCGCTTACACGGAAGAAATGATTCGGGAAGTGCTTCGCAAAACGGGCAAGCACACCGAATCCGACGAGCTGAACTGCACATCATGCGGTTATGCAAGCTGTCGCGAGAAGGCTATCGCGGTGATTGATGGTCTCGCTGAAATTGAGATGTGCATGCCTTTTATGCGACGTAAGGCCGAAAGCCGTTTCGAAACCATCATTGCCCGCGATCCCAATGGCATCGTTCTGCTGGCCGACGATCTCACCATACTCCACATGAATCCGGCTTTCAAAAAGATGTTCAGCTGCTCCGATGCATTGATTGGTCGCAAAATCAGCTACCTGATCGACCCCGACTCGTTTGAGAAACTCGCCGGTGGCAGCGAAGAGGTTATTCGAAATGTCATGCATTTTGCACCCTACAACCTCATCTGTCATGTGGTGGCATACAGCCTGCCTGAAGAGAAACAATATGCCGGTGTTTTCATGGACATTACCGACAGGCAATCAAGTCGCGATAAGCTCGACGAGCTTAAATCCGAAGCATTGTTCAAGGCTCAGGAACTTGTAGATCATCAGATTGGCATGGCGCAGGAGCTTGCCCGATTCCTTGGCGAGCATACAGCCAAGGGTGAGGTGCTTCTGAAGAAACTTATCGATTCGATTGGTAAATAAACCGGTAATGTACATTCACACTGATGTTTTTGTAGCACAAAGTGCCAAAAAACCCGGCGACCCATGCGGCGATGCCTGGGGTGTGCATCGCGATGTGCTGGCCACAACAATAGTGCTGGCTGATGGGCTGGGTTCAGGTATTAAGGCCCATGTTGCTGCCACCATGTGTGTGGCACGGCTTATTGAGCACATCCGCTCCGGCAGTACAATCCGGGAGGCCTTCGATGCCGTTTCGGCCACCATGGACAAAGCCTGGGGTTCGGGCGAACCTTTTGCCGTGTTTACCATCGCACGCATGCTCAACAACGGACAGGCCACAGTGCTCTGCTACGAAACTCCATCGCCCCTGCTGGTGGCGCGAGCTTTCACACAGCTGCCCGAATACCGTAAATATATGCGCAACAAGGCTATGGTGCACGAAGCGGTGTGTAAGGTGGATAAGGACGAAGGGCTTTTGCTGGTGTCGGATGGTGTGACCCAGGCCGGCATTGGAAAATACTTTCCCGAAGGTTGGGAAATAGCAGGCATAAGACGTTATGTGCAGGGTATGTTGCCGGTGGAACGTATCGACGGGCAGCAAATGGCCAACAGGATTCACCAACAGGCCCGACAATACTGGTCAACAGGAAAGGGCGATGACATTACCGTGCTTTTTGCCCTCAATCGGCGTGGTGTGGAGGTGAACCTGCTCAGCGGACCTCCTGCCGACAAGGCCAAAGATGAACAGGTGGTCCGTCAATTCGAAGAATCTCAGGGCATTCATATCATCTGCGGAGGCTCGACAGCCAAAATGGTTGCACGAGTCACCGGACAACATATCGAGATCGCACCCACAGAGAGCGCCATTACTCCACCAAGTTATCTCATCGCCGGTTTTGAGCTGGTTACCGAAGGCATGGTCACCCTCAATCAGGCCTTTCATCTGCTCGACGAGCCTATGGAGAAGTATCCCGAAGGTTCACCGGCCTCCGATCTGGCTTATTTCCTGAAAATGGCCGATAAAGTGAATATCTGGTTAGGCCACGCAGAAAATCTTGGTGATGATAATATTGAGTTTCGCCAACAAGGGCTTTATCTCCGTCCGAAAATTATTCGCGCCATTCAGGAAAAACTGATTCAGCAAGGCAAACTTGTCGTGCTACATAACTGCTGACCGGTCTGACGCTCTTTTTCCACACGGGCCTTCCCGTTATCTGACAACATGATCTTTTCGCTGCGTTTGCAGCTAATCTCGCACGGGATATGTTGTAAGCTGCCTTTAGGTTAGATAAACCATAGCACAGCCTCGCCTTTCGGAGTGGGAATGCTGCCAAACAAAATGCATATCAACCTCTACTGCGGAATTACCTGAAATAGAAAAATGACAATACATTCATCAATTTGCTGAGTAACAGCAATATTTCTGACAGATTCAAAATTCATGGGGAGGTATAAGCCTTTACTTTAATGTACTTAAGCAGGAGGCTTGGCATTGAGTCTTTGCTATCGTGTTGATATGTAGGATGTTAGTGTTGATAAAATGCGTCAGTGATTTTTTTAACAATTTTTTGTAATTCTTGCAGTATTTCATATTTTAGCATAGTATTAGAGCCAGCCTAAATGGATGATGATTTTTTCGGAATTGCCATGGCGTCTAAAGCCAGACTATTTTTAGCAAGGTTTATGCATGGTGTCTGTAAGAATTCATGCTATATGAGTGCGCATAAGTTCATTAATCAACAAATATTGAGCGCTTTGCAGGAAGTTAAGATTAATGAAACCAATGAAGGTCGATGATTGTGAAGCCTTGATGGCAAGGCCCGGTGCATGCTCACGGCAGGGCAATGACTATCTTAAGTCATGCTCTCTGCTACTTTTCGTCCTCCTTTCATCTGCCCAGCTGATTTTTTGCCAACCGGTTCACGCCACGACTCAAATCGGAGGTTATAAAAGCAGCCTTGGTAAGCATGTGGTTAAGGTCATGACTTTGCGGATTAGCGACAATGAGTTCACGAATTTTTATATAAAGCTGACTGAGACTATTGACCGACCGCCAGACAATGATCTTAAGGCCGGCCATAACAATTTGACTGAATTGTACTTTCATTTGGCTGCATGGAACAAAGTTGGAGCGTTGATACCGGGAAACAGGCTAATAAGTGAAGCCAGGGTAACAAATTTGCCTGCGGATAATGAGCATAAAGAACACTCAG
This sequence comes from Bacteroidales bacterium, assembly GCA_035325985.1. Taxonomy (GTDB): domain Bacteria; phylum Bacteroidota; class Bacteroidia; order Bacteroidales; family F082; genus JALNZU01. The sequence continues at coordinate 15,215 of DAOKYW010000031.1, forward strand.
AGGAGTTTGCTCTGCTTCACGAGCAATACCATTCGAGCAGGAATGCGATGTATTTCATCCTGGTCATTTCTTTGCTGATTATTTCAGGTCTTTCGTTTGCAGTATTGTACTTCAGGAGCAAAAAGATTTTGTATCAACAAGGTTTAAAACTCGCAGAAGTAGAGAAGGAAAAGTTTAAAGCACAGACAGAGGTTCTTGAACTCGAAAACAAGCTGAAAGCGAAAGAAATTGAGCGCATTTGCTGCGAAACCGATTTGCTCAGGCAGGAAATTGCTATTCAGTCCGTTAAGCAGACCAATACCTTGCTGATGAATCAAACCATACGCGAAAAGCTCTCACCCTATCAATACCTGTTTACCAGAAAAAGAGATCAGGATGCTTTTGCTGCCGATCTGCACGCTTTATGCAGCGAAGCGGAACGCGATCCGATGTCGGACTTCGAAACCATGTTTTCGCAGATGCACCATGGTTTTTTTGAGAAACTGATTCAGATCGACAGCAGTTTTACCCGTTCAGAGCTACAGGTATGTGCCCTGCTCAGAATGAACCTTCCCTCGAA
>DAOKYW010000031.1:15873-25620 GCA_035325985.1 Bacteroidales bacterium
GGTATGTGCCCTGCTCAGAATGAACCTTCCCTCGAAAGAAGTTGCCAATATGTTGCATCTCTCTCTTTCGCGAGTTGACCAAACTCGGCATCAGATTCGTAAAAAATTGAAGCTTGATGGCAACCAAAATCTAACGAGTTATCTCATTTTATTATAGCTAGTTTTGCTTTGCGACGAAAACCTTCCGAAATGATTGGATGAAATAGCGCAAACAACGGTAGTGATTGGTTGTTGTTGTAGCCTTGGGTGTATGAAAAATGTCAATGTCTTTAAAAGGGTAATTTAATGATGGATAGGGTGGATTATTTGGGGCATAAGATACTTGTTGTGGAGGACGACTTGCAGAACTATCAGCTAATTGAGTTCGTTGCCGGAAAAAATAATATTGAAGTTTATTGGGCGAAGAATGGACTTGAGTCCATTGAACTTTGCAAACAACATGACGATTTCTCGCTTATTTTGATGGATGTCAAAATGCCTTTGATGGACGGTTTTGAGGCAACCCGAAAAATAAGGGTTTTACGTCCGGAAGTACCCATTGTCATGATTACAGGATTTGTGAATCAGGATTCGTTGCGTATGGCCGTGGCAGCAGGATGCAACGATTACCTGTCGAAACCCATGGGTATTAGTCAACTCACAGCCGTTTTCCGTAAATGGCTGGTTAAATAGAAACCTAAAAAGTCCGGAAAGCATTTCTTTTCCGGATTTCTTGACCTTATCAAAGCTTACTGTTGTGGGGTAGTATTGGAAGATCTCGTGTTTGTTTCGTTTTCCAATACTTTTCAGGTTGATGCTATCGGATACCCATGCCTGTTTTATCCAATCATTTGATTATTTGGATGATGGATATGGCAGCTGTATGCATCTGTAGCACGAATCTCAACACAAATTTTCCGGAAGATGCCTTGGGTTAGTTTTTGCCTGTATTTTCTACAGTGCGTCGGGATCTGAAAGCGACGGGAATTGATTCTGATGACCATTTTCATGATGTATGAGTCAAAGACCCAAAACTTCAATCGCAGCAACAAGAATTCAGGTCGTTTTATAGTCTGGAGGGGCATCTTCTGTTTTTCTGCATTATCCTATATAATTGTTTGAATGACAATTGATTAAACCTTAATTACTTATTATTTATATGATTTTAATAATGACTGTTATAGCTGATAAAAAGTCGTTAAATGTGTAATTGAGTAATGATATACCCATATGTAGTTTTTCTTAAAAAATGGAATAATGTATTGATAATGAAGTATATAAATTAGGATTTCCTGAACGATCTGCATTGTTATCAGTAAAAAACATGAATTAAATCATACATAATCAGCAAGTTGCATGTGTCACAGCAGAATAACTAAAGAATTTTAGCGGCCTATTTGATTGACATTCAGCATATCTCCTGAATACCTTCGTGCCGGAAATGGAGATAGTTATTATTTCTACAAGGGTCAATTAGTTGTAAATTCTGACAGAAGCATGCAGCAGCAAGAGCAACTGGCAATCGTAGGCAAAGAAATATTACATGCTGAAGGTATTCAGGAAACGCTGTTGTCGGAAGGCTTTGCTATGATGTATTTTCCGGCTTGTCAGGAAGCGCTCGACCACATTTTGGACATAGCGAATGCCTGTGCTGTGCTGATTGATTTTGACGAAAGCGAAAAGGAAATCATCCTGCTCTTGTCTGAGCTTAAAAAGCTCGCTCAAAAAACCATCATCTTTATTGCAGTAGGTACATTTAACCTCAATGATTTTCGGTCAGCAGTTATGGCCGGATTTCACGAATACCTGGCCAAACCGCTTGGAAAGGATAATCTGATCAGCATTCTCCGTCGAGCCGGGAAATGCACATCTCAAATTAAACACAATGGTAACGAAGAAAGGCAACAATTAACCGATAGTGCAATTTTATGAATAGATTGAATCCTTTGATTATTTTGATGTGTATCGTGTTGAATATCAATGGGCAAGGTGCTATTGGCAGACAATTGTTCAGCTTGATGCCCGATGAGCAAGAATTCAAAACTCAGCCTCGTAATGACAATGCCTCGATCTTCGGATTCAAAATAGTTGACCAGGAGATTAATGCTTCTGTACACCATAAAAATTTACACTTGAATCAATGTGGTGATGGGGTTTCGGCAGCTGTCTTTTTTCCTAAAGATTATCTGCAGGCATTGATTCAAGAATTGGATCAGGAGTCAGTATGGCCATTATGTCTGAATCTGCCCGGGAACAGGAGTCTCAATGCATCCGATGCAAATCAGACTAAGCAGAAAATCACGATCCAACAGTACCCAATCAAATCTTCACAGGACATTCCGGCTGCCTTCGGTGATCAGACAGCCTTCTTGCGCAGGGAATCGATCATGTTGCGATCTGCAAGAGGTTTCCCCGATTTCGGGGTGTTTGAGATAAAGGGAACTGATGTAAATGTTTGGATGAGTTTGCATCACTTGTCAGATGCAAATCAAGAGCAGGCTGGGTATTATCAGGTTACGCTTCAGAAGAAAGAAAGATAGAGAAATACAAACAGCATAATAATCAGGAGGAAAAAGTTATGAAAAACCCCTACACTTTCATTAAGGTAATGTGCGCCATAGCTATGGGCTTGGTGACTTGTTTAGTGCCGGAGCCTGCAATTGCACACATCAATAATCCTGGATTTAAAACTTCAGGAACTGAGCGTGCTGATAGGCATGGAACAGGAATTGTAAACACCGGTGAGACCATTTTGAAATGGGCGATTCAGCCGGCCAACAACGCCGGCGAAGCCATTTCAGGAGCAAACGCAGCCACCTATTCCCTGTCTGCAGGCCTGACAGCTACAAACACCTACCGCAGGTATGCCAAGGATGGCAGCAGCAATACCACGCCTGAGCAGTTGGCCGGAGAATGGCCGATAGAGGTTACCAAAGTAACAAACTACCTATTTGCCTGGGGTAACAACGCTAATGGCCAGTTGGGTGATGGCTCGACAAGCAACAAGAATATACCCACACAGATTGGCACAGCAACCGACTGGAAGATTGTTGCCGGAGGAGCATATCATACTCTGGCCATCAGGAACGACGGCACCCTTTGGGCATGGGGTTACAACAATTATGGCCAGTTAGGTGATGGCACGACAAACAGCCAAAATACACCCAAGCAGATTGGCACTGCAACCGACTGGAAGGCTGTTGCTGGAGGATATTATCATTCTCTGGCCATCAGGAACGATGGCACCCTTTGGGCATGGGGTGGCAACTTTTTTAGCCAGCTGGGTGATGGCACATACATCCATAGAACTTCACCAACGCAGATTGGCAGTTCTGCTGACTGGAAGGCGGTTGCTGCGGGATATTATCATTCTCTAGCCATTAGGAACGACGGCACGCTATGGGCCTGGGGTGACAACTACAATGGCCAGCTGGGTAATGGCACGTACACCGAATTAACTTCACCCACACAGATAGGTACTGCAACCGACTGGAAGGCTGTTGTTGGAGGATATCAGCATTCTTTGGCCATCAGGAACGACGGCACCCTTTGGGCATGGGGTTACAACTATAATGGCCAGCTGGGTGATGGCACTACAACCACCAAAACTACACCCACACAGATTGGCACAGCAACCGATTGGAAGGCTGTTGCAGCCGGTACGGTTCATTCTTTGGCCATCAGGAACGACGGCACCCTTTGGGCATGGGGTGACAACACTTTTGGCCAGCTGGGTATTGGCTCGACAACCAACCAAAATACGCCCGCACAGATTGGCACTGAAACCGACTGGAAGGCTTTTGCAACCGGAATATATCATTCTCTGGCGATCAAGAATGACGGCACCCTGTGGGCATGGGGTTACAACTATAATGGCCAGCTGGGTGATGGCACCACAACCAACAAAAATATTCCCACGCAGATTGGGACTTCGACCGACTGGAATGCTGTTGCAACAGGTAATCATTCGTTAGCCTTTAAAGGCAGTCCTATATGCGATAATCCAACACAAGGAGGTGTAATTGCTTCAAACCAGACGGTTTGCTACAACACAGCTCCGACTGCCTTCACCAGCACCAGCCTTCCTACAGGCCATAACGGCACGCTGGAATACAAATGGCAATTAACCACCTCTGATCCTTCAGCTTCGGGATTTGATCCTGCCAGTTGGGTGGACATCGCTTCGAGCAATGCTGAAACCTATCAGGCCGGCGCGCTCACCCAAACCACCTGGTTCAGGAGGCTGGCAAGGGTGGAATGCTCTGCTGACTGGAGCGGTGCTGTTGCTTCCAATACACTTGAAATTACGGTGCGTCCGCAGTTTACGGCAGGCGCCATAGCCACCATCGGTGAGACCATCAGCTATGCAGGCACTCCGGCCCAGATTGGCAGCATTACGGAAGCCTCCGGCGGAGATGGGAACATCACCTACAGCTGGAGGAGCTCGGCCGACAACTATACTGCAGCCATTTCAGGAGCAAATGCTGCCACCTATACCCCGCCTTCAGGACTCACGGTTACGACCACCTACCGCAGGTATGCCAAGGATGGCAGCTGCAATACCACGCCTGAGCAGTCGGCCGGAGAATGGACGATTCAGGTTACTCAACCAACGAACTATCTGTTTGCCTGGGGTTACAACTATTTTGGCCAGCTTGGCGATGGCACGACAATTAACAAAAGTTCACCCATCCAGATTGGCACAGCTAACGACTGGAAGATGGTTTCTGCCGGAGAAAATCATACTCTGGCCATCAGGAACGACGGCACTCTTTGGGCATGGGGTTACAACGGATATGGCCAGCTGGGTGATGGCACTACAGCTGGCAAAACTTCACCAACGCAGATTGGCACTGCAACCAACTGGAAGGCTGTTGCTGCCGGAATATATCATTCTTTGGCAATCAGAACCGATGGCACCCTTTGGGTATGGGGTAACAACGCTTTTGGCCAGCTGGGGGATGGCACACAAGTTGAAAAATATTCACCGGTTCAGATTGGCACTGCAACCGACTGGAAGGTTGTTGCTACCATATCATATCATTCTCTGGCCATCAGGAACGACGGCACCCTTTGGGCATGGGGTTATAACCAGTATGGGCAAGTGGGCAATGGCACTGACAACAACAACGTATATACACCCACGCAGATTGGCACAGCAACCAACTGGAAGACTGTTGTGGCCGGAAGAGTGCATTCTTTGGCCATCAGGAACGACGGCACCCTTTGGGCATGGGGTCGCAACACTTATGGCCAGCTGGGTATTGGCTCGACAACCAACCAAAATACACCCACGCAGATTGGCAGTGCAACCAACTGGAAGACAATTGCTGCCGGAGGATATCATTCTCTGGCTATCATGAACGACGGCACCCAATGGGCATGGGGTTACAACTATTATGGTCAGCTGGGTGATGGCTCGACCATCAACAGATATACACCCACGCAGATTGGCACTGCAACCAACTGGAAGGCTGTTGCTGCCGGAACAAATCATTCTATGGCCATCAGGAACGACGGCACCCTGTGGGCATGGGGTCACAACCCTTACGGCCAGCTGGGTGATGGCACTACAGCCAACAAAAATATACCCACGCAGATTGGCACTTCAACCGACTGGAATGCCGTTGCTGCAAATGGCCTTCATTCGTTAGCCTTTAAAAACAGTCCTATATGCGATAATCCAACACAAGGAGGTGTAATTGCTTCAAACCAGACGGTTTGCTACAACACGGCTCCGGCTGCCTTTACCAGCACCAGTCTTCCCACCGGCCACAACGGCACGCTGGAATACAAATGGCAATCAACCACCTCTGATCCTTCAGCTTCCGGATTTGATCCTGCCAGCTGGGTGGACATCGCTTCGAGCAATGCTGAAACCTATCAGGCCGGCGCGCTCACCCAAACCACCTGGTTCAGGAGGCTGGCAAGGGTGGAATGCTCTGCTGACTGGAGCGGTGCTGCTGCTTCCAATTCACTTGAAATTACAGTACGTCCGCAGTTTACGGCAGGCGCCATAGCCACCACCGGCCAGATCATCTGCTACAATACCGATCCGGAGACCATCGGCAATGTTACGGCAGCCTCAGGCGGTGACAATGCGATAGCATACAAATGGCAGAGCAGTGCGGACGGCAATGAATGGTCCGACATAACCGACAGCAATGCAGCCACCTATGATCCCTCGAACCTGACCAGTACGACCCATTACCGTCGTTTGGCCAAAGATGGCACCTGCAATACCTTTACGGCCTCGGCAGGCATATGGATTGTAACGGTACGACCGCAGTTTACAGCCGGCGCCATTGCCACCATCGGCGAGACCATCAGCTATCTCGACACTCCGGCCGAGATTGGCAGCATTACGGCAGCCTCAGGTGGAGATGACAACATCACCTACAGCTGGAGGAGCTCGGCCGACAACTATACTGCAGCCGTACCTGGAGCAAACGGTGCCACCTATACACCGCCTTCAGGACTCACGGTTACGACCACCTACCGCAGGTATGCCAAGGATGGCAGCTGCAATACCACGCCTGAGCAGTCGGCCGGAGAATGGACGATTCAGATTATTCAACTCACGAACTACCTTTTAAGTTGGGGCAATAACCCTAATGGCCAGCTGGGCGATGGTACACAAGTTGACAAAACTTCACCGATTCAGATAGGCACTTCAACCGACTGGAAGGTTATTTCTGTCGCAGGTAATTATTCTCTGGCCATCAGGAACGACGGCACTCTTTGGGCATGGGGTCAAAACCTTTTTGGCCAGCACGGTGATGGCACAACAGTTGATAAAACTACACCCACGCAGATTGGCACTGCAACCAACTGGAAGACCATTGCCGCCGGAACATATCATGTTCTGGCCATCAGGGACGATGGAACCCTGTGGGCATGGGGTTACAACGGTTCTGGCCAGTTGGGTGATGGCACGTACAGCGATAAAACTACACCCACGCAGATTGGCAGTGCAACTGACTGGAAGGCGGTTGCGGTCGGATCTATGCATTCTCTTGCAATCAAGAACGATGGTACCATCTGGACATGGGGTTCAAACATTTATGGCCAGTTGGGTGATGGAACGTATATTTTCAAAACTTCACCCACGCAAATTGGCACTGTAACCGACTGGAAGGCTGTTTTTGCTGGGGCATATTACTCGCTTGCAATCAGGAACGATGGCACTCTTTGGGCATGGGGTCGCAACCAGTATGGACAGCTGGGCGATGGCACGACAGTTGATAAAACTTCACCCACGCAGATTGGAAGTGCAACCAACTGGAAAACAATTGCTGCCGCAGCATTTCATACTCTAGCCATCAGGAACGACGGCACTCTTTGGGCATGGGGTTACAACGGATATGGCCAGCTGGGTGATGGCACTACAGCTGGCAAAACTTCACCAACGCAGATTGGCACTGCAACCAACTGGAAGGCTGTTGCTGCCGGAATATATCATTCTTTGGCAATCAGAACCGATGGCACCCTCCGGGCATGGGGTTACAACGGATATGGCCAGCTGGGTGATGGCACTACAGCCAACAAAACTTCACCAACACAGATTGGCACTGCAACCGACTGGAATGCCGTTTCTACAGGGCTCTATCATGCGGTAGCTTTTAAAAATAGCCCTATATGTGAGAACCCAACACAGGGAGGTGAACTAGCTTCAGACCAGACTATTTGCTACAACACAGCTCCGGCTGCCTTCACCAGCACCAGTCTTCCCACCGGCTATATCGGCACACTGGAATATAAATGGCAATCAACCACCTCTGATCCTTCAGCTTCGGGATTTGATCCTGCCAGCTGGGTGGACATCGCTTCGAGCAATGCTGAAACCTATCAGGCCGGCGCGCTCACCCAAACCACCTGGTTCAGGAGGCTGGCAAGGGTGGAATGCTCTGCTGACTGGAGCGGTGCTGTTGCTTCCAATACACTTGAAATTACAGTACATCCGCAGTTTACAGCCGGCGCCATTGCCACCACCGGCCAGACCATCTGTTTCAATGAAGATCCATCGGTAATCAGCAGCATTACAGCGGCTTCGGGCGGCGACAATGCGATAGCATACAAATGGCAGAGCAGTCCGGACGGCAATGATTGGTCCGACATAGCCGGCAGCAATGCTGCCACCTATGATCCCTCGAACCTGACCAGTACGACCCATTACCGTCGTTTGGCCAAGGACGGCACCTGCAACACCTTTACAGCCTCCACCGGAGTATGGGTGATTACCGTTAACCAACCTTCGCGCAGGTATGTGACGGTATCGGGTGCGGGTTTAAAAACCGGTCTTGACTGGGCAAACGCTTATGATGGAACGCAACTTCAGAGTGCTATCAACGAGTCGTGCGTAAACGAAGTTTGGGTAGCTCGTGGTTACTATTACCCTAATGTTGAGGTTGGTGGAACAGGAGAGCGTTACAGGACCTTCCAGATGAAAAACGGTGTTGCTATCTATGGAGGTTTTGAAGGCAATGAATCACAGGTTTCGGATAGAACGGATTTTGGCATTAATGGTGCCAATGAAACGGTTTTAAGCGGAAGTTTGGCCACAAAAGCACCGTCTTCGAACTGCTATCATATTTTTTATCATCCTGCCGGACTGAACCTGAACGCTACTGCAATTCTGGATGGATTTACCATCCGTGATGGATATGCCGATGGGCCTGGTAATCATTATATTGGCGGCGGCATGTATAATTATGGTTCATCTCCCAGTCTTAACAATATAAGATTCATCAACAATTATGCTTACGCAGCAGGAGCCCTTTATTTATACAACTCCTCTTCGACGATCAATAATACTATCTTCTCTGAAAACACAGCAGATTTTGGAGGAGCTATTTATATACAGGGCAATTCCTCGCCGATCTTCACTAATACCATGATATCCAATAATATAGCGAATGAACAGGGAGGAGGTGTTTACTGGGTAAGTTCAGGTAATCCCGTTTTTAACAATGCAACGTTCGCTAACAATATTGCTGCAGCGCGAGGAGGGGCGATTTATCTTTATGGACAAAGTACAGGCATCCTGACTCTCCGGAATTCGATTCTTTGGGGTAATCAGGCTAATGCTCCTACTTATCCCGGTAAACAGGTTTACTGGTATAGCGGTTATATTCATCTAAAACATACCTGTTATGCCAGCGGAGCAGATAATATGCAGCTTACAGTAGGATTTTACGATATCGACAGCTATTGCATAACTACTGATCCTCAGTTTGTGGATGCTTCCAATAAGGATTTTCGCATCAAAGGAATCTCTCCTTGTGCCGATGCAGGGAACGACAGCTACAACACATTGCTTACCGATATTAGGGGTATGGGTTTTGGTAGAAAACTACTAAAATCAAATTACACACAATCGGGTGTAATCGACATGGGAGCATACGAGTACAACAGCAATACCGATCCTATGGGTTGCGCCAATCCTTCAGCAGGTGGCACCATTGCTGCTTTCCAAACCATTTGCTACAACACGGCTCCGGCTGCCTTTACCAGCACCAGCCTTCCTACAGGCCATAACGGCACGCTGGAATACAAGTGGCAATCAACTGCATCTGATCCTTCAGCTTCGGGATTTGACCCTGCCAGCTGGGTGGACATCGCTTCGAGCAATGCAGCCACCTATGAGGCCGGAGCGCTCACCCAAACCACCTGGTTCAGGAGGTTGGCAAGGGTGGAATGTGCGCCCGACTGGACTGGTGCTGAGGCTTCCAATACACTTGAGATTACGGTACGTCCGCAGTTTACGGC
>DAOKYW010000032.1:0-24676 GCA_035325985.1 Bacteroidales bacterium
TTTTGTATAGGAAAATAACCCTCATTCCTTTATTGCTTATCACCGGAAATCCTTTGGGCGAAGCTGTTTTCTCAGACTTTGAGGTATTTCGCCATCAATGGGATAGCTTTGCATCAGGTTGTTAAGCCGTTGTTTATTGTACCGTATCAACCTGTGTCCGGAGCCGATGATTAAACCATAAAACGCCACGCTGAACACTACTGCTCCAACCTGGATATCTTCGGTCGGATCATCAGCGCCTTGCATTCCCGAACCCACTGCAAAGAGTGCCGTTCCCATAGCAAACACAGGAAACGAAACTCCGGCGATGATGAACCCCGTCTGCGCTTCTTTTCGCTTTCTGAAGAACATATTCGTCAGCGCAATAAGGGTGTCGTTGTCTTGTGCCAGCGTAAGAAAATCCGGTTTCTTCATCGACGAAGGTCTGCGACTTTCGTTTTGTGCGCCGAGCGGCAGATCGGTCGATAGCACTATGATTACCAAAATGAAAAAACTTGTGATAATCTTTTTCCTGTTCATGACTCAATGGTTTGGCGCAAAGATATCATTCTGCCTTAGCCTTTACATGTCTAAACCATTGTTTAACAATTATTTAAGTAAAAAGCGGCCTCAGCATCTGAGGCCGCTTTTTCTGCAAATGGTCTTCAGGTCTATTAATCAAACTTTATCTTGTTGAACCAAAGGTTTTTACCATTACGTGAGGCACCTAAGAAGATGTAGGTGTTGTCTTCGAGCCAGTTGACAGGGTATTTGTCGTCGAGGTAAAATTTTCTTCCGCCTATATCAACGAAGCTGCTTACACCACCACCGTTAGGTTTGATGGTTGCAATGCGCGGATAATAGAGCGTGCGGGCTGTTTCTCCCGTCTTTTTCGATCCGGCAACTTCAAACACAGTCCAGTAGGTATGACGTTCGGTACTGATGAATGCGTGCTCGGTGGGTGTAAGTTTGTTGAACTCGTTTTTGTCGCGCAGGGCCGAGGTATAGCTCTTGACAAGCTCACCGGAAGCATTGAACTGGAAGCAGGTTACATCCCTGAACTCGCCATTGGAGGTACGGAGCTGCCCGGTAATGAGTATTTCCTGCTGAGGATTGATGTAGAGTGCCGTGGTGACTATCCGTCCTCCGGCGTAGGGCTTTGACTTTTCGCCTGCAGGTGATGCCGCTTTGGCCTTGAACTCGGCAACCGGCGTATTCCTGATCCATTCGATGCCCTTATCGCTCACTTTCATCAACATATATCCCGCAGTTTTGCCGTTCAGCAGGTTTTCGTTGTTCGTGGGTATGGCATGAACAAGGTTCGCCTCGGCATATACCTGCTTCAGGTTTTTTGCGGTCGAAACCAGACCATGCACAAATACCGCATCACCTTGTTCGGAAATGTCGAGGATCAGCCATTTCTGCTGCACCGGCGAGGCTACCTCGAAACGCCGCTCAACCTGTGTATCGTAGTTTATTTCGATGTATTCATACTTGCCATCTTCGCGGTAAAATACCGTAGCCATATTTCCCGACTCAAGCAACTGACTTTTAATCGGTATGGCCGGTATGGCAAAACTGATGAGTGTTTCGGCCATTTTTTCAAGCTTGCTGGCACTAAACTTTTGGGCAATATAGTGCTTTCCCAGATTTTCTTTTACCAGGCCTTTTTCAGAGATGAGCCCAATAAGTACAGCATCACCGTTTTCTGCCGAAGTGAGGTCGCGTATGCGCCCCGACCTTTGCTGGGTATGGGTTACCTGAGTTACTCCACCACCCTGGTAGCTGTATTTGGTATTGGTACGCAGTGCCTGATACTTTATGATATCATTCTTCGTCCACCAGGTCACAAGCTTGATATTTTCACCATAATCGCCACGAGGCTTTACCCGCTCCTCAATCTTGAACCGGTCGTCGCACCAGCCGGCCTCCCAGTTGAAATACCGTTCGATAAAACCTCTTTTGAATACAGCCTGTCCGGTTAACATATTGGCCTCAAGCGCAAGCAATGGCTCGCGCGATTCCGGACAGAGGTTCAACGAGAAGCCTAAACGGGCACGCAGGCGCTCAAGCTCCTCTTCGAATTTTTCAGTGTTTTTGAAGTTGAAGTCCAGATCGAAAGTCATCACTTCACCCTTCAGTTTCCGGCTGGTTTGCTTAGTAAGGAAAATCAACCTCAATTCGTTGTTTTCCCTATCAATAATCATTTCCTGGAGGTTGGCAATGTTGGCCTTTCCTGCAGGATCAAACGTTGTTTCCTTGAGTATGGTCTGTGCATGGGAATAGGGCAGATGAGCCATAAGCGTCAACGCTAAAAAAATAATAAGTTTTTTTAAGGTTGGATGGTGTTTCATAATCATGGTTATTTAGTGAATGGATGCCTGAAGCCACAAAACTATATCGGTTCTGCTTCTCCCGAAATACGGTAAACTACGTAATTAACCGATCATTGCCTCAGCCTGCAACTTGCCGCTTGCCTGCATCGCTGTGTAGAAGACGTTTCGAACTGCCCGTAAATGTTGATTGAAAACAGCAGGTTATCCGGATACTAAATGAACATCTTCTTCCTCTCGTGCTGCTCCTCAAAAGCCTCATCGAACCTGCAAAATGGTCATTTTTCAAAGCAGTCGGCCTGCCATTAACCGAACAAAATTTTATAGGCTTCTTCCATGCTTCCGGCATCGCTGGCCAGCACTACCAGTCTGTCGCCTGCCAACAACTCGGTATTGCCTCCCGGAATCAGGTACTGACCATCGCGGTGTATCATCGCCACGAGGGCCTTATCGGGAAAATTGAGCGAAACCAGCTTCTTGTTTTTTGCAGGTGAGTTTTCGGGAAGTACCCATTCCTGATGCAGGGTTTTAGTGTCATCATCCACCAATCCTGAAATAACAACCGGCACGGCATCCCGGCCTTGCTCGCTGATACCAAAAATCCTTGCTGCAACAGGAATAGTAGTGCCTTGCAGGATGACTGATACCACAGAAATCGCAAACACGATATTGAAGATCATGTCCGATTTATCAATGCCGGCAATCAGCGGATAAGTGGCAAATACAATCGGTACAGCACCACGCAGTCCAACCCACGATGTAAACCCGATTTCCCTGAAAGACATCCTGAATGGCAGAAGGCTCATGAAGACGCCCAGTGGTCGTGATACCACAATCTGAAACAAGGCAATGAGAATGCCTATGCCCAGCACCGGAACAATATGGCTCGGAAAGACCAGCAGGCCCAGCGTAAGGAACAGCGTAATCTGCATGATCCACGCCAGTCCGTCGAATACCTTGATGATGGTGTTCTTATGTACCAGTTCGGAGTTGGCCAGTATCACCGCAGTGATGTAGATGGCAAGAAATCCGTTGCCGCCGGCAATAGTGGTCACCGAAAACACAAGCAGCATCACGGTTACAGTCAGTACAGGATATAATCCTTCAAAACCCAGCTGTAGCCTGTTGATCAGCTTACGGCCGTAACGTCCTGACAGATAGCCGGCCAAAGCACCCACAGCCATCTGCTGAAAAAATAGCAGAACCTGATGTCCAACCGGTTGATCCTGATTGACGATCAGCGACAAAAAGCTGATGGTCAGCACATAAGCCATAGGGTCGTTGCTGCCGCTCTCCAATTCGAGCAGTGGCCGCATATTTCCCCTGAGGCGCAGGTTTCGTCCGCGGAGTATCGAAAAAACTGCGGCTGCATCCGTTGACGAAACGATTGAACCGAGCAAAAAACTCTCGAGAATACTGAAGTCGGTGATCCAGTGAATAAATAAACCCAGACTTAGAGCGGTTATTAATACACCTGCCGAGGAGAGCATCAGGCCGGGCCACATTACAGGCTTGATGGATTTCCATTTTGTATCAAGCCCTCCGGAGAATAAAATGAAATTCAGCGACACTACTCCAATAAACTGGGCAAGCACGGGATTGTCGAAATAAATTCCGCCTATACCCTCCGAGCCGGCAAGCATCCCGACAGCCAGAAAGAGCAGCAGGGTAGGGATGCCATAGCGGAAAGCCCTGTGGGCAGCCAGCAGGCTTGCAAGGAGTAAAAGCGATGAAATCAACAAAATATGTTCGGTATTCATCATGTGCCGTTTCGTAATCTCAAGGTGTCTGGCAAATCCTCATATTCAATTGTCAAATTTATCAAAACCGATGAGAATGACGGCTGTTCACCAGAAATGGAATGTTTTACTAACTTACTGCCTTTAAATACAAAGTCATGGAAGATCTCTCATCAAATATCCATATTCTGGCATCGCCCGGTCAGCGGCATCACGTAAATCAATTCAACACAGAATGGGTTTCTGCTGTAAATGACAAGGAAAGTGCAGCAAAATTTCTGCAATACAATGTTGAATCACTTATTTCCTTTCAGGACAAGCTGTATGCTGATAACCGTCATGCCGTTCTCATCATTTTTCAGGCGATGGATGCTGCCGGCAAGGATGGCACCATCAAGCATGTGATGTCGGGATTAAACCCGCAGGGCACTCAGGTGCACAGCTTTAAAGCACCGACTGATCAAGAGCTTGATCACGATTATCTTTGGCGCACCTACTGCTGTCTGCCGCAAAGAGGCAATGTGGGCATCTTTAACCGCTCTTATTACGAAGAGGTGCTGGTCACCCGTGTTCACCCGCAGTTTATTCTCCGGCAGCGCATTCCCGGCATATACAGCGTAACCGACATCACCGAGGATTTCTGGAAAATGCGTTTCCGCCAAATCAATGATATAGAAAGACATCTGACGGAAAACGGGACAATCATCATCAAGTTTTTCCTCAACATTTCAAAAGAGCAACAAAAGCGGCGGTTTATGCGCAGACTTGAAGATCCCACAAGAAACTGGAAGTTTCAGTCGGCCGATATAGACGAAAGAGTGCATTGGGACCACTATATGCTGGCTTACAGCGAAATGCTTACCCACACTTCCACCGAATGGGCGCCATGGTACGTGATACCTGCCGACAGAAAGTGGTTTATGCGTTATGCCGTGAGCAATGTGCTGGTAAACAGGCTGTCGAAGCTTAAGCTGGAATATCCCGAACTCCCGGAAAAAGAGAAAAGCCTGCTGGAGGAATACAAACGGAGACTATTGGAGGATTGATTAAAAGCCGACGGCATTCAATAGCCATATTTTTCTTTCCAAAGTTTTTGCAGCCGATGTCGCAATTCCAGTTCACGGGGGTTATCGCCGGGGTCGTAAATCCGTTGTCCTGCTATGGCATCGGGGAGCATCTCCATGGCCACAAAGTTGCCCGCATAATCGTGTGCATATTGATACCCTTGACCGTAGCCCAACTTATCCATCAGTTTGGTGGGAGCATTACGCAGGGCCAGCGGTACGCTGAGGTCGCCATGCCGGCGCACCAGTTCCTGTGCTTTACCGATAGCCATGTAGCTGGCATTGCTTTTTGGTGAGCAGGCGAGGTATATGGCGGTCTGCGCCAATACGATACGCCCTTCGGGCCAGCCGATTTTGTTCACGGCATCAAAGCATGCATTGGCCAGCAACAAGGCATTGGGGTTGGCATTGCCAATGTCTTCCGAAGCCAGTATGATCATCCGGCGGGCGATAAACAGCGGGTCTTCACCGGCTTCCACCATCCTGGCCAGATAGTAAACTGCTGCATTGGGGTCGCTGCCGCGCATCGATTTGATGAAAGCCGAAATGATATCATAGTGCATCTCGCCCTTCTTATCATACCGGGCCAGATTGTTCTGAATGATGCTCCTCAGCATATCGTTGCTGATTTCGAGCTGTTTATCGTGATTGATATGGGCAGTATGAAGCTCCACCGCCAGTTCAAGCGCATTGAGCAGCTTGCGGGCATCGCCACCGCTGATTTGCAAAAGCGCTTCCTGTGCAGAAAAGGTAATATTTAGCCCGTATTCGTTTTCGAGCATGCGTATTGCTCTGGTTGTCAGCACATGGAGATGGTTCTCGTCGAGGGGTTTGAGCACATACACCTGGCATCGCGAAAGCAAGGGTGCAATCACTTCGAAGCTCGGATTTTCGGTGGTGGCGCCAATGAGGGTGATATGGCCCTTTTCGACCGCTCCCAGCAGCGAATCCTGCTGCGATTTGCTGAAACGGTGAATTTCGTCGATGAACAAAACAGGCGGCTTATGCAGCAGGCGGGCTTTTTCAATCACATCGCGCACTTCCTTCACTCCTGAAGAAACGGCGCTAAGGGTAAAAAACTGCCGGTCGAGTTGGCGGGCAATAAGCAGGGCAAGCGTAGTTTTGCCCACTCCTGGCGGCCCCCACAGAACGATGCTGGGCACGCGGCCGCTCATCATGGCCTGACGGAGGATGGCGTTTTCGCCCACCAAATGCTCCTGACCAATGTATTCATCAATGGTTTTCGGTCTTAGGCGCTCGGCAAGCGGGCTGTGCGATGGCATAGGTGGCAGTATATGCGTGCAAAGTTAACGAATGCAAGGGCGACACCAATTGGCCGATGGATGGCTTTTCTGTACAAAAAAAAACCCGTCAGGGGGTTGACGGGTTTTGTAGCGAGAGCGAGAATTGAACTCGCGACCTCCGGGTTATGAATCCGACGCTCTGACCAACTGAGCTATCTCGCCGTTTTGGGTGTGCAAAAATACAAATTTCTTTATTTTAAACAAGTGGGGTTATTATCAGAATTATGCAGCGAAGACATGGATTAGCCTGTTAAGATTTTAACATAGTTTTGGCCGGGAGCGGATTAAAATGGTTATTTTTGCATTGCTATTAAAATTTTAGGCCATGAAAAAACTATTATTTGTAATCCTCTTCCTTGGATTTGGAACCTTGATGGCCCAGCAGCCAGCTACTGCCCCGACCACCAACGGCCCCGAAATAACTTTTGCAAAAGTAGTACACGACTTCGGAACCATCTATGTCGGCTCCGATGGCAGTTACGATTTCGAATTTACCAACACCGGTAAAGAACCGCTCATTTTGAGTCAGCCGCGCTCCTCCTGCGGATGCACGGTGCCGGCCTGGCCCCGCAAACCCATCCTGCCCGGAGAGAAGGAATCCATCAAGGTGACCTACAATACCACCATCCGTGGCAACTTTACCAAGACAGTCACCGTCCTCTCGAATGCCACCACCAACAATGCCGTGGTGCTGACCATCCGTGGTAATGTGGTGGATAAACCCGTCGAAAACACACCGGTGAATACAGGCGCTATGGGAACCAATCCCGGCAAGTAAAAGAATTTATCCTGATGAAAGCCGGCCCTCAAAAGCCGGTTTTCATTTTTAACAGCTGTCAAGTTAACCAAAACCAAATTTGAACATCATGCCTTCAATCTCAGAAAAAGGACGCCGGATGCCGGAATCACCTATCCGAAAACTGGTGCCCTATGCCGAAGCTGCCAAAAAGCGCGGTGTGAAAGTTTATCACCTTAATATCGGGCAGCCCGACATCCGCACACCCGAAGCTGCACTTGCAGCCATCCGCAATTTCAGCGGCAAGGTAGTCGAGTATAGCCATTCGGCCGGAATGGCTTCCTACAGAGCAAAACTGGCTACCTATTATCAGAAGCACAATATTTTTGTCAGTGCCGACGAAATTATCATCGGTGCCGGTGCTTCCGAAGCACTGCTGTTTGCTTTCCAGACCATCATGGATCCGGGTGATGAGGTGATCATACCCGAACCTTTTTATGCCAATTACAATGGCTTCGCCATCAATTCGGGTGTCAATGTGGTGCCCATCCCTTCGGGAATCGACTCCGGCTTTGCATTACCTCCGATTGCCGATTTCGAAAAATCGATCACGCCGCGCACCAAAGCCATACTGGTCTGCAATCCTAACAATCCAACGGGTTATTTGTACTCGGAAGATGAGCTGGAGGTGCTCAGGCAGCTTGTGCTGAAGTATGATTTGTATCTGATAGCTGACGAGGTTTACCGCGAGTTTTGCTACGATGGGCATCAGCACCATTCCTGCATGCACCTCAAGGGCATCGAAAACAATGTCATTCTCATTGATTCGGTTTCGAAGCGCTACAGCGCCTGCGGGGTGCGTATCGGCTGGATGATTTCGAAGAATAAAGAGGTAATGCGAACAGCGCTCAAGTTTGCCCAGGCACGCCTGAGTCCGCCCAGCTTTGGCCAGATTGCTGCCGAGGCCGCAATTGACACGCCCGACAGCTACTTCGAGGAAGTGCTGGACGAATACCTGCACCGCCGCAACCTTGTTGTCGAACGCATCAATAAGATGGAAGGCGCTTTCTGCCCCAATCCTAAAGGAGCGTTTTATGTGGTGGCCCGTCTGCCCATCGACGACAGCGATCGTTTCTGCCAATGGCTTCTCGAGGATTTTGCCTACAATAACCAAACAGTCATGCTTGCCCCGGCCAGCGGCTTTTATTCTACCGCAGGACGCGGAAAAGATGAGGTGCGCATCAGCTATGTGCTGAATACAACTGACCTATCTCATGCGATGGATGCGCTGGAAAACGCCTTGAAAGTATATCCCGGCAGGACATAAGCAACCTTAGTCCTCGGAGCGCCTGATTTATTCAGCCTGAATTACTGCATGACTTGTGTATGTGTGACAACGCAGGTCGATGCTGGTGTTTGCGGTAAAATTCGCTCAGAGGATGTTCAAAAAATCGAAAACCCGGGAATTCGCCGGCCTGTTTGTTGAACCGGCTGAGTGCTAAAAGTCAGGATACAGCAAGTATTTTTTCCGGATGGTATTGAACTTTTCCAGGCCGGGTTGCCAGCTCTGGCGAATGCTATCTGCTGATGCGCCAGATTCAATTTGTTGACGCAGTTGCCGCGTGCCGGCAAGCGTGTCGAAATAATTGTTGAAGAATTTGTGTTTTACTTTCAGGTGTTCGTGTGCGTATGTTAGCCATGTCAGGTTCAGTCCGGGAAGATGTTGTGCGTAGTTTTCAGCATATTCCGAAAGATTTTTTCCATGACACAAAGTGTTCATGAGCAGTGGCTTGACAGCAGCTCCCGGCATGGAAACCGGTGTAAAACTGAATTGGCCTTCAGGCAGGTCGGGGTGCCCGAAAACCCTGAAAGGTGATGTTGTTCCACGGCCAACACTCACAATTGTTCCTTCGAAAAAGCAAAGCGAAGGATAGAGGTAAACCGATTTCCAGTCGGGCAGGTTGGGCGAAGGGCGCACCGGAAGCTGAAAGATCATATCGCGCGAATAGCCTGCAAGCGGGATCACCTTCAGCTGACACCTGCGCTTGTTTTCGAGCCAATTTTCACCATTGACCATAAGCGCATATTCTCCAATAGTCATTCCATAGACCACCGGCACCGGATGCAAGCCTACAAACGATTTGAACGGTGGCTCAAGCACCGGCCCGTCGATATAGAATCCGTTAGGGTTTGGCCTGTCGAGCACTACGACGGGGATATCCTGCTCGGCCGCTGCTTCCATGACGTAGGTGAGCGTGGAGATGTAGGTGTAGAACCTGACGCCCACGTCCTGCAGATCGAAAAGGATGACCGAAACATCGGCCAGGTCGGCGGCTTTGGGTTTTTTGTCGCGTCCGTACAGCGAGATGATGGGTATGCCGGTAGCTTTATCGCGCATATTTTCCACATAAGCGCCTGCATCGTGGTCTCCGCGAAAACCATGTTCCGGCGTGAAGATTTTGCTGATGTGAATGCCCTCCGACAGCAGTTTGTCAACTAAATGCTGACCGGCGGTAATTCCGGTTTGGTTAGTCACTACGGCCACCGCTTTACCTCTGAGCAGCGAAAGGTACAAAGCCGGCTGGTCTGCACCGCTCGAAATGGCTGAATAAGGAACCATCCGTGGTAGAGTGTATTGGTATTGTGCAGCGGAATGGGAGCATGCAAGAAGCATGGTCAGGAGCAGCGGAAAAAAGACAGATAACCTCAACATTGTCTATTTTTGTCGGACAAAGATAACATGCAGCTCGAAACTTTTATTGCACAGCGTTTGCTCCGCGGAGGCAAGGGAGGCTCCGGCTCGGGAGTAGTGCAGCTTGCTGTTTTCAGCGTAGCGCTTGGTCTGGCGGTGATGATCATAGCTGTGGCAGTAGTAGTAGGTTTTAAGCAGCAGATTCGCGATAAGGTAATCGGCTTCGTTTCGCATATTCAAATCGAGCCGCTTACATCGAACTTTTCCTACGAAGAAACGCCTTTTGTGCCAGGCGATTCCTTGCTGGACAGGCTCAGGGCAAGACCCGAAATCCGGGCAGTACAGCAGGTGGCCGTTAAGCCTGGTTTGGTCAAAACGCAGGAACAAATTCAGGGTGTGGCACTCAAGGGTGTGGACGAGGATTATAGCTGGGATTACCTCAGGCAATACCTTGTTGATGGAGCGATACCCGATTATGCTGACTCTGCCCAGGCCAATAAAGTGCTTGTTTCGGCCGAACTGGCCAGACGATTGCAGCTCAGCACGGGCGATGTGCTTCGGATGTGGTTTGTGAGCGGCGATCCGCCAACGGCTCGTGGACGTCGTTTCGAAATATCGGGTATTTACCAGACCGGGCTGGCCGAATTCGACGAGCGCTATGTTTTTTGTCATATCCGGCACATCCGCAGGCTCAATAATTGGGATGAAGGCATGACAGGTAGCCTCGAAATCAGCCTGTATGATATTAATGCACTCGACAAAGTGGCCGAGGATTTGTATTTCAGCATTCCGGCCGAACTCACTACCGGCACCGCACGCGAACGTTTTCCGCATATCTTCGACTGGCTCGATTTGCAGGACATGAACGTGGTGATTATCATTATCCTCATGGTACTTGTTTCGGGTATTACGATGATTTCCACACTGCTCATCATGATTCTTGAACGCACGGCCGCAATTGGCATGCTCAAGACAATGGGTGCCAATAATGCACTGGTGCGAAGGATTTTTCTTGTGCTTTCGGCGCAGATTATCGCAAAGGGAATGTTCTGGGGAAATCTTCTGGCCATCACGCTGCTGCAGATTCAGCTGCGCTTCGGACTACTTACCCTTCCTGAAGAATCGTACTACCTTACCCATGTACCGGTGTATTTCAGTGTCTGGCATATCCTGTTGATTAATGCCGGTGCAATGATGCTGTGGATGATCAGTCTGCTGATACCTGCCCGTATCATCACCCGGATTTTGCCTGCAAAAGCTGTTCGCTTCGCATAAATTTTCTTTAAAGAAAATTTTGCATTTGTTTTACGAATAATCCTATTTTTAGCTGTTGAATACCAAATCTATCTTATGCAACAAGAGGCCATTATCATCGAACCTTTGAAAGGCTGCAGCGGCATACCTTTCGGACTGCCTGTGGAAGAACTTGTGTCCAGAATGGGCGAACCGGAAGAAATCGACCACCTCGATACCGACGATCAGATGAATACCATTGTCCTGCATTACTGGGAGCTTGGCTTGTCCATTTTTTTCGAAGGCACTTCGAGGCCCGTGATATCATGTTTCGAAACGGATGATATGGAAACCCTGCTGTTTGGGGAGAAAGTGTTTTCGCTTACGCGCAACGAAATTATTGCCCTGATGAAAACCAACGGCTACGATGCATACGAGCTTGAAGAGGAGGAAGGCGAACTGCGTCTGAGCTTTGAGGATGCACTCATCGACTTCTTCTACGATGGCGAGGAATTGCTTGCTGTGAACTGGGGCGTTTATGTGGACGAAGCCGGCGAAATCATCAACGATTTTTAAACAGCTTCCGGGAGGACCACTTTTTATTTCACATTTTCCGGACAGGTTTTTACGCTTCACATTGTTTTGCGGATTCGAGAGCGAGGCACATGTGGTTGGATGACAGGCCTATCATGCAAAGAGCTTAACCCATTCCTTGTCTGAAATCATACGTCAGCAACTTTTTTAATTCCTGCCTTGATGCCTGTTTTGGGCTAGTCGCGCCATAAACACCTAATCCCTGGACTTCGAGCTCCTCGGATGAAACCTGACCACTGCTTCGCGCAGAAATTCCCTGTCGATATGGGTGTAAATCTCGGTGGTGGTAATGGAGGCATGCCCGAGCATTTGCTGCACAGCCCTCAGGTCGGCTCCGCCTTCGAGCAAATGTGTGGCAAAGGAGTGCCTGAAAGTGTGCGGACTGATGTTCTTGCGGATTCCGGCCGCTGCAGCCAGATTCTTGATGATATAAAAGACCATCTGCCGGCTGAGTTGATGTCCGCGGGCATTGAGAAAGACAATATCTCCCGATTTTTTGCCTGCTTTTTGATGTATGCGGATTTGCTCAAGGTAAACTTTCAGTGCAGATAAAGCGCTCCTGCCAATTGGCACAAGCCGTTCTTTGTCGCCTTTACCGGTGACCCTGATAAACTCATCCTTCTCATAAATTTCACTGATTTTCAATCCTGTAAGCTCCGATACGCGCAATCCGCACCCGTACATCACCTCGATGATGGCTTTGTTGCGATGACCGTTTTCGCTGCTCAAATCTATGGCCTCGAGCATCCGCTCTATTTCCGTGTAGTCGAGTACCTCGGGCAGCTTTCGTCCAAGTTTTGGTGATTCAATCAGTGTGGTGGGATCGGCTTCGATCAGCTTTTCGAGCAGGAGGAAACGGAAAAATGCCTTGATGCCGCTCAATATGCGCGATTGTGATGTACTGCTCATGCCCATACCTGCAACTTCGTGCAGGAATCCTCTGATGTCGTGGGCGGTAATCGATGCAGGGCTTAAGTTGTCGTTGGATTGGCCCAGAAAAGAAAGCAACATCCGAACATCGCGAAGGTATGCCTCCACGCTGTTTTCGGCTAGCCCCTTGCCCATGCGGAGATGATTTTCGAAGGCACGCAAAAAGGTGAATTCCTTTGCCATGGGCAAAAATAGCTTATAAAAAAGGTAATGGCAGTCTTTCGGCTGCGCCAGAACTTTAGTCTTTAACGCCTTAGCTCAACAGGGCTAAGTATCCTCGGCCGGCAAGATTCAAAAAAGTTTTTGCCCTTGACCCTCAGCTAAAAACCTGACCCTTAACTCACTTTGCCTGATAATAGCAACGGATGGGCGAATAAATCAGGTCCTCGTTTTTGAGCGCCTTGATGACTTTGTCGAGGTCTTTTTTGTCCAGACCCGTAGCTTCGGCAATATCGCCGGGCCGCATGGGCTGACCATTTTTGCGCAAGGCTTCCAGTACTTTTTCTTTTGCTTCCACGGGATAAAGTTTAATGTTAATCTAATGTGTGCACAACAAGTCCGGAACGCAGCTTCGGCTCGAACCAGGTGGTTTTGGGTGGCATGATATTGCCGGTATCGGCAATGTCGATCAGCTGTTTCATGCTCACCGGATACAGGGCGAAGGCTACTGCCATTTCACCGCTGTCCACCCTGCGGCTTAATTCAGCCAAACCACGAATTCCGCCAACGAAGTCAATCCGTTTCGACCGGCGCAGGTCGGTAATCCCCAGCAAGGGTTCGAGCACCTGATTGGTCAGGATGGTTACATCCAGCACGCCGATGGGGTCGTGGTCATCGTATGTGCCCGGTTTTGCCTTCAGGGCATACCATTGTCCGCCCAGATACATCGAAAATTCGTGCAGCACCGATGGCTTGTAAATTTGGCTGCCTTTGGGTATGATCTCAAAGCCTGCTTTCAGCTTTTCAATGAATTCGGATTCGCTCATGCCGTTAAGGTCGGTGACCACCCGGTTGTAGTCGAGGATAGTAAGCTGATTGTCAGGGAAGTTTACAGCCAGAAAATAGTTGTATTCTTCATCGCCCCGATGATTGGGATTGGCAAGCTTGCGTTCTTTGCCCACCAGTGCGGCAGCAGCCGTGCGATGATGCCCATCGGCCACATATAAGGCCGGGAAAGTGGCGAAGATATCCACAATCTTGCGGATAAGCGCTTCATCTTCAATAACCCAGAAATGATGCCCGAAACCGTCATCAGCGGTAAAGTCATATACCGGTTTGTGACTCCTGACAAAATCAGCAATCATGCCATCGAGTTCTTGATGAGCCGGATAGGTAAAAAACACAGGCTCCATATTGGCATTGGTGATCCGCACATGTTTCATGCGGTCTTCTTCCTTGTCGGGTCTTGTCAGCTCGTGCTTCTTGATGGCATCGTTCAGATAGTCCTCCACGGCAGCGCAGCCTACGATACCATACTGCGTTTTGCCGTTCATCGTTTGCGCATAAATATACAGGTGCGCGGCTTCGTCCTGCTTAAGCCAGCCTTTCTCACGGAATGCGGCAAAATTGTCGCGGGCTTTGTCGTACACTTCCTGACTGTACAGATTGATGCCTTCAGGAAGGTCTATTTCTGGTTTGATGATATGGAGAAGACTGTAAGGATTTCCCTCGGCCTCCACACGTGCCTCAGCGCTGTCGAGTACGTCATAAGGTCTGGAAGCCAGCATTTTGACAATTTCCTGTGGCGGTCTCCAGCCTTTAAATGGTTTTAATGTTGCCATATGGTGTGTTTTATGTCAGACAATACAAATTACGCTGCTCGCGGTTCATGGCCAGCAGTAAGTCATGTTGAATAAGTGGATTACCAGTTGCGTGCCGGAAACAGCTCATCTTCCAGATGGTCGTTGGGGCCTGAAGGACTTTTTTGCAGTGAAGTGATGAGCGCACCGAGCATTTTGGTGAGTTCCATCAGCTGGTTGCGCGATTCTTCTTCCTCAGCTTGCGTAATAAAGCCATGCCTGTAGGCCAGTGTCGAAAGCACTAAGCACGACCTGATGGCACTTTTGCCTTCTTTGAGATGGCTGATAAAGGCTGCTTTCTCACGGGCCGAGCCCTCAGCAATGTGCATCGGAATGCGTCGGGCCATATCGCAAAAGCTTCCTGCCAGGCTTTTTCCGCAGTCAGGAAACTGTTGTATGGTTTTTTGGACCCATACGCCGTAATCCAGCGCTTTGTGGTACACCCGCAAATCCTCGAACCGGAAGAAGGTCAATGGTTTGTTTGCAGCGTCGGTCATAGTTTTTTGGTTATCGTTGTGGATCAGCTAAGTGCGAATGTAAAGTATGGTAAGTTTAGTTTACCTTGAACCTCACGTCGTTATGTTCGAAAAAACCGATAATCTGATGAGCGGCGGCCATGCCGGCATTGTTGTTGGCTTCTTCGGTTTGTGCACCCATCTTTTTTGGCGTAAAGAAATAACGGCCGGCGTATTGTTCCAGCTCTGCAGCACAGTCAGGGGCAATGTCAGAAACATAGGTGAAGTCTTTTCGTGCTTCAAACATCTTTTTCAGGCCCTCTTCGTCAATCACTTCCTTGCGTGCCGTATTCACCAGCATAGCGCCCTTGGGCATTTTTGACAGCAAGTCGAAGCCGATGGATTTTTTGGTTTTTTCGTTTGCGGGGATATGCAGCGAAACAAACTGGCATTTTGCATACAATTCATCCACCGTACTCACCGGTTTCACGCCGTCGAGCTGCATTTGTGCGGCATCCACAAAGGGGTCGTAGGCATAAACATCCATATGGAAGCCGCGGGCTATGCGGGCCACATGCTTTCCTACATTACCGTAGGCATGAATGCCAAGGGTTTTGCCCATGAGCTCAGTTCCAGAGGCACCACTCAGGTGTTTACGGATTTGGTAGAGCATCATCAAAAAGGCCAGCTCGGCCACCGCATTGCTGTTTTGGCCGGGAGTGTTCATGGCCACAATGCCTTTCTCCGTACAGGCCTTGAGATCGATGTTATCGTAACCGGCGCCGGCCCTTACGACAATCTTCAGTTTGTCAGCAGCAGCAACCACTTGTGCATCAACAATATCACTACGTATAATAAGGGCTTCAGCCTGGGCTACCGCATCGAGGAGTTGCTGTTTCTCGGTGTATTTTTCCAGAAACGCACATTCGTAACCGGCACCTTCCAGAATAGCTTTTATCTGGGAAGCTGCAGATGCAGCAAATGGTTTGTCGGTGGCTATAAGTACTTTAGGCATGGCTTTGCGTTTTGGGTTATTGTTTGTGCTGTTGTTCAAATTCCTGCATTACACCCACGAGCGCTTCTACGCTTTCGTACGGAAGGGCATTGTAGAGTGATGCGCGGAAACCGCCTACCGAACGATGGCCTTTGATGCCAACCATTCCCTGTGCCGATGCAAATTTGTTGAATTCATCTTCAAGCGCTTCGTATCCTTCGTTCATCACAAAGCAAACGTTC
Organism: Bacteroidales bacterium; assembly: GCA_035325985.1. GTDB lineage: Bacteria > Bacteroidota > Bacteroidia > Bacteroidales > F082 > JALNZU01. Next base: position 16,095 of record DAOKYW010000032.1, read on the forward strand.
ATCCTGGAACGATCGGCAGGGTTTGGAATTGTAGCTTTGAACAAGGGATTGCGGTCGATTTCGCCATAGAGCAGATCGGCTTTGCGCTTGTTCAGCTTTTCCATTTCGGCAACACCGCCCATCATCTTCAGCCACTTAAGGGTTTGAAGAGCAGCATATATGGGCATCACGGGTGGCGTGTTAAACATCGACTCCTTGCTGATGTGTGTTTTGTAATTGAGCATGGTGGGTATCTTGCGATCCACTTTGCCAAGGACTTCATCCTTGATGATGACAAAGGTGACGCCTGCAGGGGCGAGATTCTTCTGTGCGCCGCCATAGATGAGGGCATACTTCGAAATATCAACCGGACGGCTGAAGATATCCGACGACATATCGGCCACCAATGGCACAGGCGAGGTCAGATCTTCCAGTATCTCGGTGCCGAAAATGGTATTGTTGCTCGTAATGTGGAAGTAGTCCGCATCCGTTGGAATGGTGTATTCGCGCGGGATGTAGTTGAAGTTTGCGGCTTCGGAGCTGCCCACCACATCCACTTCGCCAAAAAGCTTAGCTTCCTTGATGGCTTTTGATGCCCATTCACCGGTGTTGAGGTAGGCTGCCTTCTTGTTGAGCAGGTTGTAGGGAACCATGCAGAATTGCAGGCTTGCACCTCCTCCAAGGAAGATCACTGAATAGCCTTCAGGAATACTGAGCAACTCTTTAAAGAGCGCTACGGCTTCGTCAACAACTGCCACAAACTGCTTGCTGCGGTGGCTGATTTCGAGCAATGAAAGGCCCATGCCTTCAAAGTCGCGGATGGCTGCTATCGATTGCTCAACGGTATAGGCCGGTAGTATGGATGGGCCGGCATAAAAATTGTGTTTCTTCATATTCGCTGGTTTTGCGTTATACAGGTTTTGTTTATTGCAGCAAAGATAAGAATTATAGTTATTGTTAAAAAATTAACGCTGCATTTCGGCCTATTTTTGCAATCGATTTCAATAATGGATACATGATTGCCCTGGAGCGCCGGTTAGCAGCCTTTTCAACACTGGGAAAATGGCTTGAGCAATATCTTGAAATGGCCCATGATGACGGAGAATTGCCGGCTCATCAATTCGCACCGCTCACCGAAGCCTTGTATAAGGGCTACTCGGCAAATAACTGGTTTACCATCGACAACCAGCTGATGGCCCTGCAGGGTATCCGGAAATTGCTCGAAGAGGAGCAATTACGGCAATGGGCGGCAGCATACAATCTTGATTCAGCCAACACAGCCATCACCGTAGCTGTCGTTATGGCCGGAAATATTCCTGCTGTCGGGTTTCACGATTTCCTATGTGTGTTAATGTCCGGCCATCGTATGTTGGGCAAACTGTCATCCGACGACCAACACCTGCTGCCGGCACTTGCCGCTATGCTTTGTGTCATAGAGCCTGATTTTGAGTCAAATATAAAGTTTACCGATGGTCTGATTAAAAATTTTGATGCTGTAATAGCTACTGGAAGCGACAATACAGCGCGTTATTTCGAAGATTATTTCGGACGTTACCCCCACATCATCCGGCGCAACCGCAACAGTCTGGGCATTATCGATGGTATGGAATCCGAACAAGACCTTCAACTGCTTGCTTCCGACATCTTCAGTTATTTTGGTATGGGTTGCCGGAGCGTTTCGCATCTGCTGCTTCCGGCCAACAGCGACCCGGAAAATCTTTTCAAGGGATTTGAACCCTATCGTCATCTGCGCAACCACTACAAATATTTCAACAATTATGAATATCACAAAGCCATCAGCCTGATTAACCGCACGCCGCACCACGACAATGGTTTTGTGCTGATGATGCCCGACAACCGGCTTTCGAGTCCGGTGAGTGTGTTGCATTACAGTTTTTATGGCAACCAACAGGAAATTGAGGATATCGTAGAGGTTAACAGGCAGGGTGTGCAATGTCTGGTATCGCGCAATGCATGGTTTCCGGGCAGTCAGGCATTCGGTCAGGCACAGTTTCCCCGGGTAGGAGACTATGCCGACGGCATCGATACCATGCAGTTTTTGAAGGATATTACGCCGGATAGAAAAAAATGAAGTTTCTTACTTGTAATTCAGCTAAAAAGTATAATTTTGCAGCCCTAAAACAGAAAAGTCACGACGCTCATGAAAAAAGACATCCATCCGAAAGATTACCGCCTCGTTGTGTTCAAGGATATGTCCAACGATTACAGCTTCCTCACCCGCTCCACCGTGAAGTCGAAGGAGACCATAATGTGGGAAGACGGCAAGGAATATCCTCTGGTGAAGCTGGAAATTTCTCACACCTCGCATCCTTTCTACACCGGAAAGATGAAGCTTGTGGACACTGCCGGCCGTGTGGACAAATTCAAGAACCGCTACAAGAAGCACTACGAAACCAAAATCAAGTAAGCGTTTGCAACTAAATACACGAAAAGGCTGTCATTATAAGGTGTCAGCCTTTTTTGTTATAATGGGCTGAATTGTGCGAAAAAACACAATAATTGCTATTTTTGTAAGGTTAATTCATCGCATTATCTTATCCCATGAACTACATCCTGTACGACAGTTCCACACGTAATCACCTCCTGCCGCTCGTTTTCACCCGTCCGGTTGCCGACATCAGGATTGGTATCCTCACCATAAGGGAAAAATGGGAGCTCATGCTGGGTGCCAAAACGAGTACGCTTACCGAAGGCTACCTGAGTTCCAAATATCCCATCGTGGAGGCTGAAGAAAACCTGCTGATCAACGGTTCCATTCTTCCGACGCCTCAACTCATCGATGCCCTGCACAACCTCAAGGTAGGCCAGTCGCTCGTCAAGGATAATGAAACCCTGATTGGCAGCTGTTTGAGCAGAGAGTCACTGCATTCAGCGGAGGCTACAGAGGATGAAACAATTGAATTTTCAGGCGATATAACCAAGGTGTACTATTCATGGGATATCTTCAGTAAAAACGGCAAAGCCATTACCGATGATTTTGCGCTGCTGACCAAAGGCAGAAAGTCGGCGCCGATTAGCCCGACCAACCGCTGTGTGAATCCGGAAAACATCTTCATAGAGGAAGGTGCAAAAGTGGAATTTGCTATCCTCAATGCATCCACCGGGCCGATATACATTGGCAGGGATGCCGAGGTGATGGAAGGCGCCAAGGTCAGAGGTCCGTTTGCCCTGTGCGAACACGCAGTACTCAAGATGGACGCCAAAATCTACGGCCCCACCACTATAGGACCGTACAGCAAAGTGGGAGGAGAAGTGAACAACGCTGTGATATTTGGCTACAGCAACAAGGCTCACGATGGTTTTCTGGGCAATAGCGTAATTGGCGAATGGTGTAATATTGGCGCCGATACCAACACTTCTAACCTCAAAAATTCCTACGAGGAAGTCAAGCTGTGGAACTATGCCGAAGAATGCTTCGTAAATACCGGCCTGCAGTTTTGCGGCACCATTATGGGCGATCACTCCAAGTGCGGCATTAATACCATGTTTAATACTGGAACTGTAGTAGGTGTGTGTGCTAACATCTTTGGATCGGGGTTCCAGCGCAACTTCGTGCCTTCGTTTTCGTGGGGTGGCACTCAGGGATTCATTGATTATGAACTAAAGAAGGCCTTCAAAACCATCGAAAGGGTTTATGAACGGCGGGGAAAGAGTTTTAACCAAACCGAGCGGATGATACTCACCGAGGTTTTCAATCAGACCTTTAAAAACCGCAGGGCCTGACATTTCTGGCATATCCTTTGATTCTACTGAAGCCCGGCACCGGAAATTGCAGAATTTCCGATTGCGCTGTGCTTTCTTTCTTTTCTTAGGCAGGTTATGTTTATCCTGCATGACATTTTGGCAATAATTTTTCAATGAGCAACATATTAAACAATTTTCTGACAGTTTCTGAATTTCTCGAGGGCGATGCAGAATTTATTCCCTTGCTCTCGGCAGAGGAAGAGATTCAGTTTTCATCGGAGCAGGTTCCCGAAGAACTGCCCATACTGCCACTACGCAATGCGGTACTTTTTCCCGGAGTGGTTATCCCAATCACCGTAGGGCGAAATAAGTCAATCAATCTAATACGCGAAGCATACCGCAAGGAGCGGATCATTGGCGTGATTGCTCAGCGTGATCCCGCTATTGAGGATCCTGTGGCTGCCGACCTGAACGAAGTGGGCACGGTGGCCCATATCATGCGCACCCTGCAAATGCCCGACGGCAATACTACGGTCATTATCCAGGGCAAGAAACGTTTCAGGCTTCTGGAGATTACCCGTGAAGAACCCTACTTCCGCGGAAGAGTGGAGCCTTTTGGGGATGATGAGCCTGCTCAAACCGACAACATTTTTGTTGCGCTAATACAAAGCATTAAAGACCTTGCCGTTCAGATTATCGAAAAATCGCCGAATCTGCCGCCCGAAGCATCATTCGCCATCAATAATATCGAGAGCCCGGCATTTTTAGTGCATTTTGTGTCGAACAACCTGAACATCAGCATGCAGGAAAAGCAACAGCTGCTCGAGATCAGGAGCCTCAACGACAGGGCAGTGAAAGTGCTTGAATACCTGAGCAAGGAGTTGCAGATGCTCGAAATCAAAAACCAGATCCAAAGCAAGGTGAAGGTGGATATCGACAAGCAGCAGCGCGACTTTTTCCTCAACCAGCAGCTAAAAACCATTCAGGAGGAATTGGGCGGAGCTCCGCACGAGGAGGAGATCACCTCGCTGCGTGAGCGTGCGGCCAATAAGCAGTGGAGTGAAGAAGTGCGTAAAGTGTTTGAGCGCGAACTCACCAAGCTTCAGCGGATGAATCCCATGGTAGCCGAATACGGCATACAGTTCAACTATCTGGAATACCTTGTCGAGCTGCCGTGGAACTTTTATTCGAAGGATAACTTCGATCTTACCCATGCCCAGCATATCCTCGACCGCGATCATTACGGGCTTGAAAAGGTGAAGGAGCGCATCATCGAGCATCTGGCAGTTTATAAGCTCAAAAACGATATGAAGTCGCCCATCCTTTGTCTGGTTGGTCCTCCGGGCGTAGGCAAGACATCGCTGGGCAAATCCATAGCCGAATCCCTCGGTCGCAAATACATCCGCATGTCGCTGGGTGGTGTGCGCGACGAAGCCGAGCTGCGCGGCCACAGAAAAACCTATATCGGTGCCATGCCGGGCCGCATCATTCAGAGTCTGCGAAAAGCCGGTACAAGCAACCCTGTATTTGTCCTCGACGAAATCGACAAGGTGAGTGGCAACAACATTAATGGTGACCCGCAGGCTGCATTGCTCGAAGTGCTTGACCCTGAGCAGAATAATAAGTTTTATGATAATTTCATTGAGGTAGAATACGACCTTTCGCGGGTGATGTTCATCGCCACCGCCAATAACCTCAGCACCATCCATCCGGCCCTGCGCGACCGTATGGAAGTGATCGAACTGACCGGATACCTGCTCGAAGAAAAATATCAGATAGCAAAGAAACATTTGATTCCCAAGCTTGTTAAAGATCATGGATTAGTTGCTTCGCAGGTTAGTTTCAGTAAAAAGATCATCGAAACCGTCATCGAAGATTACACCCGCGAGTCGGGCGTCCGTTCTTTGGAAAGGCACCTCGCAAAACTGGTGCGCGGAAAGGCCAGACATGTGGCTATGGGTGAGGCTTATGATAAAAAGGTAAATATTGCCGACCTTGAAAAGGCCCTTGGAGTGCCCATGTATCACGAAAAACCCGATGATGCACTGAAAACGCCGGGTGTGGTTACAGGCCTTGCATGGACGCCATTCGGCGGTGAGATTCTGTTTATCGAAGTCAGCCTGAGCCGTGGAAAAGGCGAATTACGCCTGACAGGTAACCTTGGTGATGTGATGAAGGAATCGGCCACTATTGCCCTCGAATACATCAAGGCACATGCAGAAGTGTTGGGCATCGACCCACAGATATTCGAGAAATGGAATGTGCATATCCATGTGCCCGAGGGTGCAACACCTAAAGATGGGCCTTCGGCCGGTATCACCATGTTCACCGCTCTGGCTTCGGCATTTACGCAGAAGCTTGTCAAGCCGCGTGTGGCCATGACAGGCGAAATCACTTTGCGTGGTAAGGTGCTCCCCGTAGGCGGAATCAAGGAAAAAATCCTGGCCGCCAAACGCGGAAAGATCCAAACCATAATCCTGTCGTCGGGCAACAAACGCGATATTGCCGATATCAAGCAGGACTATATTGAAGGCCTCGAATTCAGGTTTGTGGACAATATGATGGAAGTGGTCGGACTGGCGCTGCAGGCGGAGAAAGTTAAAAACGCCATTGCTTTCGTTTCATGACAAAAAAAATACTGCTTATCCATGCACATCCGGTGGATGATGCATTTGCAGATCAGCTCGTCGAGGCCTACACTTCGGGAGCCGTTTCCGGCGGACACACGCTGAGGACCTTAGTGCTGAAAAAACTGGACTTTGACCTGAATTTCAGCAAGGGCTACCGTGGTAATCAGGAGTTGGAACCCGACCTTGTTACCGCACAGCAGTATATTGCCTGGGCTGATCATCTTGTTTTTGTGTTTCCAAACTGGTGGGGCACCTATCCTGCGCTGCTCAAGGGCTTTATCGACAGGGTGTTTCTGCCGGGTTTTGCGTTTCGCTACGCTAACGGCCACCGCTTTCCCGACAAGCTGCTCAAAGGCAAGACCGCCCGCCTTATCATGACCATGGACAACCCCGGTTGGTATTATTTTCTTGTGTTGGGCGCCCCGGGATACCGATCGCTGCGAAAGGCAGTATTGCATTTTTGTGGTATAAAGCCTGTCAGAACCTATACCATCAACTCGATCCGTTTTGCATCCGGCTCGAAAAAACAAAGATGGTTAAAGAAAGCCGAAGCTTTAGGCAGTAAGGGCATCTGATACATCTACCGGCCGGCGAGGCTGATAATTGGCTAATATTGCCATGAAATAATGCCCCATTCCTGCTATGTGCAAATTTTCCGGAAGGAGCTCAGGCTATATCCTGTTGGTTATCATCCTGTTGACAGTATCATGCCGCAGAACACCGGATGATGCCGGAAACATTTTTCGCTACAATGAGTCAACGGGGCTGAGTACCCTTGATCCGGCATTTGCCAAGGATCTGCCGCACATCTGGGTTTGTAATCAGTTGTTTAACACCCTTGTAGTGGCCGACAGCCAGATGAAGATTGTTCCGTCCCTTGCCCGACACTGGGAAATTTCTTCGGATGGAAAAACCTACACCTTTCTGCTTCGCAACGATGTGTATTTTCATGCGCATCCGGTCTTTGGCGATCAGCCCCGCCGCCTGACTGCCTATGATGCTGAATTCAGCCTTCAACGACTCGCTGACCCTCAGCTGGCATCACCCGGAGCGTGGATACTAGCCAACGTGGAGCGCAACAACGACCGCTTGTCTATTAGTGCGCTGAACGACAGTATCTTGCAGATAAGGCTCATCAAAGCCTTTCCGCCTTTTCTGGGTATGCTGGGCATGATGTATGCTGCAGTTGTGCCCCGCGAAGTGGTGGACATGCTGGGCGATGCCTTTGGCCGTCAGCCTTTAGGGACAGGGCCTTTCAGGTTTGCTTACTGGAAGGATGGGGTGAAGCTGGTGCTCCGAAAGAATGAGCAATATTTTGAGTTCGACACGCCCGGAGAGCGACTTCCGTACCTTGACGGAATTGCAGTCAGGTTCTTGTCCGACAGGCAAATTGCCTTCATGGAATTCATGAAGGGAAATTTCCATTTTATGTCGGGTATTGATGCGCGATACAAGGATGAGCTTCTCACCCGGAACGGGCAGCTGCGCGATAAGGTGAAAAACAGGTTGCGGCTGATCAGGCAGCCATTTCTGAATACTGAGTACCTCGGTTTTTTTCTTGGAGATGAAAGCATATCAGGGCCGTTGGCCAGACCAGAGCTTCGTCGGGCTGTGAGTATGGCCATCAACAGGGAGAAAATGCTGCGCTTTCTGCGCAATAATACCGGTCGCCCCGGACATGGCGGTATGATACCCTATGGCCTGCCGGGCCATTATCCGGATGCAGGTTACGGCTACGAGCCGGATAAAGCGCGTAGGATCATCCGCGAAGCAGGGCTGCAGGGCGCAAGGTTCACCATCAGCACTACGGCAGAATATGCGGATATCCTGAAGTTTGTGCAGGCCGAGCTGCAGGCTGTCGGGCTGGAGCCATCCATTGAGGTGCAGCCGGCGGCCACCATCAGAGAACTGAGGTCGAAAGGTAAACTGCAGGCCTTCAGGGCTTCGTGGGTGGCCGACTATCCCGATGCCGAAAATTACCTTTCGCTCTTCTATAGCCCGAATCATACCCCGATGGGACCCAATTACACCCATTTTACCCATCCGCAGTTCGACGAACTTTATCGCATGGCACTTCAGGAGAACGATGCAGAACGCCGGGCTATCATGTATCGGGCCATGGACAGCATCGTCATGCATGAGGCTCCGGTTGTGGTACTTTTTTATGATGAGGTCATGCGCTTTGTGCACCGGCAGGTGAGGGGAATGCAGGTTAATCCTGCCAACCTGCTTGATCTCAGGTATGTCAGATTGGACAATGGCGAATAG
>DAOKYW010000033.1:0-5432 GCA_035325985.1 Bacteroidales bacterium
GGAATGCCAGACTCGTCTTTCCGCGGGTTTGTTGCCAGAGGTAGCTGATTTCGGCCGAACGGCCCTTACCGATTTCAAGCCCTGCTGTGCCTGAAAATGACCAATCACCGTAAATGCGCGCTTTACCCCCTTGTATGCTGAACTTATCACCAAAAAGGTAACCTCAGTTCACATTCAGGTAGATATGCTGTGCCACAACACCCTTAAGCTGAAACAACATGATTAAGCCAAAGAAAATGGTTTTATATGCTCTCATTGGATAAGCTGTTTTACGCAAAACTATTTCTTTCATGCCATCAGCAGCTTGCCAACTACCTTACAGTTTAGCAATAGTAACAAAGAGGCCTCTCTTTTGCCTAAGGCTTCAATCTTTGCGGATTTTGCCGGAGAAAAGCTTCCCAGCCCGAGTAGGAGGCATTGCTGCCTGTTGTTGGAAGCGCCTGAAAATAATGGCATACTGCGGCCGCCAAACCATCGGTGGCATCCAATGCTTCGGGCCGCTCATCGAAAGACAAAAGGGTTTGCAGCATGGCGGCCACCTGTTCTTTTGATGCATTGCCATTTCCGGTGATCGATTGCTTGATTTTTTTCGGAGAATACTCGAAAACAGGGACATCCTGATGCAAAGCAGCCGCAATAGCCACGCCCTGAGCACGCCCGAGCTTGAGCATCGATTGCACATTCTTGCCGTAAAAAGGCGCTTCGATGGCCAGTTCGTCAGGATGATATTCGTTCAGGAGTTCGGTGGTGCGGTCGAATATCTTTTTCAGCCTCAGGGCATGGCTGTTGTACTTATTGAGCCGGAGCACACCCATCACCAGCAGGCGAATGCGGTTGCCGTTTTGTACAATCACCCCGTATCCCATGGTTGTAGTGCCCGGGTCGATGCCAAGAATGATGCGTTCCTTGTCCAAAAATTACCTTATTTAGCCTGATGAACGCAAAGGTACGCAAATGGGCTAACCTGATGCTCCGGCTGGCCATCATGCTGATCACACTGGTTTTTCTGTACCGGCAGCTGTTTAGCAAGGGCAGTGCATGGGAGTGGCGCAGCTTGATTGAACCTTTGCTTTTGCCCGGACCTTCGCGCAGCCTGTTCTTTGTTGCGCTGTCGCTGCTGCCGGTCAATATTTTGCTCGAAGCCATCAAGTGGCAGCTGATCATTCGTCCGCTCGAAAATGTGCCTTTGACCAATGCTTTGGCTGCCGTGCTTTCAGGTATTTCGGTGAGTTTGTTTCTGCCCAACAGGGTAGGGGACTATCTGGGTCGGATTTTTGTGCTGCGTCGGGCCAATCCGGCCGAAGCCGTGCTGCTCACCGTGATTGGCAGTTTTTCGCATCTGCTTGTCATTATCATGGCAGGTGCAGCAGCCTTGCTGGTATTGTTTCCCGCTATGCCATTCCTCCAATTCCTGCCTGTTCCTCTTACTTTTTGGACAATTTTGATGCTGTCAATTATTGTCATTGGCTTATCGGTAGCCACTTATTTCAACCTTCGACTGCTCAAAAGGGTGTTTTCGGGGCGTAAAGGCTGGATGCACAGGCTCGAACAGTTGCTGGGTGCTTACGACCTGCTGAGCAACAGCAGGCTCCTATGGGCGATTTTGCTTTCTGCGGCGAGGTATCTTGTGTATTGCACGCAGTTCTATCTGCTCATACTGGCTTTCGGGTACAGGCTGCCATACGTGGAAGGACTTACCCTGATCAGCCTTATTTACCTGCTGATGACCCTTATTCCGACCATCGCCATTTCGGAGCTGGGTATCCGCGGTTCGGTGGCTGTGGCTGTTTTTACGATGTATGCTGTTGACGATGCCAGCCATACCGGCATGGTGGTGCTGGCTGCCAGCTCGGTGCTGTGGCTGATCAACCTCGCCTTTCCAGCTTTGCTGGGGGCCTTAACCGTGAATCGTTTACGCTTTATCCGCTCCAATGATTGACACCTTACATTTGATCCTGCAGTTTGCAAGGATTGCCGCCCTGCTTTATCTGCTGCTCATGTTGCTCTACATGGCCGGCTGGCAGCGGATTCGCCGGCAAGTATGCCGCCATGACGAAAATTATCCGCTGCTGAGCATCGTGATTGCCATGCGCAACGAAGCAGCAAACCTGGAATGCCTGATCAAGGCACTTGCCTCGCAAACCTATCCGGCCGAAAAGATGCAAATCGTGCTTGTGGACGACCACTCCACCGATCAGTCCGCGCTCATTGCGCGTCAAACGGCACAATCGGCGGGATTGCGTAATGTTTTGGTGATGGATAGCGAAGGCAAAGGAAAGAAATCAGCATTACGAACCGCTTTGCAACACGTTCAGGGCGAGTGGGTACTGTTTACGGATGCCGATTGTGTGCCTCATGCGGCCTGGGCCGAAACCATGATGACAGCCGCCGCAGAACAGCAAAAGCTTATGCTGCTCGGACCGGTGCGACTATCGCCCTGCAGGGGTTGGCTGCAGAATTTTCAGGCCATCGAAACCAACAGCCTCATAGCCGCCACTGCCGGCTCGGCGGGCATCGGGCTGCCTTCGATGGCCAACGGGGCCAATATGGCCCTGCATCGCACGGTATTGTCGCACGATGATGCCCTGAAGCCCGCATTTGCCTCGGGCGATGATATGTTCAGGCTCGAATCCGTATTGAAGCGCTATGGATCTGGAGCTGTTGGCATGGTCATGTTCCCGGGCGCTATGGTAACCACCGGACCGGCCATAGGCCTGAAGGCATTCTTGGCACAACGTTTGCGCTGGGTGTCGAAAAGCAAAGGCTACAGGCGGCCCGAAATCATCATTCCGGCCTTCGTTGTTTTCGTTTTTAATGCCTTGCTGGCGGCCATGCTTTTGCTTTCAGCCTTTTATCCGCTGATGTTGCTGGCTTATCTAACTTTTGTGCTGCTCAAAACGCTCACCGATCTTCCTTTGGTCTGGCCCACATTCCAGATGGCCGGGCAAAAACATTTGATTCCGTGGATGGCGGTATTTCAGCTGTTTTACCCGCCTTACGTCCTCGTCGCCGCACTGGCCGGCTTATGGCTTCCGGTAGAATGGAAAAGCAGAAAGTTGGATGCTCAGACCTGATAAAACTTTGATTATCAAATCTAAACACCCAACTTCCTGACCGGAAATCAGCCTGATTGAGCTTATTTTAATCCACTTCTCATCAGGAAGTGTTCGATGGAAGGTTCATGACCACGGAAGCGCACATAGGCGTCCATGCCTTCCCACTGACCGTTTCCGGCAAGAATATATTTCCTGAAACCTTCGGCGAGGTCTTTGTTAAACAGGTCGCCCGATTCCTTGAAAGCCATAAAGGCATCGGCATCGAGTACGCCGGCCCAGCGATACACATAGTATCCGGCGGCATATCCGGTGCTGTGGATATGTCCGAAATTGGTAGTGCGGTAGCGTGGCACAATCTGTTCGATGAGGCCGATGCGATCGAGGGTGGCTTTTTCGAAGGCATTCACATCCGTACCGGCATCTACTTTCATGGTATGCCAATCCATGTCGAGGATGGCAGCGGCAACGTATTCGGTATTCTCGAATCCCTGGTTGAATGTGGCCGCCCTGGTCAGTTTATCCATCAGGCTTTGAGGCATAGGCTCGCCGGTTTGATAATGGAAGGCGTACATACGGAGGAATTCGGGGTCGGCTGCCCAGTTTTCCATGATTTGAGAGGGCAGTTCAACGAAATCGCGGGGCACTGAGCGGCTGGTGCGGTTGTACTGGCCTTCGGCGAAAAGGTTGTGCAGGGCATGACCGAACTCGTGGAAATAGGTACGCACCTCGTCGAAGCTCAGTAAGGCCGGCTGGTCGCCCACAGGGCGGGTAAAGTTCATGACAATGGTAACCACAGGGCTGATTTTGTTGCCCTTTTCGTCCCATGCCGCATTGCGGTATGTGCCGCACCATGCGCCGCTGCGCTTCGACGGACGCGGATGCGGGTCGATATAAAGCACACCCTGATGGCTGCCATCGCGGTTGAGCACCTCATAGGCTTCCACTTCGGGGTGATACACCGGCAGATCGGTGCGCTTGACGAACTTGAGGCCAAAGAGTTTTTCGGCCAGGAGGAAGTTGCCTTGTTTAACCTTTTCGATGGGGAAGTAGGGGCGGAGCTCGTCTTCGTTAAGGTCGTACTTTTCTTTTCTCACCTTTTCGGCATAATACCACCAGTCCCACGAAGCAAGCGTGAAATTGCCGCCTTCGCGCTTTATGATGGCCTGCATATCGTCGCGCTCAGCCTTTGCCCGGGCTATGGAAGGTTCCCATATCTTGTACAGAAAATCATAAACGTTTTGGGGAGTCTGTGCCATCTGGTCCGAAATGAAGTATTCGGCATAGTTATCATAGCCCAGCAAATTGGCCATCTGGCGCCTGAGCTGCATGAGCTCGATGAAAGGTGCTTTGTTATCGTTTTTGTTGTCGTTATCGCCCCGGTTCACATAGGCCATATAGAGTTTTTCTCTCAGGTCGCGTCTTTCGGAGAACTGCAGGAAGGGAATCCAGCTGGGCTTGGCCAGGGTGAATACCCATTTACCTTCCATGCCTTGCTGACGGGCTTCGTCGGCTGCAGCGCTGCGCACATCGTCGGGCAGTCCGGCCAGGTCGGCTTCGTTATCTATCACCAGTTTGAAAGCGTTGTTTTCGGCCAGCAGGTTTTCGCCCAGTCGCAGCGATAGCAGCGACATCTGCTGGTTGAGCTTCTTGAGCACTTCGCGCTGTTCCTCGGGCAGGGCAGCACCATTACGGGCAAAGTCGTCGTACATCTTTTCGACCAGCCGCATCTGCTCGAGGTTGAGGCCGAGGCTATTGCGCTCATCGTAAACGCTTCTGATGCGCTCAAACAAGGCCTGATTGAAACGGATATCGTTATAATGCGCTGTGAGCATGGGTGTTACGACGCGGGCAATTTCCTGCAAACGCGGGTTGGTGTGGGCCCCGCGCAAACCGCCAAAAATGGCGCTTATCTGGTTCAGCTGACGACCCGAACGATCGAAGGCCAGAATCGTATTGTCAAAATCAGGTTTGGCTGGGTTGGCAACAATGGCTTCAATCTCGGCCTTGTGCTGCTTCATGGCTGCTTCGTAGGCCGGCAGATAGTGTTCGTTATCAATTTTGTCGAAAGGCGGAACACCAAAAGGGGTATCGAAAGTGCTCAGCAAGGGATTCACCTGAGTGGCAACGACTGCCGGACCAGGCTTTTTGTTACGCTTTTGTGAATAACCGATGTTGGGAAGCATCATGCAAAGAAGCATAAAAATCGCAAAGTTTTTTTTCATAAGGATTACTTTTTACGTTGGATAATTTCGAACCGTAAATATATACTAAACTTCTAATTGCCAATCAACCTGACAGTTATGGTGCGCTTAAAAAAAGTTAACGGGATGAGCTTTGAAGGTCTGCAGGCCGGAGGTCAGCAAACAGTCCGTCTCT
>DAOKYW010000033.1:5532-24101 GCA_035325985.1 Bacteroidales bacterium
AACGGGATGAGCTTTGAAGGTCTGCAGGCCGGAGGTCAGCAAACAGTCCGTCTCTTTGGCGAGGAGAGCCATGGGGATGTGTATGGTGATGGAACTTTGTAATTCATGCGCTCAGAAAAGAACATTAAAATTTTCATCTGCATAACGAACCTTCTGAATCTATACTGGAAAAGAATTGCTCAACGCATATGCGTTCAGATTACTCAGTGAAGTCGCATGATGACCGATAAATGGAGACTGGATTATAACCAAAACAGCCCTCGTGAAGCATTGGTTACCAGAACACCCAACGATTTACTGCTGACCCATGAAAGTTAAAACTCTAATTCTGAATGGCTCAAATAAAGGGGAAGCTTACTGGATTATTTATTGAATTGCCAATTCAATGGTAGCCATGAACTTACGGAGCTATACTATGTTTTCAAGAATACATCAGAATACCAACCAAATTATTACACTTAAAATTACTACAACTGTTATTATGCCAATAACATAGTTTTCTGTATCATAAGATCCACCCCAGGTTGCATCGCGGTTTCCTTCTATTTCGTCTTGTAAACTGGTTCTGCCCCCTTTGAATAACTATCTGATAAAACCGCCTATCATTCTTGTTAAAGTTATCATGACCAGGTTGGACTTTATTGGACAGTTATTTCAGGCGATCCAACACATCGGAGGGCAATAGCACGTTGGTGGAAGTTCCATTGGAGTATACTTCCCTTAAAAAGAGCACAACAATAACCTCTTTCCCTTTTGCTTGTGGGAATAACTTTGCCTTTTGCTCCAGGTTTTGGAATAGACCTGATGGATCTTTAATATTTGACCATTTGCATTCGCCAATGAGGATATACCTCTTATCGGTTGATTCCGCCACAACGTCCAATTCCATTGGCTGGTTATTCAAATTAGGTCCCCACCACCTGTAGGCAATATCAAAATCAATTCCATTGATTGGCTTCATTGGTACGCTTCGTCTACAAAGCTTTTCCCACTCAGAGGAAACATAGGCTGACTGCCTCGCCTCAAAAAGGTTATAAACCTGCCCGGTTATGCCAAGTTCAAGGCGCGAGAGGTTGGGCATTACAAACGTGAAGTAGAAGTTCATGAACGGATCTGAGATTCTATAGACACCCTTTTTGCTATTCTTTTCGGATTCTCCAAAAGGCACTTCACGCTTTAGGTAGCCAAGTTGAATCAGGTTATCAATGGGCCTGGAAAGTTGCGTGGCTGGTTTATTTAGCTTCCCTGCAATTTCGGACAATCGGTTGCTTCCGTTGCCTACAACCGAAAGGATTGAGAAAGCCTGAACCGATTCCCGCATATCGTCAAGGAAAAGGCGTGCAGGTTCTTCATGAAGCACACCATAGCGGTCGAGAATGACATTTGTTACGGCTGTTTTAAAGGTTTTCTCTTCAGCCCTGAGCTCCCAGTACCGGGGTATGCCACCCCAAACCGAGTATTCAGCTATGGCTTGCTCCGGTTCACAGCTCAATGCCTTGCTTAACCAGCCTGCTTCCAAAGGGGTAATCTTCATTATCTCATCGGCTCGGCCATATAGCGGCGAAGAACTGTCCAGTATTAAGTTTTGCATCATTTGTTGTGATGAACCGCAAAGGATAAGATGGAATTTTCGGTTGGTTGTAGTATCAATAATTTTCTGAATTAAGCTTGGCAGGCTGGGAGAACCTTTTACCAGGTATGGGAATTCATCAATACACAACGTTAGTGTTTCTTTTAAGCTATTGTTCAGGTTCACAAACAACGATTCCCAGTCGGGGTAAACCACAGATTCAAATCCTCTTATCTTTTCTCCAATGGTATTTGCCAGCTGTACACGCTGAACAGCCTCATCGGATTGCTGTGCCATGTAGTAGATATCTGTTGGCTTCAGAGTATTCTTAATAAGTGTTGACTTGCCACAACGACGACGACCATATAAAATAATCAACTTCGCCTTGTTGCTGTTAATGGCTTTAAGTAGCCGATGTTTTTCTTTTTCACGGTTGAAGAATTCCATTGCCTAATAATTATGTATCACAAAAATAATGTTTCTCAAGCATAATGTCAAGTTTTTATTGGCCAAACGATGACATTCTACTATGGAAAATATTGCATTGGTTGCATCCTCTATATGCTGGTTGGTGTGTTCATCCCCAAGCGAAGGGTACAGCAACTCGCCCCCTTGAATACGAAAAACCCCGCCCCAAAAAGGCGGGTTTCGCTTTTATTTGGTAGAACGATTTACAAATCTATGCAGGCGGGTTTTTTCTTCCTGTGAATAACTACCCTATTATCTTCATTAGTTGTACAGATGAACTAAAGGAAATAAATACTTACGATAAGTCCATCATGGATAAAGTGGCTTTAGCGGAAGCTTTAAGCGACAATGAAAAGCAAACCATTTATACAATGCTGGATGCTTTTATTGGTAAACCGAAGTTAAAGATGCCATTTCGGGGGTGCTTAAAGAAGTTGAGTAAAAAAGCACGAGGCACCAAGCTTTCTCTACTTTAGTCTAAATTCTTCAATTTGTTCATCCCACACTACAACACCTTTCCTAATAGGCTCAGAATGAATATTATCTATAGCCCCATTCTGAGTAATCTGGTATTTTTTAACTTCTATTTCGCAACTCATCTCCGGTTTATTGAATTCCAATATTCTAATTTGCTGAACCAATATCTTGTTACCAAAAAATTTCGTATGACTAATCCAACAATCATTATCTTTTCCAATTTGTTGTATGTCAATCTTTTCCCCTTTTATAGAATATGTAATTAAGAGCAGTTCTGATAAATCATTATCACAACCTTGAAGTTCGTCAAATTGCAGTTTGCGAACTATAACAGCAAAAAAATCTTCTGTTTCCAAATCAACTAAAACTCCAAAGTCAAATCTAAATATATTCTCATCATTACAAAGAGGTTTAAAGCAGATATATTTATTTACTGCTTGTAATGGGATTTCTTTGTATTGCCCATTAAAACTGAACAACTCTCTAAAAGTTGAATTGTCAATTATAAAATCCGGTGATGTCAAATGGAACTCATTAATGAATGATGTGAACTCTTCATTTTGAGATCTGCAAAAAGAAAATAAACACACACAAAATAATGATAAATATAATTTCTTCATGGCTTAACGATTTCGTCTTACAGTTGTAACAGTATAGTTGTGTATAGTTCTACCTTGTTCATAAGTCCCTGTTAATCTGCTGTTGTTCAGATTTAATGTATTGCCAGCCTGTGTGCCTATGTTTTGATGTCTCGTTCTATTATCAAAAAAATGATAACTGGTAGAAGTAACAGCTCCATTATTCAAAGTTTCTGTTCTACCTGATATTACAATAAAATGGTCTGTCATCCCATCATGATTAAGAGAACCACTTCTATAGTCAACACCAACAACAATGGGATTTCCAGCATCAATAGCACTATTTATAACACTAACACCAGTAGCTGCATTAGCAGTGGTAGGGCCTGCGGTACCTTGAGTAGTAGCCCCCGTCATTAAAACTTCAGTTGCTCTACCTGCTGTTTGAACTCCAGCATTTGATAAAGTTTCAGATGCTGCTTGATAACAGTTAACATAAGTCCCATCAGCATTAGTCCTTCTGCTACCATCAGAATTAAACATAGAAACAAACTGATTATCATTCAAAACAGTAGTTGTTATAGAAGTAACTTCATTTTGAGAGTATGTTATTGAAACTCCACTGCCTATATCCTGGGTATAGTTTGCTCCGATATTTGAATACCCATCTATTGCATTGCTCCCTTCACGCCATTTAACAGCACCTGTCTCATCATGTCGATACCAATCTCTCCCATCTGGATCTATTCTTATTATAGGGTTGTTCTCAACGTAAGCAAACGGGGATGCATGGTAATATTTCTCAGCAAGTGGGTCCACAGAATGCCACCTCCCCAAAGCCGCATCATAGAACCTGTTGCCATAATCCAGCCAGCGGCCGGGCATGGGCTGCTCCTCTTTGGTGTTGTAGAGGAAGTTGTTGGCTTCGGGGTTTGTGCTGAAGCTCATGCCAAAAGGGAAGTAGTCGTTGGCCTGTAACGGCACAAGGTGGTTGGCCCGGTCAGGTGCGATGGCAGCGCGCACCTTAGCGTCTGACTTTTCCGTGTGCTGATAAGTGCTTGGCATATAACCTCAAATGTAGAAATTATTGTTGAGATGGAAGATGTGGGTGTAATGAGGGTAAACCTTCCATCGAGATGGACACACAGTTGGCCGAAGGTCGATAGTCGGAGGTCTCCGGCCTTATGGTCCTGAAATAGGTTTCCGGTCAAAGCAAAATGTGACAAGGAACAGAAGTTGAACAAAATTCGGTTGAGTCAATGTTTGCTATAACATTGACACACAATGCTCACATTTAGAAATAATAAACCCTAATTTTGGCTTAGGCGCAAGCACTGTCGGAACCCCCGACGCGCGCTATTCACCCGCCTGCATGGAGTAGGTATTTGTGTGGAAGTGTGGGTAATATTTACCACGAATAAGCTGTGGGTGCTTCACCACCCGGACCGGGGAAGATTTCATCCAGTTTTCTGAGTGTTTCTTCATCCAGCTGTAAACTGGCGGCGCGCACTGCGCTTTCGAGTTGCTCTATTGTACGCGGGCCAATGATGGGCGCGGCAACCACAGGGTTGTTCAGCAGCCAGGCCAATGCCACTTCTGCCGGAGGATATCCGATATTTTTGCAGAGGGCCTCATACTGCTGCAGGCGTTCGCGTTTTTTCTCAATTTGCTTCAGCTGGCTATGGTCTTTTCTTCTACCCTCATGTTGCCTCTCGGCTGCACCAGCCAGCAAACCGCCGGCCAGCGGGCTCCACGGGATAAGACCCAGCCCGTAGTGCCTGCACGCAGGAATTACTTCCAGCTCAAGCATACGGTTATCAAGGTTATAAACGCTTTGCTCGCTCACCAAACCCAACATGCCTCGTTTTGAAGCCTCCTGACATGCTGTGGCAATATCCCAGCCGGCAAAATTGCTTGAACCTGCATACACCACCTTACCCTGTTTAATCAGTGCGTCGTAGGTTTGCCATATTTCATCCCATGGGCATGCACGGTCGATGTGGTGCATCTGGTAGAGGTCAATCCGGTCGGTTTGCAGGCGTTTTAGGCTGCCTTCGCAATGCTTGCGTATTTTATACGCACTCAGGCTTCGCCCGTCGCTGTTCACTTCGGGTAGATTTGCCTTGCGGGTTACAGGGTTATACACCTTTGTAGCCAGCACAACAGCATCGCGTCGGCCGCCTCCCTGTGCCAGCCACCGGCCTATGATCTCTTCTGTCAGTCCATGTTCCACTGACCAGCCGTAAACATCGGCCGTATCGAAAAAGTTGATGCCAAGCTCCAGAGCACGGTCCATGATCTTAAAGCTGTCCTGCTCGCCGGTGTGCCACCCGAAATTCATGGTGCCGAGGCAAAGGTTGCTCACGAGTAAACCGTGCTTACCAAGTCTTCTGTGTTTTACTGCCATATATAGTGCTGATTAAAGATTTTCATGCTTTCTGATGCCTAAAAATAGACATTATTGCCCTTGCTGCGATTTCATGTAATTTTTTCGGGCGATGGTGTCTTGTCGGGCAACCAAACTATGGCCATCACATCATATTTCCCTCTGCCATTAGCAGATTTTACGCATTCATGCGCTTTGCCTGGCCACGATGGCTGGAAGTATTTTGCGCAGCCATAACACATTGATTACATGGATAATATGGTTGATTAATCCCTTTGCCGGCAGGGATTTCATGACGGACGGCCTACACCTGGTGGCACAGGCTATCAGTATTGATTATGCATTCGAAGCACACTATTGCCGGACGTTTGCTCCCGGCCATTTCTTTTTTTTGACCTCTGGCATGGCATGCACAAGGCCCCGTGACGCAGTAAGAAAGCAGTAAACAGCAGCCCTTCTCCCGTCCGATGCCGAACACTTGCGGCCGCCTGCGCACACTGCAAACACCGCTTATTGGATCCGGCGAAAACGCGTCTCGATTTAAACATCAGCAAATCAGTCCGATAGAATTTTTGGCACGGTCTTTTAAAAGGGGTTGACATCTAAATCCAAAACGCGGTCATGATTCATCTGCAAAACATTCACAAGAGCTACCCCATGGGAAACAGCAGCCTTCATGTGCTCAAAGGCATCGACCTCACCGTTGAAGAAGGCGAAATGGTAGCCATTATGGGCTCTTCAGGTTCGGGCAAGAGCACCCTGCTCAACATCATCGGCCTGCTCGATGTGCACGACAAGGGCGAATACTACCTCGATGGCTTGCGCATCGAAAAGCTGAACGAAACCAAGGCCGCCCGGTTGCGCAACCAGTTGCTGGGCTTTGTGTTTCAGTCGTTCAATCTGATCAGCTTCAAGAATGCGATGGAAAATGTGGCGCTGCCCCTCTATTATCATGGCGTAAACCGTCGCCGCCGCAACAAGCTGGCGCTGGAATACCTCGATAAGGTGGGTTTGCTCGATTGGGCCAATCATCTGCCTAGCGAGCTCTCGGGCGGACAGAAGCAACGCCTGGCAATTGCCCGCGCCCTCATCTCCAACCCCAAAGTGATTCTGGCAGACGAGCCTACCGGCGCCCTCGACAGCGTGACTTCGAACGAGGTGATGGACCTCTTCCGCGAGATCAACAATTCGGGCAAAACCATCATCATCGTCACCCACGAAAACGACATCGCCCATCAGACGCAACGCATCATCCGCCTGCGCGACGGCCTTATCAATACCGACGAACGCAACGGCTATCATCCGGTCAATCCGGTTTATGCACGCGCCATTTAACCCCAAATTCCCGGCAACATGTTCGACCTCGACAAATGGCAGGAAATCCTGAGCACCATCAGAAAAAATAAGCTACGCACCTTTCTTACAGGGTTTTCGGTGGCATGGGGCATTTTCATGCTTATCCTCCTGCAGGGATCGGGCGTGGGCCTGCAACGTGGTGTGGAATCCGACTTCGATGGCTCGGCTACCAATTCGGTATGGATCTGGAGCGGACAAACCAGCAAACCATTTGCCGGAATGCAGCCGGGCAGGTATGTGCAGATGACCAACGAAGACCGCGAACAAATATCCCGTCAGGTGAAAGGCATTGATAAGCTTTCGGCACGGTTCAACATTCGGGGCAACAACAGGGTGACCTACAAAAACGAAACCGGCACCTACAACATACGTACGGTGCATCCTGATTATCAGCAAATCGAAAAGGTGGAAATGCTCGAAGGGCGCTTCATCAACCTGCCCGATCTCAACGCACGCCGCAAGGTGGCCGTGATCAGCTTCAAGGTGCGCGACGAGCTTTTCAAAAACGAACCGGCTATTGGTAAGTATGTCCATGTCAACGGGATACCCTTCAAAGTGGTGGGCATATTTACCGATGTGGCACGCAACAACAACGAGAGCCTGCACATGGTTTACCTGCCCATCACCACAGCCCAGCAGGTGTTTTCGGGCGGAAACCGTATCCATCTGATTGCCCTCACGGTGGGCGATGCCACAATCGAAGAAGCCAAAAGCATTGAGAATCAAGCCAAAGCCCTGATTGCGGGCCGACAGAAATTCGACCCTACCGATGAGCGCGCCTTAGGTTCGTGGAACAGCAGCGAACCCTATCAGCAGATGCAGAAACTGTTCAGGTCGATCAGCCTGTTTATCTGGATTATCGGCATAGGCACCATCATTGCCGGAGTGGTTGGTGTAAGCAATATCATGATGATTGTGGTGAAGGACCGCACCAAGGAAATTGGCATCCGCAAGGCCATAGGCGCCACACCGGCCAGTGTGGTGGGCCTGGTGCTGATGGAGTCGGTGCTCATCACGGCTTTTTCCGGCTATATCGGTCTGGTGGCCGGCGTTGGGCTGCTCGAGCTGCTTTCGGCCAACATCAACGCGCCCTTTTTCAAAAACCCCGAGGTGAGCCTCAACATTGCCATAGGCGCCACGCTGCTTTTGGTTACCGCCGGCGCACTTGCCGGATTAATACCTGCCCGGAGGGCAGCATCCATCAAACCCGTCGAAGCCCTCAAGGACGAATAAACCAGCAACAACCTACACATATGTTCGATCTTGACAAATGGAAAGAAATAGGCAGCAGCCTGGCCAAAAACAAGCTGCGCACGGCGCTCACGGCATTCGGGGTGTTCTGGGGCATTTTCATGCTCGTGATCATGATCGGCTCGGGCCGCGGACTCGAAAACGGGGTGATGAACGGCATGGGACAGTTTGCCACCAACAGCGTATTCATCTGGGGACAAAGCACCTCGGTTCCTTATCAGGGCATGCAGCGTGGGCGCGTGGTTCAGCTGCGTAATGCCGACACCGAAGCCCTGCGAAAAATCGAAGAACTCGAACTGCTTTCGCCCCGCATCGACGTGCGCGGCGCCGGCAACAACAATGTGAGCCGCGACCAAAAATCAGGCGCCTTCAGCATATTTGGCGATTATCCCGAATGGAACGAAATCGACCCGGTGCACATGCTTGCCGGAAGGTTTATCAACTATGCCGATATCAACGAAAAACGAAAAGTGGCCGTGATCGGACAACGGGTACGCGAAGTCCTTTTTGCCCCCGATGAAAACCCGCTCGGAAAATACATACGTATCAACGGTATCTACTTTCAGGTGGTTGGTGTGTTCAAGCCCCTCAGCGTCAATATCAATTTTGGAGGCGATAAGGCACAGTCCATCCACATTCCATTCAGCACAACCCAGCAGGCTTTCAACTACGGCGACCGCCTCAGCTGGTTTGCCATGACGGCCAGGCCCGGTGTAGATGCCTCGGTGCTCGAAGAAAAGGCATTGACATTGCTGCGTCAGCGTCAGAAGGTGGCCCCGGATGATGCCCGTGCCTTTGGTTTTTTCAACCTCGACAAGCAGTTCAAACAGATGAACAACCTGTTTACCGGCATCAGTGTGCTGGTGTGGATTGTAGGCACCGGAACCCTTTTGGCCGGCGTGATTGGTATCAGCAATATCATGCTGGTGGTGGTCAAAGAGCGCACAAAAGAAATCGGCATCATGCGGGCCATTGGCGCCACACCGCGTAAGGTCACCGCACAGATCATCAGCGAGGCTGTGCTGCTGACCACCGTGGCCGGATATACAGGGCTGGTGCTCAGTGTTTTTCTGCTCGAACTTGTCAGCAAAGCCCTGCCTTCCGATGGCGGCCAGCAAATGTTCCTCAATCCCGGAGTGGACTTCAATGTGGCCGTTGCGGCCCTGTTCATCCTGATTACCTCAGGCGCCCTGGCCGGATTGATACCCGCGCGTCGCGCCGTGGCCATGAAACCGATAGATGCCTTGAGATACGAATAAATCAACAATAATGCATAAAACAGAAGCCATGAAAACCTTTCTTAAAATTGCAGCTGCCCTTGTTGTGGTTGGCGTTTTTGCGGGAACACTGCTCTACCTCTACAAGAAATCGCAGGCCAAACCGGTGGTTTACAACACCGAAAGCCCATTCGAAACCACTATTATCCGCAAAACTGTGGCCACCGGATCGGTGGTGCCAAGGCGCGAAATTGATATCAAACCCAAGGTATCGGGGATTATCGACGAGGTGTTTGTCGAGCCCGGTGATATGGTACGCAAGGACCAGCTCCTCGCCAGGGTGCGCATCATTCCGGATATGATCAACCTGAACAATGCCGAGGCCAAAGTAAAAAAGGCCGGGATTCAGCTCGACGAAGCCCGTCGCAACCACCTCAGATATAAGGAGTTATTTCGTAAAGGCGTAGTGCCCGAAGCCGAATACCTGACTTATGAAGTGGCTTTCCGCACCGCCGAGCAGGAGCTGGAAGCAGCCGAAGACCACCTCGCCCTGATTCGCGAAGGCGCCACGCGTAAAGCTGGCACTGCCACCAATACCCTCATCCGTAGCACTATTGATGGTATGGTGCTGGCCGTACCGGTCGAAAAGGGACGCTCAGTCATCGAAAGCAATACCTTCAACGACGGCACCACCATTGCCACCATTGCCGATATGAACGAGATGATTTTCGAAGGCAAGGTTGACGAATCAGAGGTGGGAAAGATTCGCGAGGGCATGGAGCTGATCCTGACGATCGGAGCCATCGAAAACGAAAAATTTACTGCCCGTCTGGAGCGTATCTCGCCCAAAGGCGTTGAAGAAAATGGCGCTATCCAGTTCGAAATCAGGGCAGCCGTTGAGCCCCGTGCCGGACAGTTTATCCGCGCTGGCTATAGCGCCAATGCCGATATCGTGCTCGAAAAGAAAGAAAGCGTGATGGCCGTGAACGAGGCACTGGTGAAGTTTGAAGGCGACAGCGCCTATGTGGAAGTGGAAACCGCCCCGCAGACCTTCGAAAAAAGGCAGATCAAGACCGGGCTTTCGGACGGCATCGTGGTTGAAGTGCGCGAGGGCCTGAGCAAGGAAGATAAAATCAAGGCGGCCGCAAAATAGCCGTCCTGGTTTGTGTGTTGGTTTGCTTGCCGCAGTCTCCCGGGCAGGAGGCTGCGGCCTTTTTTATGGGTGCAACGTTTTGGGGCTTGGCGTAGTGGTGGATGGTAAGCACAAAAGTGCAAAAGCAGACCTGTACCTGAACCTACATAAAACCTGCATACGATAGGCTTCACACAAGGCTTCACAAGCCATCTGAATATATGTTTGTTTGTCAGTAATTTAATGTAAACCTATTTCGGGACAAGCTGGCGGTTTTGTAAATGAACCATCGGTAGCCTGGTCTTATTCTTCATTATTTAGCAAGTCTTCTGCCAATATTTTCGCTTGGGCGATTACCGTATCAACCGCCTTTTCTTGTAAGTCTGGCGGATAACCATGTAGTCTTAAAATTCGCCTGATGTTACGTCTTAATGCTGATTGAACACTTTCTTTAATTGTCCAGTCGATTGTTGTGCTGTTTCGAACGGTTTTTAAAAGTTCCTGTGCAATGTGTCTCAGAACGTCTTCACCCAATATGGCAACAGCACTGTTGTTTACTTCCAATGCGGTGTAAAAGGCATATTCTCTGTAATCCAGTCCCAATTTTTCGCCTCGCCGGTCGGCTTCCTTCATTTGCACAGCAAAAGGAATAAGCACTTTTTCCAAAAACTCAACCGTGTCAATCATTCCGTTGTGATAGCGTTTGATGGCATCTTCCAACATTTCGGAAAATTTCCTGCTCTCTACCAGGTTGATTTTTGTCCGCTTCCTGATTTCGTCTTTCAATAGTTTTTTCAATAACTCAACGGCTAAGTTCTTTTGTGGCAGGTCTTTCAGTTCCTGCAAAAAGCGTTCGTCAAGGATCTCAATGTTTGGCTTTTTCAGACCAGCTGCATCAAAAATGTCAATTACATTATCTGCTGTGATGGCTTCCGAAATGATTTGCTTGATAGCCGTTTCCATTTCTTCGTCCGTTTTGCCGCCTTCGTTTCGGTCGGATATTTTTACCAACCTTGATTTGATGGCTTGAAACAATGCCACATCATCACGAATGTCCATTGCCCGCTCGTGAGGAACGGAAATCGCAAAGGCTTTCAACAGGTTTTTGGTGTTTTCGGTAAAACGCTGCTCTCCGTTTTCCTGACTGAAAATATAATCCACGATAAAGGGAATGAATTTCAGTTTTTCTTCGGGTGTAAGCGTGAAGAATTTACGCCAATCAAAATGCCTTAATTGGTATTCGATGGCTTCGTGCAGTTCCAACATTTTGGCAACTGCCAGTTCCTGGTCGAGCGTGGGTTTGCCTTCGCCACCGCTTGCGGTGTATTCTGCTAAGGCGGTTTTCAGTTCTTGAGCAATGCCCAAATAGTCCACCACCAAACCGCCTTCCTTGCCTTCGGTAAATACGCGGTTTACGCGAGCTATGGCCTGCATAAGGTTGTGTCCACGCATGGGCTTGTCCACATACAGCGTATGCAAACAAGGAGCATCAAAACCTGTGAGCCACATATCCCGAACAATCACCAATTTCAATGGGTCGTTCGGATTTTTCAAACGGTCGCCAATGGCTTTTCTTCTCGGCTTGTTGCGAATGTGCGGCTGCATATTCAGGGCATCACTGCTGCTGCCTGTCATTATCACTTTGATTGTGCCTTTATCGTCATCATCCGAATGCCAAAGCGGACGAATTTTGATGATGGCTTCATACAGGTCCACACAAATTCTGCGGCTCATACACACTATCATGGCCTTGCCGTCCAATACGGCATTACGTTGCTCGAAGTGATAGACCAAATCCTCGGCAATTTTTTGCAGTCGGTTGGGGTTGCCTACAATGGCTTCCAATCGTGTCCATTTTTGCCGCATCTGTTGGCGGTTGCTTAGTTCTTCGCCTTCGGTGAGTTCTTCAAACTGCTCGTCAAGCGTTACTTTTTCATCTTCATTAAAATGCACTTTTGCCAAACGGCTTTCATAGAAAATTGGTACGGTGGCTTTGTCTTCTACGGCTTGCTGAATGTCGTATATATCCACATAGTTGCCGAATACGGCTTGGGTGTTTTTGTCGGTGGTTTCAATGGGAGTGCCTGTGAAACCTATAAACGTGGCATTAGGCAAAGCATCACGCAAATGTTTGGCAAAGCCATCAATAAAATCGTATTGGCTCCGGTGGGCTTCATCCGCTATCACCACAATGTTTTTGCGTTCGCTCAATGCCCGAATGTCTGCGCCAATGTATTCTGCGCTTGGCTCATTGACTACATTTTCATTTTCTGACGGAACAATATCATCCGGCAAAGGCATAAACTTCTGAATGGTGGTAAACACAATGCCGCCTGATGCCACTTTGAGCAATTGCCGTAATTCCCTGCGACTTTCTGCCTTTTGGGGTTCTTGCCTTAAAAGTTGTTGGCAGTTGGTAAAGGTTTCGTGCAGTTGCTCGTCCAAATCGTTTCGGTCGGTCAGGATTACCAAGGTGGGATTTTCCATTCTCGGCTCCACAATGAGCTTACCCGAAAAGAAAACCATACTCAAACTTTTCCCACTTCCTTGGGTATGCCATATCACACCGCCACGCCTGTCGCCATTGCTTCCGCTGGCGGTTACGGTGCTTTCTACAGCTTTGTTTACGGCATAATATTGATGATAGGCGGCAACTTTTTTGAGTGTTTTGCTGTCGCTTTTTTCAAATACGATAAAATGACGGATCAGATCCAACAGCGTGTGTTTGTTCAACATACCGTGAAATAAAACCTGCATGCCCAACTCATTTAGCGAAGCTTCGGTTTTACCGTCCTTGGTTCGCCACAGCATATACCTGCCGAAATCGCCGGTGATGGTGCCGCAACGGGCATCCCAGCCATCGCTGATGATGAGCAAACTGTTGTAGGTGAACAGCGAAGGAATGGCTTGTTTGTAGGTTTGCAGTTGGTTGAATGCCGATTTCAGGTTGGCGTTTTCGTCCACCGCATTTTTGAGTTCTATCACCACCAAAGGCAAGCCGTTTACAAACAGAATAATATCGGGGCGTTTGTTTTGGTTGCCTTCTACCACCGTAAACTGGTTGACGGCTAAGAACTCGTTGTTTTCAGGGTTTTCAAAATCAACGATATAGATTTTCTCACCACGAATGCCGCTTTCGGTTCTTACTTCCACGTCCACGCCATCTGTCAGGTAGCGGTGAAAGTTTTCGTTGTTGATGAGCAGGTTTGGGCTTTCGGTACGCAATACTTTCTTTAATGCATCGTCTTTGGCATCCTGAGTTATGGAGGGATTTAATTTATCAATGGCATCACGCAAACGGTTAACCAGTACGACTTCGTTGTATTGCCTTTCGGGGTGTTCGCCATCGGGCGAAATCACCGTTCCCGACAGACAGGAATACCCCAACCCCTGCAAGTAGGAAAGGGCAATATCTTCTATTTCGTTTTCGGTGATGCTGTTTCTCATTGTCTGAACTATGATTTATTTGATTTCGGGATTGCCTTGATTTTTTTGGTTGAACTTTTTGTTTTGAAGCCTTTTTTGCTGCAAACTTTTAGCCCCGAAATTGATAAGTAAGCCCACTTCAAGGTCATAAGCTTCCAAATAATTGATGGCTTGTGCCAAATGCACATCTTCTAATTGAATGATTGCTTTCAACTCAACGGAAACAACTCCTTCCACCAAAAAATCTACCCTGCGTGTTCCAATTTGTTGATTTTTGTAATAGACGGGCATTTCGTGTTCCCTGCTGAAGCTCAAGCCTGAATCGGCCATTTCAATTTCCATAGCTCTTTGATAAATAACTTCTTGAAAGCCATTACCCAAAGCAGCGTGAACCCGCATAGCACAACCTATGATTTTGCCTGTAAGGTCTGAATATTTGTACTGCTCTTTAATCATTTGTCTGCACTTTGATTTTTGTGATTAAATGATTTCGTTGATTTTCCTACTGAATC
The DNA here is from genome assembly GCA_035325985.1 of Bacteroidales bacterium. Lineage (GTDB taxonomy): Bacteria > Bacteroidota > Bacteroidia > Bacteroidales > F082 > JALNZU01. Next base: position 19,906 of record DAOKYW010000033.1, read on the forward strand.
AGATTCATCAGAAAAATCAAATGAATCAAGGTTCAGACTTCCGCTCATCAACTTGGGCAGAAGGGTGTCGCGGAGTTGGGTTAAGGATTGGATTTGAATTGTGTTTTCGACTATTTTTTGGAAAATTGGCTCAATGATTTCATCAAACTTTTGCAACAAATCAGGTGATGGGATAGATACATCAATCAGTTTAAAATTTGATTTGCTAATCTCTTGGAATGTTGAACCATTGGCTTTACTCTTAACTGCCTCCATATTCTGCTTTAACCAAAAAAGCATGAATAGATTTGAAACCGATTTTCCTTGAATTGCAATATATCCTTGGTTTATGGATATGGGCACTTGTGAAATTGCCAAATAACCAATTGGTGCTCTTGAAGAAAGTAATAAAGTACCCTTTGGTAAAATACCTGAACTTATTTGTTTGACGCCTAAATCTGAGATTTTCCTTTCAGTGTCAATCAAAACTGGAGATTGAACATTAGATAAGTCTTTAGGTGTTGCCCAATAATTTCTGCCATTCCAATATTCATCAATTGTGGTATCAGGAGTTGTTCCACCTTTTACATCAACTATTTCCCCTAATTTCCACCTTCTCCACCCCTTTGGCAGTCCATTGTCTGAACCTTGATTTTTAAGATTTTCTTGATTGCCTTGATTTTTTAAATCTTGAAAATCAGATAAATCAAATGAATCATGGTTCAGACTTTTGGGGTAGTTGAAATTAACAAACCACTCTTTGAAAATGGCTTGTGCCATGGCTTCCAGGGTTTGGTTCATTTGCAGGTTGAGTTCTATTTTATCGTCAAGCGAAGAAAGGATTTGGGCGATTTGGCGTTGGGTGGGGAGGTCGGGGGCGAGGATTTCTAATGTTTCAAATAAAGATGGACTGAAAGCTGGAAAAGTTGTTGTATTTGCTTCTGCAATACTATTAAAATAATTAACTATTTGGTCTTGTGATAAATAGTAATACAGAAAATATGGATCTATTCTCTTTGCAGTCAATACTGCAAAACCTGTTGAAGCAACCAAATTTGGTTTTGCCTTTTTAATAATGCCATAATGTCTTTGAATAGGTCTTACAGTGGAATAAATTATATCATTCTCTTTTACAATACGCTTAGCTCTACTTGGTGCTTCGTCAATCTTTAAAAGCTGTAGTTCAGAGAAACGATTTTCTTTTACAGATGAAGTGTCTATGTATGCAATTTCAGAAAAAAGGTAATTTTTACTGACAGTATTTTTGTTTATCTCAATTAATTCCCCCAACTTATATGTTTTCCATTCGCTCATAATTATTCTGAATCATGATTTTTACGATTGATTTGATTATCTTGATTATTTGAATCTTGCTTATCGGGCAAATCAAAAGCATCAGGGTTAGTGCTTTTCTTTTCATAAAAAACTTTTCCCACCCGCTCTATATGTTCCAATAAATCGGGATTGGAAATGTTGTGTTTTAAAGAGAGGTCAATTTTGTATGGGAGGAGCAGGTCGTCCAATTGGTTTTCCAGACGGAGCAGGCTGTGGTAGTCCAGGTCGCCAACAATGGTCAGGTCAATGTCGGAGCCGTTTTTGTAGTTGCCTTTTGCCCGTGACCCATAAAGTATTACCTGCTCTATTTGCGGGTATTGGGCAAAGCAGGCATTGATGGCGTCAATATGTTTTTGTTGAAGTCCGAACATGGTTTAAGCCTGTTTCAGGGAATTCATTTTTTCTTTAAACGCCACAAACAAATGGTAGTACCACCCGGCGATGTTTCGGACGATTTCTTTTGCGGTTTCTTCGTTGTAGGTGTGTGAAGATTTATTCCGGCTTTTAATCATTTCCATCCAGCCCTCGCCATCGTCAATCAATCCTTTGTTAAAGGCTTCCCGTGTGGCATCTCTCGAACCGGTGATGCCTGCATTACCCTGATATTCAAAGTAATCTTTGAGTATGTTCCAGGCGAGTTCGTGTGTAAATTCAAAACGTTGAATAAGTCCTTGTTCTTCCAGCTCCGAAAGCCCGCTTGCCTGTTGCTTCAAAACGGCTTCTTCCAAAAGCGCAAATGCTTTTAAAAAATTATCAAATCGTTGTTGCCACCTGATGTCTTGTTCGCTCATAATTGAAATCCAATTTTTTGTAAATTCTTTTTAATTACTTCATCCAACTCATTGGCTTTCTGCATCTGCTCTTTGAGTGTTGCCGTCAATTGTTGCATTTTTTCATCAAATGCCTGTCCGTCTTCTTCCACTTCCTTGAAGTCAATGTATCGCCCCGGGGTCAGGATGTAATTGTTTTTACGGATGTCCTGAATGTTGGCAGACTTGCAAAACCCTGCAATATCTTTGTATTCGGCAAATTGCTCTTTACTTCTCCATTTGTGATAGATGTCGGCAATGCTGGCAATGTCGTTATCTGTGAGTTCACGTTGTTTGCGGCTAATCATGGTTCCCATTTCACGAGCATCGATAAAGAGCACTTCGTTGGTTCGGTTGCGGAATTTTGTAGTTTCGGTTTTATTGCGAGCCAAAAACCACAAACAAGCGGGAATTTGCGTATTGTAAAACAACTGCGAAGGCAAGGCAACCATGCAGTCCACCAGGTCGGCTTCAATCATGGCTTTGCGGATTTCGCCTTCGGTGGCTGTTTCAGAACTCATGCTGCCGTTTGCCAGCACAATTCCTGCCGTTCCGTATGGGGCAAGTTTGCTAACAAAGTGTTGCAGCCAGGCAAAGTTTGCATTGCCTGCCGGTGGAATTCCGTACTTCCATTTATGCGTTTCGGCTTTGTTGATGTTGTAGTCGCTGACGTTAAAAGGCGGATTGGCAAGGATGTAATCCACTTTCAGTTCGGGGAACTTGTCGTTCATCAAGGTGTCGCCCAGTTCAATTTTGGCTTCAATGCCCCGGATAGCCAGGTTCATTTTTGCCAACCTGTACGTAGTAGGGTTGCTCTCCTGTCCGAAAATGGAAATCTTGCCTTTGCGGTGTTCGTGCATTTCGATAAAGCGTTCGCTCTGAACAAACATGCCTCCGCTGCCGCAACAACCGTCATATACACGTTTTTCCGCTTCGGGAGCAAGCATTTCAACCAAGAGTTTTACAATGCTGGCAGGGGTATAAAACTGTCCGCCTTTTTTGCCTTCGGCATCCGCAAACTGCCCCAGGAAATATTCAAACACAAAGCCCAAAACATCTTTGCCTTTGCCGTTTCCGTTCTTATTCAATGTGATGGAACCAATCAGGTCAATCAGTTCACCCAATCGTTGCTTGTCAAGTGCAGGTCGGGCATAGTCTTTAGGTAAAACGCCTTTGAGCGCAGCATTGTCTCTTTCAATGCTGTCCATGGCTTCGTCAATGTCTTTGCCGATTGTCGGCAATTTGGCTCTGCCTTGCAGCCATTTCCAACGCGCTTGCGGTGGCACATAAAATACTCTCTCGGCTGTGTATTCGTCTTTGTCTTCGGGATCGGCTCCCGTTTCGTGTTTGGTTGCGTCTAATTGTTGATAAAGGTCATCAAATGCATCTGATATGTATTTCAAAAAAATCAACCCCAACACGACGTGTTTGTATTCAGCCGCATCCATATTGTTGCGGAGTTTGTCGGCTGCTTGCCAAAGGGTTTTTTCTAATTCTAAATGCTCACTCATTTGTAGTCTGTTATGCTAAAGTACAATGTTCAAAGTTAGTTTTTTAAGTGCTTGTGTTTTCTGTCAGACCGTGTTTGTTGTCGTACGGTGCGTTGGGGCACAAGCCGATATGCTGCATGATGTCAGCTTTAGGCGTGGATATGCCGCTCTTTTGATTTTGCTGAAGCATTGGCGTTTTACTTTCATTTTTCGGTTTGTTTGTTGCCGGCGTGTCGGTTTTATCAGGGTTGCATATAAGCGCCCTATACCGGCTATGCAGTCAGGCTAAAACTATTGCTTCAGCTGATCTTTGACGGAGGACAATACGGGCAGATACCATCCAACACGATATCGGTTTCTTTATCGCGATAACCCTACGGCAGTGCAATCTGCGGCAAGTTTGCACTGCCAGGACAACGCACGTTGTGGCAGCTTTGGCAGTGGAAGCGGGCATGACTGCAAGTGAATGCCAGCTGTGCCAAAGCATAGCGAACCTTTGCACTGTCGGGAACCATTTTGTGGATGACCGCCCGATTCCTCCTTGGTTTTTGAACGAGCGGCAAAAGGTAGTGCGGTCGTAATC
>DAOKYW010000034.1:0-21987 GCA_035325985.1 Bacteroidales bacterium
TGAAACGTAATCATGAAATCATTCATTCATATTTTTTCTTAGACTTTTCCCGCCACGAAATAATACAATCTTAATTAAATGTGCAAGATTTTTTTAAGTATTGAAGCAAAATTACCAAATAGCTTCAAAATGAAAACACAGCCGGAAGAGTGTATATGAAAGTCTGTTTGGCTTTTGATTATTCATTATCAGCTATTTCCGATTCTGATGGCGCTTCAGGCAACTGCTGAGCCCTTTTGCCAAAAGCAACCAGACATAGCATCAAAATCAAGACTTCCGCAACTGGTCTGATAAAATTGTGGTCTTCTACCAGGGTAAGCTGCAAGGCCAGCCAGAGTCCACCAAAGACAACAAGAAGCCATAAGCCAACCCGCTTCCTTCCAAAAGCAATTAAAATGAGGGATAATACAATCATCAGGTGCAGGACAATAAGCAGCATAAGCAAGTTGACAAATAACCTGACCGGTAAGATATCGGTGTATTGCCTGGCCAGCTCCGCCTGCTGATCGGAAAATATGAGTGGCAACAAAAGAAACACAAGGGAAGTAATGTAATACACGAGAGCCAGAACGAAAACAAAAAGCTGCCTGTTGTTCATCTTTTTTGCGGATAATGGGTGCTACTATGGTTATCAGACCATTACTTCCCTAAAACGCAGATACATGAGAATAAATAATGTGGTCAGCATCAGATCGAATCCCGGGAACATGCCGGAAGGCTTGTAAATATATACCGAGGAAACTATGATGATGAGCAACTGTGAGATAGCATAAAGATGAAACCCGGCCCTGCGAAGCATCCACATGTATCGAACTCCAACAAACGAAACAATGTTGAGCATGGCTGTAAGCAGAAAAAACTGTCGGGGGATTGAAGAGAATAAAGCCATCTGCATGCCCAAATCCTTCAGGCTTTCGTCATTGACCAATTCCTGAATGAGTTGATGATTGAGGTAAACAAAGAACCCGCTGATTGCACTCAGGCCCGAGCCTGTAAAACTCAGGATGCAGAGGAAAGTGAGCAGCGAAGGGCGTCTTGCCCGCGAATTGAAATCCTGTTGAAATTCCGTTTCCAAAGCCGGTTTATGTTGAATGGCAGCGAAGATAGCCAAAAAACAGGCTGTCGTGAACCACCTGTTACCGATTACTTAACTTTGCTCATGTCATAAATTTTCACCGCATGAATGCTGATGAACTTAACGGGTTGCGCAACCGAGATAAAGCATTGATAATCTATTTCTTTCATGATCAGTGTGCTCCATGTTTAAGCCTTAGGCCCAAAGTTTCTGAGCTGATCAGTAAGCAGTTTCCGGAAATAACGCTCGTTTATGTGGATGCCATGAAAAATCCTGAAGTGCCTGCAGGAATGGGCGTATTCGCCTTTCCGACCATAATTTTATATTTCGAGGGGCAAGAATCCGGGCGCTGGAGCAAATATGTTTCCATTGCGCAACTCGAAGCTCATATTAGCCGGCCATATGCTTTGCTCTTTGGCTAGTTTCAGATGTCACTAACAAGGGCGTCGGGGAGTTGCAACGGTACGCTGCGCAAGAATGCCACTGTGTTATGAATATGGACATACATCGTGGTATCCTCTGTAATAAAGGGTACTACTTTGCGATAATCATGCAGAAAACCCTCAATTGCCGGTGAACTTTTTCCGGGTCTGCGGAATTCAAGTGCCTGTGCTGCGGTGAAAAGCTCAATGGCCAAAATCTGTTCAAGGTTTTGAACCACTTTCCATGCCTTTGTGGCAGCATTGGCGCCCATGCTCACATGGTCTTCCTGCCCTTGGGATGATTCGATGCTGTCAACCGAGGCAGGGGTACATAGTTGCTTGTTTTGACTCACAATGCTTGCGGCAGTATAATGTGGTATCATAAAACCGGAATTGAGGCCGGGATTGGCCACCAGAAACGGAGGCAATCCACGTTTACCATGAAGGAGCTGATAGGTGCGTCGCTCGGAAATATTTCCCCACTCGGCTGCTGCAATGGCGAGATGGTCGAGTGCCAATGCCAGTGGCTGACCATGAAAATTGCCTGCCGAAAGCACAAGATCAGCTTCGGGAAAAATGGTCGGATTATCAGTTACCGAGTTGATTTCCTGACTGAAAATCCTGGCTACATAGTTCATGGCATCAACCGAGGCGCCGTGCACCTGTGGAATGCAGCGGAAACTGTATGGGTCTTGAACGTGGGCTTTTGGTCTGTTAATCAGCTCGCTGCCCTCGAGTATCTGCCGGATTCGCCGGGCGGTTTCCAGCTGCCCGCGGTGCGGCCGAATCAGGTGGACCGCTTCGTAGAAAGGTTCTGGTCGTCCGTCGAATGCCTCCAGGGAGATGGAAGCAATGAGGTCGGCCAGGATGGAAAGCCTGAACATCCTGATCAGGCTGAGTACGCCATAAGCGCTCATAAACTGGGTTCCGTTAAGCAGTGCAAGGCCTTCTTTGGATTGCAGCGCTATAGGCTCCCAACCCATCATGCGGTTGAGCTCTTTGGCAGAGAGCACATCCCCTTTTACTCTTACATCGCCCAGGCCTAGAAGTGGCAGGCATAAATGTGCCAGCGGGGCAAGATCGCCCGATGCGCCAAGCGAACCCATCTGATAAACAATAGGATATACTTGTCTGTTGTATAACTCTATGAGTCGCTCCACTGTTTGCACCTGAACACCGGAATGGCCATATGACAGGCTTTGTATCTTGAGCAGCAACATCAGCTGGACAATCTCGGCCGGAACTTCATCGCCAGTGCCGCATGCATGCGACATAACAAGATTATTCTGCAGTGTTCCCAGGTCCTGTTTCGAAATTTTGGTATCGCAGAGCGAACCAAAGCCGGTGTTGATACCGTAGATGGGATCGTCCTGCTGCTCCATGCGACGGTCGAGATAATTGCGGCAATGTTGTATCCGGTTGACCGCATCGGCCGACAAAGCGAGCTGAAACTTTTGACTGATGATCTCAAAAATTGTGCTGAAAGTCAGCTTTTCGCTGCTGATGTAATGCACGCTCATGCGCAATAGGTTTTGGTTTGCCGCACTGTTGCTGTCCCGGGCAGGGCCAACTTCAGCACTAAAAATTATTTATTCGCCTGAATGCTTATGCAACAACGCCTTGATTGTTGCCAAAAGTAAAGATACATCAACTGTTTGCTGTCCGCCTTCCTTCATATCCTTAATGGTGAAGCTGTTGTTCTGCAATTCGGTTTCGCCGGCCATAACCACCAGCGGGATATGTTTCTGGTCGGCATAGCGCATCTGCTTTTTCAGCTTTTCAGCCGAAGGATACATCTCGGTGTTGATGCCCTGTTGGCGCAACTGCTGCACAAAAGGCAAGCTGAAGCGCTCGCCTTGGGCATCGAAATTTAGGAAAAGCACCTGTGTGGAATCGGCTGATGTTTCGGGAAACAAGCCCAGCTCGTTCATTACGTCGTATATACGATCGGCCCCGAAACTGATGCCGACACCCGACATACCCGGCATGCCAAACACACCGGTCAGGTTGTCGTATCTGCCACCTCCACAAATACTTCCCATAGGCACATCGAGTGCCTTAACCTCGAAAATGGCTCCGGTGTAGTAATTGAGCCCTCTGGCCAGGGTGAGATCAAATTCGGTTTGAAGTCTCAGTTCGCTGTTTTCAAGGTAGTTTAGCAGAGTTCGCATTTCTTCGATGCCTTTGGCTCCTTCAGGCGTATGGCCGATAAATGTGGTCAGTTTGTCCAGCTTTTCGCGTGTATCACCCGTCATAAACAGCACAGGTTGAAGGGCTTCTATGGCCTGAAGAGGCAATCCGCGCTGCGCGAGCTCTTCGTTCACTGCATCAATTCCAATCTTATCGAGCTTATCGATGGCCATGGTAATTTCCGTCAGGCTGTGGGGCTGACCTATAGCATAGGCAATGCCGGCCAGGATTTTCCTGTTGTTGATCTTCACCACAACCCTCAAGCCCAGCCGATTAAAAACCATATCGACCATCTGGACAAGTTCGGCTTCATTGATCAGGGCATCGCTGCCTACAACATCAGCATCACACTGGTAAAACTCCCTGTACCGGCCTTTTTGGGGACGGTCGGCCCGCCATACCGGCTGAATTTGATAGCGTTTGAACGGAAAGGGCAGCTCATTGCGGTTTTGCACCACAAAGCGGGCAAAAGGCACTGTCAGGTCGTAACGCAGCCCTTTGTCGGTGATATAAGGCAACAAGGCCGAAGCACCGTTGATGGTCCGAAGGTCAACATCCTGCAGAAAATCGCCTGAATTGAGAATTCTGAACAGCAGCTTATCGCCCTCTTCGCCATATTTTCCCAAAAGTGTGGAAAGGTTTTCCATGGCAGGTGTTTCGATGGGTTGATAACCGAACAGCCTGAAAATCTGCCTGATCGTATCGAGAATAAGGTTGCGGCGGGCCATCACATCCGGTCCGAAATCGCGCGTGCCTTTGGGTATCGAGGGCTTTGCAGTCATTGTTTCCTTTAAATAACTGCAAAGTTAGGGAAATTGCCGGCCGGCATGGCATTCCTTCTCACTGCAACAGGTAAGTTGTACCTGTATGCTCCAGAACTTTGGCTATAAATGCAGTCGCTTCAGCACTTCCTTCCTCAGGTGCCCATGGCGCAAACTTCTTGTCGGTTGAGGGATCATAAGGACCATCCTTCAACTCGTAGGCCACCGTTCCACTGCTCAGCGAAATTATGCTGTGGTAGCGTCCTGCCGCAATTTCGCAGCCATAGTTGCCCGATGTAGCATCAAGAACAATAAAATCGCTAATGGAGCCATCGTGGTTGTATTCCACCACCATGAAACGCCCACGCAAACAGATGAATGCTTCGCGCTTATCGGGGTTCTGATGCAGGTGAGGCCTAATGTAGGTTCCCGGTTCGATGGCATTGAGCATCCGCTGAAGGGTATCGTGACCACCTTCGTGAAAATTATGGTTGACACGCAATCTTTCGGCTGATGCAGCCTTGCCGGTTAATGCATCGAGTAGTGTATCCGTGATTTTCTTCATTTGCGATGTACTTATCCTGAATCAAAAAAGTAAACTATTCATCAAAGCCGATGCCCTCCACCGACCACCAGACAAACATATGTTAAAAACTCTATTTATTTTAACTCGTTCTAAATTATGGCTAAGGCTCACATATCTTTTGTTTAAAACATGAAAGCCTATAATTTAGCGCCTCCATTTTTAAGCGCGAAAATTATGGCAGATCAACAACTTATTGGTATTCCGCTCTGGGCATCAGTTCCATTTCTTGTGATGCTGTTGTTCATTGCAATCGGACCACTTTTCTTCCATCACTGGTGGGAAGAAAACAAGAACAAGCTGTTAATATCGCTGGTGCTGGGTGTTCCCACCGCCATCTGGTTAATTTTTAACAATTTGACAGACAGGCTTCTGCACCAGATGCTTTTCGATTACATCCCGTTCATTGTCTTGCTCGGCTCGTTGTTCATCATAACGGGTGGCATTCAGCTCAAGGGCGATATCGAGGCTAAACCCTGGATCAATACCCTGTTTCTTGGCATCGGCGGATTGCTCGCAAGCTTTATGGGTACAACCGGAGCCGCCATGTTGCTTATCCGGCCTGTCATACGCACTATATCTGAGCGAAAATTCAAAGTTCATACCATACTGTTTTTCATTGCTATAGTAGCCAATGCAGGTGGTATGCTGACTCCGCTCGGCGACCCGCCATTGTTCCTCTTATATCTGCGTGGAGCGCCCTTTGAGTGGTTTTTCGGCCTGTTTAAGGAATGGGCTTTTGTACTCGGTGTGCTCCTTACTATATATTACTTCACCGACAGGTATTATTATAAAAAGGAGAGTCCTCAGGATATCAAAAAGGATAGAACCAACGTTGAGCCACTATCACTCTCGGGCACCTATAACTTTTTATTCCTTATCGGTGTAGTGTTGTCTGTAGCTTTCCTCAATGAGCATTACCTGCATATCGTGCACGATAACCATTATTACGGCTTTATACGCGAAGCGTCCATGCTTTTAATGGCCGGCCTCTCGCTCTACTTCACACCCCGGAAGCTTCGTATCGACAATAAGTTTACCTGGACGCCCATTACCGAAGTAGCATACCTATTCCTGGGTATCTTTATCACGATGATACCGGCACTGCTTTGGCTTAATGCCAATGCCGAAACGCTGGGTGTTTCCACTCCTGCTGCCTTCTATTACGCTACCGGTGCTCTGAGTTCGTTCCTCGATAATGCACCTACTGCACTTGCTTTTCATAAGCTTGCGCTTGGACTTCCTGTTGCAGAAGGTATTAATCTGGTGGCCGGAATTCCTGAAGCCCTGCTCACAGCCATTTCGTTAGGTGCTGTATTTTTCGGAGCCATGACTTACATTGGCAACGGCCCGAACTTTATGGTAAAAGCAATTGCCGAAGAGAATAAAATTGAAATGCCGAGTTTCTTTGGCTACATGACTAAATTTTCGCTCACGATTTTGCTTCCCGTTTATATTTTAACTCAGCTTTTATTTGTCTAAAGGGTTTTCGATTGATTACCAAACACTAACCTGATCATCTTTGCAATTGAAATGCATAAAAAAGAGGACAGCCAGATGGCTGTCCTCTTTTTTGTCTTACTCCTGGCGCAGTTTTTTGAAACGGATTCTTGAGGGGCCGCTATCGCCCAGGCGTTTTCTTTTGTTTTCCTCGTACTCTGTATATCCGCCTTCGAAAAAGTAAACCTGTGAGTTACCCTCAAAAGCCAGAATGTGCGTGGCAACGCGGTCGAGAAACCATCGATCGTGCGAAATAATCACGGCACAGCCGGCAAAGTTCTCAAGCCCTTCTTCGAGTGCTCTTAAGGTATTGACGTCAATATCGTTGCTGGGTTCGTCGAGCAGCAGAACATTGGCTTCCTGCCTGAGGGTCAGGGCCAGATGCATGCGGTTGCGCTCGCCACCCGACAGCACTCCGGCTTTCTTATTCTGGTCGTTGCCCGTAAAGTTGAATCTGGCCACATAGGCTCGCGCGTTGAGCGAACGATTGCCCAGCCTGATGTCGTCGTGTCCGCCCGAGATGATTTCGAATACTGTTTTCTCCGGATCTATTGCTTCGTGAGCCTGATCCACATAGCCAATCTTGACGGTTTCGCCAATCTCGAAATGTCCGGTGTCGGGCTTCTCCATTTGCATGATCATCCTGAAAAGGGTTGTTTTACCGGCACCATTAGGGCCAATAATACCCACGATACCATTGGGAGGAAGCGAAAAACTCAGGCCTTCGAACAGCAGCTTGTCGCCAAAAGCCTTGCTCACATTGTGACACTCAATCACTTTATTGCCAAGGCGCGGGCCGTTGGGTATAAAGATCTCCAGACGATCTTCCTTTTGCTTTGCATCTTCGTTGAGCAGTTTTTCGTAGCTGCTAAGTCGTGCTTTCGATTTGGCATGGCGTGCCCTTGGCGCCATGCGCACCCATTCAAGTTCGCGTTCAAGTGTTTTCCGTCGCCGGCTTTCGGCTTTCTCTTCCATTTCGAGGCGGCGGGCCTTTTGCTCGAGCCAGGATGAATAGTTACCCTTCCACGGAATGCCTTCGCCACGGTCGAGTTCCAGAATCCACCCGGCTACATGGTCAAGGAAATAGCGGTCGTGGGTCACTGCGATCACTGTGCCCTTATATTGTTGCAAATGCTGCTCAAGCCATTCCACCGATTCGGCATCCAGATGGTTGGTAGGCTCATCAAGCAAAAGAATGTCAGGCTCGCTGAGCAAAAGCCGGCACAGTGCCACACGACGGCGTTCGCCACCCGAAAGCACACTGACCGGCGTTTCAGGTTCGGGACACCTCAGTGCATCCATAGCTATCTCAAGCTTGCGGTCGAGTTCCCAGGCATCCTTTTGCTCAATGAGTTCGGTCAGACGGCCTTGTTCTTCGATGAGGCGATTCATCTCATCGTCGTCCATCGGCTCAAGAAACTTATTGTTGATTTCCTCATAGGCCTTAAGAATATCGACAATCTCCTGTACTCCTTCCTCAACCACCTGACGCACCGTTTTGGCCGGATCGAGTTCAGGCTCCTGATCGAGCATACCTACTGAGTAGCCCGGCGAGAAAACAACTTCGCCCAGAAATGAAGTGTCCTTTCCGGCAATAATGCGCAAGAGCGAGGATTTTCCGGATCCATTGAGCCCGATGATACCAATCTTGGCGCCATAAAAGAATGACAAGTAAATGTCCTTCAGAATCTGCCTGTTAGGTGGAACGATTTTTCCCACACCCACCATCGAAAAAATGATTTTTTTATCGTCTGTCACGTCCTAATGATTGATTTACAATTACTTTACCGAAAAATACTCTTACAAAGATAACAAGGGCTACAAGCTATTATTCTTTACTGTTTTTGGTTTTTGGATAGCCATCATGGCTTCAGAAAGCTTGTCCGTGGCACTTTCCCAATGGTAATGCCGGCTGACAAATGCCCTGCCGGCCAAGGCCACCGACTTTGCCAGCTCATCCTGAGTCAAAAGTTTTATTACAGCATCGGCAAGTGCTTCACTGTGTTCGGCTACCAAAAGTTCCTTGCCGGGTTCGCCGCCCAGCGACTGTTGCGCCAAAGGAGTAGTGATGCATGGCAAACCCATCGACATCGCCTCGAGCAATTTGTTTTGCAATCCGGTGCCTATGCGCATAGGTGCAATAAAAACCCGGGACTGCCTGTATGCGTCTCTGATGTCGTCGAGCCATCCGCTAACGTGTATCAGATTATTTTTTAAGGCTTTAACTTTTCGGTCTGGTGTTGCACCGGCAATTAACAAGGTTGTAGTTGGCCGAACTGCCCAAACGCGAGGCATGATTTCGAGGGCTAAAAACTCGGCAGCATTTACGTTTGGCGGATAGGCCATATTACCCGTGAAAACAAGATCATATTGCCTGGAAACTTCCGAAGGTGCAAAGAAATCCTGATCCACGCCGTTGGGCACCACCAGTATTTGCTTATTGTCGGGATGAGGAATGAGGTCGCGGTCGGGCTGGCTGATAATTGTTTTCAGGTCGAAAGTGTCGAAAACCTGCTTTTCGTAGCGCATGAGCCTATGGTATTCGAGCCGGAAAATCATGCTGATTGGCCACTGTGCAACTTCGGCTCTGCGCGCCATACCTTTGCTGAAAACATCCTGATAATCAATTGCTTTAGGCAATGGGATATCTTTAAGGTATTCGGCCACTCTGAGCAATTGGCCATACAGCATATCAGGCTTGTGCGTGTTTATCAGTTCGTGTATGCGCCGGCAGGCATGCTGACTGAAAAAATATCCGACCTGGATTGGTTTACCTGAAACTATTGATTTTGCGATGTTCCAGATCATTACATGGGGCCTGAGCCGGATAAATGTAATGGATTTACAATAAGGCTGCAGCGCCCTGAAGGCCTTCTGCTGATCGACACCTGAGCTGGTATTAAGGGCACAGAGATAAATTTCGTGATGCCTCGAAAGGCACCTGATCTGATGATACGCCCTGAGCTTATCACCCTTTTCAAGCGGCCACGGGATTCGGGAAAGAAGCACAAAAATCTTCATGATTGCGGCTTAGGCCATGCGAAGATAATGCAGTGCTCGCAAAGCTTCAAAAAATAGTCAGAGGGCTACGCTGCCTAAACGCTTTCTAACTTCGTTGTAGAAAACGAGCAGCCTCAGCACAAGTTCCTCATTGTTATAATGCTGTCGTACCATTTTCAGTCCGCCGGCTGCGATATCAGCAATTTTTTCAGGATGTGCTTTAAGAAGCCCTGCAAACTCGATAAAATCCTGCAGCCTATCGGCAATAAAGATATTCACGCCATGGGTACAAATGATACCTTCAGCGCCCACAGTAGTGGCAACAACAGGCTTTCCGGCTGCCATGGCTTCGATGATTTTTATGCGGATACCACTGCCTGAACGAAGCGGAACGATGGCTACATCGTGTGATTCGACAAATTGTCGGGCATCTTTCACTTCGCCAACAACCTCAACACCTTGCTTATAACCGGTGACTAACCAATCCGGCATAAATCGCCCTGCCAATGTCAGCGTGAGCTCGGGATACAATCTGTGAAGCTCGGGCCAGATATCATCCAGAAACCAACGCATCCCTTCCTCGTTAGGCATCCAGTTCATGGCTCCAATGTGGAAAAGCTTGTAACCAACTCCGGGTTTTGCCGCTTCGCCGGCAATCTGGCCTGACATCACCCCAAAAGGCAGGTCAATTACGGGTTTACTGGTAATACCCCTAAAAAAAGCCGCATCATTTCGTGTAATGGCTGCGATGCCATCAACCCGGGTGGCAACATTCTTTTCATACTGTTTCAATAAACCGGCCAGGTCATTCAGGTAAAACTTTTTCAGAGGATTTGCCGTTTGCATGGCCATACGCTCCCAGATGAGATGCTCGATGTTGTGTGCTCTGAGTATAATATGGGCTTTGCTGTGCTGTCGGATCACATCCAGATAAGGGGCTACAAATACTGTTTCGAGCTGCACCACATCATAGGGCTGTTGTCGGAGCAATCGGACCAGCCGCTCACGAAATGCATCGCTGATGAAGCGCTGAACATGATAAGAGCGGCGACGAAGCATACTGAAAAACGCCGGTATAATCTTCAACCTCAGGTCGAGGTGAACCAGCTCAAGACCGGTGAGTTTTTTATAATCTTCAGGGATTAAAGCAGGATCAACATGATATTTTTCGGAATTCACGGCCAGCACTTTAACCTGATGGCCGGCCCTGACCAAACCCATGATCAGGCTGTTCATGGCCATCGGGCCACCTTCGTGCATGGGCCAGGGCGATTTATTGCAAACAAATAGTATCCTCACGACCTGAACGTTTTAAACAAACCGCCCAGCTTACTGAATGTCTTTTTCCAGCTTTCGGCATCAAGCAAGGGCGCATCAGTTGTCGATTTAAAGGTAAGGAACAGGCCTAATGGCAGCAGCACAAGCGAGGATAGCCATACACCGAAAAACACGTTGAGGTCGCCTACCCTTGCTGCCTTTTCGCCTGTGATGCTGAGGATATGGTAAAATACGAACAGAATGACGGCCATCACCACCGGCAATCCCAGGCCGCCTTTACGCACTATGGCTCCAAGTGGCGCCCCGACAAAAAACAAGAGCAGACAAGCAATGGACAGGGTGAATTTCTTGTGCCACACAATCTCGTGTTTGCGGATATTCTCCGACTGGTATTCAAAGTCATTGCGATTAAAGCTCACATTATCCCTGTTGTTGCGCGCAGCGCTCAACGCCATCTCGATGATGTTGAACTGTTCGTTAGGCAGAAAATTGGCCAGCACATCCGCTTTCAACTGAGGTTTGCGGCCTGAGGTGTCGGCAACCTGAAGCAGGTCTGTTGTGCCTTTCAGCAGATTGGTATCAATGGTCGAAAGGTATTGATATCTTTTGTAAAACAGATTATTGTACCGGTCACGCCGTTCGTCAAAGCGTTTCGAAAGCGAATCGATAAAATAGTTGAGCTGCCGCAGGTTGAGCATGGTATAATGGCTCTTGAACAATTCTTCCTGGGTGCGTGTGAGATCGAATTCGGATAAGTCGAATTTAAGGCGTTGCTCACTGAATTTCATTCGGTCGAAGGGCCTGTTTTCGCGATAATTGCGGGTATTATAAATGTCCTGATAATTATACCCATCAAAAAGGGTGAAAATAATATTGCGCTGATCGGGACTGAGCTCCATTAAACCCCATTCGGCAGTGGTAAGCTTAACATTACCCATTCGATCGGTGTGGTCATAAATTTTCACATCGTAAATGGTGCGGTTGTCCTTTTCCTTTCGCCCAACGCGTATGACATAATTATCAATTCCATTGTAAAACACACCCTCCTGGATGTTGAAGGCCAGTTTCTGCTGTCTGATATCATATAGCAGCGACTGAAACTTAAGGTTGGCCACCGGCAGCACATTATTCGAGAATACAAAAGCCGAAAGGCTGATGACGATGGAAAGATAAACCAATGGCCGCATCACTCTCCATATCGACACACCTGACGCCTTCATGGCCACAAGCTCGTAATGCTCGCCAAGATTGCCAAAAGTCATGAGCGAGCTGAGTAGAATAGCAAGCGGAAGTGCTAAAGGCACAAAGGTGGCGCTGGCATAAAACATCAGCTCGGCAATCAGGTGCAGCTCAAGCCCTTTGCCCACCATATCGTCCACATATTTCCACAAAAACTGCATAAGCAGGATGAACATGGAGATAAAAAAGGTGAGCACGAGCGGACCTGCATATGTCCTGAGAATGTAGCTGTTGAGCTTTTTCAATAACAAGGGTTTGTTTGGATAACAATGCCACAAAGGTAATAATTGCCTTCATTTGGCTGCTTGCGACACTTATCAGCCCTTGCCCTTTTTGTCTAACTTTGGCACCTCATTATCCGGCTGATGAATCGTCTGATTTTAGTTCTTGTGTCGTTGCTCTCTGTTTTATCTTCTTATGCGCAACAGAGTGTGAGGGATTCGGTGGTATCTACTGCACTTTTTCAGGCAAGTTATGCTTTTCAACTGCCCGGAGGTGACCTGCGTGAGCGTTATGGCCCTAATAGCCAAATTGCCGCCGTGATTGGATATAAGACCAACAAAAACTGGCTCTGGAATGCCCATTTGGGCTTTATCTTCGGCAATCAGGTAAAGGGTCGTGAAGAGCTTTTGCGGATGATAAGCACCTCGACAGGTGACGTGATTGATGGCGATGGCACTTACACCAGCTTAGCCCTCTTTGAGCGCGGATTTCATCTTCAGGCCAAAGCCGGCAAGCTTTTCAGCACCGGAAAGCCTAACCCCAACAGCGGCATCTATGTGCAGGGAGGACTGGGATATCTCGCTCACCGGATACACATAGAAACACAGTTTGGAACCGCTCCGCAACTTGCCGGCGACTATGCCAAAGGCTATGATCACCTCAGGGGAGGATTTGCCCATAGTTTCGAGGCCGGTTATTTGTTTATGGGAAGCAAACGCACACTCAATTTTTCGGCGGGACTCGAACTGATTTCGGCCTACACCAGTCCCCTGCGCGAATACAGCTTTGAACTCATGGGGCGCGACACCCGAAAATATACCGACCATTACATCGGTCTCAGGGTCAACTGGATGATACCGGGTTACCGCAGGGCTCCACTCAAATATTACTATTTCTGAATACCATTCAGGCATGATGCGGATTCTTTATACTTCTGCCATCATACTCTTTGGACTGGCAGCACGATTGGCTTCGCCATTCAGCCCCAAAGCGCGATTATGGACTTCGGGCCGGCGGAAAAGCCTCGGAAAAATATCCGGGCTGCAAAGCGATGGCCAACAATGGATATGGATTCATGCGGCCTCGCTGGGCGAATTCGAGCAGGGACGCCCCCTGATCGAAGCCATCAGCGCTGCAAAACCGCATTACCGGATATTGCTGACTTTTTTTTCACCATCAGGCTACGAAATACGCAAAGAATACCCGCTGGCCGATATGGTCCTATATTTGCCGGAAGACAAGCCATCGAAAATCGAAGAATTCTGCCGTCAATTCAATTTCAAGGCTGTATTCTTTGTTAAGTACGAGTTTTGGTACAACCTGCTGGATTATTTGCATCGAAAACAAATCCCGATCTATTTCTTCTCCGTACGCTTCAGGCCCGGACAGCACTTCTTTCGCTGGTACGGATCATGGTTTCTGAAGCACTTACGTTATGTAACACACCTCTTTGTGCAGGACCAAACTTCAATGGATTTGCTCAGGTCGTCCGGTATCAGCCAATGCAGTATTGCCGGCGATACCCGCTTCGACCGTGTAGCCCAGCTGGCAAGGCAATCCGACAGACTAACTGATTTAGAACACTTTATTGGAAACAGCCCGTTGTTTGTGGCCGGAAGTACATGGCCATCCGACGAGAAGCTTCTGCTTCCGCTGCTTTCCGTTCTGCCTGAAAACTTTAAAATTGTCATTGCACCGCACGATATTAGCCATGGCCATGTGGAGAACATATTGCGCAACTGCAGTCAATCGTCGGTCAGATATTCGCTGTTGAAAACCAATCCCAATGCAAGGGTGTTGGTCATCGACAATATTGGTATGCTTTCGCGTATTTATCGCTACGCCCGTTTTGCCTATATAGGCGGAGGCTTTGGCAAGGCCATACACAATATTCAGGAGCCAATAGCCTGGGGTTGCCCGGTAATTTTCGGGCCAAAACACGCGAAATTTACCGAAGCCACCGACCTTGCAGGCTTGGGCGGTGCATTTGCGGTGAACAATGGTATGGAAATGGAGCAGGCCATTCGTGAGTTGAGCACCAATGATGAACTTCGCAATGCCGCTTCGGCCAAATGCATTGAATATCTGGAGCGTAACCTGGGCGCTACAAAGACGATAATGGACAAGCTGGATATTTAGTTTAAGTATCGCTCCCTTAAACCCGCCCGATTGGGTCGAAGTGCTATTTTTGCACACATGCTAATAAATAACTTTATGAATACCCGACTGCTCATCAACGAGATCGAAACCAGCTATGCCAATAAAATATATCTGGTCGAAGACAATGGCCCATTCGATAAGGCCGGATTACGCCCGGAAGAACTGCTTTATGTCAGGCGTAAGCTGGAACACAACCACCACAACGGCTGGATCGAGATCAATCGGTTTGATTACAGCATATTTTTCGCTATTGCCACCTCGGACGAAACAGTCAGTCCTGATATCCGGCTGGAAAAAATCCGACAGTCGGGGGCACATATCTGTCACAGGCTTAATCAGCATCGTATTGCTGAAGCTACCATAGTTGGATTTGATCATAAGGAGGAAGAACTTATAGCCCTTGCCGAAGGCATTGTGTTGGCTAATTATCAGTTTTTGAACCACTTCAGCGCTCCGGAGAAAAAGAAAAACAGTCTCGAAACCCTCTCTTTTGCAAGCAATCTGGTGACCGGCGCCGCATTGAAAAAGTTGGAGGTAATCACTCAAGCCGTATGCTGGGCCCGCCATCTGGTGAACGAGCCGTTCAATGCACTCAATGCAGAAACATTGGCTCAAAGGTTTTCTGATGCACTTCAGCCTTGTGGTGTGATGGTGGAAGTGATGCATAAAAACCGCATCGAAGCCCTGAAAATGGGTGGACTGCTGGCTGTGAACCGCGGTAGTGTTGACCCGCCTACATTCACTGTGATGGAATGGAAGCCCGAAGATGCTCTCAATGAGAAACCTATTATCCTTGTTGGCAAGGGCGTAGTGTACGACACCGGTGGCATGAGCCTCAAACCATCCAATGCAATGGAAACCATGAAATGCGATATGGCAGGCAGCGCGGCAGTGGCGGCAGCGATGCAGGTTGCGGCTTTGCTCAATCTGAAGCTGCATTTGATAGCCCTTGCGCCCGCCACCGACAACAGGGTTAATGGCAATGCTTACGTTCCCGGTGATGTGATTACCATGTTCGACGGCACCACGGTTGAGGTATTGAACACCGATGCAGAAGGCCGGCTCATTCTGGCCGATGCACTCAGTTATGCCAAAAAATACGATCCCATGCTGGTGATCAATATCGCCACACTCACCGGCTCCGCCTCGCGCGCTATCGGAACACACGGAATTGCCGCTATGCAGGTGAAAGCCCAAAGCGATTTTGAAGCTTTAAAGGTTTCCGGCAATAAGGTGTGTGAGCGCTTAGTGGAGTTTCCGATGTGGGACGAATATCGCGAAATGCTGAAATCCAATATTGCCGACCTGAAAAACATTGGAGGTCCTGAAGCCGGCATGATTACTGCGGCCAAATTTCTTGAACATTTTACAGACTATCCATTCATTCATCTGGATATTGCCGGCCCCGCATTCCTCGACAAAACTGACAGCTACCGCGGCAAAGGCGGCACCGGAATCTGTGTCAGGCTATTGGGGGATTTTCTGGTAAAAATGGCTTCAGTACAACACCAGAATTAGCGCAGTACCGCTCAGCTCATGTCGATCAGGTGAATGAAATCAAGGTAGTGCGGCGCATCAATACCAAAGGTTTGCACCTCCTTGCCCATGATTTTGTAAGTGCTCTTCTGACCGGCTATGCGTGAAAAGTGCAGCTCGAACACTTTGCCCTTTTCGTCCTTCATCAGCACCATAACCAAATTTTCGTTCAGGTCGGAAGTGAGTTTCTCGTGACAAAGCGGACATAAAAAATCGAACCTCTGCCCATCGACAATGATGTGTGATTTGTGATGCATTGTCTGATAATTGCCTACCTCCGGATTCATAAGCAAAAGCATCGCCGGACCCTTTTCATGCTTAACCGTAAGAATGAGGTGATCGCTAACCAGCAGGTGGCCATTGCAGTGCGGACATAAGTAATCGGTAACCATTTTCTTTACGTTTTGGAGTAAAATTACGAAAAATAACAGGTTCAGGCAAGCAAAAATATATCCTGAGTGTCGTAACTTTATGAAAAATTTGAGCCATGAGTTCGGTTTTTAACGAATACCTCAGGCGGATGCATCATATGGCCGAAGATGAACCCTCAGGTGAAGGCCATTTACCTTTTATCACCATATCGCGCCAAGCGGGATGTCATAGCTACACCATTGCACGTCTTGTGCAGCAAATGCTCAATACACATGCCCGACCAAAATGGCAGCTTGTGACAAAAGAAATTCTTTCCGATGCATCGCACGAGATGAACCTCAAGAGCGCTCAGGTTAAAGGCATTCTTGAGGGCGACAAAAGATCCCACCTGAGCGAAATCCTTCAATCAATCGAGAATCACACCTACCTGAGCGACAATCTGGTGCGAAAAAAGCTGGCCGAATTCATTGAGTCGGCAGCACTACGCGGCCATGTAATTATTGTGGGAAGGGCCGGAGCCATGATTACGGCGCGGGTACCCGGAGGATTGCACATTCGTCTGGTTGCACCATTGGAGTGGCGTGCAACCAATGTGATGAGCCGGCAAAACATCGGCCGAAAAGAGGCCATGAAATGGATTGAGGAAACGGATATCAGGCGCAAGAGGCTGCTCGAAGCGTTCAGCGGCAAGCCTTTGAACGAGCTGATATTCGATTTGCAGATTAACAATGCTTCTTTTACCAACGAAGAAATTGCAGCATCCATTGTCTCGTTAATCACAAAACGCTATTCAACTTGATTCCACTTCAACACAGACACCGGATGCTGCTTTCGGCAATCCTGTTATTTACCGTTTCCTGCAGCACAAAACCTACGCCTGAGCAATCCGAAAAACTTATCAGAGCGAGTGATGCCGAAATTATCAGTATTGCCAACCGATTTTCTGAAACACATGGGTTCAGGGCGCTCATGAAGGCCTACCAACTGCCGGGTATCGACCTGCCGTTCAAGCCTGATCAAGACTTAATCGAAACTTTTGACCATGGTGCTGACGACAGTCATAGCCATTTTGCCCATTACCGGGCCGACACGACCGATGAGGGTTATATCTCGGTGACTTTCCCATATCGCTTCAAGGCTGATACTATGGCCACGCTCACACTTTTAGCCTGGGAAACACAACCTTCGTTATTACTCGACGACTTTCCGGTGGCATTTGCGCTCACTATCTCCACACAATCAGGCGTCAGAATTCTGGACATCAATTATACCGCTAAGCTTAAGCATAGCCTTCCAGAATCGTTCCACTTTTCGGCCACTACCGGCGGATTTAAGGTGAAGTCGGAACTGACTACGAGTTTTCGTAAAAAAAACAGCAATATGCGTGTGCTAACGACTTTGGAAGAAAACGGTCAGTTGAAAATGGAAATCGTTGCACGTTCACTGGTCGAAATGACGAGCGACATGCGTCTGCTGTTTGGCCGCAAGCACATTTCGTTTAAGGTGTTCCCGATTTTGGTCGATATGCGCGGAGAGCGCGGATTCAACACCTACAACCCTTTACACTTTGTACGTGATTTTAATGCCGACAATCATATTGCGATTTACGACGAGCAGATGAACCTGCTGGGACGTATTGAGCTTAGCGAGCAACCCGGCAAAGACTACGCCAACCCGGTTGTGAGATTGGATGAAAACACTGAGATTGAGGTTGAGCAGCTGATGAGGAGTGTGAAACAGCTTTTAAGGTTCAAGTTGCGAAATTTTTGATCGTACCCTAAAACCTGGCCCGGCCGGTATGGCCCGGCTTGTTATCGAACATCGGACTGGCAATCAGATCGTTTGGGTAAACCATATACCCGCCGTTAGGGTCAAGGTCGATGCCTTTAACATAATACACCGCCTGCCACACCAATAGGGAACAATACCAGTGACTGTTGTCGGCCCAGTTGCTGCGCTGGCCAATACGAACAAGGCTGTCGGCAAAAGGGTGCCCCGGAAAACGCTTTGCAGCATTCCAGGTTGAGACGTCGCCCTTTTGTGCCTTAAGAAAAGCTATCAGACTGTCCAGTTCGCTTTCAGTCCATGACAGCCTGAGCCTGTAGCGATTGCCCGAGTATTTTTCCGAAAAGTTTACATTGTTGAAGGCATCGCGTTCATGAAACGCCAGAGCCGGGCTTTCGCGTACCTGAAAGCCAGGCTGAACATCGCGCGCTATCGATTCGATAATGATGGTATTCGCTAACAGGCTGTCCGTTTGATCGGCGCGAAAACCGCGAATGACCATAGCGGCATGTCCAAAAAGTTGCCCTCCGGGAATCCTTGCCGTGCCGGGCAAGATGTTGGCATTCGGACGCACGATGATATCGCCAGGTAAAAATTCGTTAACACCTTCAATGGCAAACTCATGCTGATCGTCAAGTTGTTGGGTTGGCAAAGCTATTTCTGCGCTCCCGCATGAGGAGAGTATAGCAAAGCCAATAAGGCAGACGACATACTGCAACGATTTTAACATTTATGCAACGAAATTAGCCCCTCAATCATCATTATTTTGATTTCGTTAACAAATTTAATGTCATTTTAACTTTTCTGTCGTAACTTTGATAGAAATTGTATAACAACCCCAATATCAACACTATGAAAACATTTTTCAAACTCACCATGATCTTTGCTGCATCCGCGCTTTTCCTGGTTTCGTGCGAAAAGGACAAAAAAACCACCGAGCTCAGCGCCGAAAAAGCAAAGGTTGAGATCCGCACTGCTACCCAGGCCGTAACCACCAACATGGAAGCAGTAATGAACACTCCTGCGGCCAAGTCGCTCAATTACATGGCCGGCCTGATGGATGCTAAAAATGTAGCCAACAGCTTACGCAAGCATCTTGAAAAACCCGGCAGGCTTGATCTTGGCAAAGTGATGGCTGCTTTTACCGATCCCTCTGTTACACAAATCCTCAAAGGGAACAAAGCGGAAGGTCAGTATGGCATTTACGCCTTCAATTTTGATACCGAAGAATTCGACCTCGTGCAGAACAGTACAACCAAGCTGGTGTTTCGCTATCCGGCTGATGATGCAGCCAGGGCGGCAAGACAGAACAATGCCGAGCTGAGCATGGATAATCTGGTGTACAAAATCATTACCTATGATACCAAGCTCAGCAGAGGTGTAAAAGAACAGGAAGCTGTGCCTGTAAAAGCCGATGTGACACTGAAGCAAAACAATACAACCCAGCTGACGGCCGGCTACAACTCCACACTTACCGATAATGGCACACCAACCGCAGTAAGCGCATCAGTCAACATGGACAACTACTCGATGAGCATGTCGATGAGTGGCAGTGGCACAAACTACACAACAACAGAAAGCTTCAAATTGGGCAATGACGAGCTTATGGGCCACAACCTTAAGATGACATACACTGCCAACATGGAAGAAGTGGAGAAAATCAACGGATATTATCTGGTCAAGCCCCTGAAATTTGACGGCCAGATTTTCCCCAAGGCCATCGACGACCATATTTTACAGGTTGAGCAAAGCGGCGGCACAAATTATGACTTCAACTTGCTGAATTCCAAAATCGACGTCAAGGTAATCCAAACCGAAATCAATGGTTTAATCGGCAAACTAGAGTTCAGGCTCTATACCGATCCCGACGATGGAAGCAAATACCCCAATCTGGCTTTGGTTTATCAGGATGGCACCTATGAGTGGCTGGAAGAAATACTCTCCGGTGAAGGATATAAAGTTTTAAAATTCAGATAGTTGTCTTTATTTGTTTGTTGGCCGGCCCTTTAGTGGCCGGCTTTTTTATGGCCAAAAGCCTGGCAATATTGCTAATTTTGGTCATTAAATCAAAACATTGATGCGCTTTGCCGACATTATCGGGCAGCAACAAGCCCGGCAACACTTATTGCAATCTGTTAAAAACGGACGAATTCCGCATGCGCAGCTCCTGTTCGGACCTCCCGGCAATGGTAAATTTGCACTGGCGGTGGCCTTTGCCCAATATATTAATTGTGCTGACCCTCAGCCTGATGACAGCTGCGGAAAATGTCCATCATGCCTGAAGCTGAGCAAACTCGCCCACCCGGATATACACTTCTTTTTCCCCACAACAACCAACAAGAAGCACAAAAAAGACCCCGAGTCGAAGCTGTATGCCGAAGAATGGCGCAGCTACATCAGCGAATGCCGTGGATATCCCGATATGAACGAATGGTACAACTATTTAGGCGTTGAGAATAAACAGGGAACAATCTTTGTCAGGGATGTAGCAGAAATCAACCGCCTGCTGGGATTCAAACCTTACGAAGGCATGTTCTCGGTCATCATCATATGGATGCCTGAGAAACTACATCATACCGCAGCCAATAAATTGCTAAAGAACCTTGAAGAACCTCCTGCAAGCACTATTTTCCTGTTGGTGGCCGAGAATCCAGAACAGGTGTTGGGAACAATCCGATCGCGGTGCTACCAGCTCAAGTTACCCAAAATCGCACAGGAGGATCTTTGCACCCAACTAGTATCGGAATATGGTTTGGGCCAGACAGAAGCCCTGCAACTTGCCATATTATCTGATGGCGATTATCTGACGGCCAGGCAGTTTGCCAGGCAGCCGGACGATCAACTGCAACAAATGGAACAATTCAGGATGTGGATGCGGCTGTGCTTCGATCATAAATACGCTGAAATCACCGAATTCGCCAATACTACATCAGCCTTAGGCCGCGAACGTATCAAATCGCTGCTCGAATACGGATTAAGGATATTCCGGTTCGTATTGCTCATTCAACAGGGCCAGTCAACGCTTTTAACTGCGGTGGTTCACGAAAAAGAATTTGTTTCGCGCTTTGCTTCAGCGGTTGGAAATGTTGGTATAGAAAAAATCGCAGGCATGTTCGAGACAAGCATTCAGCATGTGGAGCGCAATGCCAACACCTCGCTGCTGATCAGCAGTCTGAGTATTAAACTGGCCGGAATCATTGGCCGGAAACGCTGATTCGAAACTGTCGCAGGCAGTCATCCAGCCAGAGCAACACAAAGAAGCGAAATTGCCGTACTTTTGCGGCTGTTAATACCATTTTTTGACAACATAGATCATTTCTTTTTACCAAAACCACGCTATTATTCCATGAGTCAACAATATAATTTCAACTCCGAAAGCGGTCAAGAGAACCGCGGTTGCTGCAGGGTTGGAGCCTCGGGCGGCAATAAAAACCCTGATTTTCAGCAAAGTTGCTGCAAACTCAGCGCCACCAACTGGCTAAAAAACTACGAAACTCCACAAGGTACCGACACCTTGCGCATCTGTGAGGTAAGATTCAAGAACGACCACAAGGATTTTTTTTCTTACACTCCTGAGCTCAGGCTCAAGGAAGGCGAGATTGTTGCCGTGGAGGCGGCCTCCGGACACGATATCGGCATTGTTTCGCTCACAGGCGAAGCAGCCATTTTGCAGTTCAGACGCAAAAGAGAGAACTTTCAGCCATCCCAGCTCAGAAAGATTTACCGGCATGCCAAAGCCACCGACATCGAAAAGTGGATGAAGGCCGTTGAGCTGGAACCTGCCCACCTGAAGCGCACCCGTGAGATGGTCATGGAACTCAGGCTTGAAATGAAGCTCAACGACGTGGAATATCAGGGCGACCG
>DAOKYW010000034.1:22087-23324 GCA_035325985.1 Bacteroidales bacterium
GATTTTGCCTTTATCAAGGATGTTCAGGCACTTGAAGTACCCGTTGTTGGCCTGGAGGGCGACCTTACCCGGTTTGACGAGCCGCGCACACCAAAACCCAAAAAAAACAGGAATAAGAACCGTTGAGATGGCTAAGCTTATCCGCCTGTTGTTTTACCTTGCCATTGCAATCTTTGCAGCAGGATGTTCCAATCGCACCGTGTTCGATGCGGTGCAGTCAACCGGTGGCCACGAGTGGCATAGCTCGAACAGGCTGCGGTTCGAAGCTGAAATCGACGATACTGTATCCACTTACCGCATCCTGCTTCACCTGCGTAATCACGTGGAATATCCCTATGCCAACCTCTTTCTGTTTTTGCAAACGCGCATGCCTAATGGCCATATCACCCGCGACACCATCGAATGTCAACTGGCCGATCCTTCAGGTCAGTGGTACGGAAAGGGTACCGGGCCATACCGTCAGCAACTCATCCCATTGCACAACAGGCTAAAGTTTCCATTGCCAGGTAGTTATGTTTTTTACATTGAACAAGCCATGCGCGACACCATACTCTTCGGCATCACCGATGCCGGATTACGTATCGAACGAAATCCCCTTTGAAGCATAGCATCAACATGAATCAGAAAAAAAAGCCAAACGTTTCGTCCGACAAAGGTGCCGTTGGCACTTTCTGGATCATCTACTTTTCGGGGCTGGCATTTGTATTGATATTGTTTTTCGCTATCGGCTCGGGTTGGCTGGGCAAGATGCCCTCTTTCGAGGAACTTGAAAATCCTCAGACCAATCTGGCATCCGAAATTTACTCATCCGATGGCGTCCTGCTGGGTACTTTTTTTGTGGAGAACCGCTCCAATATCCATTTTCGGGATTTGTCGCCGCACATGGTCAATGCAATACTAGCCATCGAAGACGTCCGGTTTACCGAGCATTCGGGCATCGATGTAAAAGCGCTCTTCAGGGTGGCCTGGGGAATAGTTACAGGAAACCAAAAAGGCGGCGGCAGCACCATCAGCCAACAGCTGGCAAAAAACCTTTTTCCGCGCAATGAAAACCTCAATCCCATTCAATTGGTTCTGCGCAAATTTATGGAATGGATCACGGCTGCCAAACTCGAACGAAGCTATTCCAAAGAGGAAATTCTGGCCATGTACCTCAACACCGTCCCTTTCGGCAGCAATGCTTTTGGAATTAAATCGGCTGCCATGACCTTTTTCGGGAAATCGCCGGATTCGCTCA
>DAOKYW010000035.1:0-22843 GCA_035325985.1 Bacteroidales bacterium
GTTCTTGGTTCTTTGTTCTTTGTTCGTGATTGGTGATTCGTGATTGGTTGTTCTTTGTTCTTGGTTCTTTGTTCTTTGTTCGTGATTGGTGATTCGTGATTGGTTGTTCTTGGTTCTTTGTTCTTGGTTCTTTGTTCGTGATTGGTGATTGGTGATTGGTGATTGGTTGTTTTTTTGTTCTTTGTTCTTTGTTTGATGTTGAGGTTTTGAGTGAATAAGATGATTTAGTCTTAAATCTTGAATCTTTGAATCTTCGAATCTTCGAATCTTTGAATCTTTGAATCTTTCGTAATTCGTAATTCGTGATTGGTGATTGGTGATTCGTCATTCGTTGTTCTTTGTTTTTTGTTCCTTGTTTTTTGTTCATTCGTCACTTTTCACATGTCAACCGTCACTGGTCATTGTTCACTATTCACCGTTCACTGTTCACCCGTCACCCGTCACTGGTCACTCGTCACCGTTCACCGTTCACTATTCACTGTTCACCGTTCACCCGTAACCTATCACCCGTCACTGCTCATGGTTTGGGGTTGGGAGTTTAGCTTCGAATCCTTAAATCTTTGAATCTTGAATCTTTGAATCTTGAATCTTTGAATTTCTCCCTTTCTTCGTCATTCGTCCGGTTCCACCTTAAATTCCGTTATCTTTTACAGGAAGCTTATCAGTACATCCATTTGGCAATGTTGTTGTTAAAGGGGGTAAATAGTGAGGAAGGGATTACGAACGAAACGGGAGGCTATAGATTTGGTGTGTTGGGCTGGTCTCCCATTTTGGATCGATCTACTTTTGGCTTGACCTGGAAATATTCTACCCAGATGACCCACATAACGAAAATCAGAAGGTAGAAAAAGGTTTTAAAAATATAGTCGTGAAAGAAATTGAAATGATGTGACCAAGGGATAAGTGTGAGGGTGAGACCAACAATTCGTATAATGTTAACACCATGTAACACCAGTATGCCTGCGGGGATATACCACAGCTTATGCTTCCAGCTTCCGGGAAAAAACAGCATGATAAAAATGAAATGAAGCCACTGCTTCAGGCTTGTACATCCCGGACTCACATCTACATAACCCCATTGGCCTGTGCTTGTGGTAACCCATATGGTTTGTACATCGGTAATGATATTGGTACCAAAAATGTTTTTTAAAATCCAAACGCTTTGTCTGAATAATATATCGCTTGCATATTGAAAAAGATCGTCAACCTGACGGGCTAAGGGATAAAAGCCACGGGCTGACCACCAAAGATAAAAGTAGTGGAAGCTCATCAGCAGAAATGCAAACAGCAACACATTGCGCAATGGTGCCAGACGATGATCAGTAAAAAAAGACTTTATTCTGGTGTGCATTGATAGTGAAGGATTGGAATTATCGTGCCAGTATATTTCGCTCAAAGAAAGGCTATTTATTTCTCCATTGCAGGTGCTGATTACTCTTTGTGAATTGTGAAGTTGCCAGCCATTAATTTAATTATCAACGGCGGTAAACAGGAAAAAAGTCGAAGGGTAAAGTGGGTGATGGTGTTGACTTAGATGCCAGTAAGGTGTAAACATCAGGATTATGAATAAATTGAAGGCTTGAAAAGGAATAGTGCGTACTGCTAAATCCCTTCTTGAACCTGAACAGACCATCACTACTGCTGGCACCAACCCCACCGCCAAGATGCAAAAGGGCAGCTCCCCTGTTGATGCCTGTTTGCACAGCTGCATCAATCATCAATTTTGAAGGGCTGCCGGTAAGCGCCTGGTCCATTGTTGCACCAAGGTGAAATTGCATTACCTTGCCAAATAGCGTAAAAAGGCCACCGCTGAGAAATGTACCTTGGTTATCGTTAATGGCAATGAAGATTAAACGATGGCCAAGAATATGTCGAATGGCATGGAAATACTGTTCGGGAAAAAAGTAATACGGGTGGGCCTTCTTGCGATGCATGGTCTGGTTGTATGCAAGAATAAAGCGATCAAAATCAGCATAGTCGTCGATGTGAACGACATACCGATCAATGGAACCGCGCAGGTTGCGCCTGTGGTTGACAGAATAGCCTGCCCTGATTTTTTCCAAAGGTCGAGAGAGGTCAATGGAGACTGTAAGCCCGTGCTGAAGCTGACGGCAGGGGACTTCAGGGGGCAGCTTCCACGGATTAAGCAAGGGATTTAGCCGAACAAACGTGCTGATGTATCCTTCGGCGCCTGCCTCTCTGTTAAAAGCCTGTATGACCGCCACAGCATCTGCAGAGCCCAATTGGGGTGAACTTAGCAAACCTGGATATCCATAAGGGCTGACCAGGTCGTAATAATGGCTATCATGGCTTACTGATCTGTGAATCAAAGGCATCAATACCTGCAAGCCCTTGGTTTCGAAACACCAAGCCAAGGCTTTTCCTCCGAGCATCCATGCCTCAATGGCACAATAATCCGGCAGGTGATACAGGTCGTGGGGCGTATGATTTAAAAAGTTGGTCCAGTATGGATGAGTAGCATCAATAAACGGCATGCACTGATGTTGTGGTGCAAAAATAGGCAGGGTTTGTTACTTTTGCATATTATTTTACCAACCTAACAAATGAAACCAAAAATATGGCTCAGCTCACCTCATATGGGTACAATGGAGAGCGTGTATGTGCAGGAAGCTTTCGATACCAACTGGATTGCGCCGCTTGGACCTCATGTGAACGGATTTGAAACTGATTTACAAGCATTTACAGGAACTGGACATGCCGCAGCCCTTAGCAGTGGCACTGCTGCTCTGCATCTGGCCCTCATACTGCTGGGCGTGAAAGCCGGGGACGAAGTGATCTGCCAAAGCTTCACCTTTTCAGCCTCGGCCAATCCCATTGTTTATCAGGGAGCGACACCCGTGTTTGTGGACTCGGAAAGGGACACCTGGAATATACATCCGGAATACCTGAAGGATGCGATTATCGACCGGATAGCCAGGGGTAAAAAACCAAAGGCCATCATTGCCGTGGACCTGTATGGGATGCCGGCGAAGATGTCCGAAATCACCGAGATAGCCAAGCAATACGATATCCCGCTGATCGAAGATGCTGCGGAGGCTCTGGGTTCGCATATCGGCGGTAAAATGTGCGGCACCTTTGGTAAGCTGAACATCCTGTCGTTCAACGGCAACAAGATCATCACGACGAGCGGCGGGGGCGCCCTGCTTTCGGAGGACGGGGAGTTGATTGCCAGGGCGCGCTTTCTGGCCACTCAGGCGCGCGACAACGCCCCGCACTACCAGCACAGCCATATCGGCTACAACTACCGCATGAGCAATGTAGTGGCAGCCATTGGACGCGGACAAATGCAGGTGCTGCCTGCACGGGTGGCTGCACGCAGGGCTAATTTCGACAGATACCAAAAATTGTTGGGGGAAATCAATGCGAAAGGCTATCGCATTGAACTGCTTCCGGAACCGGAAGGCTTTTTCTCGAACCGATGGTTAAGCACTGTGATCATCGACCCCGAGAATAATAATGGAATTACACGCGAGGATTTGAGGCTTGCCTTTGAAGCCGAAAACATTGAATCGCGGCCCTTGTGGAAACCCATGCATCTGCAGCCCGTGTTTGCTGATGCTCCGTTTTATGGTGAAGAAGTGAGTGAAAGGCTCTTTATTGATGGCCTCTGTTTGCCAAGTGGAAGCAACTTGAAGCAAGAAGATTGGAAAAGGATTGAGGCTGTATTTTTTAGTGTATTTCCCTGATGTGGGACTCAACTAAGGCTTAACTATTAATGCTGCAGCATATTTGTCGATCAGGCTTATTGTGCAGGAACACCCAATAAAATTCTAATTGTTTTTGTTGGAATATTTGTTGTTACCATTTTTCGACAAGAAAGAACCAAAGTAGTTTAAGGTATTCAGCTGCAACTTCTTTAGCGCTTTCGCGATTACTGTACCATCTTTTTGGCTGAAAGCTGCTGTAACGACTGGGGCAGCATTGTAAATTGACCGCTAAACCATACTCATTCAACACATTCGAAAAAATGAGGAAGGCCCTACGTCTGTGCGATGCCGAGGTAATTAATGCGACTGACTTTACATGAGGATTAAGAAGTAAATAGCCGGCCAATGCTTCAGCCTCCATGCGGGTACTCGACGCGTTGCCGGGTAGCAACCTGATGAGACTATCTGAAACACCGAGATTACCAAGAAGCACAACGGCTCGTTGCGCTTCACTTGGTAGTTCAAAACCATAAGGAACTAACAGCTCGTTGTCGTAAACAATATTATTTGGCACAACAACCATTTTAATGTTCTCCTCCTTCAGCAATGTGATTGCCTCAAGCACCCGATCAGGAAGTCGACCCATGAGGATGATTCCGATATCAGCCGGGAACTTGGTTTTCTGAAAGACAAGCCAACTACCTGCATAAGACAGAAAGAGACCTGTAAGAATGAAAAATGCGAGCATTAAGCCCGCAATGATTTTCAATCTGTTTGAGCCAGCTTTGCTATCCATTATATTTTATGATTTTTCCGGGGTTACCAACAACCACAGCATAATCCGGAACATCATGAATAACAACAGCCCCCGCACCTATTACAACCCATTTGCCTATTTTTATGTTAGGGATGGCTACAGCTGCTGCACCAAAATGTGTGCCTTCGCCTATCGAAACACCACCACATAGGGTAGCGTTGGGCGAAATGTGTGCATAATCCTCAATAATGCAGTCATGGTCGATGGAGGCTGAGGTGTTGACGATAACGTGTTTTCCGATCACCGTTCCAGTGTTGATAACCGCATTGGCCATCACGACCGTTCCCGCACTGATGCGCACTCTTTCAGAGATTTGTGCTGTGGGGTGTAAAGCCATACCATAGTTTAACAGAAATCGTTCGCTGACTCTTTTCCTTAAATTATTGTCTCCGATAGAAATTATTATTTCTTCCTGAATAGGCCTGTTTAATGAGCCTAAACACGGATAATCCAGCAGCGATTTTATTGCCGGATTATCGTCAAAAAGACCTCGAACTTCAATTTTCCTCAGTTCAAGTATATCAATAATTACTTTCGCGTGACCGCTAGCACCGTAAAGAAACATGGTTACTGATTAATAAAATGAGAACATTTGAAAATAATTATGATGTGTAAGTTAAATATCAGAAAGGCGAAGGTCTGAAGTTCGCAAAGGCTAATGTAAGACTTTTGACTATTAACTTCTGGCTTCTGAAAGTTGACAATTTAATTACTTCCCGTAAACTTCTCTGCAGTTGCCTGCCCTTGCTGGCTGATACCTTCCGATGCAAATACTTTTTCGATGGTTTTTATAAGAATGATCAAGTCGAGCACCAAGCTGCAGTTATCAACATAATATAGGTCGTATTTAAATTTTTGCTCCCAGCTGATGGCATTGCGGCCGTTGATCTGTGCCCAACCTGTGATACCGGGACGCAGTTCATGGCGGCGGGCCTGTTCTTTGTTGTAGAGCGGCAGGTATTCCACCAAAAGTGGGCGTGGGCCAATAAGGCTCATATCCCCTTTAAGCACATTGATAAGTTGGGGTATTTCGTCCAAGCTGGTTTTGCGGATAAATTTGCCCACAGTAGTAAGGCGCTCGGCATCGGGCAGAAGATTGCCGTATGCATCGCGGTGGTCGGTCATGGTTTTGAACTTGATGAGCCTGAATAAGCGGGCATTTTTACCGGGGCGTGTCTGGATGAAGAATGGATTGCCCGAATTGGCAATGGCAAGCAGGAATGTGATGACCAAAAATAACGGTGAGAGTATCAGCAGGGCGAGAAGGCTGAAGAGGAAGTCGAGGATAGGTTTTATTATGGATTTGTAGAGCATATTCGGAATAGAACGCAGATGACAACGATTGGTCTGATTTTCAATTTTTTTTAGGTTGCAATGAGTTTCACTGAGTAAAAATAACTGACTATTGCTAGGAGTTCTTGTTAAAATGTTTCATAATGATGTCGTAGGAGTGCTGCACCGTATAGTTGTTTTTAAGAAACTCAAAGCCTTTTTGTCCCATCTCTTTTATTTCATCTGGATTTTCGCAGCAAAATTGGATGTGTTTTATCATGGTTTCGATATCGCCCGAAAGGCATTTGAAACCATAGCCATTGGCTTCAGCCATAGTGCCAATATCGGTTACGGAGTCGGTGGCTGTAATAATGGGTATGCTGTTCTCGAGGTAGGAGAGCAGACGCGAAGGGTAGTTAGGAATGGTAAAACGTGGATCTAAAAAAATGAGACCTACATCGCAGGCTTTCACAAGCATATCATACTCATCTTTTGGTAGCGCTTCAATCAAGCGCGCATTTGCCGGTTTGTTAATTTTAAACCAGCGCTTCATCCGCGGAAATTCGGTGCCTGAGCCTATGATAAGAAAATAAGCCTGATTAATTTTGATGCAGGCCATAATGGTTCTCAACAAGAAATCAACGCCCTGTGGCTTGCCAAGGTTGCCACCATATACAAAAATGGATTTATCCTGAGGAATTTGTAATTTTTTCCGGATAGCGATTTTTGACGGCTCATCCAATATAACAGTAGGGGTTAAATCCAAACTATTGGGGTTAACTTCCACTTTACTTGCTGGGAGAAAAGGATTGTGTTGAATGATATATTTTACATTGGCAGGAGACATGCAACCGATATAATCGGAAACCTCATATAGCTTTCTTTCTTTACGACGAAAAAACCGGTGTAACAATCCTCCTTTTTTTAATAATTCAATATCGACTGCATTCTGAGGAAAAATATCTTTCAATAGCAGGTAGGTTTTGGCTTTGTCGCGCTGTTTGATCTCACTGACGATTCTTGTAAAAGTGATGGGCGGGGTAGAATAGATTATAAAGTCAAAGTGGACATCATTGAAATATTTACGGATGGCTTTCTGAAACTGCTTTTCCAGTAAAAGCGTTGCCAATCCTTTTTCAATGACATTGGTTTTTTGGATGTTCCATGTCTTTACATTCAAAATATTAACATCTTTCTCCCTCTTTAAATTCGTTGAAACTTTAAATCTTCTCTCAGTTGGCGCAACAACAAACAAACTATGGCCTTCATTTGCAAATTTCCGCATTAGGTCTGTATAAATCCCTTCCTCATGGATGAAAGTGAAACGTGTAATAGTCAGGAAAAGAATGTTCATAAAAGAGGAAGGTAAAAAAATTAAGACCAATAAGGCAAGAAATATTTATTGATTAGTGCAGACTTCTCAAAGGGTGTTGGATAATTGATCAAAACAGCCCTATATTTACCTTTAAAAACAAAAAGACTTCCGGCCGAAACACCTATAATACCATGTTTTTGTATAACTTTTCCTATATCATCCAGTGACCCTGCGCCACCGGAAACTGTTAACGGAATACTTATCTGGTTTCTGATTTTTTCAATCAGTTCAAGATCAAAACCCGTCATCATACCATCATTATCAATGGAGTTTATAATAATTTCACCCGCGCCAAGATCCTGCATTTTTTTTGCAAATATTATAGGTTCTATGCCAGTTGATTTCTTGGCATTATGCGTGAAAATCTCATATTTTGCGGAAAATAGCTTCCTTTTTACATCCAATACTACAACAACACTTTGATTACCTACTTTCTCAGCTATTTGTGTTATGATATTCGGATTTTGAACTGCTAAAGAACTGATGGCGATTTTTTCAACACCCAAACTAAATATTCTTTGAGCTTGTTCTGTTGTTTTTATCCCACCCCCAAAGCACAATGGCATCCTGCATTCAGCGGCTAGATTCTCGATCATCTTGTAGTCTGGTTCACGATTTTGAACAGATGCGTCAATGTCTAAAACCACTAATTCATCAACTTCCTTTTCATTAAAGATTTTGACGGCATTGATCGGATCACCAACATATTTAGGGTCTTTAAATTTTATTGTTTTCACAAGGCCCTTATTATGTACAAGCAGAGTAGGTATAATTCTTGGATACAGCATTGTAATTTGAGTTGTGTTTAAATAAATTCTATGAGAGTAAAGCAAAATTTTTGAGCAAATGAATTCCGTTCTGATGGCTTTTCTCGGGATGGAACTGTATGCCAAATATGTTTTCTTTGTTTACCGCACTTGCATAAGTAATGCCATAATTCGTTTCAGAAATAATGTTATCAGAAGAGATAGGAGAAAAATAATAGGAGTGAAGAAAATAAAATTTTGATCCTTGCTCTATCCCATAAAATATTGGATTTGATTTGACTGGATTTATTGTATTCCAACCCATGTGAGGAAGTCGGGTTTTATATATGATGGTCGATTCATCAAATTTTTTAACTACACCATCTATCCAACCAAGCCCTGGAAGCACGCCCTCATCGCTTGATTTTGCCAACATCTGCATACCTACACATATTCCTAAAACAGGAACTTTATTGATAATAACTTGCCTTTCGAGCTCATCCCTCATACCGGATGAATTCAATTGACTAATGGCATAGTCAAAAGCCCCAACACCAGGAAGAATAATCCTTTGAGCATCTTTCAAATCTAAAGCAGAACGAGCGACTTTGGCTGGAATATTAAGTCGATCGTAAACATTCTGAAATGCTCTGATATTTCCTAACCCGTAGTCAATTATTGTTATCATTATTTATTTAATAAATTTAGCGCTAATGCTTCGGTATATAGTTTATTTGTAATATTGCTTTTTGTTACAGCTAATATCTATTTATTCCTTTTCTTCACTTTTTCCACGCCCATCCAGTTGAGGACCTTTGCTCCCAATCTGAATATGTTTTGTTGGTTTTTATAATCCCAGTAATATTTTTTTGGCATATTAAAATACCCCTGAAGTTCTTCGCGACTGATGCCAAGTTTGGTGGCAATATAGTTGAAATCTTCATCGATTGTTTCAGGATTGTAGGCAGGCTTTTTTAACTTCTCTAGTGCATCTTCCCTGGTCATTTGCCCTGTTAGTATCAAACTTGAAAACATTACTCTTCTTGGATCAAAACCAAATCGCTCTGGAAGCCAGTAACCCTCGAAGAAACGAGTAAAGCGTGATTCAAAATGCTTTTGTGGATAGGGTTTCCATCCATATTCTTTCTCAAGCAAAGAAAGCGCCTCTTCTTTGAAATAAGGCATATAATTTAATGGTTTAACCACATTGATGCCACGTATGTATTTTAGATAAATTTTATGACGAAATATGGAGCTAAACGGATAAGTTTCCATTCGGATGGTCCCGAAGCGCCTAATAATATCATTAATGTGAATCATATCTGTCCCATAATAATAGTACTGCAATGGATATTGTACGCATTCAGTAGAGAAGTTTCCCCCATTGAGGATGTACTTTATGTTATATTTATCCGCGAAATGATACAATGTAGCGATGAAGGCATGGTCTTGAGGTATGTCGATATGTGGGACACCCGATTTGAAAAAAGCCAATTGAAAATCTTTCATCTCCTCCCAATTAATCACCTCTGTGAAAAGGTCTAAGCCCAGCTTATCAATCATCACATTGATATTGTGCACTGCCAGCTCTGAATTCCAGCCACCATCTACGTGAAAGACTAATGGCCGCAGTCCGAACTCCTTTACAGTAAGGTGTAGCATATAAGAGCTATCCACACCCCCACTGATACCTAACAAGCAATCAAAGTCTTTGTTTTTGCTGTCGGCTTTGATTTTTTGAACTATTTTGAGCAGTTCCTGTCGTCCGCGTTCGTCCGTATGCCAATTAGGTTTAACATGGTTCTCAAAGTCATGGCAGTGATCACAAACGCCATTTTTATCAAAATGAATAGAAACATCTGTGGTATCCATTACACAATTGATGCATACTTGATAATTTTCCATAAGCAAATTATTAATACCTCAATATTTTTTTATATAAATGTATGTATTTACTATAATTATCGTCCTTATTATAAAGCTTAAGGGCGCGATTTCTACAGTGTTCAGTATAAAATATTTTTCCCGCTTTCTCTATCATTTTAACACATTGAATTATGCCCATTATATCTCCTTTATTAACTACAAAACCCGTCTCCACGCTTACCGACTCGGCACTTCCTCCAGTTTTGTATGTAATTACAGGAGTTCCACATGCAAGTGCTTCTAAATTTGTTGTAGGAAAACTATCTTCGTAAGTCGGGTTTACAAACACATCAGCTACAGAGTATAAACTTGCTAATTCTAAAATATTTTCTGTTTTTTCTATTCCAATGATGTTTGATGGCAAATTTCTTATTTGTTGATTAGTCAATCCAACAAGTATAATAAGATAATTTGGGTCTAATTCTTTACTTAATCTGATAAAATCGTCAAGTCCCTTAAGTTTGGACCAGATTCCAGCCACACCAAGAATAATAAATTTATCCTTAAATGCATATTTTTCTCTGATATTCCTTAAATCAGACGCAGGCTTAAACAATTCAGTATCTATACCATTCTGAATTACATGAATATTATATTGATTTAAAAATGATTTTTTTACAAGATCGCCCAACCAATATGAAACAGGCACAATTACCATTTGTTTAACAGATAAAAATAGCTTTCTTTTCTCTAGATAATTCTCCTTTGACCTATCAAAAATCAAACTGGCAGGGTACTCCCTTTTCTGGGGACAATTGTAGCATCCGGTAATCCATTTTTTACAATTAACATATTCAAAATGTGCACAATGACCAGTAAAAGACCAACAATCATGAAATGTCCAAATTACAGGAATACCGGAACTTGCCAGAAAATCGAATAAAACTTTAATATTAATGAAATAACCATGCAGGTGATGTAAGTGAATAATATCTGGTTTAATTTCGTTAATTTGGGATATAAGCTTTCGTGTAGGAGCAGTTGAATAAAAACCATGACGGTCGGTCAATCTTGTCATTACTCCGTGAACATATACATCAAATAATTTTCCAATCTTAATAACATGAGATTTGCTTGGTAAATTATTACG
This sequence comes from Bacteroidales bacterium, assembly GCA_035325985.1. GTDB lineage: Bacteria > Bacteroidota > Bacteroidia > Bacteroidales > F082 > JALNZU01. The sequence continues at coordinate 10,895 of DAOKYW010000035.1, forward strand.
TGCATAGGTAATGTAACTTTCCCATTGCGCTTCAATAGCCTTTTGTCCGATCAGTTCAGCAATTCTACCAACAGAACCACTGTTGACTTCAATACTTATTTGTAATAATTTTGGCACAAATTTGAAACTTATATTAAACTAAATTCTTTTCCTTTTTCCCAAGAAATAATTGATATGCGCTTTTGGCCAGAATGGCTCAATGTGTCGTCTATTAATAACCGACCTATTATATGAAAAATACAATTTGAAATTTGTATCGCTAAAAATATACTTGTGAACATTTTTTGTAATTTCTAATGCATGCGGGGGGAAATGTTTCAATTGACCGTAAGTCCACGCAAAGTAACCACAATCTGAATTAAGCTTATTTTCAATTATTTCTTTATTCTTCAGAATCTGATATTGAACGTCAGAAACACTCAATTCCTGAAAATTTGAATGGTCTAAATTATGCGAACCTATAATGTGTCCTCTTCTATGAAGCTCTCTTACTTGATCCCAACTCATAGGGCTTTTAGTATATGTATTCACTCTTATATTAAAATCTTTTTGGTAGGCTTTATCAGAAGAAATATAGTTTGAATTTATAAAAAAAGCACCTCGTGTTCCATATTTCTCTAATAACGGAGCAATAATTGTATAACATTCTTCAAATCCATCATCAAATGTGAAGGATAGCATAACCTTATCGTCAGGTATAAGATTCGAAAGTATCCTTTTTGTAGCTTCTTCAAGGGTAATAAATATTCCAACCTTCTTCAAATAGGATAAAAAATTATCATAGATTAAAGTATTTTTTTCAATATGAACTTCACCGGGCGTGACATAATGAGAGTTTAAGATGTGAATGCCCGGTTTAATATCTGTAAATGCACCTATCATATTAAGATAAGTACTTCGAATAATTTCTCTCACGATTGTTAATTTGTATGATGATAAATTCCTTCAAATGACAAATTCGAAATATCAGAATCCCTGATATTCAGATTATTCAAAATCTTATAACACATGCGCACTTTGCTGGGAACGCGTACAAATCCATGCCTTAATATTTGGCTTCTTAAACCATTTACTTTAGATACTGATAAACTTAGCACATCTAAATCCTTTATATTTTTACACTCTTTTATAAGGTCATTCATAGAAAATGTTTTATTGTCTGAAATGTTTATGAACAGGATATGACCTTCTTTTATTTTTCCTCTGTATCCTACTTTAACCACTGCTTGATAACTATCCTTTTCGATTTTGTAATACTCATGTAAAGGATATGAAAAAAACCGCCAATTGATGAACTCCTTATTTAATTTCAAATAAAAGTAATCGTTGTTAACCTGATCAAAATTATTAAATCCATATATTTCACGATTATTTTTGTATTTAGATATAAATTCACTTCGAAAATCATTAATATGAATCATAGAATTTATAATATTATTGAACTTTATTCTATACTCAGGCGCAGGGTTTTGTTTCCATCCACTATTTAAAAAACCCTTTAGGCTGTTGCTATTCGGAAAATTTAAAATAAAATCGACCTTTTGTTCAACAAGTTGTATCTCAGCTAATTTTATGAGTTTGGAAAAAATACCCCGGCGCTGATAATCTGGATGAACAAAAGTTTCAAATGACATTACACCATTAAGTGTTTTCCCATTCAATATAAAAGGTTGAAAACCGTACCCTACACACCCAACAATAACACCATCTTCTTCAGCGCAGGTAAGAATAGTCGGGCCATATGGGTTATCTCTAAATTTCCAGATAAACCATCCTCTAGAAAGTGGCTCATCATATCCATGAGCCCTACAAGCTGATGATAAAAAACTATCTATTAAATTAGAATTGTTCTCGTAATTAAATATAAAAAATCTCATCCTTTGATTAAATTTAAAACTGTATTCAATTGCTTAACGTAGGACTCAACACATTTTCTTCCCTCAAATATGTCATTAAAGCGTTTTAAGGATTGATAGCCTTTTTCCTTTAGTTCGTTACGACTCATATGAGATATTTTTTGAACAATTTCCTTACCCTTTTCTTTCTCATTTTCCGGGTCATAGTGCCATCCATTGTTTGGGCTATCCAGTACATCTTCCAAATTACCAATCCTTGATGAAACTAATAAAGGCAATCCAGCTGCACATGCTTCGATGGCAGATAATGGAGAGGCATCTTTTAAACTAGGTAATACAAATAAATCTGCAGCAGCATAATAATAAATGAGTTCGTCTTGTTGTTTGAAACCCAAAATTGTAACAGGTAGATTTTCTTTTTCGACTAATTCACGCACTTGTTTATCAAGAGGTCCGTTTCCAATTATGAAAAGTTTTATTCCCTGAACATTTTTCAGGAGTGAAATGAATGGTATAATCCCTTTAATTGGAATTAATCGTGATGGCAAAATCCACATCTGGGTATTAGCATCCAAACCTATAGAACTTCGGATTTCATTTTCCTTGCCTCTTAAAGAAGCAACTCTATCCCGGAAGATTTCTTCATCAATTATATTAGGTAATTTAATAAATGGCTTCTTAGAAGCTTTTTTCGAGAAATAATTAATATAGTCCATTTGCGGCGTACCTGTTACCTGATATGCATCCATTTTGTCAATGAGAATTTCTTTGATTTTTGCTCCAATTCCGGTTTTACGTACAGTTGAATATAAATTTGATTCAACAGACATAACTTTTAACACCTTCTTTGGTATAAAAAAGGGAGCCAGCCAATGCGATGGGCTAGCCATACCGCCAACAATCGCAATATCATAATCCTTTCTAAGTAAGCGAATTAATAATCCTGGGTTAAAATGACAGAAAAAGCCACCAATTGAAGGATGAATACCTTTATATATTTTATAATCATATTTGAAACTTTCCTTCGGGATTATCCAGTCTCTATCCGGTTCAATTTTTGCCATGTATAATACTTCAAATTCTATTCCATTCTTAGGAAATATTTCCTTCATCAAATTATATCGTTTTTGACGATATGGAGCTGGAATATTAGTAATATACAAAAGCTTCTTCATTTTCTAATTTGTTCGTTTATCTATAAAAAATATGAATGAATATTAAATAATTTAAATTTCCTGAAATTTAAACCACTACCTTTTTGAAAAGTATCCTACGAAACATATAATAAACGATTAAAATACCAATAAAATTTATTGTTGCAGTAACAGGAGATCTCACAAAAAAGAAAACATAAGAAAACATCATGCCGATCATGATTTTCGAGTAAGCACTTGCGTGTTCTAGCTGCTTTTCGCGAAAGCGATCAGCCCGCTGAAGCAAAATACCAAGAAAATAAATGAATATTAATGAAAAATAACCAAAATCAGCATATAATTCGCCAACAAATCCAAACGAAGCACTGTGACCAGCTCCAAAGCCACTTCTATATTCTCTGATCAACCAATGACCTAACATTGTCGGCTTATCTGGCCAAATTTGTCTAGGTATCCAAAAGTATGTCAGGAAGGCTATTGATTTTCCGTATGTGTGTGGGTGGGATTCAAAATAAGTCATCGATAATGCCGTCATATCCACAACACCTTCAGGACTCATATTAGATGCCAGAAGTCTTGAAAATCTCTCATCAAAATTAAAATTACTTTGCCTAAATGAATAACTTTTTATTCCGCCATATCTGAATTGTCCCATTATTGAACTAGAAATTACCAGGATCAGAATCAAACCGATAAATTTGGCATTGAGTGTTATTCTTCCTTTATTATCAGCATGTGAAACAAAAAGAAAACCACCAAATGAAAAAAGCAACGGAAACCTAGTTCCTCCAATAAATAAGATAGCAAAAATAGGAAGGCTAATAATTAAAGGTATAATTATAGATTTTCTATACTTAATCTCCTTATGATAAAATGCAATTATTGACGGCAAAATGAATCCCAATGCATTAGCGAAACCACTCAAAAGTAAATTAACATCTCTATCTGCTGCAGCCGCATCTCGACCATAACTGTAGGATAAGAGGGCGCCTGGTAAAGAATATAAGACGTAAAATACAACAAGGGCATATAACATATAAGGTGTTAGCTTTAACATCCTAACTTTAGTTACAGTACTTTCTGAAGATATGTTCCTGTGTTTATTAGGATAAAAATATCCCAAAATAATCATTGTATTGGCAGCGATTAAATATTGTGTTGCTTTTAATAATTCGTCAGTATTCTGATCTATTAAAATGGCTTCAGATATTATGATAAATATAAATGCTAATATCCATGTCTGCAAAAATGAAATAGATCTTTTGTTGTTATAGTCTAAAACAATTATTATAACTAAATAAAGTAAATTTAATTCAGCTATAAAAAGTATATTATCAATTATCAACGACAATATAAGATTTATAATTGTTAAAAAATATACTATTAATTTATATCTATTCATTCAACTAAATTAGTTATTAATAAGCAACTAATTATACATTTCTGGATTCTTACCTTTTCTAATTTTAAATAAATATATTTTATAAATAGAGATATAATACTTTTCTCTATAACAATGCACGGTCATACCAATTAAACAGTATCTAATTCGTACTGCCTTTTTGTTTTTTAAACTTATTTCTCTTTATCAAATTAGTAATACCAAGCAGATTAAATATTCCTATTAAAAATAATCGGTCATAAAAAAATCTTAAACTAGGAAGAAAATATTTTAATGACTCCGCTTTATACTCTTGAGAAAGCAGCACGAAGAAATTTAAATTCTCTCGATCTTTTTTAACTCTATAATTAGGATCGTGCTTTAATTGATTCAGTGCATCCTTTGCTTGCAAATACATCAACCATGTGTTCTTTGAAATATTTTTATCATGCTTTCTGTACATAGTTATATAATTATCACAATATCCTATTGTACAATGTTTCCAAATTTTTCTGGAAAAGTAAATATCCTCAGCAATAACGCCTTCTTCATAGTATCCTACTTTTTGATGTATGCTGGTTTTATAAGCCACTGTAGTAACATTATAGGAAATTTTTCCCTGTATAAAGTTCTCGTAGTTAAGCTGGCCACCAATTTTAGGTATATATTCTCTATAAATCACTGAATTGCTATCAATACCATATGCTTTACCAAAAACAACCTCTACATCAGGATTTTTATTTGAAAAGTTGATTATGTTTTCAATAGCATCAGGAATTAAAAGATCGTCACCAGCAAGGCCTTTTATCCACTCGCCTTTGCATGCTTTTATCGCCCTGTTCATATTAGAACCCACACCTGTGTTAATTTTGCTGACAATTAACTCTATTCTTACAAATCTATCATGATTATCATTTATCCAATCCTTACACAAATCCACAGTATTATCAGTTGAACCGTCATCGGAAATAATAAGTTCAATATTTGAGTATGTTTGTGCCTTTGCACTTTCTAAAGTTTCGATAATAAATCTTGAAGAATTAAAAGTCAAAACACGAATAGAAACAAGAGGATTATTTTCTTTTCTCATTTATGAAAGATTTTATATAACTAAAGAAGTAAAGACGTCGATCAAGTGAACTCAGCGAATATAAAATAGAAACTACCAGTAAAACTGTTAATAAAATGTTTTTAAAATTTATTTCCAAATAAAAATTAACTGCCATATATAAAATAATTAAAATTAAGTAAAAATAAAAGATTTTATAAAATGAATGTGATAATTTGAATTCATATTTCCGCCGAGAAACGAAAAATACTAGCAACATATAGATAAGATTGTTAATCATGAAGGCAATGCCTAATCCCGTTAAACCGAAATATTTGTAAAATATCAGAAATAATGGTAAATTTATAAACTTTATGGATAAATCCGTTGAAAGAAAGGATTTCATATCACCTTTAGCAATAAACAAATAGGAGATTGTCCATGATGCAGGGCGAAATATCATACCAATCATTGTCCATTGCATAAAACCAACAATTGGCAGAAAATCAGAAGAATACATTAAAATTATAATAGTTGGTGACAACATCAGAAAAATCATAATTATCGGTGACAAAAGTAAAATGGCAATTTCAGCCTGCTGATTAATAAGTTCGGTATATTTTGCTCTGTTGTTATTTATTTCCGCCAGTCGAGGATAATAGTCGGTGCCCATTGCAGTAAAAACTAAACCGACATATCCATTTACGATAGCAAAACCGGCTGAAAAAAAACCAACTTCCTCTGTGCCGCCAAGTCTGGCAATATAAATTTTCAAAATATAACTTGAAACCAATACCAAAACATTTGTTAAAGACATAGCGAAACCTATTTTCAGCATTTCGGCGCCTTCTTTTACCGTATCAACAGGTGAAATCCTTTGTTTTATTATTACAATTTTGTGCGAATAAATCCATGTTAATATTAGTGCTGTAATTGAACTGAGGATGAGCGATGGAACTATTCCTTTTATGCCTATGAAATAATAAATTGGAATATTTATTATCAAACCGAAAAAAGATCCGTACACACTAGCCTTAGCTAATGACCTAAACTGTTTCATGCCTTGTAACAAGACAGATTGTCCAACAGTTAACTGCTGAAATAACAATGTAACCGAGAGAAAAATGAATGAAAAAGTAAAATCATAATTTCCAAATGTAGACTTACTAAGAAAAGGAGATAGACCAATAACAATAATCATGCCCAATAAACCGGTAAAATACATCAATCTTCGAAGTACAATTACGACTTTACTTATTCTATAAATATCACCACTCGCATTTGCCTCTGCAATACTTTTGATTGCACTAGTAGACAACCCAAATGAACTAATGGATTGAATTAGCGTGGTAGCTGAAGTTAATAATTCGCTAATACCGATACCAAAAGGGCCTAATATAGTTGCAATTATTTTTTGCCGGATAATCTCAATAAAAATTTTCCATACTTGTACTCCTCCAAAAAGAGTTATCGATTTAAATATGCTTTTATAACCTGATTTTTTCTCAGGACTTATATGTTGAATTTTCAGCAATCTTAAACTTATTAACTACATTAATGATATACATAACTTCATCATAACTTAAAACAGGGCTAATAGGCAGACTAATAACCTCTTTGTGTATGATTTCAGTAATTGGTAATGATTGAATAAAGAAATTTGAATATGCATTCTGCTTGTGCGGGGGTATTGGGTAATGCATTACCGTTTGAATTCCGTTTTCTTTAAGATACTCCTGAAAGACATCTCGATGTGCAGTTCTTATAACAAACAAATGCCAAGTATGTAATAAATTGTTTTTAATCGTAGTATTCCCCCTTTTGTCAGGCAATATTATATGTGAGTTAAAAATGTTGTTGCAATATAAATGCGCAATCTCACGACGAATTTGGTTTTCTCCATCCAAGTATTTTAATTTAATGTCAAGAAAAGCGGCTTGCATTTCATCCAGCCGACTATTCAGCCCTTGATAATCATTCTTGTATTTTATCTTACTTCCGTAATTAGCAATGCATCTAACAACATCTGCCAGTTCATCATCATTCGTAGTAACGGCTCCTGCGTCACCAAGTGCTCCGAGGTTTTTTCCCGGATAAAAGCTGAAGCCAGCGGCATCGCCTAAAGCTCCAGTTTTTTTTCCTTGCCATTCGGCACCAATCGCTTGAGCGTTATCTTCAATAACTTTAAGCTTGTATCTTTTGGCAATGTTCTCCAGCTCATTGCTCCAACAAACCTGCCCGTATAAATGCACAACCATTATTACTTTTGTTCGCTCAGTAATATGCTGTTCTATAAGTGAAATATCCAGGTTATAATTATTTATATCCGGCTCTACTAATACTGGTTTTAACCGGTTGTCAGTAATTGCTAAAATGGTAGCAATGTAGGTATTGGCGGGCACTATTACCTCATCGCCTTCTCTTAAAAAGCCTAATTCAATATAGGCTTTAAGTATTAAACGAAGGGCATCTAATCCGTTGGCAACTCCAATCACATGTTTTACACCAATGTAATTTGCAAGATGAGTTTCAAAACGTTTGACACGATCACCGAGCAAATACCAACCGGAATCAATGACTTCCGCTGCCGCTTGTTTTAGTTCGTCAGCATACTGTGCATTAATAGCTTGCAAGTCAAGGAAATTAATCATACTAGTCAAGTCTAACCTTTTTTAAAAATTTTGCCGGGCTACCAACATGGATCTCATAATCAGGTATGTCATGTGTTATTAAAGAATTAGCGCCTGCAACAGCATAGTTTCCTATGTTTCGCTTTTCTAAAACACGCGCTCCCAATGTAACGTCAGAAACTTTGCCGATTGTAACATATGAACTTGTTATAGAGCCAACAGAAAAATGACATAGTGAGCCGACCGTTGTATTGTGACCAATCATTGCATTAGCCATTATTAAACTACAACAACCTATTTTTGCTGCTGGTCCAATATAACTGTTTGACATTACAAAGACTCCCGGTTCGAGTATGGCATTTTTTGCTACGAATGCTGTTTTATGAATTATTGTAGCAAACCGATGAATGGGAATATTCATCTTTTTAAATACTTCTTCACTTTTTACATTTCTGCCAATCATATGAATCGCATATACGAAGTAGCAGTCTTGATTTATAAACGTATCTATTTCATCCGTCCCTCCTAGCACAGGATATCCATTGATATTTTTTCCTTTTTCGAAGTCGTTCAGAAAACCAATAAGTTCCCATTCGTAATCCTTAAAGCGTTCTCTATTGTCCTCAATACATGAAGCAATTACGCCACCATTGCCCTCTCCACCAATAATAATAACCTTCTTGTTCATTTTTTTGACTTTTCATTAATAAGTATATGTTTTTTTAATGTTTTTTTTGCAGTAATTACCATTGGTGGTCCAATAAATTTCCCATTTATCAGAGCTACTCCCTTACCTTCTTTTTTTGCATCTTCTGATAATCGCAACATTTCTTTTGCCTCTTCAACCTCTGAAGGCGAAGGTGAGTAGTATTGGTGTACTAATGGTAATTCTTTCGGATTGAGGACTAACATGCCTTCAAAACCTAATTTCTTAGCAATTGTCAGATTTGTTTCCAAATCCTCAAGGTCATGTACATTGATATGAACAGTATCAATTGGGATAACTTTATTTGCACGAGCAGCCATTGCAATTATTGCTCTTGCAGTAAAAAGACTTTCATGCTTTTCGTCGTGTACACCTTCAAGATCGGTAATGAAATCTTCGCTTCCGAAGGCTATGGCGATAACTCTTTTGGAAGCACGACAGATTTCCTGTGCATTTAATACTGCTGCTGATGTTTCAATAAGCGGAATCAATTTGAATCTACCTTGTGGGAATCCTTTTTCATATTCTATAGTGTCTAACAGTTTGTCAATGAAATAGACATCTTGACCTGTATAGGACTTAGGATACATAAAGCCATCTACGCCTTCGATTGATAATTCTAAAAGATCTTTGAGTAATTGTCCGCTTTCACGATCGTTTACACGGGGAAAGACAAGATGCTTTTTAAATACACCCTGATTTACAAATTTAACTACTTGATCTCTAGCAATTTTTTTGTTTGATAAGGGCTGTACCGAATCCTCAATGTCGAGTAAAAGCACATCAGCATCTGATTTAGCAGCACTCAACATCAGCTTTTCATTGTGTGCTGGAACAAACATTAAACTTCTCATTAAATAATCACTCATGGGGTTGCTTTTTTTTAACTAAGACTTTTCTTTTAAAACTTAATACAGACTCTCCTGTCTGGTTGAATGCTATGGTCTCAACATAGACAATTCCACGGTCGCTTTTAGATTTTGAATCTATTTTATCAATAACAGTTGTTTTAGCATAGATTGTATCATTAATGAAAACCGGAGCAAGATGTCTAATCTCTTCATACCCTAAATTTGCAATAGCCTTACCACTAATATCAGGTACGGTAATTCCTACTACTATGCTAAACACCAATGTGCCAACAACGAGTATTTTCTTATGTTGGTTTCTTATTGCATAATCAAGGTTAATATGCACCGGGTGATGGTTCATGGTGAGTAAACAAAAAAGGTTATTATCGCTTTCAAATATTGTTTTTGATAAAGCATGATTGATAACTTCGCCTACTTCAAACTCTTCATAGTAGCTACCTAGTTTACTTGTTTTCATATTGTTGGCTCCATTTTATGATTTTGGTAAATTGCTTTATGTGTGGTGGCTCAATAACTTTGTTATTGAAAATAAATACAGAAGGTTGTCCAAACCGATTGTAAGCATCAATTATCTCGATTGCTTCCTTAATTTCATTACTTGAAAAAAAAGGGTATTGCTGAAGTGTATTAAGTTGTGATGGATGAATAAGAAATTTCCCATCATAGCCCATTTCAAAAGCTTGTTTAAGCTCATAAATAAATTCACTTCCACCATACACATCCATAGAAGCAATATCGATACACTTTAACCCAAAAGCCTTTGCAATATTCATAATTTGAAATCTTGGGACATTTAGATATTCATATGAGTGTTTCATCCCAGTTTCGGTACAATAATCCTGGCTACCAAATCCTATGGCTTCAATCTTTATCGAAGTGCCTTCAATTATTTGTTGAAGATTTTGAATACATTCGGGATTTTCTGCCAGAATTATTATTTTCATTTCCTTTAATAAATGCCTATCAATAAGCTTCTCAAGTTGAATCAATTGTTTTAAATTCCTAATCTTAGGAATTATGAAATTTTTAAAACCAGCTTGAATTAATTGAATAAAAGATGAGGAAATCTGATTATCATTTTCAAAAATTATCGGACGAATCCAAAGTTGTTTTTTTGCACTGATCGCAATTACCTTTTTAAGTGCAGCTTCACGGTCACTTGGTGTTATAGCATCTTCAATATCAATGATTAAGAAATCAGCCTTAATAGAAGCTATTTTATCCGATAACCTTCTATGATTGGCAGGAATGAAGAAATAAGATTTAATCATATGTGAATTCTGATTGTATAAAAATCCTCAAAGTTTCTTATATAATCTGTCTCCATATAAATTTCCGAGGCCAAAACCAAACAAATTGCTCCGGAGGAAAACTCCATCAGCTCGCGCCAGATGCCGGGCACAACAAGTAAGCCGTAATCCGGCCGGTTCAGGGTAACAATTTTCTTGTTTAAGCCATCATCAAGCAAAACATTAAAAGAGCCGCTGGCTGCCACAATCAGCTGGCGTAATTCTTTGTGGGCATGACCTCCACGGTCTTCACCTCCGGGTATGTCGTAGAGGTAATAAATACGTTTCACATCAAAAGGAACATTTTTATTACCCTCAACAATCGTAATATTCCCTGCTCTGTTATGAATTTTATTCAGCGGGAGTATCACACAATCGTAAACACTACTTTTTTGCATTTTCCCTCCTGAAGTTCAGAAAATCTTTGTAATCATAAATGTAATCTGCCGCATCATAGGGTGTTGAGCTCAACACCAAAGCCAGGCTATTAGTAGAAAAGTTTTGCATTTGTCGCCAAAGTCCCGCCGGAACGTACAATCCATAATAGGAACGGTTGAGCAAAAAGGTTTGTTTGTTTTGTCCATCATCAACCACCACATCAAAGCTTCCCGATAAAGCTACAATTAATTCCTGCTGTACTTTGAAAGCGTGTCCTCCGCGGATTTCACCGCCGGGCACGTCATAAATCCAATAAGTGCGCTCAATTTTGAAAGGAATATGCTTGAACTCTTCAATAAAGGAAAGGTTGCCACGAGGGTCTTCAAATTTTGGGAGCTGGATGATCTGGGCTTTTTGCATGTCTGAGTTTTTGCTTTTTAGGCTATTCTTTATTGATTTACCATGAGGTTTGACATTGAACGGAATGCAGATGACTCAGATTGGGCTGGTTTTCGCGGATTAAAATCTGTGATCATCTGTTTGATCTGTGTCATCTGTGTTCTATGCTTCATTCCAGACAGTTCGTTTGATGTAGTCGGTATAGCTTAGAATGATGCGTACAACTTTGTCGCTTA
>DAOKYW010000036.1:0-21763 GCA_035325985.1 Bacteroidales bacterium
TAATCCTGCCAACCTGCTTGATCTCAGGTATGTCAGATTGGACAATGGCGAATAGGTGTAAGCAAACCTACAGAACGACGGTACTCCGAAAAACAGACATTTTAAAACCAAATTTTGACATCTTTACAAAAGCTATCGGACTGACTTTAACGACACGCTGGCCGATCTGGATGTTTTAAAACTTTTCCCAATGCGCATTTTAAAAAATAATTTTAGCTAGCCGCACATTGGAACAGTTGCAAAACCGTACGAACCGACCCGAAACCAAAGTTTTGCAATAGAGCCAATTTTCCAACGCTCGAAAGAAAAATATTGAAAATTAAAATCAAAAAAATCATATCAAGCAATGTGTGGTTTAAAAATTGTTTTACTTTTGCGAAGTAACTATCATAAACTGATACTTGTTTCAATATGGCAAAACAATTTTATAAAGCTGTCTATTTCAGCGACTACCCTTCGGAAGACTCAAAAGATAAGTCTGTAACTCTTGCGTTTAGTGAGCCAGAAGAACCATACTATTCCAAAGTAAAAGACTTAACCACTCAAGAAATTAAAGAACTAATTGGAATCGAAACATATAGACAGCTTGCACTTTTTGCCGAGAAACAAGAGCGTTCAATTAACCAAGTTGTAAAAAGACTTATCAAGCAAAAACTTACTGAAGTAGACAAAGTTGAAGGTGTTACTGAAAAGGATGTGACATTTGTAAAAAGCAAAGACATCCCATTTCAAAGATGGTATCCTTACATTGAAGGCTATTCTCCTGACTTTGTAAAATCACTAATAAAAAACTATGGAATAGCAGACACTCTAATCTATGAACCTTTCGCAGGAACAGGCACAACAATCCTTGCAGCTGACGATTGTGGATTATCAACAGTATATTCAGAAGTAAATCCTTTATTGCAGTTTTTAATTCAAACGAAAGTAAATGTATTAAAAGCGAAAGAATCTCAAAGAAAAAAGCTATCCAAAGACTTAAAGGATATTCAAAAAGCGGTGCTGAAGAACCTTACTAAGTTTGAAGAAGATAAATCTTTGAGAGAATCCTATAAATCCCTATTCTCTGATAAGAAATATTTCCCTAATGAAACTCTTGAGCAAGTTTTAAAACTAAGGTCATACATTGATATTGTTAAACTAGAAGACGAGCTATTAGCAGACACTTTAACCGTAGCGGTTATTTCTTGTTTGCTCCCTGTGTCATTTCTTAAGAAAGTTGGAGATGTCAGATTTAAAACAGCGAAAGAAATTGAAAATGACCTAAAAACATTCAATGACATTTTGCCCGAAAAAATTGGAAATATTGCCGAAGATGTATTAAATCTTGACTATAAGCTAAAAGGTAAACCTGAATTTATTCTTTCTAATGCAAAGAATATTGGTCGGGTAAATGATTTAAAAATTGGAGCAATCATTACAAGTCCACCCTACCTAAATGGCACAAACTATTTCAGAAACACAAAAGTAGAGCTTTGGTTTTTAAGATATTTACAGTTTGAAAATGATTTGCGGTTTTTTAGAGACCAAGCATTAACAAGCGGAATTAATGATGTTAAAAAGGAATATGCCTATGTCAATGGACTTGATATAGCTTCAAAAAGTAGTTTGCTTAAAGCGACACTTATTGAACTAAATAAAAATGCTTATGATTCTAGAATTCCATTAATGGCACAGAGCTATTTTAAAGAAATGTACACAATCTTTAATGATGTAAAACCATTACTAGCTCAAAACGCGAAAGTTCTTATTGATATTGGGGATTCGATTTTTAGTGGCGTACATATTAGTACAGATGAGATATTAGTTGAGTTAATGCAAGGATTGGGTTATGAATTCGTTGAAAATAAGATTTTAAGAAAAAGACGTTCTCGAAATCAGGAAGTACTTACCCAATCATTATTGGTTTTTGAATACAGGGAGAAACAATCAAATTCTGTAAACGGAAAAATAAAATTTCAATGGAAAAAAGATTGGGACAGTTTCAGAAATGAGATCCCACATCAACAAGAACCATATTCAAGTAGAAATTGGGGACATAACAATCACTCCCTTTGTTCTTACCAAGGCAAATTAAAGCCAGCAATTGCACATCATCTTGTTAAGACTTTTGTGCCTGAAAATGGCTCAGTACTTGACCCTTTTTCAGGTGTGGGAACAATTCCTTTTGAAGCAGCATTAGCAGGAAAATTATCATACGGTATTGATATTAGTTTGCCCGCTTACTATATTTCTTATGCCAAAGTAAATGCTCCAATTTCTTCTGAATCATTTTCTTATATTGATGCATTAGATAATTTTATTAAATCCAATAAGTGTACTAAAAAAGAAATTGATGAAGGTACAAATTTCGGCTTCAACAAAAAGTTATCTGAGTACTACGAAGAAAATACACTAAAAGAAATATTGCTTGCCCGTAGATTTGTAAAGGAAAATTATCCATCTACACCAAGCGAAATGTTAGTAGTAGCTTCGTTACTTCATATCCTTCACGGCAATAGACCTTATGCTTTGAGCAGACGTTCACACCCAATTGTTCCTTATGCACCTACAGGTGATTTTATTTACAAAAGTCTTATTGAAAAGCTTTGCGAAAAAGTGAACAGGGTAATCAATGAAGAATTACCGCTTAATTTTAAAAATGGTAAAATATTTAATCAAGATACCACAATAGTTTGGCCACAAGAAATTAATGACCTTGATGCCATTATTACTTCACCACCATTCTTTGATAGCACTAGATTTTATTTGGCTAATTGGATTAGAATTTGGTTTACAGGATGGTCTGAAATTGATTTTAAGCATCAGCCTAAATCATTTGTAGATGAAAGACAAAAAATTGACTTTGCTGTTTACGAATCCATATTTAGACAAGCTAGAGAGCGAATGAAAAAAGATGGGGCTTTTGTCCTACATTTAGGAAAAAGCAATAAATGTGATATGGCATTAGAACTTCAAAAAATCAGCAAACGTTGGTTTAAATCCGCTGACTTATTTGATGAAAGTGTAGAACACTGCGAATCACACGGCATAAGAGATAAAGGAACGGTAACCTCGCATCAATATCTCGTCCTTGTTTAGCTATTCGAATCCAAGTAATTTTTTGTTTTCGAGAGAAAGATTATCTACCAATTCATATACTAGCAAAATCTTTTTGATTTCTTTAATGCGTTTTGGCAGGTCTGACTTCTCTCGTACTTGCAAATAACGCTCAACTCCTTTGTTTACATCAATATTGTGATTCATTATAGGAATTCTATTTGAAATCAAATCAATATTAGCTCCTGTAATTCTTGCAAGTTCAATTAACTCATTATTCGTATAGAATTTACTTGGCCATTTATCTCTTTTATTTTCGTTTGCATTTTTTGAAAGTAATGCAGCGTTTTCTCGTTTTAGTGGATATAGGTACTTAGAAGGCAAAATATGGTCAATAGCCCACGTATCTCGTTTATTAATGTCTAATGGTTCTTTAGTTTTAAAACAGCGACTTTCGAATCTATTAAATAAGTCTTGGAAGTCTATCGGCTCGTTTTCTTCTTCCAAAAATAAATCGGCTATTCTTCTTCTTACAGCAGACTCGTGTAATTGCTCCTTAGTTCTTTTGGGATTTAAAACCGCATTTATGGCTCCTTTACAACTTCTACACTCCATTTGTTTCTCTAATGGACCCCAACCAGAATGTTTACTAAAAGCATTGAAAGGTAAAATGCGGGTACAGACATTACATTGTTTCCAGTACGACTCAGGATGTTCGGTGGCAATTCGAAAAAATCCTTCCCAAAATCTCAAAGCAGTAGTAGAATCAGCACTGTTATATTCTTCTTCCCAGTTGTCAAAGGGTAAATCGGTTTCTTTTGAATGAATAAAGCCACAATGTTCACATTTCCAAACAGCAGTTTCAATTGCTTCTTTCGGTGTAAGCAATTGTTGTCCTACTTGGACATAGTTCATTTCTTGACAACTTACACATTTATATGCTACCCAAGCATCGTGATAAGGAATTCCTCCCACTCTGAGAATTCCTGTGTTATTTACCGTTTTTCTTCTTGACATTAACTTTTTTAATAGAAATTTCATAATCGACAAAGGTAAAGAATGAAATTAAACCATATTCGCAAGTGTATGCACATTTGCAATTCACACAAGTAAAAACACAGTCCAAAAATTGCAAAAGAGCCTCCACCTTTTCTTGCCGAAATAAAAATTAATTTTTAATAAATTTTCCTTATAAATTTTTAAAGCTGCAGCCACACACTCTCTACAGTCATAAACGGAATAAATAAACAGACAGCTAAAGCAAAGAAATCCATCAACATGACAATGAGGGTTGACAGAAAGCCATCTAACGACATCACCTTTCTGCAAGCAGAGGTTTCGTACTTCGGAGCAAAAATAAATGTGCTAAATTTGAAGCGGTTCTTCGTAGAAAGTTTTGTGGTTAAAATCCCTGCCTGCGTATAGCTGAGAACCGTTGTTGAGGAGTTTTTGGGTTTTTTCCTCCGCCATAGCGGCCTCACTTGATCTTATGGAAAAGCGTTGGCTTCCGGCTTACGGGTGTCCCGTATCAACGCAAGTGTTTCGATATGATGTGTTTGCGGGAAGAAATCATAAGGGATGATAGCGGTTACTTCAAATTGATTTTCACTTAGGAATGTCAGATCTCTCGACAGGGTGCCAGGACTGCACGAGAGGTAGGCCATGCGCTCCGGTCTTGCACATTGCCGGATCCATTGCAGCACTTCGGCTTCGATGCCTGTGCGCGGCGGGTTGGCATAAAGCAGCAATGTTTTACCGGTATTGGTTTGCTTCAGCCGCCATTGTTCGAGCTGCGGAATGCGTAGCCTGCAAGCGCCTGTGAGCACTTCGGCCGAAGGCACATTGTGTCTGGCCAGCTTCGCTGCTTCTGCAACTGCTTCCACTCCAATGACTTCCGATCCCTGATCGCTCCATCGTTTCATGGAGCTGCCCGTGCCGCTGTAAAGGTCGATGGTGGCTGTATGGTTGTCAGCCCGGAGAAAATGGCCGGCCGTGCTCAGTGCATCATGGTATAGCCCCCGAATGAGCTGACTGAAAGCTGCCGGTCCATACAGCAAACCATTGTCATCGATGGAGCATTCCTTTCCCCAAACCAATTGCCACCCGCCTTTACCGAAGATGCGCTTTCCGGTTGACGGATTGAAGTGCAGCCATAATCCTTCCAGACCCAGCATGCCCAGCCTTTCGGTGAGCGCCGGCTCCGGCCAGCCTTCGGGTTTGCCCTCACGGGCTTTAATCACGAGCGTCAGTTGCCTGCCCGACATTACCAGCCATCGAAGCCCGAAATCGTAAAGCGGAAGCGATGCCATCAGCGCATGGATGGTCCTGTTGAGGTTCGGATGATGAACAGGGCAGTCAGGAATATGCAGCAATTCATCACGGCGCCAGAGTCCCCATCTCCACGAATTTTTGTCGAACTGCACCCCAAGCGTGGTTTTTTTCCGGTAGCCCCATCTTTCGCCCTCGCCCGGACTCTTAACAGACGCGATGAGGTGTTTCCAGCGGTACAGTTTTTCATGAAGAAATCCGGCCTTTTGTGTCAGGCTCTGCTCCATGCTCCATTGCCTGTGCCTGCAGGCACGACAATCCGGATGGCAGCCCTTAAGCAGTTGAATCATTGGAAGAGGTGTCGGAAAGCGCAAAATAAAACCTCAACAAAATTAGGGAATGGCTTTGCAATAAGTGGTTTAACGATAATATTTTGTAATTTTGCAGCCGTTTTTCCAAACAGCACTCATGATCAATATTACACTACCCGACAACAGCGTCAGACAATACGAACAAGGCGTTACAGGACTCGACATTGCCCGCAGCATCAGCGAGGGCCTGGCACGAAACGTGCTTTCGGTGAAAGTGAACGGAGAGGTATGGGATGCCACGCGCAGGATTACTTCCGATGCCAGGGTGCAGCTGCTTACCTGGGAAAATGCCGAAGGAAAGGAAACCATGTGGCATTCGTCGGCCCACCTGATGGCCGAAGCCATCGAACAGCTTTATCCCGGTGCAAAGTTTGGCATAGGTCCTGCCATCGAAAATGGCTTCTATTACGACATTGATCTGGGCGAAAAGGTGCTCACCGAGGCTGAGCTGGCAGAGGTTGAGCAGCGTATGATTCAGCTTGCCCGCGAGAAGCAGACTTTCGTGCGCGAAGAGGTGAGCAAGGACGAAGCTATTAATTACTTTACCAGGAAAGGCGATGAATACAAGCTCGAGCTGATCAACGAGTTGCAGGATGGCAGCATCACTTTCTACAAGAGTGGCACCTTTACTGACCTCTGCCGCGGGCCACACCTGCCGGATACTTCGTTTATCAAGGCTGTCAAGCTGACCAGTATAGCCGGTGCTTACTGGCGTGGCGATGAGAAGCGCAAGCAGATGACCAGGGTTTACGGCATTACTTTTCCGAAGGCCAAGGAACTCGAAGAATACCTTGCCTTGCTCGAAGAGGCTAAGAAGCGCGACCATCGCAAGCTGGGTAAAGAGCTGGAGCTCTTCACTTTTTCACAAAATGTTGGTGCCGGCCTTCCGCTTTGGTTGCCCAAAGGCGCCCAATTGCGCGAGCGGCTGGAAGCTTACCTCAAAAAAGTGCAGAAAGAAGCCGGCTATCTGCCTGTTATCACGCCCCATATCGGCAATGTTAACCTTTACAAGACCTCGGGACATTACGAAAAGTACGGCTCGGATTCGTTCAGGCCGATCACTACGCCCGTCGAAGGTGAGATGTTTTTCCTCAAGCCGATGAATTGCCCTCACCATTGCGAAATCTTTGCGCATAAGCCCCATTCCTACAAGGACCTGCCCATCCGCTATGCCGAATTCGGAACGGTGTATCGTTACGAGCAGAGCGGCGAGCTGCACGGCCTGACCCGGGTGCGCGGTTTTACACAGGACGACGCCCATATTTTTTGCACGCCCGATCAGATCAAGGATGAGTTCAAGGGGGTAATCAAAATTATCATGCGCATCTTCCGGGCATTGGACTTCAAGGAGTTTGTTACGCAGATTTCGCTGCGCGACCCCAATAATCCGGGAAAGTATATCGGATCGGACGAAAACTGGCAGAAAGCCGAACGTGCCATCATCGAGGTTGCTGAGGAGGAAGGACTGAACGCCATTGCTGTCGAAGGCGAAGCCGCCTTTTATGGCCCGAAAATGGATTTTATGGTGAAGGATGCCCTTGGCCGCAAATGGCAGCTGGGCACCATTCAGGTTGATTATAATCTGCCCGAGCGGTTCGATTTGTACTATATCGGCTCGGACAACGAAAAGCACCGTCCGGTGATGATTCACCGGGCACCATTCGGAAGTATGGAGCGTTTTGTAGCGGTATTGATTGAGCATTGCGCCGGAAAATTTCCTCTATGGCTTGCCCCTGAACAGGTTATCATACTGCCAATCAGCGAAAAATATCAAAACTACGCCCAAAAGGTGCTCAGTTATCTTCAAAATTCCGATATTCGCGCCCTGATTGACGAGCGCAGCGAAAAAACCGGACGCAAGATCAGGGATGCCGAGCTGAGAAAGATTCCTTACATGCTCATTGTTGGTGAAAAGGAGGAGCTTGAAGGCACGGTTTCGGTGCGCCGGCAGGGCGAAGGTGACCTGGGAACCTTTACGCTTGAAGCATTTGCAGCCCGCATTCAGGAAGAAGTGGCCATAGTGCATCAGAATGAATAAACCGAATATTAACTAACGAAGGAGGACAGTACCATAGCACAGTTGAGAAACCCCGGCAGACCGCAAAGAGGAGTTCCGAAGAAAGAAGATCCGCACAGGATTAACCAAAAAATTACCGCACCCATCGTAAGGGTTGTGGGCGAAGGCATCGAAACCAAGATCGTGTCGCTGCGCGAGGCCTTGGCCATTGCTGAAGAAGCAGGCCTCGACCTTGTCGAAATTTCCCCCACAGCAAACCCACCGGTGTGCAGGGTGCTGGATTATAAAAAATTCCTCTTCGAACTGAAGAAGAAGCAAAAAGAGATCAAAGCCAAGTCGGCTAAGGTGGTGGTTAAGGAGATCAGAATGGGTCCCAATACCGATGATCATGATTTTGACTTCAAGCTCAGGCATGCCAAAAAGTTTCTTGAAGAAGGCGCCAAGGTGCGGGTGGAAGTATTTTTCAAAGGCAGAAGCATTGTGTACAAAGATCAGGGTGAAATCATCCTCCTCAAATTTGCCAGCCTGCTCGAAGACGCAGGAAAAGTAGAGCAACTGCCTAAGCTCGAAGGCAAGCGAATGATGATGATGATTGCACCAAAGAAATAGATAAACCTCGAGAATAAACCCAAATAAACAGCAGAGTAATGCCAAAGATGAAGTCAAAATCCGGTGCCAAGAAACGTTTCACGTTAACCGGAACAGGCAAAATCAAGAGGAAGCACGCTTACAAAAGCCATATCCTCACCAAAAAGTCAACCAAGCGTAAGCGCAATCTTACCTACACGACCGTGGTGAGCAAGGCTGATGAAAAGAACATCCGCGAGCTTCTTCAAGCGTAATTAAATCAATGTTAAACTTTGTCATAGCTTCCAAGTTCTCCGACAGGAGGCGCTATGGCAGAAAAATGAAGTAAAATGCCAAGATCAGTCAACTCCGTTGCATCAAGGGCCAGAAGAAAGAAAATCCTCAAACTCACAAGGGGACAGTTTGGCCGTCGCAAAAACGTGTGGACAGTTGCGAAGAACTCCTGGGAAAAAGGCCAGCAGTATGCTTATCGCGACCGCCGCAACAAAAAACGTTCGTTCAGGGCGCTCTGGATCATGCGTATCAATGCCGCTGCCCGTCAGTACGGCATGTCGTACAGCGTGTTCATGGGCAAGCTGCACAAGGCAAACATCGAGATCAACCGAAAGGTTCTCGCCGACCTTGCGCTGAACAACCCTGAAGCGTTCAAGGCCATCGCCCAGAAAGTGATGTAAATCTTCTCATTCGCATCGAATGGGTTGTTCTTCAATGAGGGGAACAACCCATTTTTTTTGTGCCGCTTTGCCTGTTAACCGAATGCAGTTGCCCAAAATTTATGCCTGATAATTATCGCGCAGCCGGCATAGCCTATTGGCCCCGGGGTGAATTTGAAGGCTTGCGTTATGCTGTGACTGTCGTGTTTCAGGCCTGTTCTTCAGTCTTTTAATCCATGCTTCAGCATTCGCCTGTCGAGCGATTGCCATGTGATGTTGAGCAGGCGGGCAGCTGCGGTTTTGTTGTTGCCGGCCAGCTGAAGGGCTTTCAGAATGGTATTGCGCTCTAAACGTTCGAGGTCCAAATCCGGTGGCTCATTAGCTTGTGCCGGATCGTGGCTGGTTGCTATGGCCTGAAGATTATGGAAGGCGAGATGTTTTGGTTCGAGGTAACGACCATCACAAAGTATGACAGCCCTTTCGATCATATTGCGCAGCTCGCGAATGTTGCCGGGAAATTGGTACTGCAACAGCAGCTGTTTGGCCGGGTTGCTTAATCCTTCGATTGGCTTATTCATTGCGCGCCCATAATGCCTGACAAAATGCTCGGCTATCGGCATGATGTCTTCGGTTCGTTCGCGAAGCGGAGGCAGGTGAATGACAAAGGTGCTCATGCGGTGGTAAAGGTCAGCGCGGAATTTTTTTTCCTTTACCATGACTTCCAGAGGTTGATTGGAAGCAGCAATAACGCGCACATCCACAGTTATTTCGTGTTGGCCGCCTACCCGTCGGATTTTCCGCTCTTCGAGGGCACGGAGCAGCTTGGCCTGCTGATTGAGCGGCAGATCGCCGATCTCGTCTAAAAAAAGCGTTCCGCCCGATGCCACTTCGAACCAACCCTGACGGTCTTCGTTGGCTCCGGTGAAGGCACCTTTCTTATGTCCGAAAAACTCACTTTCGAACAGGCTCTCCGATACAGCCGAACAGTTGACAGAATGGAAGAGGTTGTTTTTTCGGCTGCTGAGCAGGTGAATGCCCATGGCAACCAACTCCTTACCTGTGCCGCTCTCACCGGTAATCAGCACGGTTGTATGGTCGGAAGAGGCAACTCTTTCCATCATTTCGGCTACTTTCGTGATGGCTTCGCTGCTGCCGATCATGGCCGAGCCGTTGTGCCGGCTGAATTGTGTGCTGATTTGATTGAGGGTATGCCTGGTTTGACGCAACTGCTGCGACACTTCGATAAACCTGCGGGTGCGCTGCAATGCCTGATTGAGGTCGATCAGCCTGAATGGTTTTTGAAAATAGTCCACAGCGCCCAGCCTCATGGCTTCGATTACACTCTGCATATCGCCATGACCCGAAATCATGATGACCTCGACTTGCGGGTATGTCTCGCGGATGATTTTGAGCAGCTCCAGCCCGCTGAATCCGGGCAGTTTGATATCAACGATCGCAATATGAACATCCTGCTGTTGCAGCAGCCGCGATGCTTCGGCCGGATCTGCGGCAGTAAACACCTCCCACGAACGCTTCAGCAGGTATTCGCTGATTTCATCGCGCATACGGGCTTCGTCGTCAACGATCAGAATGCGTAGGTTTTCCATCGCTTAGTCTTTTGAATTCGAATGGTGTACGGGCAAACGAATGATCATTGAGGTGTATTCATCCACAAGGGTTTCAACCTCAATAGTGCCGTGCATCTCGGCTATGATGCCATAGCTGATGGAGAGGCCCAGACCTGTTCCCTCATCAGCTTTTTTGGAAGTGAAAAAGGGGTGAAAAACCGAGTCGAGTATGTCATCCGGAATGCCGGTGCCGTTGTCGGTGATGATGATGGTTGCGGTTTCATTGTTGGCTGAACAGTTGATATTGATGCTTGGTTGATAGCCATAGGAGTTTCGGTTTCTCTTCTGTTCCACGGCATATTTGGCATTGCTGAAGAGGTTGAGCAGCACTTGTTCCAGCCGCATGGGGTTGCCGTAAAGCATGACATCAGGGTTGGCAGGCGTAGCTGTCAGTTGGATATTGTTGTTGGCATAAGACCGCTCTATAAGCTTCATAGTGTTCGAAATCACTTCGTTAAGCGCGAATGGTTTACGCAGCACAGGATCCTGATCGCGTGCAAAGATGCGTACGTGATTGATGATCTGCCTGACACGTTCTATGTCAGCGAACATGGTGTTGATTTTTTGCTCCAGGTAATCATCAGATAGCGAACCACCATGAAGTTCATCAAGGATATTGTCGAGGCTCATCGACAGTCCGCCGATCGGCTGGTTGATTTCGTGAGCGATACCCGTTGCGAGTTCGCCCAGGGATTCGAGGCGCGATTTGTGCATGATTTTTTGCTGTTGCTGTTCGCGGTGTTTTAATACTTCCTGCACACGAAGCTCAAGATTGGTGTTCAGATCACGCAGTTCGCTCTCGTAGATTTTTCGCTGGTGGATATCGGCAATAAAGATGAGTACTGCCGGTTCGTCGTCCCACTGCACACTGTTGAATTTGATTTCTACCCAATGCCGGTGACCGCTTGCGGTGATCAGCTCGGCGTCCACATGTTGCACATAACGTTCGCCGGCTTCGGCCTTTTGCAGTTGCTGTTCAAGCAGGCTCCTGTATTCAGGTGCTACGATGTGGGTGAGCGATTTGCCGATGAGCAGGTTAGGCAGATAGCCCGTCAGCTCGAAATAGCGGGGATTGATGAATGCGATGATGCCGCTGATCGAGAGGACGATGCCGTCGTTGGCATTTTCAAATACCAGCCGGTATTTTTCCTCACTCTGCCGGAGCAGCTGCTCGGCCATTTTTCGTTCATTCACTTCCACCTGGAGCTTTTGAGTACGCTGACGTACCCTTTCCTCCAATGTTTTGTTAAGCTGTATCAACTCCTTTTCGGTGCTCTGCCTTTCGATGGCAGCTCCGATGATGTTGCCTGCAGTGAGCAGTGAGCTGAGTTCCGAAGGTGACCAATGCCGCTCGTAGAGGCATTCGTCAAATCCCAAAAAACCATGCCATCTGCCCCTGACGAATATGGGCACGCTCATCACGGCGATGATGCCCTGCGGGACAAGTACTGCCTGCTCATTCAAAGGCATTTCGCGGACCAGACCGTAAACGGGTTCGCCTTTTGACAAGAGGCCGGCCCAGCGTTCGAAGGACGAATCAGTGTGCGGCAAGTCTTGAAGTTCAGGGTTGTTTAGCTCGGAGCCGATACCCTGGGCGGTCCACTCGTAGGTTTGACGGCTGAAGGTATTCCCGTCTCGGATGAAGTTCTCGAAGATATAGACGCGGCTGACGTTGCTGGCTTTTCCAAGTATTTCGAGGGCCTGAGGCAAAGGATTGCTGCCAAAGGCGCTCAGCAGCATCAGCTCAGCCACTTCGCTCACCGATTGCAGCAATTGTTCGTTTCTCAGCAGGGTGTTTTCTGCTTCGCGCCGCTTGTGTTCTTCGCTCTGAATCTTTTGTTCCAGAAGAATGTCGTAAGCCTGTTCGTCAACCACCCGACGCAGTCGTTCTTCGGCTATGGGTTTCAACAGATATGACTTCACGCCGAGCTCGATGGCACGCAAAAAGTACTGCGACTCGCTGTATGCCGACAGCAATATCACCCTGGCTTTGGGATTGATTGCGCAGATGCGTGCGGTCATGTCGAGCCCACTCATCATGGGCATACGGATATCGGTAATCACCAGATCGGGCTGGTGTTTGATATACATTTCCAGTCCGGCTGCACCATCGCCGGCTTCGAGCACGGTTGCGGCCATACTTCGGAGAAGATGCGTGATGACGGTGAGCTGCACTTTCTCGTCTTCGACAACCAGAATGCTGATAGGGTGCATAGCCGTTTATTTATGTGGGAAATTCAGCTCGCCCGCGCGTATGTGTACCTTCAGGTGATTTTCCTCCGGAGGAATCGGGCACGACCATTTTTCGTTGTAAACACAATAAGGATTGTAGGCATCGTTGAAGTCGAGCGTCAGCGAATCACTCAGGGGAATCTCCACATCGAGGTAGCGGCCTCCACCATAGGTGGCATGGCCATTGGTCAGGTCCTTAAATGGCACAAATAGCTTGTTGTAACCGGGGTTGGCAGCAAGGTAGTCGAGGTTCTGATATGCTGTCAGGACAAGTGCCGTGTCGCCGTGGCTGAAAGATATTTTGCCGTATTTACGGTAAAGGGGCTGGCGGCTTGTGGTGGTTGGCATTCTGAATGGCGCTTCCGTCGTATCCGTTTCGAACCTGGCCTTAAATCTGAATGCGATATCGGGCGCAAAATAGTGGAGGCCTTCGAAGGTGGGCAATTGGTCCGGATTGAGCGGTGTTTTTTCCGGATTCGCAAAGTTGTTATCCTTTTTCAGGCGCTTCTCAATGATGCTGTCTGAATATCTTCCTGCGATGATTTTCGCCCTGAAGGCGCTTTCATCCGGAAAGAAGGCAAAGGTGGTGTACCAGTAGCTTATCCATTCCGAAAAGACTGTACGGAAGCCTCTGCTCGATTTGTACCAGGTTTCGGGCTCAAAACTGAGATCGGTTGCTACAAGCAGGCCGATGTGCGTATCAGGAAAAGCCTTCCGGAACATATTCCATGAGCGGCGGGCATGTGCGCCCATGCTGTACAGGTCGAAGGACTGATCCTGAGGCAGGTTCCACTCCTCGAATCGCATCTTCAAAGCCACGGCAGTGGCATAGGTGCGGTCGCGGTAGATGTTCGAAGGAATGCTGACGGTATAGATGGTATCGCGGAAAAGCATCCTGCGCATGGTTTCGGCTGAAGCATCGGCCATATTGCTATGCGGAGAGGTGTAAGTCCACTGCGTGATGGGAATACCGGTGATAATCATTTTCTTATAGCCATGGGCACGGTAATAGTCGATGGCATCGCGAAGTCCATTATCGGGCAGCCAGCCTTCGACCACCAGGATGTCAGATACCGCTTTTCTGGGCTTCGACAGAAAAGGATAAATGCTCTGCAGAACACCCCATGAAATAATCAGCAAAAGAATTAACAGCAGCAGCCATCCTGCTGTTGTTGGCACATAGACGTTCTTGCGCCTGAAAAATCGCAGTTTCATACGGCACATGATAAGGCCACCAAGTTAGCTATTTTTGCAGACCCCAAAACGGATAATTATGAACTTGCACGAAATGCGTCGGCAGTATGGTCTTCATGGCCTGAATGAACAGGATTTGCCCGCCGACCCGATAGTGTTGTTTAGTCGGTGGTTCGAACAGGCTTTAGCCTCCCATACCCACGAAGCCAATGCAGTGGTTCTTTCCACGGTGCAGGGCCACAGGCCATCGTCGCGTGTGGTATTGCTCAAGGATTTTGGCGCCAGGGGTTTTGTTTTCTTTAGCAACTACCGTAGCCGCAAGGGCAGGGAGCTGGAAGCCAATCCTTATGCTGCGCTGCTTTTTTATTGGCCCGAACTGGAGCGTCAGGTGCGCATCGAGGGCAGGGTGGAGCGGCTTTCGCGCGAAGAGTCGGAGGCCTATTTCGACAGCAGACCCGAAGGCAGCAGGCTCAGCGCCATTGTATCTCCACAAAGCTCGGTGGTTGAGTCGCGCGATGCGCTGGAGTCGCTGACCGAAGCTTTTGTGCAGTCGGGCAAACCCCTGAAAATCCCTGACTATTGGGGTGGTTATCTTCTGGTACCCGACAGCATCGAATTCTGGCAAGGCAGGCCCAACCGCCTGCACGACAGGATATTGTATAAGCTTACCGACCTTCGTTCGTGGCAGATATCCCGACTGGCTCCCTGAAAAGCTAAACAAGACAATTTTCCGGCATCATCATCAGCAGCCTGGTGGTTGTGCATCCTGCGCAGCAGTTTAGTTCGTTTCTTTGACCATTCAGACGCCAGCCCTGTCGTCCTTCTTTTTCCTGTGCTGCAAAGCCTGAGAAAGAGCGTGCTAAGCTAATATTGATTGCCTGATCATGGCGCGACTTTTTCTATATTCGTCCGGTAATTTTGACATAAGGCGTATGGAAAATCAGGCGCAATTGCTCGGCGTTATGACTGCTTATATTGCAGTTCTTGTTGCATGGGGAGTGTGGCAGGGACGCAAGGTGAAAACCACCGGCGACTATACCATTGCCGGCCGGCGACTGCCCGGCTGGGTTGCCGCCCTTTCGGAGCGGGCTACAGGCGAGAGCAGCTGGGCTTTGCTCGGTTTGCCGGGTGCAGCCTATGCACTTGGCCTGACGGAAATCTGGACTGCTCTGGGTTGTGTGGCGGGCATCATCACCGCCTGGTGGCTGCTGGCATGGCGGCTGCGCGATGCTGCCGATCAAAGCGGCTCCATGACCTTTTCGGAGTTTCTGGGCGGCCGCTTCGGTGCCAAGTCGCCCTATATCAGGCTTGTTTCGGCGGCCGCCATTGTTTTCTTCTTCTTTTTTTATGTCGGGGCACAGTTTCTGGGAGGCGGCAAAACACTCTTCACTATGTTTGGCCTCGAAGCCCGCTGGGGTATGCTCATCACCGCCGGCATTATCGTGCCTTATACCATTTACGGCGGCTTTCGCAGCGTAGTCTATACGGATGTTATTCAGGCTATTGTAATGATTGTGGCTTTGGTGGCCGGCCCTATCGTGGGATTTATCTATCTGGCCAATCATCCTGAAACTTATGCCGGGGGTGTGGCAGAGGCTCTGCATCTTGCCGGGCCGCAATACACTTCGCTGACCGGCGGAGCCAATGGTTTTGCGGCAGGTTTGGTGATGATGGGCGGCTTTAGCTGGTTCTTCGGTTATCTGGGCGGACAACCCCAGCTCACCACCCGATTTATGGCTATTTCCGACCGCAAACAGGCCATACGTGCCCGTAATATCGGTGTTGCATGGACGATAGTAGCCTATATCGGTGCTCTTTTGCTGGGATGGATCGGGCTGGCTATCTTTGGCCCTGGCGCCTTGCCCGACCGCGAAATGGTGATGCCTTCGGTGATGCTTAAAATCTTTCCGCCGGCCATCGCTGCCCTGCTTATCACAGGCGCTGTGGCCGCAATGATTTCTACTGCCGACTCGCTGCTGGTGCTCAGCGCTACCGAGTTTTCGGAGAATATCCTTAAGCCTGTCCTTAAAAAACGGGGAATCAGATGGCAAAACGGACTCATCATCAACCGGATAACCACATTGATTCTGGCTATTGTGGCCCTCGGCCTGGCGTATTCTATCCAATCGAAGCTCATTTTCACGGTGGTCAGCTATGTGTGGGCCGGTATCGGCGCCACTTTTTCGGTTGTCGTGGTTCTTTCCTTCTTCTGGAAAAGATTTCACGGCAGGGCTGCATTGCTTACCATTCTGGCAGGGCTTGGGTTTACCATTGCCTGGATCAGCAGCGGAATGGACACTATGATCACTGCCCGCCTGGTCAACTTTGTTTTTACCATGGCGGTGGCGGTGCTGGCTACCTTGTTGGTACCGGCCGAAAACGAAGTGCGGCATGGGGCTTAAACACCAGTTGCTCGACAGCAGCTTTTACCTGCACGACGACGTGGTGCAGCAGGCCAGGAGTTTACTCGGTTGCCGTCTCTTTACCAGGTTCAACGGGGCATTGACCTCGGGGATGATCACCGAAACAGAAGCTTATGCAGGCATCACCGACCGGGCTTCGCATGCCTATGGCGGACGTTATACCGAACGTACCGAAGTGATGTACCGCGCCGGCGGTATCGCCTATGTGTATTTCTGCTATGGCATGTATCACTTGTTTAATGTGGTTACTGCTTCCGAAGGCACACCTCATGCGGTGCTGATCAGGGCTGTTGAACCCCTCGAAGGCATCGAGCTGATGATGGAACGCCGTGGCCGTCGTCAACTCAGCGGACTTTCCGACGGACCTGGAAAGCTGTGCATAGCGCTGGGCATCAACCGCTCGCACAACAAAATGCCATTGGATGGCCGCCATATCGGCATCGAAACGTTCAGGAAGCCGCCGGCAGATGCTATCGTGGCTACACCCCGCATAGGCGTGCATTATGCCGGAGACGACGCCTTGTTGCCTTACCGTTTTGTGTGGAATGTCGGAAAAGGAAACCCGGGACGGGATGTCGGGTGATGACCATGCCGTGCCGGAACGAACCCTTGGACTGTTAAGCTTCGCGACTTGTTATGCCTTGTAAAAGGGCAGTTTTTCAATCACTGCCGGCATAAGTTTCTCGCGGATGTTGATATAGATGGTGTTGCCCTGTTTGGCGTACTCGCTGCCGATATAACCCATGCCGATGCCTTTTTTGAGCATAGGCGACATGGTTCCTGAGGTTACTTCTCCGATTTTTTCACCCTTTTCGTTGCAGATGTCGTAATGCTGGCGTGGAATGCCTTTTTCCATCACAAATCCGCGCAGCTGACGTTTAGGCCCTTCGGCTTTGAGCGCTGCCATATGTTCGCGGTCGATGAAGTGGTTGCCATCGGTGAATTTGGTTATCCATCCCAGGCCGGCCTCGATAGGCGAAGTGGTATCGTCGATATCGTTGCCATAGAGGCAGAAGCCCATTTCGAGCCGGAGCGTATCGCGCGCGGCAAGACCGATGGGTTTGATGCCGTAGGCTTCTCCGGCCTTCAGCACTGCATCATAGATCAATTCAGCGTCTTTGTTCTCGAAATACAGCTCGCAGCCACCTGCACCGGTATAGCCTGTGGTGCTCAGCAGCACATTGTCGATGCCGGCAAACCGAATCACCTTGAAGGTGTAGTACTCCATGTCCTCGATAGGCGTATCGGTGAGCTGCTGCATGGCCTTGAGTGCGAGCGGACCTTGAACGGCCAGTTGCGAGGTTTCGTCGGAAGCGTTGCGCAGCGCGGCGCCGTGATGGTTCTGGCTGTTCACCCATGCCCAGTCCTTGTCGATATTGGCTGCATTCACCACCAGCAGGTATTTTTCGGCCGAGAAACGGTAAACCAGCAGGTCGTCCACAATGCCGCCTTTGCCGTTGGGAAAGCAGGTGTATTGCACCTTACCGTCGTAGAGCTGATGGATATCGTTGGTGGTCAGCCTTTGCACCAGTTCAGCGGCATGAGGGCCTTCGGCCCAGAACTCGCCCATGTGTGATACGTCGAAAACCCCGAGCGCGCGGCGCACGGTTTCGTGTTCGGCATTTACGCCCTCGAACTGGACAGGCATTTCGAATCCGGCAAAGGGAACCATCTTTCCACCCATAGCCAAATGGCGCTCATAAAGTGCAGTACGTTTCATTTTTCTGATTGTGAGATAGGGTTAATTAATTCGGTTTTATTGAGGGCAAAGGTAGGATTTTTGCCCGCCCGTAAAATTGCAAAACTGTGTCTGCAAGGCATCATTTCAGGAATTTTGGCGTAATTTGCGCGCCGGCTTTGCCCCGATGCATGGCAGGCAAATTGCCTCAACGTTTACTGCCTTAGAATGAAGATTTCGGTTGTTATCGTCAACTACAATGTCGAGTATTTTCTCGAGCAGTGCCTGCTATCGGTGCGGCGCGCCATGCAGGGTATTGAGGGCGAAGTGTTTGTGGTCGATAACAACTCTGTCGATGGTTCACTGCGTATGCTTCGCAGTAAGTTTCCGGAGGTGAAGCTGATCGCCAACAGCGAAAATGTGGGTTTCAGCAGGGCCAACAATCAGGCCATCAGACTGTCGAAGGGCGAATATGTGCTGCTGCTCAATCCGGATACCGTGGTGGAGGACGATACCTTTGCCAAAGTGATTGCCTTTATGGATGAGCATCCCGAGGCCGGCGGTCTGGGCCTGAAGATGCTCGACGGACAAGGCAAGTTTCTGCCCGAATCGAAGCGTGGGCTGCCCACACCCATGGCGGCTTTTTACAAGATATTCGGATTATCGGCTTTGTTTCCCCGATCCCGGCGCTTTGGCCGTTATCACCTGAGCTATCTCGACCCCGATCAGGTGCACGAGGTGGAGATACTGGCCGGAGCTTTCATGCTGCTGCGCCGCAGTGTGCTCGATATAACAGGCCTGCTCGACGAAACCTTTTTCATGTATGGCGAAGATATAGACCTGTCGTATCGTATCATCAAAGCCGGCTACAAGAACTATTATTACCCTTTGACGCGCATCATCCACTACAAGGGCGAGAGTACCAAGAAAAGCAGCGTCAACTATGTTTTTGTGTTCTACAACGCCATGATCATCTTTGCCCGCAAGCACTTCAGTCAGCAGCGGGCGCGCTCCTTTATCACGCTCATCCATCTGGCCATTTATTTCAGGGCTTTCATCGCTTTACTCTCGCGGTTTTTTGGCCGTATTGCCCTTCCGGCGGCCGATGCCACGCTCTTTTATGCCGGATTGTATGCCATCAAAACGATCTGGGGCAACCTGACCATCTACCGCGAAGGTGGCGACTATCCCGGATTGCTGGTGTTCGGGCTGTTGCCGCTATATACGCTCATCTGGTGCGTGACGATTTATTTCGCCGGAGGTTATGATAAACCCTACCGCATGCGGAAAGCAGTGGCAGGCATCATGGCAGGCACCCTGCTGATCCTCGTGGTCTATGCCATGTTGCCCGAGCAGCTGCGGTTTTCGCGCGCCATCATCATACTTGGTATGCTGTGGGCTATGGCTGCTCAGGGTCTCATACGGCTAAGCGGACATCTGCTCAGGATAGATGGTTTTATGCTTGGCGATACCGGAAAAAAACGTTTCCTCATCATTGGCAGCCTTGATGAAGCAAGGCGTGTGGAGCAGATTCTGCACAGCACAAGCCTGCGCACCGATTTCATCGGACTGGTCAGCACCGAACCCATGGGCGCTGAAAGCCAGGAGTTTATAGGCGAGCTGCATCAGGTGCCCGACATCATCACCATCTACGGCATCAACGAAATTATTTTCTGCTCGCGCAATCTGCCCCACCGCACCATTATCAACAAGATGACCGAATGGCACAAGCCCGGCATCAGCTTCAAAATTGCCCCCGAAGACAGCCTGAGCATCATCGGAAGCAACAGCATCAACACCCGCGGCGATCTTTATACCATTGGCATCAAGGCCATCGACAGCTTTGCCAACCGGCGCAACAAGCGCCTGTTCGACGTGCTCTCGGCCATTGCCGTGCTGGGCCTTTCGCCTTTCGTAGTCTGGTTTGTGAACAAGCCGATCGGCGCCTTGCACAACGCACTGCGCGTGCTGGCCGGACAGCGCACCTGGGTAGGCTACTGCCCCGAAGCCTCAGGCACCGGCATGCAGCTGCCCGCACTGCGCAAAGGCATCCTTTGTCCGGCTATGGTTTTTGAAGACGATCGGAACGATCCATCCGCAACCGAACGGATTAACCTGCTGTATGCCAGAGATTATCACGTGCTCACTGATCTTAATATTTTCCTCAGGGCATTTGGTCATATCGGCGGATAATACTGTTAGCTGACGCAAATTTGCCCTTTAAGCCAATTGTCGTACTTTTGTCAACTCATTTTGATAGTTGACGTTCATTTATGCTTAGCAGAAGGCACCTGAGGGTGAAGGTTTTACAGGCACTGTATGCCTGGTTTCAGTCGGGCAGCACAAGCCTCGATCAGGGTGATAAACAGCTCATCCTCAGCATCAACAAACTCTACGAGCTCTTCATCCACCAATTGTCGTTCCTTACCGAGCTTGTCCGCTACGCCGAGCGGAGAATGGAGGATAACAAGAAAAAGCTGCTTCCGACCGACGACGACCTGAATCCCAACACCCGCTTTCTGCACAACAGGGTGATTGCCGCTATCCACAACAACCGCGATTTTCGCCGCAAGGAAGCACGCTATCACATCAATTGGGCCGACGAACAGGAACTTTTCCGCCGCTTCTACAACCTGATGCGCGAAACACCGGAATATCAGCTCTATATGACCCAGCCCAGGTCAAGCTTTGCCGACGACAGGAAGTTTGTCCAGTTTATCATCGAAAACCTCTTTACCGGGTTTGAGCTGCTGCAGTCGTACTACGAGGAGAAAAGCATATATTTTGTTGACGATTACCACCTGGTGTCGTACCTGCTCCTGCTTTTTGTGCGCCATATGAAGGAAGAGGAGTTTGTGGCCGATACACCCTTGCCCGAGCTGCTCAAAACGGCACACGACGAGGATAACGAAGATCTGGAGTTTGCCAAACAGCTCTTCCGTAAGACCATCCTCCGCAGCCATGACTGGGACGTGGAAATCGCCAGGGCGGTGGACAACTGGGAGCTTGAACGCATAGCCGTGATGGATGTGATTATCATCAAGATGGCACTCACCGAGCTCACCGAATTCGAAAGCATTCCTGTCAAGGTCAGCCTGAACGAATACATCGACATCTCCAAATACTTCAGCACATCCAAGAGCAAGGTATTCGTGAACGGCATCCTCGACCGCCTGGTGAGTGAATTCCGGAAACAGGATCGCATCCGGAAGACGGGTAGGGGACTGATAGAGTAATGCACAGGCAAAGGCTGCCTGTTACTGAATGATTTTTCCTGCTGAGATAAAAGCTCAATTCTTCAATAGTTCATAGTGTGCAGGACGTGCTGATACCTGATTGTTATGCCGGATAAATCCGCAGGGGTAAGCAACCTCCAATAAGCTGCTTATAGGCAGATGTCGCTTGTGATCCCGCCGCTGAACATCAATCCAGCCTTCGTTCATGCGATGGTTACCCTGCTTTTCCGACTACGCATTCATCCGTCGCTGCTCGGTTCAGGTTGAAGATACTGTTTCAGCCTTTTGAGGGAATTTGAAAAGCACTTTCTTTCTTTACTATCTTCGGCCATCATTTGAAAAATCATTGCACATGACTTACCCTATGCGTCACTTTCTTGTGCTGCTTTGCCTGCTCCTTGCCGCAAATGCCGCCCAATCGCGGCCCGAAACACGA
>DAOKYW010000037.1:0-20851 GCA_035325985.1 Bacteroidales bacterium
CGCCCCATACAAAATCCCCGCTCACCAAGTGATGCGGGGATTTTTTGTTTTGAGCTATAAACCAAACTGATATAAAAGGATAAAATATCGCAGTTTCAACTATAGTATTGCAATAACTGTTGCCAATGCCAACTGTTGACGTGCATGCTGCAAAACGGAAAGTGATCAGGAAGAAACGGGAAATAATCCAATAAAAAGCAAGTACTAAGGAAATAGCTTTATCGCCTTATCTGCTTTTCATCTGCGAAGTAATGCTAATGCGCTCGTTATTACGGTAAGCAACAACAAAAGCATCATGAATTCCTCTGCTTTGCAGACGTTTAGCATAAGCCTCTGCTTCCGAATAGCTGGCGAAACTGCCTGTCGAATAACGGTATAATCCATTAAACACGTTTTCAACAATCGGACTTTCGAACTGGACGTTCCGGAAAAGCGATTGTGGGTTGTTAATCCTCCTGCTTGCTGCATAGATCTGAACCCTGAATTCGAAGTCGCGGCTGACAGGCTGAGCCTGCGGAACGACAGTTGTAGTCTGTTTAGGAGGCTCTAAAGTTGGAAGTTGCTGCTGGCGTTCGCCGGGCATTTCAGCAAACTTTTCGTAATCAATAACGTATATTGGTGTCACCGGGCCGGACCTTCGTGGCGAACTGGTCTCGGGACGCTGTGTGCGAGGAGTACGTGCCGGAGCGTTGAGCGGCAACTTATAGCTTAATCCAATATGTGTTTGAACGAGCATATCGTATTGATAACCATCGCGATAGTAATCAAGATCATCTGAAATCAGGGTGGTGAACATGCCTTCGGCAAACAAGCTGAGCGCCGGTGTGATTCGAAACTGAACACCCAGAGAGGCCGGGAAATAGAAAGCCTCGCTGTTCAGGTTATTGTTTGCTGCGGTGGTATAATCAATGATGATGCTATTATTGAGCGTATTGCGACGGGTACTTTGCCATGAACTAAATCCTATACCAAGTGTACCGTATAAATTAAGCTTCCGTTCAGCCGGTCCCCAGAACAAATTACTCATATTAAGGAACGAATGCAGAAAAAAGGAATTGCTGTGTCCGGAGAATTCATTGTTGAGACTGTTACCATTTGCGTATTTGTCTTTACGCGAATAATGGGATATCCTATTGAAGCCTAATCCAATGGCATGTTTATCATTGAAATGATAGCGGCCAAAGAAACCGAAACTGGGTTTGGTCTCGCCGGAAAATTTCTGGAAGTAATTTTTATCACTTATATCTCCGTAGTACTGACTGAACCCTCCGAAGCCTCCAAACTCGAGCGCCTTATCATCTGACAGGTTGCCATTGCTCTGGCTTTGGCCAAAAGATGGCCATTGCAATAGTAATAGAATGAAGAAAGTTATTCCCGCTATTCTCATGGCAACCTGAATTTTCGGGGACACATGGTCGAGAGGTATTCATTGGCACTGCCGTATCCCAAATCATAGGCTTTTTTCCAATCTTCGCAAGCACCATCCGTGTTGCTCAGGTAGTATTTTGCTACGCCACGATTAAAGAAGTTTCTGACCCAGTTGGGATAATCAACAATACGCGTTGGCCTGAGCAATATAGCTTTATCGAATTCGGCAATGGCTTCGCTGTGGAGTCCCATTTTACTTTTTGTGTTACCTCTGTAGGCGTACAACATGAAATCGTTGGATGAAGGATTTTCCTCGAGGGCTTTGTTGAATGCTTCGAGTGCACCCACATAATCGCCCATCTGATAACGGAGAACACCCCAGCTGTAATGCTTGTCATAAGCCGTATTGGCAGCCTTCATGTCAATATAAAACGATTGTGCATTTTGAACGAAACTTCTGAAGGTGCCGAAATCTACCTCATAAAATGTGCGGGTAAATAAATCTCTCCAATTATCGGGTGAGGTCTGCATCCTTAAAAGGTTGTCGTTCAAATAAGTCTTTATCAGCTTGAACCTAACGGCTTCTTTATCACCTGCCTTAACCGGAAATACAGCCAGAATGAGGTTGCCATCACTGATTATCTTACCTTGTTTCCTGTCCTGAATTGCGCGGATAATCTGCTCTTCGTATCCTGTATGACTTTGCTGGAAATTTTCAATTACACCGGTTGCATAATTGCGCAGCCTCAAGCTACTTCCCATAAAAACAATCTTTTCGAAGTTCTTGATTGTTCCGGTGAGAAAACAGCGCATATCTACAAGATACATCGTATTCCACGGAATAGGTTCAGGCATAATCTCCTTTAGCTTTTCGCTTCTGAATACCCAGTAATCAATTGATTTATAGCTTTTCCAGTTGCGTTGCAGATAGGAGAACTCGTATTCGCCGTCATGATAGGTCCGAACAAGCACGTTATACTGTTCGTCATCAATCATGATGCGGTGCAGATCAAGGCTTATGAAATTATCCTGTCCCAGCAAATCATGACCGTCCGGTCTTGATTTAACGGACCTGCTGTCGGTAAATGGTATTTTGTTTTGCTCACTGTACCATGTGCCATTGTCCTGAAGTGCCCAACCTGTGGCATTCGAGATGGAAGCAATTACCGGTGACATGATGGAAAAATTTTGCAGGTCAACTGTACTGACTTCCTGCTTGCGCTGTCCATAAGAACTATATATGCCTGATAATAAAATAATTGGTAGTAGAAAGATGTATTTTATTCTCAGTTCAATTGGTAGTTTAGTGCGCATAATTCCCTCAGTTACATGACCGAAATTACAAAATCTATTCAATCATGCTAAAATATGCATAAATAACAGGTATGCAGGAATTTTAGCAATTCAATTTATCAACAGGAGTTTAAACAAATTACGGAAATTATTTTCCTTGGAGTTGGCTTTTCAGCTCACTTACAGCAGCCTCGAGGCCATCCGGATTTTTACCGCCGGCAGTTGCAAGAAACTTTTGTCCACCGCCTCCGCCTTGAATATGCCTCGCTGCGCTTCTGATCATTGCTGAAGCGTCAAGGTTATGCTTCGAAGTTAATTCGTCAGAAAAAGCCAGCACCAGGTTTACTTTACCATCGTGATATCCATAAATGATGGCTGCAACATGATCTTTTCCGGCCCGGATTTTTCCGGCAATGTTTTTCAACATTTCAGATTCATCGTTCACTCTGGCTTCCACCAACAATATATTTCCGATACTCTGGGCCTTTGAAAGCAATTGTTCTGCAATTCGTGAGGCTTTTTCACTGACGAGTGATTCTATTTTTTTCTGGGCTTCATGCTGATGATCGGCCAATTGTTGTACACTTTTTACGATGTCGCCGGTTCCCTTGACGATATCCCTGATCGATAACAGTTGGTCAAGCTGACGGTTAACCCATTCTTCAGCCATTTTTCCGGTTGTAGCCTCCACACGGCGTACACCTGCTGCAATGGCGCCTTCGCTTAATATTTTAAACAATCCAATCTGTCCGGTTGCCGGAACGTGCGTGCCACCGCACAATTCGACGGAATAATCCTTGTCGAACATGATTACACGTACGTGATCGCCATATTTTTCTCCGAAAAGTGCCATAGCGCCCATGGCTTTTGCTTCTTCCAGCGGCACTTCATTCAATTCTTCCTGTGCAACATTTTCTCTGATTTTTTCATTGACAAGCCTTTCGACTTCCCGAATTTCGTCGTGGGTCATCTTGCCAAAATGACTGAAGTCGAAGCGCAGCCGCTCGTGGTCGACGAGCGATCCCTTTTGTTCTACATGGGTGCCCAGCACTTTTCGCAATGCGGCATGCATGAGGTGCGTAGCACTGTGGTTGTTGGCGGTAGCAAGCCTTTTTGCGGCATCAACGGATGCGATAAACTGACGCTCAGGCCATTGAGGTAGTTGGTCGGCAAGATGCACAATCAGGTTGTTTTCCTTTAAGGTGTTGAAGATAGCAATGCGTTCATCGTGGTTCCAAAGGATGCCGGTATCGCCAACCTGACCGCCCGATTCCGCATAAAAAGGCGTTTTGTCCAACACAATCTCGTAGTGTGTTTTCTTTTTTGATGTCACCTGGCGATACTTTAAAATCCGCACTTCTTCGACCAGTTTTTTATAGCCTACAAAAACTGTTGGCTGATCGCTCTGATGCAGCACCACCCAATCGCCTGCAGCCACTTCGGCTGCTTTTCTCGAGCGCTCTTTCTGTTCGTTTAGTCTGAGATGGAATTCTTCCATATTGACCATCATGCCTTTTTCGCGGGCCAGCAGATTAGTCAGGTCAACAGGAAAGCCGTAGGTATCAAAGAGTTCGAATGCAAAAGCTCCTGAAATTTCCTGCTCACCGGAATGCGCTGTCACATACTGATCGAAACGGCGGATGCCATGTGACAAAGTGCGCAGGAATGCGGCTTCTTCTTCGTGTATTACTTTGGATACCAGATCTTTTTGCTTCTCAAGTTCTTCAAAGGTGCCCGACATTTTTGCCGAAAGCACGGGCAGGAGTTTGTAAACAAAAGGTTCTTCGAATCCCAGGTAGGTGTAGCCATAACGAATGGCTCTGCGAAGGATACGACGGATGACATAACCGGCTCCGTTATTCGAAGGCAGCTGACCATCAGCGATGGTAAAGGCAACTGCCCTAAGGTGGTCAGCAATAACCCTCATGGCCACATCAGCTGCTTCACTATCGCCGTAGCGCTTACCGGAAAGCAGGGCGATTTCGGCGATGATTTCCTGAAAAATGTCTGTGTCGTAGTTCGATTGTTTTCCCTGAAGCACCATGGTCAATCGCTCGAATCCCATTCCGGTATCCACATGTCGTGCGGGTAATTTTTCCAGTTTTCCGGATGCTGTGCGGTTGAATTCAATGAATACCAGGTTCCAGATTTCAATAACGAGCGGGTGTCCGGTGTTGACAAGTTCCTTGCCGGCTATGGCCTCTCTTTCGTGCTGACTGCGAATATCTACATGAATTTCGGAACATGGACCACAAGGGCCGGTATCGCCCATTTCCCAGAAATTGTCCTTTTTACTGCCGTAAATGATGCGATCTTCGGGCACAATCGATTTCCAATAAGCAAATGATTCATCATCTTTTTCGAGTTGCTCAGCAGGATCGCCCCCAAAAACCGTAACATAAAGCCTTTCCTTTTCAATGCCATAAACCTCGGTCAGCAATTCCCATGCCCACTCTATGGCTTCCTTCTTGAAATAGTCGCCAAACGACCAGTTGCCCAGCATCTCGAACATGGTATGATGATAGGTGTCATAGCCAACCTCCTCGAGGTCGTTGTGCTTTCCTGAAACCCGCAGACATTTTTGGGTATCTGCAATTCTTGCTGATTTAGGCTGGGCATTGCCAAGGAAATATTCCTTGAACTGATTCATGCCGGCATTGGTAAACATGAGCGTAGGGTCGTCCTTGACAACGATAGGTGCTGAGTTGACGATGAGGTGCTGTTTTGACCTGAAAAAATCAAGAAAAGTTTTTCGAATATCTACAGAGTTCATTACGTGAGGGATATATGCTGATTATCAAATTTTAACATGGTAAAATGAGGTGCAAATTTAGTCGAAAATATTAACTTTGCCCATGGTGATAATGAACGAGGCAGTGGCTGATGGCCAAGCTTAAATACGTATTCAATCAGAAATCGCTCAGCTATGAGCCGTACAGGGTTACATGGAAACTGCGTTTATGGCGGTTTCTCACCTTCGTACTGACCAGTGGGGCATTTGGCGGAGTAGCATTTCTATTCTTCCTCGAATTTTTTGGATCGCCAACTGAACATCGGCTTAGGCGCGAGCTCGAAAATATGGCGTTTCAATACCAGCAGCTTAACGATAAAATGGCAAGTATGGAGCTGCTGCTCAAAGATATACAGCAGCGTGATGATAATATTTACCGCGTCATTTTCGAAGCAGAACCCGTACCTTCCTCCATCAGGCAAGCAGGATACGGAGGGGTTGACAGGTATGCGGGCCTCAGTGGATTCCATAATTCGGACCTTATCATCGAATCGCATAAGCGTCTTGATCGGATTATGAGTCAGTTATATGTCCAGTCAAAATCGTTTGATGAGGTGTATGAATTGGCTCGCGATAAATCGCGGATGCTGGCTTCGCTGCCTGCCATTCAACCTTTGCGTGTAAGTGATTTCAGGGCTATTACCTCTCATTATGGTGTGCGGCTCGACCCTTTTTATAAAGTGTACAAGTTTCATGAAGGGGTTGACTTCTCCACTCCGGTGGGTACCGAAGTTTTTGCAACAGGCGATGGAGTTGTTGAGTCGGTCGATCGCAACTATTTTGGCTACGGCAACACCATCATCATCAACCACGGTTATGGCTATCAGACCGTATATGCGCACCTTAGCGGATTTAGTGTCAAACGTGGTGATAAAGTCAAACGTGGGCAAAAGATCGGTAAAACAGGTAACTCCGGAAAAAGTACTTCTCCTCATTTACATTACGAAGTGAGAAAGGGTGGCCGACCGGTGAATCCTATCAACTTCTTCTTCAACGACCTGACCCCCGAGCAGTATAAACAAGTGCTGGAGCTCTCGGCACTTCCATCGCAATCAATGGATTAACTGCTTATGGCTAAAACAGAGAGGGTATATTACAGCATTGGCGAAGTGGCTGACATGTTCAAGGTGAGCACCTCGCTAATTCGTTTCTGGGAAAAGGAATTTGATGTGCTGCGTCCGCACAAGAACAAAAAAGGCAACAGGCTATTTACGGCCAGAGACGTGAAAAACCTTCACATCATTTACAATCTTGTCAAAGTGAAGGGCTATACCCTGCAGGGCGCACGTGAGGCCTTAAAGGAAAACTTTGAGCAAATCGACCGCAATGTCACGGTGCTGGAAACCCTGAACAATATGCAAAAGTTTTTGCAGGAGCTCGATCATGAGCTGGCAGAAAGGGCAGCGGGGCAGGCTACTCAGAAAAAGCGACCTTCGAGTAAATAATTTCTTACATAATCTGTAATTCCGTCTTCAAGACTGGAAAAGGGTGCTGTATAGCCTGCATGGCGCAGCTTGGTCATATCTGCCTCCGTAAAATATTGGTATTTATCCCGGATATCTTCGGGTGTATCAACAAAGAAAATCCTGGATGGCCGTTCCATGGCATCGAATGTGGCGTTGGCTAAGTCGAGAAAAGTGCGCGCCTTACCTGTGCCAAGATTGTAAAGTCCACTTGCCGGTTGTTGCGCCATCATAAACAGGATTACCTTGGCCAGGTCCTTCACATAAATAAAGTCGCGAAGCTGTTTTCCGTCTTCAAAATCCGGCCGGTGAGAGCGAAAAAGTTTCATGCTTCCGTTCTCTTTAATCTGACGAAATGCATGGAAAACAACCGATGCCATACGTCCCTTGTGGTATTCGTTGGGGCCGTAAACATTAAAAAACTTCAAACCGGCCCAGAATGGAGGCGTTTTTGCCTGACTGAGTGCCCATTTGTCCACTTCGTTTTTCGACTCGCCATAAGGATTGAGTGGTTTGAGTCTGAATGGCAGGTCATGGTCATCCTTATAACCCAGTTCTCCTTCGCCATACGTGGCTGCCGAAGAAGCGTAAATCAAAGGAATGCCGTTTTCGGCACATATACGCCATATTTGCTGCGTATAGCGGACATTGAGCTGATCAAAAATCGTTTTGTCGAACTCTGTAGTGTCAGTGCGGGCACCCAGATGAATCACCCATTGCACCTTGTCAGCATGTTCAGAGAGCCAGTCGGCAAAATTTTCACGTTGCAGAAGCAGACTGTGATTCTTGTGCTGATAGTTATTGACTTTATCGCTACGACTAAAATCGTCCACAATGACCAGTGGCAGGTCCGGATAAGCTTCTTTTACATATCCCGCAACAACACTGCCTATAAACCCTGCTGCACCTGTAACTGCTATCATGCTTATTTTTTGACAAAATTAGGGATATTGTTTTTGCAAGTTGTTCCGATTAAGCAGGAATGACGACTTTTGCAGTGATGCAACTAAGTAATCCAAGCACACTAAAAACTATGATTCAGAGATTGGTTTACCGAACCACCATTGTTATATCGCTGATAATCAGTTTAATTAAGCTTCAGGCACAGCAAACGGAGCGCATTAGCCCATTTGCAGGTCAAAAAGGGTATCAGGGAAAAGTTCAGGTTGTATCGCTGCCAAAAGAATGGCACGAACCTCATACTGTGCTTGATCCGGATGTGCCATCACCCTTGCCGGCCGGTGTTGTGGTCGAAATGAAGGTTGTTGTGGGCGGAGATCAAATGTGGCAACTCGATCCGGTGAAGAAGGTCCGTTATTGGCGCACGACATTTGATTTTGGACAAACTGTCAGCGTTGCCTTGTATTTTGATCATTTTGATCCGGGAAAAAATGGACGACTTTATTTAAGTGGAGAGGATGGCGAATGGAAAGGCGCCTATACCAACCGCAGCAGTGTGTCAGGTCAACCATTTGCCATCGAACCTGTAAGAGCAAGCCGGCTTATCCTTCATTTCGAGACCGGCGAAGACGAACAGGATTTTTTTATCAGTTTGTCAGCCTTGGGTTTTTTGTATGATGTCAAGCAGGATCGGGGTTTTGGTACTTCAGGTCCGTGCGAGGTTAATGTCAATTGCAGCGAAGGCGCACTCTGGCAAAATCAGAAGCGAGGCGTAGTGCGCATCCTGGTCAGGCAGGGTACAGCCTTGTTCTATTGCACAGGTTCGTTAATCAACAATACATCCAACGATGGCACCCCTTATTTGCTGACAGCAAACCATTGCGGCGAAAATTCCACTACTGCCGATTATGCCCAATGGGTTTTTTCGTTCAACTATGAGTCAGTCGCTTGCCCAAATCCCCTTGTTGAGCCCTTTTATAGAACACTAACCGGAGCCGAACTGGTGTCGAAAGCCATTGCAGGAACGCAGAGCGGCTCTGACTTTAAATTGCTTAAGCTGCTTCAGACAGTCCCGCCATGGTATCTGCCTTACTACAACGGATGGTCGCGGCGCAATCAGATCAGCAGTTCCGGGGTGGGAATTCATCATCCAGATGGTGATATAAAAAAGATTTCCACCTTTACAACACAGCCTGCTTCGAGTGGCTATGGCACCGGCGGCAACATTCCATCCGAAAAATTCTGGCGGCTTCAGTGGTCGGCTACGGAAAACGGTTTTGGTGTTACCGAAGGCGGGTCTTCAGGTTCTCCGCTATTCAACAGCGACGGATTGATAACCGGAGTGCTCACCGGTGGATCTTCCAGTTGTAGCAAC
Organism: Bacteroidales bacterium; assembly: GCA_035325985.1. GTDB lineage: Bacteria > Bacteroidota > Bacteroidia > Bacteroidales > F082 > JALNZU01. The sequence continues at coordinate 9,191 of DAOKYW010000037.1, forward strand.
ACGGCCGGTTTCGATTTCTACGGTAAATTCAGCTATTCGTGGGAATCGAACGGGAGTGCGGCCATCAATCAGCTCAGGCCCTGGCTCGACCCAACCGGTACCGGACAGGAAGTTCTTCAGGGTCTGGATTCTGACCCGCTATTCCTTCAGGCTGCATTTACCTCAGCGCGCACCGAAATAGCCATCAATCAGTTTGTAGAGTTTGAAAATACCTCCGGCGGAGCCATCGAAACCTATGAATGGAGTTTCCCGGGTGGCGATCCGGTTTCGAGCAACAAGGAAAATCCCGGACCAATTCTCTACAGGAATTACGGCAACTACGATGTGCAGCTTGTAGTCAAAAATCCTGTTCGTACGGACACGCTTCTTCGCAGAGCGTATGTGAGTGTTAAACCTTTTGTTTATCCCAATCCTGCACGGGGTGAATTTACCATCAGTTTTGGTGTTGACCTTACCGACAGTATGGAGATAAATATCTTCGACTTGTTTGGGCGAGAGGTTAGTGCCCTGCTGGACAATCAAGGCAGCAAACTCAGGGTAAGCATGCCTCAGTCAGCCAAGGGACTGTACCTGATTAAAATCCGAGATCGGTTTGTGGAGAAACAGTTAAAGGTCATGATCCTCAGGTGAAAATTCATGAAATTCGGGCCGGTGCCCTAGGTAATTTTCCCAGCGATTGAGCAAACCGGAAAAATCGTCGGGAAGCGACGAATCGAACTGCAGATATTGGCCGTTTTTAGGATGGGTAAACCCTAAACTTATGGCATGCAGGGCATGACGTGGCATAATGCCAAAGCAGTTCGAAATGAATTGCTTATACTTGTTAAATGTGGTGCCTTTCAGAATATTATCGCCTCCATAGCGGGCATCGTTGAAAAGCGGGTGTCCGAGATAACGCATATGCGCCCGGATCTGATGGGTACGTCCTGTTTCGAGGCGGCATTCCACCAGGCTGACATAACCATAGGTGCGCAAGAGCTTGTAATGTGTAATTGCTTCCTTTCCGTGCGAACCGTCAGCAAACACATCCATTCGCAGCCGGTCGCGCAGGCTTCGCCCGATATGTCCGATTATGGTACCCTCGTGAGGCTTTGGCTCGCCCCAAACCAGCGCCTGATAACGGCGATAAATGGTGTGTTCGAAAAATTGCCGCGCAAGTACGGCCTGTGCAATTTCGTCTTTGGCTACGATCATGAGGCCGGTAGTATCCTTATCAATGCGATGCACCAGATAACCAAATCCGTTTTCCACTTTCGAGCCATTCCTGCTGAAATGCCATGCCAGGGCATTGAGCAAGGTGCCTGAGTAGTTGCCGTGGCCCGGATGCACAACAAGCCCGGCCTGCTTGTTGATTACGATCAGGTCATCATCTTCATACACAATATTCAATGGGATGTGCTGGGGAATAATTTCGACCTCGCGTGGCGGAAAGCTGAATACTACTGTAATGACATCAGAAGGTTTAACCCTGTAGTTTTGCTTTACCCGCTGACCATTTACCAGAATATTACCTGCTTTTGCAGCTTGCTGAATGCGATTGCGTGAGGCATTTTCGATGCGGTTCTGAAGATATTTGTCGATACGAATGAGCGATTGGCCCTTGTCAACAACAAACCGAAAATGCTCGTACAGCTCGGCGTTGTCTTCCTGCAATTCGTCATCCCGTTCGATGAAGTCCTCCTGCATCCTAGCGCTGAATTACCAGGCGTGCCGTACTGATCCCTTGCCCGGTTCCAATAATAGAAAGAATATAGATTCCCGGCTTTAGTCTACTGATATCCAGTTGGTTGCTAAAAGGGCCTTCGAATACACAGCGTCCGGTATAATCAGCAATTCGTATCAGCGTATTGTCATCATAAGTTGAGGATAACTCGATGTTTACAAAGCTGCCGGCAGGATTTGGCCAGATACGGATGGCATTATTCACTTCAAGCTGAGTTTGCCCGACAAGATATGGCTTGCCAAAAACAGGACGAATCATCAGCGCACCATCAACCTGACTGTTTCGCCAAACGCCATCGGTATTGATAAAAAGAAATGGTCTGCTGTTGTTCACACGGTCGAGGCCAATGTTCAGACTTCCTGTTTCTTCCTGCATCAGGCCAACATAAAAATTACCAGATAACAGCACCGGTTGATCAATGGTATAGAGATGGAATCCATTGTGCAAATCGCTCCACTGTGGCCGAAGTCGGACCTTTCGATAGGCAATCTGGCCGGGTTGGCCCGCCTGATCGCGCCACACTATAAGATCGAAAAGCCTGTTGTTGCCTTCATTAAGTGTGCGGTTAAATAAAATCTGCACGCCTGTCAGCGTATCCGGTGTGTTTAGCTGAAACTGGTAAGCCAGATAAGCACCCGCGGGTTCAAGGCTGTAACCGATTTCGGGTGTGCCATCATCATAAGCAAAGTAATTGTAAAACCCTTGCAGATAGACAAGACTATCGCCCAGATCGGAGGCGTCGCCGGTTCCGCGGAGCTTGTGCACAATCCTGAACGAGGTGGTGTCGATACCGAAGTCGAGTTTGAAAAGCGATGACACTACAGGGCAGGCCTGCTGGCAGGTGTTGCACTGCTGAAAGCCATTGGTATGGAATGGTGGAAGCGAACAAATGCCTCCATTCCAGCTAAATTCCTGATCGCCAACGGTTTGATTGACGTTATAATGATAAGTTGTGTTGATGACCTCATCACTCAGGTTGGTGATATTGAGCGTGAATCCGGGCCGTACTGCAGTAGTGGGCGAAGCGCGGTACTGCCGGTAAGGCATGGCTTCGAACCGCCGCAGAAAAGAAGGTGCTCTGCCCGAAAACCCTGCATAACGATGGTAGATGTCCTGATAACCACGTTGCACATTGAGGTAGATAAGGTCAATATTCCACTGGTCAACATTGCTGCGGTTACCCGGATTTACGGCATCAGCAATGGAAGCCCAATTGTAAAACCTGAAACGGAAATCGTCGGTAAAGAATTTGCTGTCGGTAACGGGGATAAGCACCTGCCTGAATTTGGTCTGATACAAGGTTTCGAATTCCTGGAGTGTCATTCCTCTTGTGGACCAGATATGCTCCCATGCAATTTCATCAGTAAAAACTGAGTCGCACGGAAGGGTTATATCGTCGCCCCAGGTATAGTTGCGATTGCTTATCATGTACATCCCCGGAGTGCAGCCTGAAGGCGACCACACGGTGTCGAGCGGTCTGATGAAGTCAATGCCCTGAGCGATGAGAATAAGGTCGGCGGGAATAGTAATGGAGTCGATATAGTCAAGAATTACACGACCTGTTGGGTATCCGAATTCCAGAACGAGGGAGTCGGTTGGTTCAGGGCTGTCGCCACGACCTTGTGGTTGATAATAAAAGCTGAAATAAAGTGAATCAGCAGGCCCGATGGACCTTGGTTGCGGAGCAAATACCGAGTCGAGGCGGATTCTTCGCGAAGTGAGATAGTCGGCAATAAAAGGCACCGAAACTGCATGCTGATAAACCTTGCCATGCTGATCGAGTACATCGAAGGTGGCAGCACCGGCCGAAGGTGGGTCTATTGGAAAATCCTTATTGATAAACACATGACGGTCAGCCCATTTTTCGGCATCAGGCACATACTGATTCGAATTGAAATGCTCAATAAACGGAAGGGTTAAATACGTTGAACGGACGGAAAGGTTCTTCAACGACGGTAAATCGCTCTGCTGTTCCACGAGGGGATTATATTGCAGTCCTGTAAGCTTTTCCTGTGCATGGGCAAAAAGGCCGGCAAATATGACAATAGATATGATGGTAAAACGCTTCATATGGCTTAGAAATCAGGATTTTCGTCCGGGAAATTGAGAGTGTCGGCGGGCTCATTTTCAATGAGATACAGGCTGTCGCGTATGTAGCGGTTGAAATTCAGGGCATTCTCGGATTTGTACCAGACGGTGATGAAAGTGCCCGGCTTAACGGGCTGCGAGGTGCGGTAAAAAGGCTGGAGCCTGAAAGCCCTTCCGTTTTCGCGGGTGCATCCATCCATAAAATATTCATTGCCAAGGTTTAATCCTGAGCTGTGCAGGCTCTGTCTAACCTCATCGGGTCGTTGCCCGATGAGCATGGGAAATGCTACCCTGAAATCTTCGCCTCCATCGCCCAAAACAATTTCGATGGCCGAACCCCTGAAAAGCTGACTTCCGGGCTCAACGGGCATTCCCTTATGAGTCTGTCGGACAACAGCATTACGGGCAAAATGCGAAGTATAGGTGATCTCGGCCAGCTCGAGACCTGCACTTTCAAGACTTGCCATGGCCTGACGCAGGGAGAGATTCAAGAGGTTGGGCACTGCAACTTTTTCAGGTTGCTTAGCCACGATAACGAGGTAAACATTACGGCCCTGCTTGACTTTGGCACCCGGATATGGATCTTGCTGTAAAACAGTGCCGTATAAGCCATCCTTCTGATAAATACTATCGGTGATGATAAAATTGAAAAGCTTCCCATATTCCTTCATCACTCTTTCGTGATCCATGCCGGTGTAGTCGGGCACAACATAGACCTTGCCATGCCGTGTAAAACTGTTGAGCAAGGAAATGGAAATCCAGATTATCCCCAGGCTTAGTAAAATGGCCAGCGTAATATGAAGGGCGAGCTTTTTCATCATGTTAACATCGCATAAACGCGCTAAGATGGCAATTTCTTACTTTTGTGCATGAGTTTCTTTTACCGGTCAGCTCTTTCTGATGTTCCGGACAAGTTGGCAAATTTAAGCTTTTTAGGTACTTGTCTGTTCCTGATATACCAAAGGAATGGTCAAGCTTCAACCAAAATTCTCCATGATGAATAAAATAAAAGTAGCAATTGTCTGCGGAGGCTACTCCGGCGAGTTTGAAGTCTCAGCCGGAAGTGGTGCTGTGGTTTTCGAATCGCTCAACCGTGCAGTTTTCGATCCTTATCTGGTATTTATTCATAAGGACCGTTGGGTGATGCACGATGAAAAAGGAGCTGAATACCCGGTGGATAAAAATGACTTTTCTGTTCAGATGGGGGGAAAGACCCTTCGTTTTGATGCTGTTTTCGTGGCAGTTCATGGCGTTCCGGGCGAAGACGGCAAACTGCAGGGTTACTTCGACATGCTGGGCATTCCATACACAAGCTGCAATGCGGCGGTTTCGGCAATCACTTTCAACAAGAACTTCTGTAAACAGTCTGTTTCGCATACAGGAACACGCATATCCCGATCGGTTTTACTCCGAAAAGGAGAAAATGTTGATTATCGGGAGTTGGTCAAGATGCTTGGTCTGCCGCTCTTTGTCAAGCCCAACAGCAACGGCTCCAGCGTAGGTGTCAGCAAGGTTAAATCGATGGATGAGCTGGAAGCGGCCATAGCCGAAGCCATGAAGCACGACGACGAAGTGCTTGCCGAAGAGGCGATTGTCGGACGCGAGATTGCTTGTGGCATTTTTGAGTTCAAAGGGCGCATGATGGTCTTCCCGCTCACCGAAATCATTTCACATAACGAATTTTTCGACTACGAAGCCAAATACACGCCGGGTAAATCGGAGGAAATTACGCCTGCCATCCTGAGCGAAGCCTCTGCAATCGACATACAGGCCACAACCGTAAACCTTTATAAATGGCTCAATTGCAGGGGAATAGTGCGTTTCGACTATATATTAAACGATCAAGGGCTTTATTTTCTGGAGGTCAACACGGTGCCTGGTTTTTCCAGAGCGAGCATCATTCCTCAGCAGGCTCAGGCAATGGGTTTAAGCCTCGAACAGTTGTTTGGGATGGCCATCAGGAATGTCTTGCCCTGAATTAAGATGTTTTTCGCAAAGCAGCTTAGTTGCTCCAAAAGCCGGATATCGAATGGTTCTCAGCATAAAAAGGCTTTGGGCAATAGATGACAAGAATCAGGGCAGTGTGCCAAGGTAAGAGATCAGCTTTTGTGTTGCCAGCGCCCTGTGACTCATACTATTTTTCTGCTCCGGACTCATTTGGGCATAGGTAAGCTGATGTCCGTCGGGCAGAAAAACCGGATCGTAGCCAAATCCTTTTTCGCCCAGTTTTTCACGGGTGATTTGTCCATTGACCACGCCTTCGAAGAGCAGGCAATCGTTTGGGGTTACCAGGGCAATCACCGTCACAAAACGTGCATTCCGGTTGTTTTCATTTTCCAATGCCTTGAGCAGTTTCTCTACGTTTTCTTCATAGGTTGCCTGTGGTCCTGCATAGCGTGCCGAGTAAACCCCCGGAGCTCCGCCAAGCGCTTCCACTTCGAGCCCGGTATCGTCAGCAAAAACTGCCAGACCTGTGCGCTCAAAAAGATATTGGGCCTTTTGCAGGGCATTTCCTGCAATAGTTTCAGAAGTTTCGGGTATGTCTTCGTTAAATCCGATTTCACTCAGGCTGATGATACGCGTTTTGCTGCCGGCAATACTGCGTATTTCCTCCAGCTTGTGTTTGTTGTTGGTGGCAAAGAGTAAGGTCTTCATAGGCTAATGGGTTCAGATTTGCCAGTTGATGGGGCCGTATCCGATTTTTTCGAGGAAATTGTTGGTTTTCGAAAAATGGCGACAGCCAAAGAAGCCCCTTGAGGCTGAAAGTGGCGAAGGATGAGGAGCTGTAAGAATGTAATGCTTGCCGGAATCGATGAGGGCTTGCTTGGCCATGGCATATTTGCCCCAAAGCAGAAATACCACACCGGCCCTGTATTCAGAAATGGCGCGAATGGCAGCGTCCGTAAATTGTTCCCAGCCCTTACCCTGATGGGAGCCGGCCAGGTCTTTGCGCACCGTTAGGGTGGCGTTGAGCAGCAAAACGCCTTCTTTTGCCCATTTTTCAAGATTACCGTGGCCGGGATCACGAAAGCCAATGTCGGCAGCCAGTTCTTTGAAAATATTCTTCAGACTGGGAGGTGGTTCTACACCATGCGGCACGGAAAAACACAAACCATGGGCCTGTCCTTCGCCATGATAGGGGTCCTGACCGAGTATCACGGCTTTGACGGCCGGCAGGGGAGTGCTGTTGAAAGCGTTGAAAATAAATTGTCCGGGGGGATATATGATATGTTTCTTTCGCTCCTCTATGAGAAAATCGCGCAGCAGACTAAAATACGGAGCTTCAAATTCATTGCCCAGCACAGCCAGCCACGAGGCTTCCAATTCCGGTTTTCTTGTCCTGTTTTCCGGTTGTTGGTCCTGAGGTGGGTGCATCTGGTTTTCTGTTAGCTGTTTCGGTCAATACAAGCTGCAAAGCAAAATCAATTACATTTGCATCATAAGTTGTAAAATTATGAAAAAAGCACTGGTTATTTTTGCCGCAGCCATGTTTTTGGTGCTTGCTGCCGGCGCATGCAAATCAAGCAGCAAATGTGCAGCCTATGGCGAAGTGCACAAGTTCCAGAAGGAAGTAAAATACTGATTACGTCACCCTCTCCCCAATTGGCAACTTCCCTGTCATGTTAAGGCTGGCTTTATGTATGCTGTTGATGTTGCCTGGTCTGTCCATGATTGCTTATGGTCAGCAAGGAATGCCGGTAGATACCGTGGACAACCTTATCATTTACAGCAACGAGAAATCAGGACTTTTGATTGCTCATTCCAGTGGTATTGGGTTAGGGTATCGCACGGGTGTCAACAAGAGCATAATGAATACACGCTCATGGGCTTTTGAGTTTGTAACGATGCAATCGCCCAAACAGGTGAAGACCATTAATCCATATTACACGAACTCGCGACGCTACGTGTACGGAAAGTTAAACGATGTCTTCATTGTGCGTGCCGGTATTTCGGAAAAGCGTCTGCTCAATCGTAAGCCCTACTGGGGTGGTGTAGAATTGAGATGGCTATGGGAAACCGGCGCCAGTTTGGGAATTGAGAAGCCATATTACCTTTTTGTCGTCAGGTTGGTGCCGGGGCCGGGTGGCAATCTTTCCTATACTATAGATACCGAGCGTTTTGATAGTGATGTGTCGTGGGATGATATCTATGGCAAGGCGCCGTTTACCCGGGGCCTCAACGAAATCAAGCTCAGGCCTGGGGCTTACGGCAAACTTGGATTCAACTTCGAATTCGGTAATGTGCGCACTTCAACCAGATCCGTCGAAGTGGGAGTGGTGACCGATGTGCATCCATTTGGTTTAAGTATTATGGACAGCAACACCAACCAGCGCTTGTTCCTCAATTTTTACCTTAGCTACGCCATGGGCAAGCGCTTCAACAAGTATTGATTCAGAAACGGTAGCTCAGAATCAAATCAAATCGGCGGGCCTTGTTGTGGTTGGCTCCGCGGTCCATTATCCAGGTATAGTCAATCCCTGCATTAATTTTAGCTGCGCTCAGTAATTCCACGGAAATCTGGCCCAGATGAGGTTTGGGGTAATCCTTGTCTTTTTCGGCTGCATCGCTCACCGCAGCCAGTCTGAATGCATTGAAAGAAAAGGTGGCAAGCGACTGTATAATCAAACCTTCGGACAGCGCATAATCATAAAACACAGAAGGCCCAATACCATAATACAATCCGTGCGGTTCGCGGGTTTTACCATTGACCGGCAGACCTTGTGCAGTACGTTCGTAACTATAGGAGCCCAGGATGAAGTCGTTGATATTGAAACCTGCCGCGATACTTGACTTTCCGGCTTTGTTGATATTCCAACCCCAGCTGGCAAAACCTATGAAGTGGGAGAGTGTTGTCTCCTCCTTACGATTGATGTTCGAGCCATCCTGAACGGCTAATTCTAAGAGCGAAAATAGGTCGCCTATACTCTTATTCTGCCAGTAGAACCTCCGTTCGCCTTTTCCGAGGTGATAATTTTTCCAGTCGATCTTCAACGAAATGTACGATTTGCTGTGTTCTTTCGGAAATGGAACCCCGGGGTTTGCCATCTTCGACAGCATCAGGCCAAAGCCCCAGCGATCGTAATCGTAATAATCGTATTTGCCATAACGGAAGTCGCTGAGCTGCTGGGCTCCGGCCGAAAACATCATCATGCATAGAATCAGGGCGGTAATTGCAGAAGTTTTTTTCATCGAATTGCTCATGGCGGTCATTTTACCGGTCAAAGAAACCTCAACAGTTTTGGCTTGTAAATAGGGTAAATACCTTAGAATGTTTGGTAAAAAAAAGGCCGGACAAATTGTCCGGCCTTTGACGTTAAATAATCATCAATAGCGTTAGGCCTTGACGAGCTGAACTTCTGCCAAGATTTTCACTTCCTCACCCACTAAAACACCACCTGCTTCGAGAGCAGCATTCCAGTTGAGTCCCCAGTCCTTGCGGTTGATACTTCCTGAAATCGAAAAGCCGGCCTTCTCGCGGCCCCATGGGTCTTTGGTGATTCCGCCAAACTCGGCCTTCAGACTGATTTCCTTCTCCATACCATGCATATTGAGCATGCCTTTAAGCTCAAATTCATCATCGGACGATGGGATGAATGCAGTTGAGCTGAACCGGATAACCGGATGATTTGCGACGTCGAAAAAGTCGGCGCTGCGCAGGTGGTTGTCGCGGTCGTCGTTATTGGTAAAAATGGAAGCTGTGTCAATTTCGACGGTAGCCCTTGCATTGGAGAAATCGTTATTAAGGGTTTCGACCGAACCGCTGAATGTGCGGAATTCGCCTTTAACATTGGAAATCATAAGGTGTTTCACCTTGAATGTGATTTCGCTGTGGGATGGGTCAATAGACCAGATTGTTTTTGTTGACATAGGATTTTGTATTGAGATTTATAAAAAAGGTTATTCTTCGAGATAGCCGAATTTTCCGCTCTGAAATTCCTGGTATGCTTCAATCAGTTCGGCACGTGTGTTCATGACAAACGGGCCTTGCGCAGCTATAGGTTCGTTGAGGGGTTTGCCTGACATGACAAGCACCACGGCGTCAGTCCCGGCACGCAGATCAATGGTTTCGCCTTCCCTTTCCAACAACACGAAGTGATTGGTGCCCACAGCTTGATTATTCACCACGATATTGCCTTCTACAACTACCAGGGCCGAGCTGTATCCTTCGTTGAGACTGAGTTGTGTTTTCTCACCATTGCTGAGCACAACATTCATGAACAGTACCGGCGAGAAGGTGTTTGCCGGTCCCCTGTGGCCGAGGTATTCGCCGGCAATGAGCAGGGCATGACCTTGACCGGGCAAGTTGACTTTCACAATGCTGTCGCGCGAGATGTGCTGGTATTTTGGATGTGTAGGCTTATGTTTTGCCGGCAGATTTACCCAGAGCTGAGCCATGTGAAAATAGCCCCCGGCCGCTGAAAATGATGACTCGTGGTATTCCTTATGAAGGAGGCCGGCGCCTGCAGTCATCCACTGCACTTCTCCTTCGTGGATAATGCCGCCTCCACCACTACTATCGTGATGGGCAATTCGGCCTTTGTAGGCAATGGTGACGGTTTCAAAACCTTTATGGGGATGAACACTCACACCACGAGGACGATCGGTAGGTGGAAAATAGTGGGGTGCATTGTAATCGAGCAAGATAAAGGGATCCATGCGGCGCATGTCGAGGCCGGGCAAGGAAGAAATGAAATTATGCACCCTGAAGCCGTCACCAACAAAGTGTACGGGCGGAGGAGCAAAGATTTTTTCGATGTTTTTGGGTATCATGGGATTGACACTTGAACAACACAGCCAAAGTTATTATAGATTTCAATTATGAATAAACAAACGAGCAAAGATTTTGTTTATTGCTATAATGTTATGTTTTTATAATTCCTGGTCTTAAGCTATTACCACGAAGGTTTCGACCTAAATGTGAAAATTACACAATTCATGGCAAAAAGTCTTGGAGATTTCTGAAAAGTGCGTATCTTTGCCATCGCTTTTTGCGGTAGTTCTTAAAATTACGGATCGGTAGTTCAGTCGGTTAGAATACGTGCCTGTCACGCACGGGGTCGCGGGTTCGAGTCCCGTCCGGTCCGCTAAAGCTCTCATTATGAGGGCTTTTTTTATTTCGGAGCATGATTTACGTTTACATTATCTATTCTTCAGCTTGCGACGAATACTACAAAGGTGTGACTGAGCATCCTGATCAGCGCCTTGCTGAACATAATGCTGACAAAAGCAGGCACACTTCAGGCAAAGGCCCGTGGCAGCTGGTTTACCTCAAGCCTTTCGTGCTCAAGCGCGAGGCATTGATAGAGGAAAGAAGGCTCAAAAGACTCAACCGAAGGTCTTTGCTAAAGCTCATTGGTCAGTGAAGGAATACTTGCCTGTCATCTCGTCAAGCGGGGCTTGACGAGACGGGTTCGAGCTGGTCAGGTGGTACTTTGACTAAAGCTCTCATTATGAGGGCTTTTTTTATTTCGGAGCATGATTTACGTTTACATTATCTATTCTTCAGCTTGCGACGAATACTACAAAGGTGTGACTGAGCATCCTGATCAGCGCCTTGCTGAACATAATGCTGACAAAAGCAGGCACACTTCAGGCAAAGGCCCGTGGCAGCTGGTTTACCTCAAGCCTTTCGTGCTCAAGCGCGAGGCATTGATAGAGGAAAGAAGGCTCAAAAGACTCAACCGAAGGTCTTTGCTAAAGCTCATTGGTCAGTGAAGGAATACTTGCCTGTCATCTCGTCAAGCGGGGCTTGACGAGACGGGTTCGACCTCGTCAGGCTCCGCATGACGAGGCGCTAAAGCTCTCATTATGAGAGCTTTTTTTATTTCGGAGCATGTTTTACGTTTACA
>DAOKYW010000038.1:0-19976 GCA_035325985.1 Bacteroidales bacterium
GTTTGAAAAAAAAAGTATGGAAAAGTTTGAAAGACAAAAAAAAACTTTAATTTTGCAGCCCCAATGACGTGGGATTTTGAATCGACTGGAAACGTTATAGTTAGAAGGAACCTGAAAAGCTTAACCGTTATAGGTTCTGACGCAAAAGCCAAAACCACCCGTTCTTACAGGGCTTTTGCGGGGTTAGCAGCCTGAATCCACATTAGGCTTTTCACCTCCTGATAGCTATTACCCTTAGAGAAATGCATTTTAAGATACTGAAAATCAGTACTTAAGGATATATAATTTGATCAGGTAACGAAGAAAGAACAAATTAATCGTTAAACAATGCCTACAATTCAGCAATTGGTGCGCAAAGGACGCCAGAAACTGGTAGAAAAAAGCAAGTCACCCGCGCTTGATTCCTGCCCGCAACGTCGTGGCGTTTGCGTGCGTGTTTACACTACTACGCCCAAAAAGCCTAACTCGGCCATGCGTAAAGTGGCCAGGGTTCGTCTGACTAACCAAAAGGAAGTAAACGCCTATATTCCCGGCGAAGGCCATAACCTTCAGGAACACTCGATCGTCATGATCCGTGGTGGTCGTGTTAAGGACCTTCCCGGCGTAAGGTATCATATCATTCGAGGAGCACTCGACACATCCGGTGTTGATGGCCGTTGTCAAAGAAGGTCGAAATACGGCACCAAGCGTCCGAAAGCGGGAAAAACCGATGCCAAAGCACCAGCCAAGAAAAAGTAAGTAAAGTTAGCTCAACCACATACAAGCAATGAGAAAAGCTAGACCAAAAAAAAGAATTATTCTCCCTGATCCTAAGTATAATGATGTGCTTGTGACAAAGTTTGTCAACAATCTCATGAACAGGGGAAAGAAAAACGTGGCTTTCAAGGTATTTTACGAAGCCCTTGAAATTGTCAACAAAAAGACCAACGAAGATCCGGTTGAAGTGTGGAAAAAGGCGCTTGCCAACGTTACTCCTTCCGTCGAAGTGCGCAGCCGTCGCATCGGTGGTGCTACTTTTCAGATCCCTTCCGAAATCAGACCCAGCCGCAAGATGTCGATTGGCATGAAAAACCTCATCGGATATTCGCGCAAGCGCCACGAAAAATCAATGGGTCAGAAGCTGGCCGGCGAAATTCTTGCCGCTTATAAGGAAGAGGGTGCCGCATTCAAGAAAAAAGAAGATACACACAGAATGGCAGAGGCCAATAAGGCTTTCTCGCACTTCAGATTCTAATCTCTGCTCCCCTTAGCGAACCACAACACTACAATGTCACTCGATAAAATCACCATCGACAAACTCCGCCTCACCCGCAATATCGGCATTATGGCCCATATTGATGCGGGTAAGACTACTACGACTGAGCGCATACTCTATTACACCGGAAAGAGTCATAAGCTTGGTGAGGTGCACGAAGGCGCCGCCACCATGGACTGGATGGTTCAGGAGCAGGAGCGTGGTATTACCATTACCTCTGCAGCCACAACGGTTTTTTGGGATTACAACGAAGAAAAATATAAGATCAATATTATTGATACCCCCGGACACGTTGATTTTACCGTTGAGGTAGAACGTTCGTTAAGGGTACTCGATGGTGCTGTAGCGCTTTTCTGTGCTGTTGGCGGTGTTGAGCCACAGTCGGAAACAGTATGGCGTCAGGCCGATAAATACAAAGTTCCAAGGCTCTGTTTTGTTAACAAAATGGACCGTAGCGGAGCTGACTTTTTCAGTGTTGTTCGCCAGATCAGGGAGCGTTTGGGTGCCAACCCCATTCCACTTCAGATACCTATCGGAGAAGAAGAAAACTTCCGTGGCGTCGTCGATCTGATTACCAACAAAGCCTACGTTTGGGACGATTCATCCAAAGGCATGGTGATGGTTGAGGTGCCTATCCCGGCCGACATCGTTGATGTGGTGGAAGAATATCGCCTTAAACTGATTGAAAACGTTGCCGAAGAAAGCGACGTATTGCTCGAGAAGTTTATGGAAGACCCGGAGTTGATCACCGAAGATGAGATGATTGCCCAAATCCGGAAAGCAACCGTTGAAATGAGAATTTCGCCGGTTTTGTGTGGTGCTTCATTCAAGAACAAGGGCGTGCAGCTCCTGCTCAATGGTGTTGCGCAGTATCTTCCAAGTCCACTTGATATTGAAGCGGTAAAAGGGATTAACCCCGAAACCGAAGAAGAAGTAATCCGCAGGGTTGACCCCAACGAACCATTTGCCGCCTTGGCCTTCAAAATTGCGACTGACCCATTTGTTGGAAGGATTGCTTTTTTCAGGGTTTATTCCGGTACACTCGAATCAGGCTCATATATCTATAATTCTACAACAGGTAAGAAGGAGCGCATTTCGCGTATCATGCAAATGCATGCCAACAAACAGAATCCGCTCGACCGCATTGAAGCAGGAGATATTGGCGCAGCTGTTGGTTTCAAGCTGATTCGTACAGGCGACACCCTTTGCGACGAAAAGCATCCCGTAGTGCTCGAGTCCATGTCGTTCCCCGAACCGGTTATTCACGTGTCAATTGAGCCTAAAACTCAGGGCGATATTGATAAGATGGGGGCTGCACTGGCCAAGCTGGCAGAGGAAGATCCCACCTTCAGGGTACGCACAGACGAGCACAGTGGTCAGACTGTTATTTCGGGTATGGGTGAACTCCACCTCGAAATCATTGTTGACCGCTTGCGTCGCGAGTTTAAAGTTGAATGCAACCAAGGACGTCCACAGGTGGCCTACAAGGAAGCTCTGACCGGATATGCCAATCACCGTGAGGTGTATAAAAAGCAAACCGGCGGACGTGGTAAGTTTGCTGACATCATCTTCGAAATTGGACCACCGGACGACAGCCAGACTTCCGGACTGCAATTTGTGGATGAAGTGAAAGGTGGAAATATACCCCGCGAATATATTCCTGCAATTCAAAAAGGATTCCGCGAGTCGATGAGCAATGGTGTCTTAGCCGGTTTCCCGTTGGATAGCATGAAAGTAAGACTCATCGACGGATCTTTTCACCCGGTGGACTCCGATTCGCTCTCGTTCGAGATGGCTGCAAGGCTTGGCTTTAAGGAAGCTTGCCGTAAAGCGTCATCGGTTATTCTGGAGCCAATCATGAAAGTGGAAATTAACACCCCCGACGATTACCTCGGAGATGTCACAGGCGATCTTAACAAGCGTCGTGCAATTCTCAGAGAGGTGAACGCAAAGATTGGTGCTCAGGTGATCAAAGCTGATGTGCCGCTGTCGGAAATGTTCGGTTATGTGACTGCACTGCGCACACTTACGTCAGGCAGGGCCACATCGAGCATGGAATTCAGCCACTACGCCCAGGCACCTGAAAGCATCGCCCAGGAAGTAATCAATAAAGCAAAAGGCATCATAAAATAAGCAAGATAACCTTAATCATCTACTAAAGTGAGCCAGAGAATAAGAATCAAACTAAAGTCGTACGACCACAATCTGGTTGATAAATCAGCCGAAAAAATTGTCAGGACTGTCAAAGCCACAGGCGCTATTGTCAACGGACCTATTCCGCTTCCTACTGACAAGAAAATTTACACTGTATTGCGTTCGACTTTCGTGCACAAGAAATCTAGGGAGCAGTTCGAACTGTCGTCGTACAAGCGGCTTCTTGATATTTACAGCTCCACTTCACAAACCATTGATGCTTTGATGAAGCTGGAATTGCCCAGTGGTGTCGAAGTTGAAATCAAAGTGTGACCTGAAGGCAGATTAAGATTGAATGACCATTAAAAGTCCAAAGAAATGTCAGGATTATTAGGAAAGAAGATTGGAATGACCAGCATCTACGATGGCAACGGAAAGAATATTCCTGTCACCATCATCGAAGCAGGCCCATGCGTAGTGACGCAGATCCGTACGATTGAGAAAGACGGCTACGAAGCTATTCAGTTGGCTTTTGACGAAAAAAAAGAGAAGCATACCACAAAGGCTATGAAAGGTCACTTTGACAAGGCCGGCACAACACCCAAGCGCATCCTTTCGGAATTTACCAGATTCGAGCAGCGCAAGAGCTTCGGCGAAATACTCACTGTAGATGTATTTATTGAAGGCGAGTTTGTTGACGTGAGTGGTGTTTCGAAAGGTAAAGGATTTCAGGGTGTTGTAAGGCGTCATCATTTTGGTGGTATCGGACAATCAACACACGGTCAGCACAATAGGCTCCGTGCCCCTGGTTCACTGGGAGCATCGTCCTATCCCTCACGCGTGTTCAAAGGTCTGCGTATGGCCGGCCGTATGGGTGGCAACAAAGTGAAGCTGGTCAACCTTCAGATAGTTAAAATCATCCCGGAGAAGAACCTCATTCTTGTTAAGGGTGCTGTTCCCGGTGCTAAAAACGGATATTTAAAAATTGAGCGATGGAGCTAGTAGTTTATAAAATCAACGGCGAAGCAACAAACCGTAAGGTTCGCCTGAGCGAGGATGTTTTCGGCATTCAGCCGAACGACCACGCCATCTACCTCGATGTCAAGCAGTACCTAGCTAATCAGCGTCAAGGCACGCACAAATCGAAAGAGAAGAGCGAAGTATCTGGTAGCACTAAGAAAATCAAAAGGCAAAAGGGTACGGGTACAGCCAGAGCAGGAAGTCTTAAATCACCTGTTTTTGTTGGTGGTGGCAGGATTTTTGGCCCAAAGCCCCGCGACTATGGCTTCAAGCTCAACAAGAAGCTGAAACAACTTGCCCGCAGGTCGGCACTGGCCTACAAAGCACAGGGCGAAGTGATTACACTTGTGGAAGATTTCACTTTCGAAGCCATTAAAACCAAGCAGGTAGTCGAAATGCTCAACAACTTCAAGTTCGACGGAAGGCGTGCGCTGCTCGTCATGAACAAGGCCGACCGAAACGTTGTGCTTTCTGCTCGCAACCTGCAAAATGTAAAAGTTGTGATGGCCGACAACCTGAACACCTACGAAATACTGAACGCCAGCAAACTGTTCGTAGTGGAGAGCGCTGTGAGCACCATCGAACAGATGCTTTCGTAACCGAAAATAATTATCGCTATGATACAGATCATCCACAAACCGGTCATTACCGAAAAAATGACAGCCATCAGCGAAAAGCAGCCGCAATATGCTTTTATTGTGGACAAGCGCGCCAACAAGCTGCAAATAAAAAAAGCCATCAATGAATTGTATGGTGTAAATGTGGTTTCGGTAAACACGATGAACTACCCGGGCAAGCGCAAATCGCGCTTTACCAAAACTGGAATTATTGCAGGCAAGGCCCCGGCTTTCAAGAAAGCTGTGGTAACGCTGTCCGACGGTGAAACTATTGATTTTTTCAGCAATATCTAAGTTTAAGATAAATGGCTCTCAAGAAATACAAACCAACAACTCCTGGTCAGCGGTTTAAACTGATCAGTGCGTTCGACGATATTACGACCAGCACCCCTGAAAAATCGCTCCTTGCACCTTATAAGAGTAGTGGTGGGCGCAACAACCAGGGCAAGATGACCGTGCGCAATATAGGTGGCGGTCACAAGCAGCGTTACCGTATCATCGATTTCAAACGCGATAAGGATGGTATTCCCGGAACAATCAAAACCATCGAATACGATCCTAACCGTACGGCCCGTATCGCACTTGTCAATTATGTTGACGGCGAAAAGCGCTACATCGTAGCCCCACATGGCCTTAAAGTCGGACAGCAGATATTAAGTGGCAAGGGAGTTGCGCCTAATGTTGGCAACACGCTCTTCCTCAGCGAGATTCCCTTTGGTACAGTTGTTCACAATATTGAACTGCGTCCTGGTCAGGGAGCCAAAATTGCCCGCAGTGCCGGCTCTTATGCTCAGCTGATGTCGCGCGATGGAAAATATGCAATCCTGAAAATGCCATCGGGCGAAACACGTATGATTCTGCAGGCCTGCAAAGCCACAGTAGGTATGGTATCTAACACCGACCACAACCTCGAGAAATCGGGCAAGGCAGGTCGCAGCCGTTGGCTCGGTCGTCGTCCGCGCGTGAGAGGCGTTGCCATGAACCCGGTTGATCACCCGATGGGTGGTGGCGAAGGTCGCGCATCCGGCGGTCATCCGCGCTCACGCAAAGGCATCCCCGCTAAGGGCTATAAAACCCGCAGCAGGAAAAATCCTTCCGATCGCTACATCATCGAAAGAAGAAAGAAATAACGTTAAGCTGAAAACCACCTAAATATGAGCCGTTCGTTAAAAAAAGGACCATACATCCACTACAAGCTCGAAAAGCGGGTAATGGACAATATTGAATCAAACAAAAAGTCGGTGATCAAGACCTGGTCGCGTGCTTCGATGATTTCGCCTGAGTTTGTAGGCCAGACCATCGCCGTGCACAATGGCAATAAGTTCATCCCGGTTTATGTCACCGAAAACATGGTTGGCCATAAGCTTGGCGAATTCGCCCCTACCCGGATTTTCAGGGGACATGCCGGTAAAAAGGATAAAGGAAAAAAATAAGCTGAAATATCATGGGAGCTAGAAAACATCTAAAAGCTGAAGAGCGCAAGGAAGCCCGCAAATCGCAATTTATGGCCAGCCTTCGCAATGTGCCTACCTCGCCGCGCAAAATGCGCCTTGTGGCTGATATGATCCGTGGTAAGGATGTGGAAACAGCAATGTTTGCGCTTGAATTCTCCAAAAAGCATGCATCTATCGATATGCTGAAGCTGTTGCGCTCAGCCATCGCCAACTGGGAAGCTAAAAACGAAGGACAAAGAGTTGAATACAGTAAGCTGTTTGTAAAGAACGTTTTCGTTGATGGCGGCCGCATGATCAAGCGTATCCTGCCTGCCCCTCAGGGCCGTGCACACCGCATTCGCAAGCGCTCAAACCACGTGACCATCTACCTGGATACCAAACCCGGCGTGCAGGAAAATAATGAGAACAATTAAAGATTGGAATTGAATGGGACAAAAGACGAATCCAATAGGACTTAGGTTAGGAATCATCCGCGGATGGGATTCCAACTGGTATGGCGGTCGCAATTTTGCAGACAAGCTGGTGGAGGACGACAAAATCAGAAAATACCTGATGGCACGCCTGGGCAAAGCCGGTGTTTCGAAGATCAACATCGAGCGCTCACTCAAGCTGGTCACCGTAACAATCGCCACAGCACGCCCCGGAATGATCATCGGAAAGGCCGGCCAGGAAGTTGACAAGATTAAGGAAGAGTTGAAGAAGCTCACCGGCAAAGAAGTCCAGATTAATATTAGCGAAATCAAGCGTCCTGAACTTGATGCCTTCATTGTGGCAAGTACCATTGCCAAGCAGATCGAAGGCAGAGTTTCATTCCGCAGGGCCATTAAGACAGCCATTACCTCGAGCATGCGCATTGGTGCCGAAGGCATCAAGGTGATGATTTCGGGTCGTGTTGGTGGTGCCGAAATGGCCAGGCGTGAATCGTACAAAGAGGGTCGCATTCCCCTGCATACCTTGCGTGCCGATATTGACTACGCATTGGTTGAAGCCCATACCACCTATGGCCGCATTGGCATCAAGGTTTGGATTTGCAAGGGTGAGATTTACGGAAGGCCAGAACTTGTTCCCAGCACAGTTGGCGGACAAGCCAAGAAACCTGCCGCACCAAAAGCCCCTGCATTTGGTGGACGTGGAGGAAGAAAACGCAAATAAGAGTAAAAAAATAAATACTGAGTAACAATGTTACAGCCAAAGAAAACCAAATTCAGGAGGCATCAGAAGGGAAGAATGAAGGGCAATGCGCAGCGTGGCCATCAGCTTGCCTTTGGCACCTTCGGAATCAAGGCACTCGAGAGCACCTGGCTCACGGGTCGTCAAATAGAAGCTGCACGTCAGGCCGTGACCCGTCATATGAAACGCGAAGGCCAGATCTGGATTCGTGTATTCCCCGACAAGCCTGTAACCAAAAAGCCCGCTGAAGTACGTATGGGTAAAGGTAAAGGTGCTCCGGAATATTTTGTTGCTCCGGTAACTCCAGGCCGAATCATCTTCGAAGCCGAAGGTGTTCCGCTCGAGGTTGCACGCGAAGCCCTGCGTCTGGCTGCTCAGAAGCTGCCAATCAGCACCAAATTTGTCGTCAGAAGAGATTACGTTGAAGAACAATAGTCATCAGCCATGAAGCAGGAAGTAATCAAAGAATTGAGCACAGCTGACCTTTTGGAACGCCTCGATGAAGAGCGCAAACAGCTTGTACGATTGAAACTGAACCATGCAGTTTCGCCACTCGAGAATCCCAACAAGATCAAGGAATACCGGCGTGGTATTGCTCGCATCATGACCGAATTGCGCCGCCGCGAACGCAGCCAGGCCAACAACAAATAACAGGTAAAGAAGATGGAAACGAGAAAGTTACGTAAGGAAAGAATAGGAACCGTTGCCAGCAACAAGATGAATAAAACCATCACTGTTGTGGTTGAGCGCCGGGTGAAGCACCCCATCTATGGTAAGTTCGTGAAGAAAACCTCCAAGTTTATGGCGCACGACGAAAACAACACTTGCAACATTGGCGATACTGTCCGCATTATGGAAACTCGCCCCTTGAGCAAGAATAAATGTTGGAGACTGGTTGAAATAATCGAAAGGGCCAAGTAAGATGATACAGCAAGAAACAAGATGTATTGTCGCTGATAACAGCGGCGCCAAGGAGGTGCTCTGCATAAGGGTACTGGGCGGCTCGGGCAAGCGATATGCCCGTATTGGAGACAAGGTGGTCGTTACGGTTAAGTCGGCAATGCCCGGTGGAACCATAAAGAAAGGCTCTGTTGTCAAGGCTGTGGTTGTGCGTACCAAGAAGGAAACACGCCGTACCGACGGTTCGTATATCCGCTTCGACGACAACGCAGTAGTACTCCTGAACAATGCCGGCGAAATGATCGGAACCCGTATTTTCGGACCGGTTGCCAGAGAGCTGAGGGAGAAACAATTCATGAAAATTGTGTCACTGGCACCAGAAGTGCTCTAAAACTCTGAAAAACTATGACAAAGTTCCATATTAAAAAAGGTGACAACGTCGTGGTGATCTCTGGTGACCACAAAGGCGAAAAAGGTAAAGTTCTGGTGGTGCACACCAGCAAGTCAACGGCTATTGTCGAAGGCATCAACCTGGTGTCGAAGCACACCCGCCCTAACACCGAGAATCCCAAAGGCGGAATCATCAAGAAAGAAGCCCCTATCCATATTTCCAATCTGAAATTGGTTGATGGAAAGGGCAATCCTACCCGCATCAGAAGGGCAAAGGATGAAAAAACCGGTAAATCAGTCCGTATTTCAATAAAATCAGGGGAGGTTATCAAGTAATGAGTTATCAGCCCAGACTTAAGACGCTTTACCAGAGCGAGATCGTGCCTGCACTCACAAAAGAGTTCAACTACCATACCGTCATGCAGGTTCCACGATTGGTAAAAATTTCGCTCAACCAGGGTATTGGTGCCGCTTTGACCGACAAAAAGCTTATCGATTACGGTGTGGAAGAAATGACGGCCATCACCGGCCAGAAAGCCGTTCCCACCATCTCGAAACGCGACGTGTCGAATTTCAAGCTGCGCCGCGGAAACCCCATCGGTGTGCGTGTAACCTTACGCGGCGACCGCATGTATGAATTTCTTGAACGCCTTGTTGCCGTTGCTCTTCCACGCGTGCGCGACTTCCGTGGTATCAACGACAAAGGTTTTGACGGACGCGGTAATTACAGTTTCGGTATCACCGAGCAAATTATCTTCCCGGAAATAGATATTGATAAAGTGAACAAAATCAACGGAATGGACATCACCTTTGTGACTACGGCCCGCACCGACCATGAAGCTATGGCTCTGCTGAAGGCTTTCGGACTTCCGTTCAAGAACCAAAAAAAATCATAAAGCATGGCAAAAGAGTCGATGAAAGCGCGTGAGCGCAAAAGACAGAAAATGGTTGCAAAATATGCAGCCAAACGTGCAGCCCTCAAAGAAGCAGGCGATTATCAGGCGCTTCAGCATATCCCGCGCAATGCCTCTCCGGTCAGGTTGCACAACCGTTGTCAGCTCACCGGACGCCCCAAAGGCTATATGAGACAATTTGGTATTTCCCGTATCAATTTCAGGGAAATGGCACTCAAAGGGCTCATTCCGGGCGTGAAAAAAGCAAGTTGGTAAACAAAACACCTCATTTACAATGTATACAGATCCAATTGCCGATTATCTGACACGTATCAGAAACGCCGTGATGGCAAGGCACAGGGTTGTCGAGATTCCCGCCAGTAATGTCAAAAAGGCTATTACCAAGATACTTTTTGATAAAGGATTCATCCTCAATTATAAATTTGAGGACGACAACAAGCAAGGCATCATTAAGATTGCCCTCAAATATCATCCCATTACCAAGCAGCCTGCCATAACCAGTATCGAACGCGTCTCGAGCCCAGGTCTCAGGCGATATACCGGTGCCGATGACATGCCACGCGTACTCAACGGCCTTGGTGTTGCCATTATATCAACATCGCAAGGTATCATGACCGATAAGGAAGCACGCAACCTGCACATTGGTGGCGAAGTAATTTGTTATGTAAGCTAATCATAGGAGATCAGGATTCATGTCACGTATAGGAAAACTTCCCATCACTATTCCTGCCGGTGTTACTGTCGACGTAAAAGACGACATGATAACCGTAAAGGGAAAGCTTGGAACACTCACACAAAAGATTGACAACTCAGTAACGATCCATATCAACAATAATCAGCTGACTATTGAACGTCAATCGGATGAAAACCAATACCGCTCGAAGCATGGTCTCTATCGCGCCCTCGTTGCCAATATGGTTAAGGGTGTGTCAGAAGGCTTCAACGTCGTTCAGGAGCTTGTCGGTGTAGGTTATAAGGCCGATGCCAAAGGACAGATACTCGAATTGTCGCTGGGCTTCTCGCACAACGTCTTTTTTGAAATCCCTCAGGAAATCAAGATCGAAACGGTAACCGAACGCGGTAAAAACCCGCTGATCAAAATGTCCTGTGCTGATAAGCAGTTGCTCGGGCAGGTTGCAGCCAAGATCCGATCGCTCCGCAAACCAGAACCTTACAAGGGCAAAGGTATCCGTTTCCAGGATGAGGTACTGAGAAGGAAAGCCGGAAAAACTGCCGGAAAAGGCAAGTAAGCGTCAGATTCCTTTTTGAGAACAGAAAAAATTAGCACAATGTCATTCAAGAATACGAAACTCAAAAGAAGACTCGGGATCAAAAAGCGCATCCGCAAGATCGTGTCGGGTTCGCCCGAGCGCCCACGCCTGAGCGTTTTCAGAAGCAATAAGGAAATTTATGCCCAACTTATCGACGATAAGGCCGGTCGTACCCTTCTTGCTGTATCATCGCGCGATAAAGGATTAGACGAAACAAAGGTCAACAAAACCGAACAAGCCAAAATAACCGGAAAGCGTTTAGCCGAAAAAGCCATTGCTGCCGGTATCGAAGCCTGCGTTTTCGACCGCAACGGATATTTATATCACGGAAGAGTAAAAGCATTAGCCGAAGCAGCACGCGAAGGCGGACTTAAATTCTAAAACAACATGGCAGAACTGAATATTTCACGTGTAAAATCGAGCGAAATCGAGCTCAAAGACCGTCTGGTGAGCATCCAGCGTGTTACCAAAGTAACCAAAGGAGGCCGTACCTTCAGCTTCTCGGCCATCGTGGTTGTGGGCAACGAAAACGGTATCGTCGGCTACGGACTTGGTAAAGCAAAGGAAGTCACCGCTGCAATTGCCAAAGGTGTTGACGACGCAAAGAAAAACCTCATTAAGGTACCTATTCGCAAAGGAACCATTCCGCATGAACAATACGGAAAGTACAGCGGAGCCCTGGTATTTCTCAAGCCTGCTTCTGCCGGAACTGGAGTTATCGCAGGTGGTGCCATGCGTGCCGTACTCGAAAGCGTAGGTGTGCACGATGTACTTGCAAAATCAAAAGGTTCGTCCAACCCCCACTCCGTAGTAAAGGCCACTTTCGATGCACTGTCGAAAATGCGTGATGCCTACACTGTGGCTCAGGTGCGTGGTGTTGAACTCGACACAGTGTTTAACGGATAATTCACCAAACGCATGAAGAAGGTCAGAATAACACAGGTCAGAAGTGGCATCGGAAGACCACTCCGCCAGAAACGTACCCTTGAGGCTTTGGGTTTCAAAAGACTAAACCAGACACTCGAGGTTGAACTCTCGCCCTCGGTAGCCGGAATGGTCGATGCCGTAAAGCACCTGCTCAAGATTGAAGAAATTGAATAATTTATATCACTGGAAATTCACACAGCAATGGATTTGAGTAATCTTAAACCGGCAAAAGGCTCCGTCAAGAAGGAAAAGCGCATCGGCCGAGGCCAGGGTTCTGGCCATGGTGGCACCTCCACACGCGGACACAAAGGCGCCGGACAGCGCTCGGGAACCAAAAAGAAGAAGGGCTTCGAAGGTGGTCAGATGCCACTTATCCGTCGTGTCCCCAAATTTGGTTTTAAAAACCCGAACCGCAAAGAATATCGCGCCATCAACCTCAGCACAATTCAGCAACTGGCCGACGCCTTCCAGCTGGAAAGCATCAGCCCGCTCGAAATGTATGAGCATGGCATAATCGGAAAAAAGGACCTGGTGAAAGTGCTGTCCAATGGCGAATTAACTGCCAAAGTGGAAGTTAAAGCACATGCCTTTTCGGCAAAAGCAGCTGCCGCTATCGAAGCAGCTGGTGGTAATGCCGTAAAAATCTGAAGCGCATGAAAAAGCTCATCGAAACCCTACGCAATATCAATAAGATACAGGAGCTACGTCAACGTATCCTTTATACGCTGGCCATTGTCCTTATCTACCGCCTCGGTTCGTACGTGGTTCTGCCGGGTATCGACCCCAATATGTTGGCCAATATGAAGGCGCAAGCCAGCGGTGGACTGCTTGGTCTGCTCGATATGTTTTCGGGCGGTGCGTTTAGTAATGCATCCATCTTTGCGCTAGGTATCATGCCTTACATTTCCGCCTCTATCGTTATCCAGCTGCTGGGTATGGCCGTGCCTTACTTCCAGAGGCTTCAGCGGGAAGGGGAAAGTGGCAGACGGAAAATTAACCAGATCACCCGTTATCTTACTGTGGCCATCGTTGCACTGCAGGCACCTGCCTACATTGCCAATGTGATTGCTCAACTGCCTAACGAAGCTATTTCGCCGTTCGACCCTGCTGTCGCACGTCCTGGCGGTTTTTTCTGGTTTAGCAATACGGTAATCCTGATTGCAGGAACACTTTTTGTAATGTGGCTTGGCGAACGTATCACCGATAAGGGAATTGGCAACGGTATCTCGCTGATCATTATGATTGGTATCATTGCCCGCCTTCCTTTTGCCTTATTTGGCGAACTTCTTTCGCGTCTTGAGCAGAAAGGTGGTGGACTGGTATTTTTCCTTATCGAGATCGTTATCCTGGTCATCGTAATTTTCCTTACCATTCTGTTGGTTCAGGGTACACGCAAGGTTCCGGTTCAGTATGCCAAGCGTATAGTCGGAAACCGGCAGTACGGAGGCGTAAGACAATATATCCCGCTTAAAATCAATGCGGCAGGTGTAATGCCTATCATCTTTGCTCAGGCTATTATGTTTCTGCCTATCACCCTTGTAGGCTTCACCGAATCGGAAAGCCTCACGGGATTTGCAGCTGCTTTTACCAATATTCACGGATTTTGGTACAATCTGGTATTCTTCCTGATGATTGTCTTCTTTACTTATTTCTATACAGCCATCACCATCAACCCCAGCCAAATGGCAGAGGATATGAAGAAAAATGGCGGATTTATTCCTGGTGTCAAACCCGGAAAGCGAACCGCTGAATATCTCGACAATATCCTCTCGCGCATCACTTTGCCCGGGTCAATATTCCTGGCTTTTGTGGCCATTATGCCGGCGCTTGTAAGCCAGATGGGTGTTAGCAATGAGTTTTCACATTTCTTTGGCGGCACTTCACTGCTGATTCTTGTCGGGGTTGTGCTCGACACGCTGCAGCAAATCGAAAGTTACCTGCTGATGCGTCATTATGATGGCCTCACCAAATCCGGAAGGATTAAGGGTCGCAGCCCTGCTATGAATATGGGATAAGTGATGGCTGCAATTGAGCTGAAGACTGCTGAAGAGATTGAATTACAGCGCGAAAGTTCTTTACTTGTTGGAAAAACTTTAGCCGAGGTGGCAAAGCATATCCGGCCGGGAGTAGCCACAATAGCCCTCGACCGGATTGCCGAAACCTTCATCCGCGACCATGGTGCCGTTCCTGGTTTCAAAGGTTATGGCGGCTTTCCGGGTTCCTTGTGTATTTCTGTGAATGATGAGATTGTCCACGGAATACCGGGAAAGCGCGAGTTGAAGGATGGCGATGTGGTATCGATCGATTGCGGAGTGGTGAAAAACGGCTTCTATGGTGATTCGGCCTACACTTTTGCGGTAGGCAGTATCAGTGCCGAACTCAAACTCCTGCTCGAGCGCACCCGAAATGCCCTATACGAAGGTATTGGCATGGCCACAGAAGGCAACAGGGTTGGCGACATCAGCTTTGCCATACAAAACTATATCGATCAGTTTGGATATGGTATTGTGCGGGAGCTGGTAGGCCACGGCGTAGGTCGCAGGCTTCATGAAGCCCCGGAAGTTCCGAATTTCGGAAGAAGGGGCACAGGACCTCGACTTGTTGCCGGAATGGTGATTGCCATTGAACCCATGATTAACCTTGGCACAAAGAATATAACGCAGGATGCCGACGGATGGACCATCAGAACAGCCGACCGCCGGCCTTCGGCACACTTCGAACACACTGTAGCTATTGGCAAATCTAAAGCCGATGTGCTGTCGTCGTTTGAAATGATTGAAGAAGTACTATTTAAAACTGAGAATTAGATATGGCCAAACAAATGCCAATTGAGCAGGACGGTACTGTGATCGAGTCGCTGGGCAACGCCATGTTCAGGGTTGAGCTCGAAAATGGTCACCAACTTATTGCACACATATCGGGAAAGATGCGTATGCATTACATCAAAATCCTTCCCGGTGACCGTGTCAAGCTCGAGCTGTCGCCATACGATCTTACCAAAGGCCGCATCACATTCAGGTACAAATAAAACTATTGATAATAACCAGGAAGCTTCTGTAAAACCTTCCGCCAAACATCAAAAAAATGAAAGTAAGAGCATCCCTTAAGAAAAGGACCGACGATTGTAAGATTGTGCGTCGCAAAGGCCGCCTCTACATTATCAACAAGAAGAATCCCAAGTATAAGCAGAGACAAGGATAATCGCAATAGAAACAATAAAAAACCAAGTATATGGCAAGGATTGCTGGCGTAGATATACCTAACAACAAACGTGGCGAAATTTCGCTCACCTATATTTTCGGTATCGGAAGAAGCTCGGCGCGCAAAATCCTCACCGAAGCCGGTGTCGATATCAATAAAAAAGTTCAGGATTGGACCGATGAAGAGCAGAACAACATCCGTACGGTTATCGGGGCAAACTTCAAGGTTGAAGGCGAGCTTCGGAGCGAAACGCAGATGAGCATCAAGCGCCTGATGGACATTGGATCCTACAGGGGAATTCGTCACCGTCTCGGACTTCCGGTTCGCGGACAAACCACCAAAAACAATGCCCGCACGCGCAAAGGCAAGAAAAAGACCGTTGCAAACAAGAAGAAAGCTACCAAGTAGGCCATAGCTTTCGGATCATATCAGACCATAATTATTAAGAAAAAACATGGCAAAAACCACAAAAACAGTTAAGAAGCGTGTTGTGAAGGTGGAACCTACCGGAAAGGCATATATCAGTGCCTCCTTCAACAACATCATTATCTCGCTGACCAATAACAGCGGTCAGGTTATTTCCTGGGCATCGGCCGGGAAAATGGGCTTCAGGGGTTCCAAGAAAAATACCCCTTATGCTGCTCAGATGGCAGCCGAGGAAGCCTCAAAAACAGCCTACGACCTTGGATTGCGCAAGGTAAAAGTCTATGTAAAGGGACCTGGAGCAGGCCGTGAATCAGCCATCCGTACCATCCACTCATCCGGAATCGAAGTATCTGAAATCGTTGACGTTACCCCGATGCCGCACAACGGATGTCGTCCGCCCAAAAGAAGAAGAGTTTAACAGGAACCACCGCACGGAAAATAATTACGAATATGGCAAGATACATTGGCCCAAAAACAAAAATAGCCCGCAAGTTTGGCGAAGCCATCTACGGTCAGGATAGTTCGTTCGATAAAAGAAACTATCCTCCCGGGCAGCACGGAAGTTCAAAGCGCAGGAAAAAGCTCTCGGAATATGGTGTGCAGCTGCAGGAAAAGCAGAAAGCAAAATACACCTATGGAATTCTTGAGCGCCAGTTCCGCATTCTTTTCGAGAAGGCCTCCCACAAAAAGGGTATTACTGGCGAAGTGTTGCTTCAACTCATCGAGTCGAGGCTTGATAATACCGTGTTCCGCCTTGGCATTGCACCTACCCGCAGCGCTGCACGTCAGCTGGTTGGTCACAAGCATATCACAGTAAATGGTGAAGTGGTAAATATTCCATCCTATCTGCTCAAACCGGGCGATATCGTTGGCGTTCGCGAACGTTCCAAATCACTTGAAACGATTTCCGGCTCAGTCGAGGGACATGTTAACCGTTTCCCCTGGCTCGAGTGGGATAGCGCCAAAATGGAAGGTAAGTTTATGAGTTATCCTTCACGTGCCGATATCCCCGAAAACATCAAGGAACAGCTCATCGTTGAGTTGTACTCGAAGTAAACCTAAACTTAACCTGGTAGCTATTATTTATAACCTTTAAGAAAAAATTATGGCTGTTTTAGCTTTTCAAAAACCCGAGAAGGTGATCATGGTCGAAACCGATAACACCCGCGGTGTATTCGAGTTCAGACCACTTGAGCCAGGTTTCGGAATAACCATCGGCAATGCGCTCAGGCGCATCCTGCTCTCTTCACTCGAAGGATTTGCCATCACTTCCATCCGGATCGAAGGCGTATTGCATGAATTTGCCAGTATCGATGGTGTTGTCGAAGATGTGGCCGATATCGTGCTCAACCTCAAGAAAATCAGGTTCAAACAACAAATTTCTTCGGAAACCTCCGAGAAAGTAAATATAGTTATCGGCGATCAGGAGCAGTTCAAGGCCGGAGATATCAATAAATTCCTGTCGGTCTTTCAGGTGCTCAACAACGATCTGGTTATCTGCAATATGAACCCGGATGTCAAACTCAGTATGGAAATCACGATCAACAAGGGAAGAGGATATGTGCCGGCTGAGGAAAATAAAGTTGTTAATGCACCCATTGGCACCATCGCCATCGACTCCATTCACACACCAATTAAAAATGTGAAATATCACATCGATAATTTCCGTGTTGAGCAGAAGACCGACTACGAGAAACTGCTTCTCGAGGTGATTACTGATGGTTCAATCAATCCCAAGGATGCCCTGAAAGAAGCCGCCAAGATTCTCATACAGCACTTTATGCTCTTCTCGGATGAACGCATAACCGTTGATCACGAAGAAAAGGGTGTTACTGAAGAATTCGACGAAGGCTCGCTCCACATCAGGCAGCTTCTTAAAACCAAGCTGGTTGATATGGATCTCTCAGTCAGAGCACTAAATTGCCTCAAGGCAGCCGATGTTGAAACACTCGGAGATCTGGTGGCTTTTAATAAAAACGACCTGCTGAAATTCAGGAACTTTGGTAGAAAATCACTCACCGAGCTCGAAGAACTCGTGCGTACAAAGGGCCTTGAGTTTGGCATGAATGTCAGCAAGTATAAACTCGAAAAGGAATAGTAGTTTGATATGAGACACAACAAAAAATTCAATCACCTCGGAAGGAAAAGCGAGCACCGCGAAGCAATGCTTGCCAATATGGCTGCATCGCTCATCCTGAATAAGCGGATTACAACGACAGTGGCAAAAGCAAAAGCCTTGCGCCCCTATATAGAGCCGATGATTACCCGGTCGAAAGAAGACACCACGCATTCACGTCGTGTAGTATTTGCTGATTTGCAAAACAAATTCGCCGTTACAGAGCTTTTTAGGGTTGTTGCGCCCAAGGTAGCCGACAGGCCCGGAGGGTACACCCGAATCATCAAGATCGGACATCGTTTGGGTGATGCCGCCGAGATGGCTTTGATGGAATTGGTTGATTTCAACGAGAACCTCCTCAAGGAAAAGGCTGCTAAGAAAACCCGTACAACCCGTCGTGGTGGTAAAAAAGTTTCGGCCAAGGAAACGGCAGCAACAGTTGCAACACCTGAAACCTCAGCCCCAACGCAAGAAAATTCCGACAGCAAGGAAGCATAAGCCGATTGAAATTGTCAGGCAAGCCATAGCGGCAGCTTAACACAATCGATTGCAAGCTAAAAAGACCAGATGCCTCAGGCTCTGGTCTTATTTTTTTAGGTAGAAAGCCTAACTTTGTTCCAGCTAATAAAATGTATAAAAAATGAGCTATATCACTGATGTTCACGCCCGTCAAATCCTTGATTCGAGGGGCAATCCTACCATCGAGGTAGATGTAATGACCGAAAATGGCATAATGGGACGCGCGGCCGTTCCATCAGGCGCCTCTACAGGTGTGCATGAAGCTGTTGAGCTTCGCGATAATGACAAAAGCATGTACCTGGGCAAGAGCGTACTGCAGGCCGTTAAGAATGTAAATGAAATCATTGCTGATGAGATGATTGGCTACCATGTAGGCGATCAGTCCGAAATTGATGCCAAGCTCATCGAGCTTGACGGAACGCCTAACAAGAGCAAGCTTGGCGCCAATGCCATTCTTGGTGTTTCGTTGGCTGTTGCACACGCGGCCGCTCAGGAAACCAATCAGCCTTTGTTCCGCTATCTTGGCGGTGTTGGAGCCTATACCCTCCCTATTCCGCTGATGAATATTATCAATGGCGGTTCTCATGCTGATAATAGCATAGATTTTCAGGAGTTTATGATTATGCCTGTAGGTGCGGAGTCGTTTACACAAGCCATCAGGATGGGTGCCGAAGTATTTCACAGCCTTAAATCCGTGCTCAAGAAAATGGGTTATGCCACGAATGTGGGCGACGAAGGCGGATTTGCACCTAACCTGAAATCCAACGAAGAGGCCATTCAAGTTATCCTTCAGGCTATTGAAAAGGCCGGTTATAAACCCGGAGAGGATGTAGCCTTGGCCCTCGACCCGGCCTCGTCCGAATATTATCTGCCTGAGGAAAATGTTTATCATTTGCACAAATCCACCGGCGAAAAGCTGACTCCGTCTCAGATGGTTGATTATTGGGCAGAATGGGTGAACAAGTATCCCATTCTCTCCATCGAGGATGGTATGGCCGAAGACGACTGGGCTGGATGGAAGTTGATGACAGATAAGCTGGGAAGCAAGATTCAGTTGGTTGGCGACGATTTATTCGTAACCAATGTCGAACGCCTCCAGAAAGGAATTTCCGAGGGTATTTGTAACTCCATATTAATAAAGGTGAATCAGATTGGTTCGCTCACCGAAACTATTCAATCGGTGCAGTTGGCTTATCGCAACAGTTATACCGCCATCATGAGTCACCGCTCCGGCGAAACGGAAGATACTACTATTGCCGACCTTGCTGTAGCGCTGAATACCGGTCTTATTAAAACCGGTTCGGCCAGCCGTACCGATCGTATTGCAAAATACAATCAGTTGCTTCGTATAGAAGAGTTGCTGGGCAGTGCCGCTTACTATCCCGGACGAAAATTTAAATACTACAGATAAATCGTTTTATTACCAGACTGAACAGAACCACGTCTTTTTTAGGCGTGGTTTTTGTTTTTTTGCGGCTTTGACTACTTCCCACATTGAGTATTCTTCCAAAAATAGTCGGTATTTGGAGATTTAGTTATAATTTCCATAATCTTAAAACCTTCAAAATCAATAGGTAGAAATTTTTTTGAAAAATATTTACAGTTAGATTTTGCACTTTCAAAAATCTTTGTACTTTTGCACTCCCGTTTTGCGCAGAGAGCT
>DAOKYW010000039.1:0-14840 GCA_035325985.1 Bacteroidales bacterium
TTTTGCAATTTCGTCCATTGAGGTTTTATGGAATCCAAAGCGGCTGAATAGCTTATCCGCAACGCTTAAAATTGATTCTTTGGTACTGTCAATGCTCATATAATAATTGTACTAAAATTGTTTTACGGTACAAAGATAGGTGTTTTTTTTTGTAAATCAAGTTTTTAACCTTTTTTAATAAATAACAAGAAATGTGAAATCGTACCATAGTAGTTACGGGTGGGTGGGAAGATTGCATTCTTTGGCAAGCTTTGGTCTGAGCGTTGGCTCGTGGGGCTTTGTCAATGTGTGCAATGTGGGTGGAGTTTCCTTCTTCTTTTTCGCGGGTGGGAAGAAAAAAACAAAATAAATTCATGCAATTTGCACTGACCTATCAAAGAGCTAAATTCCATATTTCAATTTCCTGTCAATATGCCATTTACAATCTGATTTGCGGTTTTCTACACTTGCAGCCAACGTGTTGCAGCTATGAGCAGTACAGCCATGTACCACAATATCAAGTTACACCTAAAGTTTATTGGCTGTATTGCTTATAGGTGCGGTTATGCACAGGCTTTTATTAATCAAAAACTTACAAAAATATGGAAACGAAATTATTTTACAGAGTAGCAAACCATATAACACAACAAGGTTTATGGTACGATTTTAAAGGAAACTTTACAGGGTTTATACATGATAGGTTTAATTTTTGCACCAACAATAAATTACCAATGCCTTACGACCCTAATATAGTTGGTTGGCTTTCTGCTACCGAAACGCTTGACGAATTGTTTAACTGGTTTACTCAAAAAGATATTGAGGAACTTGAAAAACACGGTTACACAATTGCACTTTATGAGGCTTCGGAATACAAATACCATAATAACCATTGGATTATTAAACAGGACAATTCAAGGTTGGTAGAATGCCTTTCTTTAGCTTGTGCATAACGTGTTGCAGCTATGAGCAGTACAGCCATGTACCACAATATCAAGTTACACCTAAAGTTTATTGGCTGTATTGCTTATAGGTGCGGTTATGCACAGGCTTTTATTAATCAAAAACTTACAAAAATATGGAAACGAAATTATTTTACAGAGTAGCAAACCATATAACACAACAAGGTTTATGGTACGATTTTAAAGGAAACTTTACAGGGTTTATACATGATAGGTTTAATTTTTGCACCAACAATAAATTACCAATGCCTTACGACCCTAATATAGTTGGTTGGCTTTCTGCTACCGAAACGCTTGACGAATTGTTTAACTGGTTTACTCAAAAAGATATTGAGGAACTTGAAAAACACGGTTACACAATTGCACTTTATGAGGCTTCGGAATACAAATACCATAATAACCATTGGATTATTAAACAGGACAATTCAAGGTTGGTAGAATGCCTTTCTTTAGCTTGTGCATAACGGTTGGTGTATGAAGCGTTGGGCATTTCGAAGCACTTTCCTGTCAAGCCGCTACAAATTTTATTAAATGTAACCCCCTTAAAATTAGCACTATTCGCCCAATGATTTATACACTTTGTTACCGCCTGGTGTTCTGTATTTCTGACCAACAATCCACTGTCATTATTCAGTTTATTTGGCATTATTATTATACTTTTTTCTGTCGGATTGTGTGTCTTCGTTTTTTATTTTCTAAATGTCGGCAAATTTTTTTAAATAATCTAACACTGTGTGTTGGCTTTGCAAGCTCTTTGACAAAGCTTTGGTTATAGCATTGGCTCGCGGGGCTTTGGCAATGTGCTTGCAATTGTAGTGATTAATAAATAAAATTTAATGTTTAACTCGTAAGTTTAAAATATCTTCTCAATATCGAACAAGACAAATAACCGTTGTAGTTTTTCCCTCCATTGGCTTGGGTATAGTTCTTTGACCGTATTCTCAAAAAGGTATTTATTATTGTACATTTCAGTAAAAAGAAACCACTTCACTTTCAAATTTTCTTCCTGAGAATTTTTATCAGTAAAATCAGCCGATTCGAGACACAAAATAATATTTCTCAATATGATTATCCGTAATTGTACCTATGTTTTCCATACCAGGTATCTTCGACAGCTGCAACTAGTAGTCTATCAAATAGATTCACACCAAAATATCGTCTATTTGTTTTGTAACAAAATTCATTCAAGTAATTTTGTAAATATTCGTCTTTTGTATGGTGGTTTATTCCAAGAAGGTTTCGCTTAGCGTTACTTATCATGGTATGAACCCACGGTAGGGCCTTGGAGGCCTCTTTCGGTGGGACTATCTTTTTTATGTGCTTTGCGCTTACCTTCTTAATCTTATTGAAACCTCGCCATCCATCGCTTTTGATTACAACCTCTGGCTTTGCATATGTTGACAAGGTATCATTCATGGTACTGGACGATGAGTTGGGAATAACAATCATCTTAACGTACCGAAAGGCGGATGGCTTTTTGTGTTTTCTCGGCCGCCCTCGCTTCGGGTCAACCTTAGCCATAACCAGCACTGTACTTTGCTCTTGGCTACCACGACCACGCTTTGTGGGTTCATCGGAAGATTCATCGTTGTGCGTTTTGAAGAAAGCGTCGTCCAATTCCACTACGCCGTCCATTTCGTACTTGTCATCCCTTAGTCCCATGATGGCCCTAATTTTATGCATCATCGTCCAAATCGGTTCATAGCGTTTATGACCCAACTGGCGCTGCACCTCAGCGGCAGATATGCCTTTCTTGGTCATAGACATAAGGTAAATCGTGTAGAGCCAGTACTGGTATGGCAACTTGGAGGATTCCATTACTGTTCCGCTTCGCAACGTGGTTCTGTAGCCACACTCCTTGCAATCGTGAGACTTATGAGCCTTGTTCCAATAGTGAGAAGTATGTCCGCAACGTGCACAAACAATGCCTTTCTCCTCCTTAA
The DNA here is from genome assembly GCA_035325985.1 of Bacteroidales bacterium. Lineage (GTDB taxonomy): Bacteria > Bacteroidota > Bacteroidia > Bacteroidales > F082 > JALNZU01. The sequence goes on from DAOKYW010000039.1 coordinate 2,882, forward strand.
CTCTCCTGAAATGTTGAATGCAACTTTTCTCATCAGGATGCTGCTTTACAAAATCTATAAAATTCATTTTCAATAAGTTTTGTACAAATATAATATTTTAGGCGCATTAGCGGATATTCATATTTCTCAAAATTGCCTTGTACAACTTTACCTTTGTCTGAAAATAATAATGAATGACCGATTTATTGACATTGGCAGTTTCAGCTACTTGTTGAAGTTTGGTTCCATGAAAACCATATTTCAAAAAGACTTTTTTTGCTGCGTCATGAATCTTTTGTTCCGTATTTAAAATTGTTGGTTTCATTTATTCTTGCTTGTTAATACCGTAATTTTTCAGTCATTATTCCAAACCGAAGCACATCGAGCCGATGGTTGAAATACATGTTGTAATAATCGGAACCATGATAATATTGAACGAAAAGTCCAATGTCTTCCAGAAATTTGGGATGGTAGTAAAAAGTCAGGCTCAGGTTTAGCCTTTCAGCAGCGAAAGTTTCAAGGTTATTGTAATTACCAAACATCCAGGTTGTTTCTCCTTTAATTGAAATATTTGGCTTTTGTGAATCATCTTGATTTTTATCTGCTGCCAGTTTGAATATTGAAAATGAGTTGTGCCAGCGCACGGTACTGTATCTTCCTGCCAGTTCGTCGGCCGACCAGCCTGTGGGATGTATTTCTAAAGATGTTTTCAAAAATTGATGCGCATCAAAACGGCTGATATAATTGGTTTTAATTATTCCAGCTTCAAAATAGTTGGTCGCAAAATCACCCGACAACAAATTTACTTCCCCGTTTTCAAGATAAAAATCACCATCCTGCCCGTTGGAATGGTGAGCTATTTTTCCAAATAAACTGAACGTATTTTTGTCCTTTTTCGGAGACATTAAATAATAGGCCGTTATCTGGGGCATGTAACTTGGTGTTCTTACCGGGAACGACCTTTCCTGGTACATGCGGATGATTATTTGTGGGGTTAACACGCCCATCAACCTGGAATCTTTGCTTTTGCGGATATAAAACTCGGGACTTAAGTTTGCCTCAAACCAAAGCGGTTCAATGTTTCCGATGTCTGCAGGAAATGTGATATAACTGTTTCCCTGATTAACCTGGGCAATTAACGCGAGTTCAGCAGATGAAACAGAACTGGTTTCCTGTCCTTCGACCTGAATAAAAAGGAAAAAACCATAAAATATTAAGAACAACAATCTTTTCATCGCATTACATATAAATAATCTTTACCTGAATTGCTGTATCTGACTTTAAAACAATTCCTGCTTCTGAAAATTTAGGTTTGTTAAACATCCCAATGGATTCATAGTTGGAAAATCCGATGCCCTCTTTGGGCAGAACCATGCCCTTTTTAATTTTGCCATTCTCGTCTTCGTCGTGCAAAATATTAACTGCATATTTTCCCGAAGGCAGGTTTTCGAAAGTTACCGTCGAAAAACCATCCACAATTTTAGCGGTATGTTTCCTGTAATATTTTTTGTAATCCTCATCAGGGAATGCGTCCGGGGTATTATACACAGCAAATTGCACCACCCCTTTTGCATTTCGTAAACCGGATACTTCAACGGTTAACGAACAGTTTATTTTTTTCTTTTGATAGCCGAATGAGGTGAAGAGAATAATAATCGCTAATAACCCCAATGCATGAATTATTTTTTTCATTGTCAATATTTTTTAAAACTAAATCAATTAAATATTAATTTTCAATTTTCTTTTAATTCCTTGCGTTCCAATATTTTCAGGTCAAATTGATAGTTGTTGAAGGAAACTTTAAAAAACAGGCGGTACAGCACCGGTACAAACAGCAGCGTAATCAAAGTGGCCAAAAACAACCCGAAAATGATAGCCAGGGTGAGCGGTTCCCATAGCAAATCGCCCGAAAACCACAACGGTAACATTCCCATGGACGTGGTAAGCGTGGTAAGTATAACCGGCCTGAACCTATTGTTGGCTGCTTTCAGAATGGCATCGCGCCGGTCCACGTCGGGATTTTCTGCTAATTCCACATCAATCTGGTCAATGAGAATGATGGCGTTGTTGACCACAATTCCGGCAAGGGCAATGACCCCCAGCACACCAAAGAAACTAACAAACGAACCACCGATAAACCAGCCGGCCACCACACCGATCATTCCCAGCGGAATGGAAAGTACAATAATGGTTGTTTTACGAATGGAGTTAAACTGCAAAACCAGCAGCAGTACGATGATGAAAAACGCCAGGGGCAGATTGGCAAAAATAGCGCCCAGGTTTTCTGCTTTGTCTTCATCTTCGCCTCCCAGTTCGTAGTCATAACCCAAATCCCATCCGGCTTTTTGCTCATCCATCCAGGGGGTGATGGCTTCAAAAATATCAGAGGCATTGTATCCGGGTTCAAGATGAGCACCAACAGTCATCGTTCTTGTTAAATCTTTGCGTATCACTTTACCAAACTGCCAATCCACTTTTACATCGGCTACCTGCGAAAGCGGCACGTTCTGATTTCGGGCCGATGAATAAATAGTAAATGCCTGCACCGTTTCGATGTCGTGCTCGTCGCTGTTTTCATTTTTCAGGAAAATGGGAATCTGCCCGTCGGTATCGAAAAAGTCACCGACTTTCATTCCCGATAATCCGGAATTCAGCGCCATTGCAATTTCCATGTTGGTTAACCCGGCGCGTTGTGCTTTCTCCGGATGGATATCCACCATCAGCTTTTTGATTTTCGGTCCCCAGTCGTCGGTAATATTTTTGGCACCTTCAATGGTCACCAGCTTCTCTTTCACTTTTTCTGAAATAATAGCCAGCTTTTCAGGGTCACTGCCCGATATTCTGATTTCGACCGGTGTTCCTGAAGCTCCTGCACCAGTAAGCCGGTTTACACGGATGTCGGCATCGGGAATATGATTGAAACAGAAACTATCCACTTTGGCAATAATGTAATCATTATCCCGGTCACCGGTTGTATTCAGAAGCATGTGGGCATAGCTGGAGTTGGCTTCGTTTTTAAAATAGCCCAGGTCGTAAGGTTCCGGGCCTTCGCCAATAAACGAGGAGAAATCGAGCACACCCGGTTTCTTTTTTTCGGTTTCGGGATTGACAATCAGGTTTTCCAGGATAAAGTTACCGATATCGTTCACTGCCTGCTCGGTATATTCCATTTGCGTGCCCGATGGAAATTTTATATCCACGGTTACCAGGTTCCGGTCGCTGTCGGGAACCAGTTTAAAAGGCAGGAACTGTACCATCGACAACGCCAGAACGAACAAAGCCAGAATGAATCCAAGGAAAAGGAATGGTTTCTTCAAAACCCGGAAAAGCAATCCGTTATACCACAAATTCAGCTTTTCCATGTTCCGGTCCATAAAGTTCTCCTTTTTCTCTTTGCTCCGGGTTTTCACCTTAATAACCAGAACAGCCAGTAGAGGAATGAAGGTAAACGCCAAAAACCAGGATGCCAGTAAGGTTGAACTGACGACCCAAAACAATTGCGAGGAGATTTCGCCCATGGGAGTGCGGGCCAGGGCAAAAGGTAAAAAAGCTGCCGAAGTGGTAAGTGTTGAAATGAGCAGTGGAACAATCAAAACTTTGCCGGAATAGACACTGGCTTCAAATGCACTGAGCCCGCGTTTCATGTTCACCAGAATGGATTCGGAAAAGACTATGCCGTTATCTACCAGCAGTCCCAGCGAAATGATAAGTGCAGCCAGCGAAACTTTATTGAATCCCAGGTCGAGCAAACCAAGAAAGAAGAAGGAGGTGAGAATGACCATGGGAATAAGGGCAGCTACCAGTAAACCTGTGCGGAATCCAAGGAACAAAAGCATCACAGCCAGAACAATGAGGATACTTTGTACCAGGTTCACCAGGAAGTCGTTTACCTGCCCGTGTACAACCTGGTCCTGTGATGCCGAACGCACCACCTCCACTCCCAGTGGGAGATTGCTGTTAATGCGGGGCAGCGCTTTGTCCACGTCTTCGCCCAACCGCACAATGTTGGCGCCGTCTTTTAGGGAAATGAACAGTGCAATGGCCGGCTTGCCATTGATTTTTACCAACTTCTGACGCGGTGTAATATAGTCGCGGTAAATGCGTGTGGTTATATCATCCAAATAAACAGAAGTACCGGTGGATGTGGGAATCAGCATTTTTTTCAGGTCGTCAATGGTTTTAAAACTACCCGAAGGTTCCAGCACAATCCGCTGGCGGCCCATGTTAATTTCACCCCCCGGGTACAAAATGTTGGTAGCCGAAATAATGTTTCGCAGTTTTGCTGCATCGAGGCCATAATAGGCCAGTTGCTTGTCGTCAAACTCAATAAAAATGCGTTCTTCCTGTACACCGCCGTAATTGATTTTTGCAGCATCGGGAAGCAACAGCAGTTCATCGCGCACCTCTTTGGCGTAGTCTTCCAGTTTATTGTAGGGAACGCCATCGCCGGTAACTCCCAGAATTATTCCGAATACGGTTCCAATGTCTTCGTCTTTTACTACCGGACCGAAAACGCCCTGCGGCAGGGTGGGTTTTAAATCTTCCACTTTATTTCTTAGCGTGGTCCAGACCGACTGCAACTCTTCTCCGCCCACGTCAGTTATCAATTCCACTGTAATTACTGACAGGCCTGGCCGGGATTCGCTGGTAATGGTTTTTACCTCAGCCATTTCGCGTATTACTTCTTCCAGCGGTTCTGTTACCAGGGTTTCCACTTTGTGAGGGTCGGCGCCCGGAAATTGCGTAACCACGGTTGCAATGCGAATGGTGTAAGGAGGCATACTGTCGCGTTCCAGTTCAAAATAGTTGCCAATACCAATAATGGCTACCACCAGAATGGCGATGAGTGTAATCCGGCTGTTATTCAGCGTTACTTTTGTAAGGTTCATCTCATTATAATTTTAGTCATTCAGCAGTTTCACCTTCCGGCCATCGTATAAAAAACTTAATCCGGCGGTTATTACCACTTCATTTTTGTTCAGACCGCTCACAATTTCGTATCCGTCAGCTTGCAGTTCACCAAGCGTAACGTTTCTTTTTTCAGCAACATACAGATCGTTTTCATTGCTTTTAACCGCCACATAAACAAAATCACCCGATTGGTCGTGCCCAACGGCATCGGTGGCAATCACAACCCTGTTTTGAGAAAGGCTGTTCCCGTTCAGAGGGAGTTCTACCGTACAGGTCATTCCCGGGAAAAGCAGGGAGGAAGATTCAGCTAACCGGATTATAACCGGATAGGCGGAGGCATTGGGGATGCCCGGACTCACCTCGGTAATAACTCCCCGGAAAGTTTTTTCGGGAAATGCACTAAACTGCACCGTTGCATCCTGTCCGCGACTGATTTGCGATATGATGTTCTCCGGCACAGCCGTTTTTATTTCCAGGTCGTTTACTCCGGCAAAAACCACAACAGGACGTCCGGCACCGGTCATTTCGTTTTCCTGAGCCAACACCGAAGAAACAACGCCATCGAAAGGCGCCCGTAAAACCGTATAATCCAGTTGATTTTGTGCTGCGCTGAGTTGTAAACGGGTTGTTTTTACCATGGTTTCAGCCGATTCAAATTGCGTTTTTACCTTTTCGTATTCGCTCAGTGAAACATTGTTGTTCACATACAGGTTTTCAACCCGCAAAAAAGCTGATTTGGCTGCGGCCAACTGAGCTTCTGCATTTTTCAGGGAAGCTTCCGCTTTGTTGTAATTGATGCGGTAGTCGGTATCGTCGAGGCGGGCAACCACGACTCCTCTTTTTACCGTATCGCCCATGTCAACCGGTACATTTTCTATCAAACCACCCACCTTGAAACTGAGTTTCGCCTCGGTGGCAGATTGTGTTACTCCTGAAAATGAGCGCACGTTTTGCGTACTGCTTTTTCCCACTTCCTGGTAAAAAACCGGACGAATGGCTTCTTCCTTTTCTTCTTTGCCTCCGCAACCGGCCAGCAGCAGAGCGCCTAAAACAAGTAGTTGTATTTTTGTTTTCATCATTTCTTATTCTTCGGTTAAATAATTTACTAATCGGTGGGTGTATTGTGCCTTTTCGGATTCATCTTCCAGAAAGAAAAATTTTCCCTGCAACCGTTCGGTTTTGATGTAATCCAGAATATATTGATAGCGTGAGCCAAGTGCCATTTGCCGGGTGCGAATCATCACGCTTTGGGCATCGGTAAGCTGCGCCACGTTGACCATTCCCTGTGCATAGGCATCCTGAATGGTATAAAAATTCTTTTCGGCAGCCTGGGCCGCGTTTTCCGATAGTTCCATTTCACGCCAGGAAGCCTGCAGAAATTGCACGTTGGAACGGATTCCCGTTTCCAGTTTGTTGAGCAGGTCATCTTTTTGCCATGCAATTTTATCCTGCTCAATGGTTGCCCGCTGCATTTCGTTTCTTTTCCGGCCACCTTCAAAAATGGGGATGCTCACGCGCAGGCCCAGGTTCCAGGTGATGTCGTCGGGTGGTGGCGGCACGGGAAGTTGTGGATTCCGGATGACTCCTTCGCGGACAAAAGCCTGGTCGGCACTTCCGATAAGTGCCACCTCGGGCAAATACATCTGCCTGATTTTCATTGATTTTTGCCGGTCGATCATTTCTCCTGCAGTTGCTAATTGTTGCAGCTCCGGCGAATGGGTTAGCATTTCGTTTATCAAAAAGTCTGCATATTTTTCGGTCAGGTTCGGATTGTTGAAATACAAATCCAGGATTTGTTGATTGTGAATGACGGTTTCGCCAATATTTGCCGAATCGGGGGTGGCAATGGTATTGCCGACGGGTTGGTTCAGCAGTTCGTTTAACCGGTACATGGCTGCTTTATATCCTGCCTCTGCATCGTTTAAGTCCATTCTGCCGAGGTTCAGCTCAATTACCCAGCGATTGACATCCGATACGCTGCCTTCGCCGGATTTTTCTTTGGCTTTGGCCAGTTCCAGGTTTTGCAATGTGGCTTTAATATTTTCATTTTTAATCTGAAGGTTGTTTTTAGCGAACAGCAAGGAAATATAAGCCTGCGAAACATCCAGCACAATGTCAAGTGTGGTTTGTCTGTTGCCCTGTTTTGTGCTTTCGGCCATCAGCTTTTTTAGCGCAATGTTCGCATAGGCCGCTTCGGAATAAATCACCTGCTTTAACGACACGGAGCCGGTAATGGTATATTCGCCTTTCTGCCCCATGGAAGATTCTACAAGATTTTCACTTAGTTGAACACCCATCCCCGAAACTTCCACCTGCGGCAAAACATTTGCTTTGGCAATGCGAATATCTTTTTCCGCCATCAGCAAATCCTGGTCGCTAATTTTCCCTTGCAGGTTGTTTTCAAGCGCCAAAGCAATAGCCTGATGCAGCGTCAGTTCTTCACCGGGCATTTTAGTCGCATTTAGCAAAACTGCATTTGCCAGGTCCGACCATTTGGGAAACCGGTCCGTTAGCCGAATGCTTTCCATGTTTACGATAGGTGTTCGCTCCGGGTTTTCAGTCATGGAGGAAATTTCACCCAGGCTGGTTCCTTCGGAAGCTTTTAAAACCCGCACAGCCACTTGCCGGGCCAATTGCTGAAAGGTAAACTGCGGTGTAAATGTTATGGAAGCTCCATATTCCAGGTAGGCTACTCCATTCACCGCCAGTGACGAAATGCCTTGTTCATTCAGGCTGGTAAAAATCGCCTCAGTGGTGGCAGCGGAGTGCTGAACCAGCGGAAAAACCATGGCTGCATCTGTTCCGGCAGGCAATTGCTCCACCGGATTTTCATTTTCCCCTACCGGAACAAATATAACTTCAAATGTATTTTCATCCGCTTTCAGGTAAGCATTCAAAATCTGAAATTCAGAATAAAGCTCCCGGGGAATGATGACTGCAAGGTGTTCGGATTCGAAAATCCGGGCAAAGGAGTGCATGTCGCTTTTTAACCGGATGAGCGATTCAATCCACGCAAAGTTTGGCACCCCTGTACTTTTATCCGCTTTCTGGGGCAGATTTTGAAGAACCGGATCTAAAACGGTAGCGGCAATCACCGGCTTTGGATATGCAGGCAAACGAGCCGCCGCTTCTGAGGAAAGAAGTCCAAGCGTTACAATAATGTCCACTTCCGGATCATTCAGAAAAGTCTGCAGGTTTTCATTCACCTTCTCAGACTGCCAGTTTGCGCTCAGTTCTTTAAAAACAGTGCCGTCGCCGGCATTGGTCAACGCTTCAATTTCGGACTTTACCTGCCGGGTAAGTAAATCAAACTCACTACCTGAGGCATCGGTAACAATACCGACTTTTACCGGCTGGGCATAAACTGCCAGCGGGAAAATGAGCAGGATAAGAAAGTAGTTCAAAACAATTGATATTCGTTTCATCCGTAAATAATTAATAAGTTAAACAATATCAGCATATTGAAAAACAGATAAGGAGTTAAAATTTCATCCGCGTACTCGAAGTACATGTGTTTGTGCTTATCTGTTGATGTCAGTTTCATAAGCGGGGATAAACCACCAGTAAAAAACGACCTTTAGGTTTTCTCTATGCTGCTTTTTCTACATTATATCCATGTTCCCTCAGCTCTCGTTTTAAATACTCTAAACGATTCTTCTTTTTTCGTTCTGCCAAATACTCATAACCGAGCTCTTTAAAGGCTTCCTTGTTCTTTATGATGTGGTAAGATGCACAAAGGATCTTATGTCCTATAGCTATAAGTGCTCGTTTCTTACCACGGCGTACCACCAAACTCTCGTATTTGGCCTTGTAAAAACTTTTCTTTGTGCGGGTGGCGCCCCATGCCAGCTCGGTTAGGGTTGCTTTTAGGTGTTTGTTCCCCTGTCGTGTTCTTGAGTTTTTTTTTTTACCGGCGCTCTCATTGTTGCCGGGACACATACCTGAGTGCGATGCCAAGTGATGCTCGCTGGGAAAAACACCCATATCAACCCCAATTTCTGCCACAATGCCTATTGCACCCTCTCTGCCTACTCCCGGAATGGTTTGCAGAAGCTCTACTTCCTTCTCAAAATCTTTGATGTGACGTTCTATTTCCGCATCAATCTCCGCAAGCTGCTCTTCGACAGATTGAATGTGCTTTTGCATGGCCTTGAGTAGGAACGTCAGATGGGGTGTAAGCCTTCCGTTAATTGCCTCTACAATTTGTTCGGGTGTAGCTTGAAGCTTTTTATGGTAGCACTCTGATACAAGCTTCTCTAAATCCTTACACCCTTCTATCAGCCCTTTGATTAGGTACGTAGCTGTAACCCCTGATGTATCCGAAACAACGGATGACAGCTTGATGTTTGCGTCTTCTAAAACCCTTATGATACGGTTTTTCTCTGATGCAACGGTCCCAACCAGCTTCTTCTTGTAGCGGTGTAAGTCCCGTAATGCTTGAATATTCTCCGGTGGAATGAAGCTGCCTTTTAGCAAACCACTTATGAGTAACTTGCATATCCATTGGCTATCTGCCTTATCCGTCTTTCTGCCCGGTACGTTTTTTATGTGCCTTGCGTTTACCACAAGCAGGTTTAGTGGATACTCCCGAAGCACGTGCAGTACCGGCTTCCAGTAAATGCCTGTGCTTTCCATTGCCCCGTCTGTCACTTGTAACCTCTCGAGCCACTCGCCCAATTCTTTCAAAGAGCTTGTTGTGGTGCCAAAGGTGCGGGTTTCTGTTTGAATTCCCTTGCCCATTACGGTTGCTACAACCGTATCTCGATGTACATCGAGCCCACAACCTCGCTCGATGACTTGTTCAAATTCAACTGTTCGTTTGGCCATGTCCTTTTTTGTTCAAAGGTACACAGTTCGCGACTCAATTTTCATCCGTGTTTGTGCTTGTGCACTATAATGGGTGTTTCATAGAAATACCTGTTAAGCAACTTTCCTTTTTCATTTTTTATAACATAAGTGTGATTGTCCTCCGGAGAAATTTGTCTCATTTCCGCATTCCTCTCTTTGAATATTCGTGTGGTGGTTTTGGGCTCATTGAAGTATATCAAACTCCCGCTATAAGTAATTAACCCGCTAAAATATGTAGTGTCTCCATTTAGAATAAGCACGTATGCATCATTCGTATAACTCATACTCATAATGGAATTCAACTTCCCGTTTTTATAAGTTTCAACATTTGCATTTTGTAGAACTCCCTGATGGTATTCTGTTTTCTGAACATATTTAATTCGATAGGAAAAAAGAAGATTTATCTCTACCGCTGTAACCGCATCGATACTTACATTGTCATCGATATTTGTCTGAACGACAGAGAACTCACCAACGTTTGCGCCTAACATATATATATTATATTTGGCAGTTAATGTTACTGGTTTTGCGGTCACGGAAGTGAAAACAACAAAAACAAACAAAAGAAAGAATACATATTTAATGTGCTTTTTCCCCTTTTTTACAGAAAAATCAATATTCGCAGCTGAACCATTTTTATGAAAATTGTTTTTGGATAATTGCTTCCTATTTTTCCTTATGTCCACTTTATTCATACATGTAAAGGTTATTGTCTTCGTAATCACATTCTTCTTAATCTGATTGAAAATTTATATTATCCGAATCCCATTATTTTAGTTAGTTAATAATAACTAACTCACTTATGTTAAAAAAAAAGCTCATCCGCCCTGAGCTCTAATTATTTTTAGCGCCTTACAACAATTTTGCCTGAGTGCTTGGTTTTGGTGCTTTAACAACTAAAATACGTGCAATATTTTTGGAGTTATTATACAAACAATGCACAATCTCTTTTGGACTTTCGACTAGGCAGTCGGCCGGCACTTCAATTTTTTCTTTACCAATAAGAATTTCGGGTGTTCCTTCCAGTACATAGAAAAAAACATCGACTGGTGTAAGGTGTGGTTTTAGTGCTTCGCCGGGCTGCAATGTAATGTGCATGGCTTGGGCCGAATCATTATCGTACAATTTCCTAACGTCAACTTTGTGCGGCGTTTCTTCCATTTTAATTTCGGTTACTTTTCTGATTTCCATATTTTTAACTTTTATTTTTTTACTAAAAGTTCTATTGAGTTTGAAAGTTCATTTCCTTTTTCGGGAAGATTAAATGAGTGACCTGACATTTGCCATTGTTTAACAAACAATCGAAGTGTTCCCATTACTACAATGGCCAAATGCTCCGCATCAACATCGGCACGGAGTTCGTTTTTTTCCTGACCGGCTTTAATAATGCGGGTTAGCGTAACAAAATTATTATTCATAATTTCAGAAACCTTCTTCACCAAAACCGCTTCATTTCTGAATAATTCCTCCGAAAAAATAACCGCCACCAGCGATGGCGAGTTTGAAAATATCCTGAACTGGTTTTGAAACAGATGGTTTATTTTCGTCAATCCATCGCCTTCTGCATTCAGTTCAGCAGTAAAAAGCCTTTCCGTGTTCTCTTTAAAATAGTTTAAAATAGCCACTAAAATCTCAATTTTATTTTCGTAATGACGGTAAATAGCCGATTCGGAAAAGCCAATTTTTTTTGCCAGGTTTTTGATGGTTAGTCCCTGAATTCCGCTTTCCGCAATTAATACGAGTGAAACATCAATTATTTCTTTTTGTCTGTCGGATAATTCAGAAGTCATTTTTTTCAATTCTATTAAGTTAGTGAATATTCACTTCGCAAATATAAGACATTTAACTTGAACAATGCAAATAAATTTGTAGTTATTTTTAATAGAAAGAGAATTAGCGGATTACAATTTATGGTTGTTTTAATTCTGGTTTTTTTGAATGGGGTTGGTTTTGCTAAATATCCTAAGTAATTCTTGTTTTTCGTGGGGTATTAGGATTGCACTCTTTGACAAAGCTTTGGTTTCAGCGTTGGCTTGTGTGGCTTTGGCAATGTGTGCAATGTGGGTTGAATATTTAAAAAATGTGCGGTGGGTAAAATATAAAAAGGATAAGATTAAGAATCGGCTTTCTAGTCCTATCAATATTTCTTTTCTTGTCTTTTCTCAATGGTCAATTTTAGTGCTGTCGTCTGTTTTTTGTTTTTTTACACTTGGCGGTAACG
>DAOKYW010000040.1:0-11994 GCA_035325985.1 Bacteroidales bacterium
CTGACTGAGTTGTTGTTCGATGGGTGAGGGTGTATTGGATGGCTGTGGCATCTGGCTGGCGATGTAGTGGACGAACTTCCACACTTCGCGTACCTGACCAACAGGTAGTTCATAAGCCTGATATTCAGGGTTAAGCGAGTGCAATACGAGCTTACCCTGATCGCTTATGTGGTTTTCGACGATTTTGAAGACGATGCCCTCGTCGCGGGTGAGGATGATATAGGGCTGATGGCTGCGGATGTGATTCCAGTCCACCACATATTCGCCCGTAACGAAGGATTTGTCGGGTATGGGCAGCATGGAGTCGCCACTGATCTGGAAGGTGCGGTATTTTTTGTTGCGCGAAAGGAATGGCAGGTTGAAGGCGGGCAGCACCTTGATATACTCCGGGTCGGCATAGCCGTTGGTGTATCCGGCTTTGGCCTTTTCGTCCACCAGTTCCACATTTTCGTTGTTGCCGTTGTCCACGGTGGTGGCCAGCACACGCAGTTGGCTGCCTTTGATGTACACATCGTAGCCTCTTTCGAGCTGGCGCAGGTGCAGTTCGCTCACTGTTGTCAGGTCAACCTGCAGCAGGGTATCGATGGCGATGTTGAAATATTTACTGAACGCGATGAGGGCTTCCAGAGATGGCTCGGACACCAGATTCTCGTAGTTGTTCAAGGTGCTGCGGGGTATGCCGAGTGCAAGAGCCAGCTCGTCCTGGGTGAGGATGCGGCGTTTGCGCAGCAGACGAAGATTACTGCCGAAATACGACCGGTGTTGAGCTTTTTGTGTTGATGAGGTTGTTTTCTTCCGGCCCATGACAAAATATTTTTTTCAAAGATACATCATTATCTTCAAAAATGATTAAATTATGGTCGAAAAAAATGATTAAAAAATAGTCATAATGAAAACAACAGTTTGCAGCTCAGTTATTATTCCGGCGCTGGCATTTCGCAGGTCCGGTTCCGGGCTGTTTTTGCTGCGCGCCGTGGCTTACGGCTTTTCTGTTTCTTCGATGCGTTTGAGCAGGTGCCGGGCTTCGGTAAACAGACGGTCGGATTCGGCCCGGTTCACGGTGGACAGGGCGTGCGATTGTTTGAGCAGTTTTTCGTACTGTTCGTATAGTTTGTCTTTCTCGGATTTTTTGCGGAAGAGTCCTAACATGGTAAAAAGAGTTTTTAGTGATGCTTTTATGTTGAAGTGTTCGGAATCTAAACGGGTTTGGGGAAGTGTTGTTCAAAGGGATCTGACGATTGCTTGCCGGCCGGTGCAGGGCACTCCTTGCAACAGAGAAGAAGTATAAAAACACCTCACGCGCAAATGGAACGCACTATTGTACATATGGACCTCGACACTTTCTTTGTTTCGGTGGAGCGTTTGATTAATCCTTCGCTTGAGGGCAGGCCTGTCATCATTGGTGGTATGTCGGACCGCGGAGTGGTGGCCAGTTGCAGCTACGAAGCGCGTCGTTTTGGGGTGCATTCGGCCATGCCCATGCGTATGGCGAGGCAGTTGTGCAGTCAGGCGGTTTACATACGCGGCGATATGGAACTTTACAGCCGCTATTCGCGCCTTGTCACCGACATTATTGCCGACAGTGTTCCGCTTTACGAGAAAGCTTCCATTGACGAGCACTATCTTGACCTCACCGGTATGGATCGTTTTTTTGGTTGCTACAAATGGGCGCACGAGTTGCGGCAGCGCATCATCAGGCACACCGGCCTGCCCATCTCACTGGGTTTATCGACCAATAAAACGGTTTCGAAGATAGCTACCGGACAAGCCAAGCCCAATGGCGAGCTTCAGGTGGAATCGCCTCATATACAGCCTTTTCTTGATCCGTTATCCATCCGCAAGATACCTATGGTGGGCGATGCGGGCTATCGTCTGCTGCGCTCCATGGGCGTGGCCAACATAGGCACACTGCGGCAGATGCCACCCCTGATGGTGGAGCAGGTGCTAGGCAAAAACGGCATAGTGGTCTGGCGCAGGGCCAACGGCATCGACCCCACGCCTGTGCAGCCATACAGCGAGCAGAAGTCGTTGAGCGCCGAGCATACCTTCGATCAGGACACCACAGATCTGGTGCTGCTGCGCCAAACCTTGGCGCATATGGTTGAGAAGCTGGCCTTTGAGCTGCGGAATAAGCAAAAACTGGCCGGCAACGTGGCCGTGAAGATCCGCTATGCCAACTTCGATACCCATACGCGCCAGAAACAGCTGTCCTACACCTCGTTCGACCATGTGCTGTTGCCGGCGGTGTACGAGCTGTTCGACCGTCTTTATGAGCGCCGCATGCTGGTGCGCCTGGTGGGTGTGCGCCTGAGCCAGCTGGTGGGCGGGGTGCAGCAGCTCGACCTGTTTGACGATTCCCCCGAAATCATCAACCTCTATCAGGCCGTTGACCGCGTGAAACGACGCTTCGGGCCTATGGCTCTGCAAAGGGCAGGAGGGATGGCAGGCATTGGAGACTAAATGCCTTGGCAGTCGGTGTGGTTATTAGCGATAAATGGTTGATAATCTGCATAAAGTATGATATGACCATTTACATTCCTTATTAAAACAGCAACAACAAAAACAATAGCAACAGTATAAAGCCCGACCCTATTCCAGCATTCTGCCCATGTACCTGAACGTTCACAGTTATTACAGCCTTCGCTACGGAATGCTTTCTATTGAGTCGCTGGTGCAGCAGGCGCGCAGCCTCGGTGTTGCGGCTATGGCCCTCACCGACATCAACAATACCATGGGGATGGTCGATTTCGTGAAGGAATGCCGGCGCTACGGCATTAAGCCCATTGCCGGGGTAGAGTTCAGGCGTGGCGACAAGCTGCTCTACGTAGGTTTGGCGCGCAACAATGCCGGTTTCCGCGAGCTCAACGAGATGCTTACCCGCCATAATGTGGATGGTACCCCATATCCCGAACAGGCTCCGAGCTTCGATCATGTATTTGTGGTTTATCCCCTTGGCGCCCGCAGGCCTGCCGACCTGCGCGAAAACGAGTACACCGGCATTCGTCTTTCGGAGGTGCCGCGTTTGATCAGCTCCGACTGGCGACACGTGCAGGAGCGTCTGGTGCTCATGCAGCCTGTTACCATAAGCGACGACACAAGCTGGTATGTCCACAAAAACCTGCGTGCTGTGGACCATAACATCCTGCTGAGCCGGCTTGAACCGCATCAATATGTTGCCCGCGACGAGGTCATGCTTCCTCCCGAAAGGCTCAGAGCGGCATTTGTACTCTATCCGGGACTGCTCAAAACAACGGCCTGGCTTGAGCAGGAGTGTGGCATCGATTTCGACTTCAGTACCATCAAAAACCGCAAAAGCTTTACGGGCAATACGGCCGACGACCGTTCGCTGCTGCACAAGCTGGCGTTCGATGGTATGCGCTATCGTTACGGACTGGATAATGCCGAGGCCCGCCGGCGCATCGAGAGCGAGTTGCAGATTATCGACAGGCTGGGTTTCTCGGCCTACTTTCTCATTGCCTGGGATGTGGTGCGCTACTCCATGTCGCGTGGCTTTTATCATGTGGGCCGTGGCAGCGGAGCCAACAGCGTGGTAGCCTATTGCCTGCGCATCACCGATGTGGACCCTATTGAGCTCGACCTTTACTTTGAGCGTTTTCTCAACCCAAAACGCACCAGTCCGCCGGATTTCGATATTGATTACTCATGGAAGGAACGCGACGAGGTGATCGACTATATTTTCAAGCGCTACGGCAAACAGCACACGGCACTATTGGGCACCATATCCACTTTTCGCGGCAGGAGCATCTATCGCGAGTTGGGCAAGGTGCACGGCCTGCCAAAGGCCGAGATTGACGAGCTGGCCAACGACCCCAACAGGTATCACACCACCAACCACATCACCCGTCACATCCACGACATTGCACAACATATCCTTGATTTTCCCAATCAGCGCAGCATACATGCCGGTGGAATCCTCATCGCCGAAGAACCCATAACCAGCTATGTCGCCCTTGATCTCCCGCCCAAAGGTTTTCTCACTACACAGTGGGATATGTACGTGTCGGAAGAGCTGGGCTTCGAAAAGCTTGATATCCTGAGCCAGCGAGGCATCGGGCACATACAGGAAGCGGCCTCCATCGTGCTCGAAAACCGCGGGCAGCGCATCGATGTGCACGATGTGAAAACCTTCAAGCAAGACCAAAAGGTGAAAGATTTGCTTCGCAGGGCCGAAACCAACGGCTGTTTTTACATCGAAAGTCCTGCTATGCGCGGGCTGCTGCGCAAGCTCCGCTGCGACAACTATTTGTCGCTGGTAGCGGCCAGCTCCATCATCCGGCCGGGTGTGGCCAAATCAGGCATGATGCGCGAATATATTCAGCGTTTTCATCATCCAAAAGACTTCCGGTATATACATCCCGTGATGGAGCAGCAGCTGCAGGAAACCTATGGTGTGATGGTGTATCAGGAGGATGTGCTGAAAGTATGCCACCACTTTGGCGGGCTTGATCTGGCCGATGCCGATGTGCTGAGGCGCATCATGAGTGGCAAGAAGAGGAAGAAAGGCGAATTCGAGGAGATTGTGGACAAGTTTTTCGCCAACTGCCGTGCACGTGGCTACCCGGAAGAGGTGACGCGCGAGGTGTGGCGGCAGATCGAATCGTTTGCCGGCTATTCGTTTTCCAAAGCCCACTCTGCTTCCTATGCCGTGGAAAGCTTTCAGAGTTTATATCTTAAGGCTCATTACCCGCTTGAGTTTCAGGTGGCTGTGATCAATAATTTTGGTGGGTTTTACCATACCTGGGTTTATTTCAACGAGGCCATCCGGCAGGGCGCACAGGTGAAGCTGCCCTGTGTCAATCATAGCCGGTATCTGACGTGCCTGAAAGGCCATGTGATATATATCGGCTTTGTCCACATGGCCGGACTTGAGGAGCAGCTGGCGCAACGTATTGTGGACGAGCGCGATAGATTTGGTCCATATCTCAGCCTTCACGACTTTATCGACCGGGTAAAGCCCGGTATTGAGCAACTTGTGCTGCTCATCCGCGTGGGTGCATTGGCTTTTACCGGCCAGCCCAAGCCGGGATTGCTCTGGGAAGCCCACCTTTATCGTAAAAAAAGTGTGCAAACCGACCCGCAGACACTGCTATTCCGCGAGGAAGCCCGTCGCTACGAGCTTCCGGCCCTGGAGCAGCATGCACTCGAGGATGCCTACGACGAAATTGAATTGCTGGGGTTTCCGGTTAGCATGAGTCACTTCGATCTGTTGCAGACTACCTTCCGCGGCGAGATACAGGCTTGCCACATGCTGCAGTATGCCGGAAAAACCGTGCGGATGTTGGGCAAGCTTGTGACTACCAAGTATGTGCGGACAGTAAAAGGAGAGATCATGCAGTTTGGTACGTTTATTGACCACACCGGAGAGCTTTTCGATACCGTGCATTTTCCGCCTTCGCTCAAACAATATCCTTTTCAGGGGCCGGGAATTTACCTCTTACTGGGCCGGATAGTCGAAGAATTTGGCCATCCAAGCCTGGAAGTGGAAAAAATGGCGCGCATGCCGCTGAAGCCTGATCCACGACAATGACATCAGAACTAATGCCGTCAGTTTAAGTTCTGGGAATTAATGGAACAGAAACCTGATGGTTTGAATGGCTTGATCCGTAGTGGCACTCAGATAGTAAACGCCTGAAGCAGAAAGTCTTCCGTCGAACAGACTGCCGAGGGTCAGCGAACCCAATGTTTTATTGTCCAGCTGTTTGCTGATGAGGGTTCGGCCACTGGCATCCATGACTTTCAGGTTGATTGAACCTTCGAAAGACCGGTTGAATAATATCCGGCTGTTCATGTTGGCCGGATTTGGCGCTATGCTCACTAATTGAGGGCGTGAATCAGGCTTATTGACTCCGGTAGGCGGTACAGGCCCGAGTGTGCCATCGTTTTTCATGTTTTGGGCAAATATTTCGGTGTCGCCCGTCCTGTTGTCTTCCCATGCCAGTACCCACTGTCCGCCCGAATAGGGAGCAAAAACTACTTTTCCCTTGGTGGAAACGGCACTGCTGATGATGGCTTCCTGAGGCCAGACCAGCTCGCCCTGATGATTTATCCTTATGGCACGCAGGGAGCTTTGTGTGGTCGAATAAGCATGCTCATAA
The DNA here is from genome assembly GCA_035325985.1 of Bacteroidales bacterium. Classification (GTDB taxonomy): domain Bacteria; phylum Bacteroidota; class Bacteroidia; order Bacteroidales; family F082; genus JALNZU01. Next base: position 6,117 of record DAOKYW010000040.1, read on the forward strand.
AATAAAACTATGCCATCCGATTCGGCCTCAACATGTAATGGCCTGACGTATTGAGTAGTTACAGGGATAATTTCTTTACCGGTTTCGCCCCAGAGCATGGTTCCTCCGGGTGTTGTTTTTTGTCCAAAGACACCCCATAAGGTTTGATCCATGTTCTGCTCCAGCCAGAATGTGTAGATATGTTGATCGCCATCCAGCAATGCAGGCTCCGGATAAAACTGGTTCGAAGCGTGCAGCAGGCTGAGCGGGACTCCATTCACTCCAAGGCCTAATTGCCCGCTGCTGCTCACATGACCAAGGCGAGGTGTGGCTGCATTGCCATTGAAACTGTAGTCGTGCCACGTGATATAGAATCCTCCGTTGCCATCAGGTATCATGGGTAGTATCTGCGTCCAGGCGGTAATATTGCCCAGATTGAACAGCTCTGCAGCACCAAGCCATACATCAGCACCCTGACTATTGAACTTTCTGACGTACATTTTTCTTGTCGGCGACCATGATGGTCCAGTGTCGATAAAATATTTCATAAAGACTTCACTTTGGCCGGTTGCCAATAATTGTGGCCAGCTGTAAGTGCCTGTGCCGCCCAACGTAATACCATTTTCGCCCCAAAGCTTTTGTCCGGCAGGATTCAACCGCTGACGATAAATCACATTGGTTGATTGCCATGCCACCACTACATCGCCATCGGGAAGAGCTGCCACCTTGGGCGAAACGTTGAAATCCATGTTATTCGATAACAGAATTCCGTCGGGTCCCCAAACAAACTGACCATCCGGAGAAATGCGGTAGGCAACGATGTTGTTGTTGCCGGTGCGAACATCCTGCCAAACCAATATGGCGTGGTTGTCGGCATCCGCGGTCATGTCCCAGTCGGTTAGCCAGGTCATCGAAGGATGAGTACTCACCACGATTCCATTATCTTGCCAAAGGACATTGCCCTGACTGCTTAGCAATTGCAGACGTACACCATAATTACCGTTCTCGAGCGTAAAATAACCAATGTAGTAGTTGCCGTTAGGAGAACGTGCTATTTTCGGAATCACTTGTTCGCCGGTTAGGTTGGTCAGCTTGATATTCAGTGCAGGGTCGGATGGCCATTGTGCCACAGCCATGCTCGACACGAGCACGAACAGCAAAATAAAGATGCTTGTTTTCATGGTTTTGAGCGGTTAATTAGAATCAAAGTTAGGCTAAAAATGAGGATGAATTATGTTATTTTCGTTGAATCATAAATTACTGCCCAAAGTTTTTTTGTCGGGCAAAAGCAGGTTGCAATGATTATTTTTGTGGCTGATTACCAATAGAACTAAAATGGAAGCCGACCTTTACCATCAGGGATATTTTGTGCTTTTTCTTATCCTGAGCCTTGGCATCGTGCTTGGGAATGTTCGCTTCAGGGGATTTGCGCTCGATTCCTCGGCGGTAATTTTTGTAGCACTTTTATTAGGTCATTTTGGTTATCGTGTGCCGGCCGAATTCCAAACCCTTGGTTTGCTGTTGTTTATTTTTACGATCGGAATACAGGCCGGACCGGGATTTTTTGATGCGTTTATGAAGCATGGGCGCAAGCTTATCACCATCAGTCTTTTACTGATTGGTTCAGCAGCTGCCCTTACGGCAGGTGCAGCGTACTTGCTGGATATTGATGTGCCTATTGCTGTCGGCTTGTTCAATGGAGCGCTCACCAGCACACCCGGACTGGCTGCCGGAATTGAAGTCACGGGTTCGCCCAATGCTGCGCTGGGCTATGGTTTGGCTTATCCGGTAGGTGTGATCGGGGTTATCCTGTTTATTGGCCTGGCTCCTCAGCTCATGAAAATCAACATCAAAAAGCAGGAGCAGGATTATCTCGATGCGCTGCATGTTGAAAACCCTGAGCTCAAAAGCAGGGTGTTTCGCATCACCAACAGCAATGTCGATGGCCGCAGCCTGGCCGAGCTTGATCTTCGGAATATGACTCAGGCTATCATCAGCAGAGTGAAAATGGGTAACGAAAGCTTTGTGCCCACAGCGAACACGCGACTGCGAACAGGCGATCTGGTAAAAGCAGTCGGCGACGATCAGGCACTCAAACGACTTGAAACAGTGCTTGGCGAACCTGTTCAGGAAGAATTGACTTTTGACGATAATTATCAGGTTGAGTGGCTTCTGGTTACCAACAGGGATTTGGTGAATAAAAGTCTGCGCGAAATAGGTCTCGGGGTTTGGAATGCAACCGTTACACGTATCCGTCGAAGTGGAATTGACCTTAAACCGCTGCCGCACAGCAAGCTGCGATTTGGTGACAAAATACTCGTTTCAGGCTCATCGCAGGGTATGCCTCATGTGCGAAAGCTGGCCGGCAACGATGAAAAGCGCTTGTCAGAAACCAATTTCCTTCCTATTTCGTTGGGTATCGTCATTGGTGTTTTAGTAGGAAGCATCCATATTCCGCTGGGTCCTGTTGACTTCAGTCTCGGGCTGACGGGTGGTGTTCTGCTTTCGGCATTGATATTGAGCAATATAGGTAAAACCGGACCAATCATTTGGAGCATGTCAGGAGGGGCCAATCAGTTGCTTCGCCGGCTTGGATTGCTGATGTTTATGGCCACGGTAGGAACAGAAGCCGGCAGCGAAATTGCAGAGGTGCTGAGCAATAACGGGCTGATCCTCATTGCTGCAGGTGTGGTCATCACGATAATTCCCATGATAATCGGGCTCTTGTTTGGCCATTACATACTCAAGATTAATTTTCTCACGCTTTTGGGCGTTATTACCGGTTCGATGACCAGCACGCCCGGGTTGGGCGCAATTGACAGCAAAACCGAAAGCGAAGCTCCGGCGGTAGGATATGCCACCGTTTATCCTGCATCGCTGGTATTGATGATTCTGTTCTCGCAGCTGATGGCCAGATTGTTATAGGTCAATCAAAATCCAATGCATTGGCTGCATGGATAAGTCATTCCAGTGTGCGTAAAAGCAACTCAGGTTTATTTCTTTTCCAGTGCCCTCATCTTTTCTTCGAAGATTGAGGAATCGAATGGATTGATCTGTTGCGTTTTCAGGTAGGCCTGCCTGGCTTTTTCCGGTTGTTTCATCGCAACGTAGGCATCGCCCATCAGAAAATATGGCGTGGTCTGACCGGGACAAAGCACAAGTGGTCCGTTTTCAAGCACTTTGATGGCTTCGGCAGCTTTATTTTGATCGATAAGGAAACGCGCTTTTGCCATCTCAAAAAGGTAAACCGGACTTTGTCCGGCCGGCCTGCTGAAAATCTGGTTCAGGGTTTCGGTATTTTTACTCTCTTTTAACAGCGTAATTTTCAGCAACTGAGGCGAAATTAGCTCTTGGTTGATTTCCATGGCCTTATCCACTTTTGCTTCGGCTGCATAATTCTCGCCAAGCCTGTAATGTGCCAACGCACGAAAATACCAGGCATGTGCATCGTTGGGCTGCTGCCTGAGTGCCTGGTCGAAAAGCTCGGATGCTTTGCTCAGGTTATTGCTTTCAAGCTGGCTGATTCCCTCCGACAACAGATCCGATTTGGCTGCCTGAGGCTCAGCGGACAATTTCCATAATTCGATCCATGCCAGCTCTTTTTCGCTGGTGCAAGTGTTGATGGCCGTTTGCAGCAATTGCAGGCGCGTAGCCGGTTCAAGACGACCTCCTGTTGCAACCTTCAATATCTCGAAATAGGGCTTCGGTTGAGTACTTTGTAATGTTTCCAGATGTTGCAATACCGCAGCAGGTAACATTGGTGCATCCGTGGTGGCTGACCGATATTTCTCCATGGCAAAGAAAAGCTCCTCTAAATCTTCCAGCCAGTTTAATTGTGTCAATTCTTCCCTTTTGCCTGCACTTATCCGGGGTTTGAAACCCTCTGCTGCGTTGGTTGAGGATCTGTAGGATTGCAGCAATGAAAGGTATATCAAATCGATAAATGTAGAAAAACGTTGATCGTGATAGCTTTGTCCCATCAGGAGCGCGAAGCGGCTTTCCAGATAGTTTTGCTCTGCTTTTTGCAATTGATCACCCACATAGGCCTCCAGATTACCAGCTATTGCGGAATAGCTCCTTGCGGCTTCATTCCCCATTTCCTTAAACGCTGCTGTCTGCCGCAGATAGCGTTCGGCTTCCATGGCGGCTTTTTGCAATGCTTCAAGACTATTTTTTGAGTTACTGGAAGTAAATTCTTCCAGTTTTCGCTCGAAAAGCGCCCTAACCTGCTCAGCGCCCTTTGTAAGCGCAAGCAATGGCAACTCCTCGGTAATTGCTTGAGAAAAGCTGTAAAAACCCAGGTATTCTTTAGTCTCTTCTTTGTTCAGAAAGCTCATGGTGTTGTAATAAGCTTCAAGAAAATCACCGGATTCAATCTGTTGCCTGAGCTGATCCATCATGGCCCTGAACTGCGGGTATTGATCATAGTACGTTTCGCTCAGCAGCAGTTCTTCGGAAGTGTTGCCATCCTTGGCGAAAGCAAATGGGAGATGTGCACGTGTTTCGCTTTTGGGATAAGCCAGAATCGCCGCATTAATGCGTTTGTCGGTAATAACCGGCGTTATTTCAGGCGTAAGATATTTTGCCGGTTGGGGTTGCCAAAGCACAATTTTCGTGAGTTCTTCCTTTACCTCACTCTCATGGAAAACCGGCTTACTGAATCCCTCTTTGGGTTCCACCAGAAAATATACCCGATCGGCTTTTCTGAAAACATCAGGCGAAATGGCCTTGTTTCCGGTTTTGTCGCAAAGACTGATGTTAACACTTGTGATATTCTTACCCTTTTGTCGTAATACCAGCAAAGTATTTTGTGCCTGAGTTGTTGTGGTATGAAAAATAAAAATACAACAAGCGATGAGCCTGAAAAGTGCGTTTGACTGAAACATCGGATTGGTTTTTGTAATTCGGCTTATAAAGTTAATTACAAAATCATGTATTCTGCTTATTTGCACTAAAATATCTTAATCCTGATTACAGGTCCTTTTTCTGAAATTCAGGGAAACCTTGCGCCTTCCATCAAATCCGGCCTAACCCGGCACATTAATTCCGTAGCGGAATCTGTGACTTCGCAAAAAATTTCTTGTTGCGTGTTGACAAGGTGCATTTATTGCACAATCAGCTTTGTCGTGTGCTTCTTCCCTGATTTGTCAATCATGGTCAGACTGTAAATGCCTGGTTTCAGGTTTACTGTAATCTTCATTTCCTGCTGACCCGGATGGAATCCTGTTTGCACGATTCTGCCGGCAGCATCCGCAATCAGCCATTCCGCAGGAATTGTCCCTTTGCCTGAAACGGTTATTATTCCTTTGGATGGATTCGGAAATATGCTTAACTCACTCTGCTGCCCGATTTCAGCACCAGAAGTGATGAGGCTGAACCAGGCACTGATGGTGGTGTTGGCATTGATTTGCGTGAGCTGATAAATATTCACCGGACCAACATTGACTTCGTTAACCAATATAGAATCAATCTGGTAGCCCGGATTTGGCGCAATTGTAAAGGTGATGCTGCTGCCGTGATTGACTATAAAGGTGCCTGAAGGACTTATTGTTCCGCCGTTACCAGCAATTGCTGTTACCACATAGGTGGCCGGTGTAAACACAGCATGTATTTGCTGATTGAAAACGACCTGACTAAAAGTGTATGAGCTTACCGCCCCGACACTTACACCATTAACCAGCACTGCTGCGACAACGTAGCCGCTGTTTGGTGTGATGGTGAATGTCTGAGAGCCCATATAGGGCACTGTCACCACACCTGACGGACTGATGCTGCCGCCAGCGCCGGCTGTGGCTGTTATAGTGTAAGTAATCTGCGCAAACTCGGCATGAATGGTCTGATTAGCCTGCACATCGCTGAAGGTGTACGAGCTCAGCGCGCCCACGCTTTGACCGTTGAC
>DAOKYW010000041.1:0-4665 GCA_035325985.1 Bacteroidales bacterium
ACAACAGGAGTTCCAACCAATAGCCAGCTGCATATCCACTACAATATGCCCATTACCTTTGTTGGCGGAACTGCCATTACCAACGATAATGTAGCTTCAATCATCACGCTCAAGCAGCAATCAGGCCCTAATTTTCCGTTTACGGCCACCATCAACGATCAGAAAACGACCATAACCATAACTCCAACCGGTCTGCTCAACAGCTACACTTGGTATCAACTGGATATCGAAGCCGTTCAGAATGCCTTTGGCGTGGTAACACCTGCCGCTTCGACCAACTTCGAAACAGGCATGCATGTCGGGGTTGGCGAACAATACACCACTTTCGCCGGAATCTATCCCAATCCTGCAACTGATAATATCACACTCCGTTATTATCTGAGTGAAAGCAGCAATGTTGATATCCAAATCATTGACATGAGCGGCAAAGTAGCCCATCAAATTGCGCTCGGCACAATGCCCGCCGGAGAGCATTTGCATAATGCCAGCATCAGCCAGCTGCCAAAAGGCGTTTACCTTGTCCGGATGCAAACCCCGGGAATGATTCAAACTGAACGTCTTATTGTTAAATAAACAGCATACAGCGCTGCTAAAAAGCGGGTTATCAGTGGCTGATAATCCGCTTTTTTTAACACCTGCCTGAAGAAGTATCTTCGTAAAACTTTTCAATTTTGCCTCCGATGCTGCAATTCGACAAAAAACGTCTGGCACCGTGGCTGCTCCTGCTCACTGCTGCCATTTGGGGAATGGCGTTTGTGGCGCAGCGAAAGGGCATGGAATATGCAGGGCCGCTGACATTCAACGGTTTAAGATTTTTGCTCGGGGCTTTGGCACTTGTTCCATTCATAATCCGTTATCGAAGCAGTGTTCGACCAGAGGCACATTGGTTCAATCCCAGGCTTCTGCTCCATGCCGCTATGGCTTCAGTAGCCTTATTTCTTGGTTCGGCGTTTCAGCAGGTTGGCATTGTTTATACGACAGCGGGCAAGGCCGGATTCATCACCTCATGCTATATTGTGCTGGTTCCCTTTTACGGCCTTCTTACAGGCAACAGGCCTGGAATGGCCTATTGGTCAGGCACTGCCATTGTATTGGCCGGTTTGTTCCTTTTAACGCGCGAAACGGACTTCAACCTCCGGATGGGTGATATGCTTGTGCTCATCAGCGCAGTTTTCTGGGCCATGCATATCATCGTACTGGGTAAGGTTTCAGCCTTGCACCATGTTGTACTGCTTGCATTCTGGCAGTTCATTTTTGCCGGCTTTTTAAGCCTTGTACCAGGCTTGCTACTTGAACCCTTTGATGGTTCCATGCTCCTGAGAGGATGGTGGCCCTTGGTATATGCCGGCGTTTTCTCGGCCGGGATAGGATTCACCCTGCAAGTGGCTGGTCAGAAGCATGTAAAACCGGAGTTAACCGGCCTTATCCTAAGCTTTGAAGCACTTTTTGCTGTGCTTGGTGGATTTCTGGTGCTCGGTGAGCGCTTGGATGTTTATGCCCTTACAGGTTGCGCATTGATGCTGGCGGGACTATTGCTGGCTCAATATCAGCGAAATACTGAACAAAAATGTACAAGCAGCACCAACGAATAGCTCTATAGGCCTGAGCATTAAAAATATCTTAACGCAGGCAGCACACCCTAACGCATCACATCGAAGCCTTGCCCATAAACCCCCATGACCGTGGAAAGCGAAACAAAGGCGTCACGGTCTTCCTCCTTGACAATACGAAACACCTGAGGATATTCGGTTCGCCTGACAATGATCATCAGAATATCGTTTTCCGTTTTGGTGTACCAGCCTTTTCCTTTGATAAATGTAACGCCCCTGCCCAGTTCATTGCCAATGCGGTCGGCAATGGCTTCGGGGCTTCGCGAAAAAATAAAAAGCTGCACCGATTGCTTGTTGCCGGTGATAATGAGGTCGATGGCATAGCTCACCACGCTCATCACCACAAAGCCATACACCAAGGGCTCAATGCTGCGGAATATCAGCCACGAACTGGATATTATCACCACATCAATGGCAAGGATAATCTTGCCTGGGGTAATATTCCTGTATTTGTTGATGATAAGCGCAATAATATCGGTGCCGCCCGTGCTTCCTCCCTGGGTAAAGATGATTCCCATGGCCGATCCTGCCAAGCCTGCACCCACAATACTCGCCAGAAATTTGTCGGTAACAAACGGCTCGCGAATATAGTACTGCAGCAAAGCGAAAAAACCTGACAGTACGGCAATGGAATAAATGGTTTTGACACCAAATCCACGTCCCAGAATCCGTAGGGCAAACACCAGCAAAACGGCATTAATGGCCGCCACCGATATTCCAACCGGCAATCCGGTGGACCAGTATATCAATGTGGATATACCCGTTACACCTCCGCCCAGAATTTCGTTGGGAATGAGGAAAGCAGTCCAACCAAGGGCCATGACAAAAAGTCCGGCCGTAATGATGCTATAGGCCTTGACTTCGGACCAGACGGATTTTTTTCGCTGTTTCATTTTCCGGAACTATTATGGCCCAAAAATAAATCATTCATCTGCCCTGTCAAGCCAAATGAAAAAAAAGCCTGTTAATGAGCATTTTGCAAGACCTGTTTTCAGAAAAACAGCAGCGTTTGCTGTTAAAAAACTGAAATTTCCGGCTACTCAAACCGTAAGTGACAGAGAATGGCAATAATTTTGATGCCTTAGAATACAAAACATTGAAAATTTACCTGCTATGTTCATTTGGATAATATTTGGATTTTTCATGATTTTGAGCTGGATTGTAGGCGCCAGGCTCAAATCAAAATTCAATCAGTTCAGCCGCATACCGATTAACTACGGTTTGACCGGGCGTGATATTGCTGAGAAAATGCTGAGAGATAACGGCATCTATGATGTCAAGGTCGTATCTGTTGAAGGACAGCTTACCGACCATTACAACCCTGTGAATAAGACAGTAAACTTAAGTCCTGACGTATATCACGGAAGATCGGTAGCCGCAGCTGCTGTTTCGGCTCACGAATGCGGACATGCCGTGCAGCACGCCACAGCCTATCATTGGCTGACCATGCGCAGCAAACTTGTGCCCGTGGTGAGTGTTGCATCAAAGTGGGTACAGTGGGTGCTTTTGGCCGGCATTCTGCTTGTCGAAGCATTCCCTCAGGTGCTATTCATTGGTATCCTGATGTTTGCCACCACCACCCTGTTCAGCTTTGTAACCCTTCCGGTTGAGATTGATGCCAGCCGCCGGGCACTGGCATGGCTAAATGTGAGTGGTATCACTACCAACGAAACTTATCCCAAAGCCAAAAACGCGTTAAGCTGGGCTGCCTATACTTATGTGGTTGCCGCTTTGGCATCGCTGGCTACCCTGCTCTACTACATCATGATATTTCTTGGTCGTCGCGACTAATGACGCGACCAAACAACTGACAAGAACTCCCCTCACAAGGGGAGTTTTTTTTTGGCAGAAGGCAGCTTTGGATGAAATACGGTATCCAAAGCCTATTTTTTTCCACAAAAGCAGAAAATGGGTATTGATTTTCTTGTTTTAGTGCAATCGTTTTAATCAGGCATTTTAAGTTAAAAAAGATTAAGTCGCTGTATTTTCCTTACTTCCATTTTCTATTTTTGCGCGCAAAATTTGACCAATCCAAGGTTATTTCACATCACTAACCCGTTTCAAACAAGCTTATGAATCAAATTGTATGGTTTATTCCCCTTGCAGGACTTGTGGGAATTGTTTTTATGTTGCTAAAAACCAGATGGATAGACTCACTGGATTCCGGCACGGAAAAAATGCAACGCATTGCAGGGTATATTGCCCGGGGCGCTATGGCGTTTTTAAAGGCAGAGTATAGGATACTGGCCATTTTTGTAGCTTCGGTATCGGTTCTGCTGTTTGTGAAAGGATCATACGAACCCGGTTCGAATGGATTTGTAGTGATTTCGTTTATCACAGGCGCTGTGCTTTCGGGGCTTGCCGGTTTCATCGGTATGCGGGTGGCCACCAAGGCCAATGTGCGGACTACACAAGCCGCACGCACTTCGCTTTCCGATGCATTGAAGGTTGCTTTTACAGGTGGCAGCATCATGGGCATTGGTGTGGTTACACTTGGTTTGATGGGTCTAAGCCTGCTTTTCCTGCTTTATAACAACCTGATTGGTGTAAGCTGGAGCCTTGAAGTGGTGCTAAATGTTTTGTCGGCTTTTTCGTTGGGTGCTTCGTCCATAGCGCTATTCGCCCGTGTTGGTGGCGGTATCTACACCAAGGCAGCCGATGTGGGTGCCGATTTGGTGGGTAAGGTTGAAGCCGGAATCCCTGAGGATCATTACCTGAATCCTGCAACCATTGCCGATAATGTGGGCGATAATGTGGGCGATGTGGCCGGTATGGGCGCCGACCTCTTTGAGTCGTATGTCGGCTCAATACTTGCCGCCATGGTACTTGGGGTAGTTTTCGTTAAAATGCCTGAGATACAAAGCTATTTTTCGCTCGGACCTGTCCTTCTGCCAATGGCCCTCGCCGCAGTGGGCATCATAACCAGTGTAGCCGGAACATTTTTTGTCCGCATCAGCCCTAAAGGCGATCCACAGGCAGCACTCAATCGGGGCGAGCTTATTTCCTCGCTGGTCATGGTTGTTGCCTCATACTTTCTGATTACCTACTTCCTGCC
>DAOKYW010000041.1:4765-11776 GCA_035325985.1 Bacteroidales bacterium
GTTGCCATTATTCTTTCATATCAATTCGCAGGCTTGTATGGTATTGCTATTGCCGCAGTGGCCATGCTTGCCAATACCGGCATTCAGCTTGCCGTTGACGCATATGGTCCCATTGCCGACAATGCCGGTGGCATTGCCGAGATGAGCGAACTGCCCAAAGAAGTGCGCCAGAAAACTGACAAGCTCGATGCTGTGGGCAATACAACGGCTGCCATTGGCAAGGGATTTGCCATCGGGTCGGCCACGCTTACCGCACTGGCGCTTTTTGCGGCATTCATGACACAGGCCAATATTACGGTTATTGATGTTTCGCAACCGCTCATCATGGCCGGATTGCTCATTGGCGGTATGTTGCCTTATTTGTTTTCGTCAATGGCGATGGGTGCTGTGGGTCGCGCCGGTAAAAAGATGATCAACGAAGTAAGGAGGCAGTTTGCCGAAATTCCCGAATTACGCAATGCGCTGGAAGTTTTGCGTAAGTATGATGGGGATGTGCGCAAGGTTTCAAAAGAGGAAGCAGAGATCATGCACAAGGCCGAGCATGCCGCACAGTATGAAAAATGCGTGGAAATATCCACCGAGGCCTCGCTCAAGGAAATGATCCTGCCCGGTCTGCTTGCCGTTATTGCTCCGGCTGTTGTTGGTTTTCTGGGTGGAGCTCAGATGCTTGGTGGTATGCTGGCTGGAGTTATGGCATCGGGTGTGCTCCTTGCCATCTATCAATCAAATGCCGGCGGTGCATGGGACAATGCCAAGAAAATGATAGAGGAAGGCGTGCATCACGAAGGCGAGACCCACGGCAAAGGCAGCGCCTCGCACAAAGCCACTGTTGTAGGTGATACCGTGGGCGATCCCTTCAAAGATACCAGCGGACCTTCGCTCAACATCCTGATCAAGCTGATGTCGGTAGTGGCCTTGGTGATTGCGCCAAGTATTGCCGAACCGACAGTTAAGCCAAAAAACGACAAACCACTGGAAATCAAGCATAAATCCGAGATTCCGGCAAAAGCTGAAAAGCCGGTTGCTGCAGCAGGGTTTAAGCATTAAGGTTTAAAAATATTCATTAAAAAAGCCGGAAACTTTCGTAATCCGGCTTTTTTTTACCCCTAACTTTGGTCATCAATCCTTTTGCACAACCAAAAACGAAACGTTATGAAAGCTTTTTTCTACTCTTTTGCATTGCTGGCTGCATCATTCATGGCCATTGGTCAGCCAGGCACTCTTGATGCCACATTCAATCCCGGATCAGGTGCCAATAATGAATATGTGAGAAGAATTATTGTTCAACCTGATGGTAAGATTCTGGCATCCGGGGCTTTCACCCAGTTCAACGGGCAAAACAAACCCTACCTGGTCAGGCTGAATGCTGATGGCAGCATCGACGAAAGTTTTAATATCGGGACAGGATTTAATAACCCGATTGGGGACATTGCACTACAAAGTGATGGAAAAATTGTGGTTGGAGGGTCTTTCTCAAGCTTTAACGGCTCTGCGGCTAATTACATTGTAAGGCTCAATCCCGATGGTTCGCGTGATGATTCGTTCAGCTCAGGCATCGGCCCAAATGGCTCTATCGGCTGCATAGCTTTGGCACCCGACGGAAGGATTTACATAAGCGGCAATTTCAGTATGTTTGACAATGTGCAAAGGCTCAGGATAGCATGTCTGAGCAGCAGCGGATCACTACTTACAAGCTTCGATCCGCTCGGTGGGCTTGATGGCCTCATCTATGGCATGAAAGTTCAGCCTGATGGCAAAATAGTTGCCGGCGGCACCTTTACAAGTTACAATAATTTACCTGCCGGCCGTATTGTCCGTATTTTACCCTCGGGCCTTCCCGATCCAGGTTTTGATCCCGGAACCGCGGTCCCAAGCCTTTATCAATATTTAATCAACAGTATAAGCTTGCAGGAAGACGGCAAAATCATCGCAGCCGGAGTTTTCAACAGTTTTAACAATCAAACGGTAAAGAACATTGTCAGACTCATGCCTAATGGCCAGTTGGATGCCAATTTCAATCCACCGGTTTTTAACGATCAGATTGAATCGGCGGTAAGCCTGCCAAACGGGAAAATTGCCGTTGTTGGCCGCTTTACTTCCGGCAGTTCCATTTCGCGTAATCGTGTTGCAGGATTGAACAGTGATGGCACCATGGATATGAATTTTAACCCCGGCACCGGCGCAAGTGCCATCACCTATGTGGTGACACCATACGGCAGCAATAAACTGATGATCGGAGGCTTCTTTACCACCTATAACGGCACATCTAGAGGACGAATAGCCCGCATCAATGCTGAATCGTTTACAAATCTTCCGGAAACCTGTCACAATGAAGCTGTTGCCAGCGTTCAATGGATTAATAGCACTAATTTGTTAAAAATCAGCCCAAACTCGAACGAAATTGTGAAGGTGCTGATTTATAATGCTGAAGGACAAATGGTGCATAGCCAAAGCACTTCAGGACAAACGGAAATTCATCTTGACAAGCTTCATGACGGAGTCTATTGCTTTGTGCTTCAAGGCAATCAGCAGTATCAAAAATCAAGGTTCATGAAGTTCTGAACATTACTTCCTGCACATTTTATTTTCCTGTTTATTCGGTTCCTTGCTTTCGAGCTTAGGATTCATCATGGTCTTAAGCTTGTTCAGGATTTGCTTTTGTGTCGGTTCTTCAAGTCAACAGGGATAAAGATCAACCTGACCGCGTCAAGGTGTATGTTTATCAGAAAGCGCAAAGGAGGAGCTTTCGCCCCTCCTTTACCAAGCATATAAAACTAAACAACCAGTCTTGCTATCTGAGTAGCACTATCTTAGCAACCGACATTATTGTTTTGGTGCCGTTGTTGAAGTGCAACCGGTAGATGTACGTTCCGCTGTTGCCAAGGTCGCCACGGTGCAGCTCATAGCTGTGATAGCCTGCCCTGAGGTTGGCTTCGAGCAACTGATGAACCTTTTGTCCGAATTGATTGTAGATGTCAAGGCTGACCATGCCTGCTTCCGGTAATGTGAAGCTGAGCACTGTGCGCTCCCTGAACGGATTGGGCATCACCTGATGGCTTACACCGGCAATGGATTCTCCCTCACCCGTCTGTATGGCTACTGTGCGCAACGGCAATGACTCGATTACCCGGGCATCCGGTGTGGCAAATTCGGTCATCGGCAGCAGCTCCATATAGCGTACGCCTGAACCTATTTCCTGCTTCAATCTGGCCTTCAGGGTCAGCAGCGGCATTTCTGCCGAATAGCCCGCTCCTCCCACTTCGTACCAGCCTGCCCTGATCACACCCTCGGCCCTGTCGATCGAACGGATGGCAAAACCCTCTGCGTCTATTACCTCCAACAATGAGGTGTTGTAGCGCAAGCCAAGGGTCACAGCGCCCAAGACTACTTCCCTGTCCACATACACCGGCAGGGATATCTCCTCGCCTACTCCGGCCCTGATAACCTCGCCGTAGGTTAACATGGCCGTGGTCTTGAGCGGCGCACCAGGCACATACGAGGCGTTCATATCGCCCGATGCTGTCAGGTATATGTTCAGGTAATTGTTGCCCGACCCTATTACTCCCGGATTCACCTCGTGGTAAACCTGATGGGCCGGCGTAGTGGCAGTATAGGTGCCATAAGACTGGAATACCAGCTCAGGCGCCTGTGGATACAACTGCATGCCGGGATGTGTTACCCTGCTACCCGATACAATGAAGTTGTGCCTGTTGCCCGGGAATACCGGCATACTGGTATTGTTGGTAGCGCGTATCAGGATTGCCAGGGCATCGTTGGCCGTCAAATTGCCTGAATTGTTAACATCTCCAACAGCTACCGAATATCCTGTAAAGGAACTCGTGGATGTGGGCTGTATCCACGGGAAGTAGGCACTCAAGGGCACCTCAATTATCATATTGCCCACAATCAAGGCGTCAAGTCCCGTTATACCTCCCCAGTTATTCCACATCCAGGTGCCTCCCAACTGGTTCGTGGACGATTGCTCCCAGAGCCTGAGCGTGTAATCTGTTGCCGGATCAAGTCCCTGGAAGTGGTATTCTCCATGGATATTCAATGCCTGTGGTGCAGATATGGCTGTACCCGACTTGAACAGCTGTGCCATAAACTGCGTTGAGGGTATCTGCGACTCAATCGGATTGTAATAACGCAAACGTCCGCTCAGGCTGGCATTGGAACTGAACCGGGCTTCATATCCGGTGAAACAAGCCGTAAGGGTAAGCTGCCAGATGGGCGAGGTTGACACCAGTTGCCCCTGCGTAGTGTACCAGCCACTGAAGCTGTAACCGGGATTGGCGGTGGCTGTCAGAGTCACCACACTGCCCTGCATTACCGTGCCACTATAGGTGGCCTGACCGCCTTGAGCCGGAACAGCCTGCAACTGCAATGCAATCGGAACTACATTTACACTCACCGCATTGCTCAAAGCCGTGGACTGCGTCACACAACCATGGCTCGACAACAACTCTGCCGTCACGATATCGCCCTGCTGGGGTACGTAAATAAAGACCGGCGTATTGCTGCCTGATACCTGACCATTAACCTTCCACGTAAGGATGGGACTGATTCCTCCATACACAACGGTAGCCGTATACTGTACCGGCGTACCCTGGCATACCGTCGGCTCATTGGCCGCAATGCTCAGTGATGGCGTTACCGGTGTGGTGATACTCAGCTGCATCACCGACTGAACCTGACATATCCCATTGGTGTTGGCCGTCAGGGTGAGCACCACCTGGCCGCTGAGCTTATCACCGGCTCCGGGTGTATAGGTGGGATTGAGGGTATTAACATTGCTGAAACTGCCATCACCACTGCTGCTCCACATCACTCCACTGGCGTTGGATACCTGTGCACCCGACAAAGTGTAGCTGCTATTGGCGCATATCGTCGCATTGCCGCCCGCAAAGGCCTGTGGCGCTGGCTCAACAAGCCACGTCACAACGTATTCGTCGGAATACAGACATTGTGTGGACAAACGACGGGTGCGTATCTCTACCTCTGATACTCCTGAGGTGCTGATGCTACCTGCCGAAGTGTAGGGCTGCCACAACGACCACATATTTCCATTTCGGGTGCGGTAGTGCAACTCATCTATGCCATTGCCTCCCTGGCCCGGAAGCAGCGTGGCACTCACCACACTGCCCTCGCATACCATGGCCGATAACGGCTGCTTCAGCAGCATGCCCGCCTGTGCCTGTTTCTCTACATCCCAGCTGATGGTACTGAAGGTTGAACTGCTGCACACATCGCCCTGCCTGCTCGTCCTGACCTCGATATGGCTCAGCCCTGATGCTGCTATGGAACTGCCCGGCGTGTAGGGCATCCAGCTGCTCCAGCTCGTGCCATTGTGTGTCCTGTATTCTGTCTGATCAACACCACTGCCGCCGGTGCCCGGAAGCAATCCGGCCGATACCTGTGTGGTCTCACAAACCAGCGTCTGTGCAGGCAATGGTAGTAATATACCGGCCACAGGTGTACTCTCTACATCCCAGCCCACAGTAATCCATGCCGACGAAGTACAGTAACCAGCCAGCCTGCGGCTGCGGATCTCTATGCCTGTGCTGCCCGCAGTCGAAAGGGCTGAGCCATCATACGGCATCCAGCTGCCCCAGCCACTGCCCGTCTGCTTGCGGTACTGCTTCTCGTCGGTGTTGTTGCCTCCAAAGGCATCGCTCAGATCAGCCCATACCGGCGTGCCTTCGCATACCCTGGATACATCGGGATCTTTGGTCAGCGTGCCGGCATAAGGTGTCATCTCAAAGCTCCAGCCTGAATAAGTCCATTCGGAATTACCGCAATAGGTAGCCAGCCTGCGGCTGCGAATCTCAATGTGCAAGGCACCGGGTATGCTCAGCACCTGACCGCTATAAGGCATCCAGTTGGTATAATATGTCGAATAAAACACCCTGTACTCCGTCTGATCTGTACCGTTGCCTCCGCTGCTGCCTGTCAGTACTGCTGATACCGGTGTGGCTTCGCATAGGGTGCTGAAGGCTGTGTGGCTGTTGATGAAATTGCCGGATACGGGTGTGGGCTCAACTGTTACGGTCCACTCGCCTGCAGATTGTTCCGGAGTGGTGTTGCAGGTGCCATCCTCGGCATACCTGCGGTAAGTGGTCGTAGTCGTCAGGCCTGCAGGTGGCGTGTAGGTGGCAGCGTTGGCTCCTGTAATGGCTGCGGTATAGTTGTCGGCTGAGCTCCTCCAGCTGTAGGTGATGGTCTGATCTCCACCTGAGGCTGCCGTAGTGCTGCCAATCTGGGCCGGGCTACCGGCATAGCAGATGGTCTCGCCTGTGGTGGCTATGGCGCCGGCTGTAAACTGAGGACGTACCGTTACAATCCATACGCCTGCCGAGGCTGTAAAGGTGTTGCAGGTGCCGTCCTTGGCCAAACGACGGTAATGGGTCGTACTGGTCAGGTTCGATGGGTCATAGGTGGCTGCATTGCTGTCGGTTATGTCGGACCATTCATTACCGTCCGGACTGCTCTGCCATTTGTATGCTATCGCATTGTCACCGCCTGAGGCTGACGTCACATTGCCGATGGCCTCCGGATCGGTATTGTAGCAGATGGTCTCGCCTGTGTTGGAAATGGCGCCGGCTGTAAACTGCGGACGTACCGTTACAATCCATACGCCTGCCGAGGCTGTAAAGGTGTTGCAGGTGCCATCCTTGGCCAAACGACGGTAATGGGTCGTACTGGTCAGGTTCGATGGGTCATAGGTGGCTGCATTGCTGTCGGTTATGTCGGACCATTCATTGCCGTCCGGACTGCTCTGCCATTTGTATGCTATCGCATTGTCACCGCCTGAGGCTGCCGTCACATTGCCGATGGCCTCCGGATCGGTATTGTAGCAGATGGTCTCGCCTGTGGTGGCTATGGCGCCGGCTGTAAACTGCGGTCGTACCGTTACAATCCATACGCCTGCCGAGGCTGTAAAGGTGTTGCAGGTGCCATCCTTGGCCAAACGACGGTAATGGGTCGTACTGGTCAGGTTCGATGGGTCATAGG
>DAOKYW010000042.1:0-10757 GCA_035325985.1 Bacteroidales bacterium
ACAATACCGGCCTTGCCGCCCAGCATACCCCCTACCCTGGCATGAGCCACCAGCCGTTTGAGCTCGTCGGTGCCGGGATGCGACGAACGGTGGTCGGACAGGGCTATCTCGCCCACCCCAATCACTTCGTCAATCAGGCTCAGGTCGCGGCCAACGTCACCGGTAAGCGTGGGGGTGGGCACCTGGTAGGCCCCGGCGTACATCCAGGCCGATACGCCCTGTGCGCGCAGCGATTTCACTTTCATCAGCACCGACTCGAAGCTGCGGGTGAAGCCATCGGTGCCCAGGCAGCCAACAACGGTGGTAACTCCGGCTTCGATCATGTGCGAGAGCTGCATCTCGGGTGTGCGCGTGGCCGGACCACCCTCGCCTCCGGCGCCTGCAATGTGCACATGGGCATCGATGAGGCCGGGAATAAGCATTAATCCCCCGCAATCAACAACTTCGACTTCAATTCCCTGCGGAGGCACAATATCTGGCGCAAGGCCGATGATGCGTCCTCCACCGATGAGCAGGTCGTTGAGTCCCATTTCTTCGGGACCAAAAACCCGGCAGTTTTTCAATAAAGTGATCATAAAAAGTTCCGTGTTGCGTCAAAAATAGGGCTTTTCCATGAAGGCGATGCTTCGACTGTTGAATGTGTGAAGAACATCAGCAGAAATTGAAATTCTTTTTCACATTATTAACAATAAAAGGCATTTTTGTGGTTATACCTTTGCAAAAAATTTCGGAGGAATTTGTTATGAGAAACGCACTGGTGCTTGTGTTGTTGGCAATGGTTTTAGGCCTTGGCGGCTGCACCGAGAAATACAAAAAAGAGATTGAACGTCTGCAACGCGAAAGCGACAGCCTGAAGGCGCAAACAGCTGAGCGCGACACCGTTACGATGGCCTATGTTAAGGCATTCAATGCCATCCAGCAGAATCTGGATGAGATAAAAATGCGCGAAAGGCTGATCACCGAAATACAGGAGGCCAATCCGGAGAAGCGCAAATCGATGGAAGAGCAGATCAACCGCGACATTGAAGCCATTTACGAATTGCTGCTCAAGAACAAGAAAATGGTTGACGATCTGCAGCGCAAGCTGCGCAGCCAGGGCATCAAAAATGCCGAACTGGAAAAGATGATTGCCAACCTGAACACGCAGATCGAACTCAAGGACACCGAAATTACCCGTCTGAAGGAAAGCCTTGCGCAGATGAACATTACGGTGCGCAACCTCGAAGTTGACCTGCAGACCATGGAAAAGCTCAGCGAGCAGCAGACTGCGATGATCAGTCAGCAGGATGCCGAGCTCAACAAGGTTTGGTACATTGTTGGCACACGCAAGGTGCTCGAAGAAAAGAAAGTGCTCACCAAGGAAGGCGGCTTCATCGGCATTGGCCGCAGCAGCCGGGTGAGCGAGCAGTTCGACAAGTCGGAATTCACCATGGCCGACCGCCGCGACCTGCTGGCCTTGCCAATTTTCAGCAAAAAATGCAGGCTGGTAAGTGTTCACCCCTCAGGCAGCTATCAACTGGTGGGCGAAAGCCAGGTGGACAGCCTCAAAATCCTGCACCCCGACGACTTTTGGAGCGCCTCTCGCTTTTTGGTGGTGGTAATTGACTGATAAACAATAATATTCGAAAGAACCCGCCTGCCTCAGGGCGGGTTTTTTTTGTTGGTCATAAGTTGAACCGGACTGTGGCGAGCAGCTGTGCGGGCCTCATTGCATAGGTATATTCAAAAACCGTGTAAGCGGAAGCATAGTATTCGACAAAAGACTTCGCATTGAAAATGTTGTTTGCGGCAATTTCAAGTTCCATTCGTTTTTCATTAAGCTTTTGATTGAATCGCAGGTCGGAAACGAAGGACTCGCCCGAGCCATAATTGTAAAAGGCATTCGAAAAAACCAGATGGGTGTTTTCGCTGAAAAACAAGTAAATACCAAGCTGGTGCTTCGAGCTTTTGCTGATGTGGGTGTACTGATGCCTTGCACCGGTGAACAGCCATCTGAATTCAGAACCAAATTCAGCGTGCATCCATGCGGAAAACCGGGTATTGAACTGTGGATTGATGATAAGATGCGCATTGCTGCTGCGGAAGGCCTGCTCATTGAGCAACTGCTGACGCCGTGAAAAGGCAGCTATGGCTTTCAGGCTCAGTGTTGTATTTGCCTTGGAGAGGTAGTAACTGCCATTGTACTGAAGGCTTTGACTGCCTGTGATGACCGGAATGTCAACCGGAACAACCTCTGTTTTCCCGTCTTCATACAATATTGTGCTAAGCAGCCAGGGCTGCCGCAAACGGGAATTGACAAAAGCCACCGATTGAAACAAAGAGGTGATCGGGTTTCGGTAGGCAATGCGTCCGGAAAAGGTTTGACCGCTGACGAAACCGCCGGCAAGCTGGTTTTTGAACAAACGATTGTATTGTGTGAGCACATAGCCTGCAAAGGTTTCGTCGGTTTCAGCAGGTCTTTGTATCAGGGCAAATGAGGCCCCTGCCTGCCAAAATCCGCCGAATTGGTATTGCATCGAGCATTTTGGTTCGGCGAGCAACAGCCTGCCCGATTCATTAAAACCCGTATGATATCGATCGGTGGCGTTTTGAAGATGAAAACTGAGCGGCAACTCAGCCTTAACAATCAGGGATTTGTACTTGTATTCGATTCCTGTTTTTACATAAGGACGAAAGATAAATATCTGATTATTATTGAGGTAATCGGTGCCCGGCTGATTCAGCACATCAGGGGAAGTGGTCAGTTGCGTTTTCATGTTGCGGTAGCTGAGCACCAGGCCTGCAGAAGGGAATAGGGTGAATCTTTTCCACTTGTTAATCATTCCGGCCGATTGATGGGTGTATAACCGGCTGACGGAAACGGACTGATCGGCCCAGCCGAAGGCATTTCCACCGTTGAAGATGTTTTCGAACATTCCGGGCTTAACATTCAGTGCCTCATTTAGACTTTCAAAGATCACCAGCGATTTCAATTCGATCAGTTGGCCGGCATAAGGAAATATTGCACGAAGGTTGTTCGAGAGCGAAACGGCAGGCTGATTGAGCCGCTGGTCCGATCGGATCGTCTCAAGGTTCATGTTTGCCTTTGCGTCGCGTCGCCACGCCTCAAGCTGAAGCTTGTTTTCGAAATAATTTTTTCTGGTGTTGCTGTTCAGGCTGATGGTTGTGCGGTACAGGTTCGTTTTCAGCCTGTTGCTCAGCCTCTCGTTGAACTCGGAAGAATCGGCCGGACTGACGATACTGCGTTTTGTTGTGCTGTTCGATTTCCCGTCGTCGAACAGCAGATGGGAATTTACGCGCAGGCTCATTGCTTTGTTCAACCTCAGAAGTGCATTCAGGTTGAGCAGATGCGAGCGGTTGAACAAAAAGCGATGTTGCTCGCCCAAAGCAGGTTGCGGTTGCGGAATGGACAGGGTTGAATGCGTTCCGGGATACAATGGATGAAGCTGAACATCCTGTAATCCGAGCATTTGAATTTGCTGTGCGATGTCGCGGCCCGCATTGTTCGATTGCAGGGAGGCCAGTGCCTGAAATTGAGTGGTGAAGGCCATGGGCGAAACGTCGGCACTCCAGAGCCACTCGTCCCCATAACCTGTGCCCATTTTGGCAATACCGGCATAGGTTGTCTTCTTTTTCAGCCTGAGGTTGAGCGATGCCTGCTGCGAACTGATACGGTCGCGCAGCATTTCGATTGGCTGATGGTTTTCGAGTATCTCCACCGTTGCAACGGCTTCGTGGGGCAAACTGCGGCTCACCGGCGCATACCGTCCGTCCATGAGGTCGAGGCCTTCCACGTAAAACTTCTCGATGGGCAGTCCGTTGTAAAGAATCCTTCCCCCTTGTTCCACCTCGATGCCGGGCATTCGGCGGAGCACATCTTCGATGGAATGATCTGTCCTGCCCGCAAAGGATTGTACCAGATAACTCAGGGTGTCGCCTTTGCGCACTATGGGCGAAGCCCGGACAGTAAAGGTTTCCAGTTGCTTGACATCAGGAATCAGTGTAAAAAGGATTTCCTGCGTTTGATTGCCAATCCTTTTGGTTTGTCTGGCATAGGCCAGCGAACTGAGGCTTACATCAAGGCTGTCGTGCAATGTGTTGAATGAGACTGCAAAGTGCCCCTTGTCGTCGGAAAAAGCATAGGCTATGATGGTCGTCTGCCCGACCGGTGTAATGATGACATTGATGTTGGCTACAGCTTGTTTTTGATCATCCTCAATATATCCGATAATCACAGTTTGAGACCAAAGTGCAGCTGGTCCACAGAAAGCCAGCAAGCAGGCAATTACACCCAATTTCGACAATATGCTCACTTTATTTCAATGGGATTATTTCTTCGCTCCATGTTTCGAACCGCTATTTGCTGCGATTGGTTGCCGGCACCTGCCTCGCGTGCTCTGCTAATGATGTCTCGTCTGAGGTTTTCCTCTGATTTTAGGTACTTTTCCCTGGTTGTTTTCACATAATCATGTTCTTCAAACTCAATGGGAAGTTTTTCGGATAGTCGTTCGATTGAAATAAGATTGAATTCGTAATGCCCTCTGCTATCTGCCACTTTTACGATTAGCCCCGGCAAACCTCTGAATTTATAGGGACCTTCGTTTATCGGTACTTCCGTAGTGTACCAGGCTGTCCATTGACGTCCGCCGTAATGGATGCCTGCCTGGCGTGTATTGTAACCGGCTACCTTTTCCTCGCCGTTTTTCAATTCCCATTGAAACGATGACAAATCTTCTTCATACAGGAGAAAAGTAGGTATCACTTTATTCGTAAAAGTAATTTTTCCTGAGGGATAGTTTTTGTAGATCGAATAGGTAAACCTCCCCATTTTGTTTTTCAATTTATATTCATCCAGAAAAAAATCCAAACGACCTTCGCGCTCTGCCTGGCGCCCTTGCTGAATGAATAAATAAAAATTCTTTCCTGCAAAAAAACCAGTGTTTTCTCCAATCAGAAGTAACATCTCCTCTTTACGAATAATGTTAAGATTATTGCTGTCTTCTTTGTAGCTTAGCTCGTAGGTAATGATGATTGAGGCATTGTCAATAGTTATTGAAGGGACATCAAAAAATTGGGCAGAAAGATTCATTTGCTGAAAACAAAAATTCGCAAAAAGAAATACTATTTTGCTTGCTATTAACCTGTTCATGATTCTACTTTTATTAAATATCACGGCTATGAAGTCAGATCATAGCCGTGATGAATTTACACCAATATTAGTTTCCTGTGGATGGCTCACCATCTTCGGGAGGGCAATAAATACTATCCCAAATTACATAGTCGTAGGCATCACACACCAGACACATATGGCCACAAAAATTCATTAATTTGCAATCGGGAGCACCATAACCCTTTGTTGAAAGAAATATTGTCAGAATTACTATTTTTAAAGCATTTTTCATCGTATTAAACTTTTTAATTAAAGCTATTAAAATAAAAAATAAAGCCACATACAATTTTCAAAAAGTATGTGGCATATTTCGTTCGAAATCATTTTTCCCAATCATAAAGATATGTTTAGTTGTAAAAAATGGTAAATAATCAAGATGGTGATCAGGTGAACTAACACGATGTCGGGAATAAGACCGTCCGTCTTGATTTAAAGAACCAAAAAAATTCCGTAAAAGCAGGGAGGTAAATGAGATCATCAAACATTCAAGGCCTGAAAAAATGGCTGCATTAGAGCAAAGTATATCCCGCCACTCCTTGGCAGGTTTCATACAATTTACTGCTGCTAGTCCGACTGATATGCTTCTTTCTTTCCCGGGCATTTTGTTTTCTTTTGAGCATTAATACCACTCGAGGTCAAAATCTCATCGAAATTTTTGAGAAATTTTCAAAATATTTTACAAACCATTGATAATGTGTGTCTTGAAAATGTTGAAAAAACTATCCCGCCGCAACCACCAAATCAAAAAAAGTAGGCGGCCTGGCCTTGTATTGTCCTCAAAAAGTATGTCGCCGTCTTGACTGCTCTGATGGTAGATTTTCTCCTGTTTTCGACATGATTGGTGTCCCTCTTTCATAATAAACTGATATACAAGCTTATAGTTTTGTCATTTTAGAATTTTGGGTGTCCCAGGGGTGTTTTTGTTGCTTTTATTAGGTTTCTTTTAGGAAAAAACTTAACAAGAGTTGTGTTTTCAGCGTTCAGAATATTGGCCGGAGTCGAAAGTGCTAAATAGTTGTCAAGATCATAGGCATCAGCAATATTCAAGAATTGGAGCACCTAATCGGTCTTGGCAAAGAGTGGATAAAAAAGCAGACAGGGCTATTAGAGTTTGATTTTGCAATTTATCGCTATCCGACTGATGATTTACAGGGCTTGGATGAGATTTCTTTACGAGTGCCCTGATTCGTTGTATAGGAAGATCTTTAAATGAGATAGTCTTTAATCAGATTGATGACCAGTTCTTCAGGCATCTTGTTTTGGCCCTTTTATGCTATCCGGACAGTAAAATAAAGACCTTAGAATATCTTACAGGCATTCAATATGTTAAAGTTGATGAGCAGGCTTTCTCGTAAATCTGGAAAGCATGGCCTGCTTTTTTTCAATAAAACCCATCTTACCAGAACCGCAAGTCAGTAGACCAGGAGAGTATCGCTAATCTTATAAAATTTTCGTTTGGGTGTCCCAGCGGCGAAAACAGGAGTAGGCGGCCTGGCCTTGTATTGTCCTCAAAAAGTATGTCGCCGTCTTGACTGCTCTGATGGTAGATTTTCTCTTTTAAATGACAATATTTCTCTTCAAAACACCTGAAAATGCACGGGAAAAGGCAAATTCAGGGATCAGAAGATCATACGTTGTGATACACCCGGACAGGTCGGCAATCAGCTTTTTCGCAGGTTACCAGTAGTTTACGCAAGCTGAATCATCCATTCAGCAATTCAGCCAGCTTGCCTTTTTTGTCCACCCTGGCACCTTTGGGGGTTTGCTGCAGGGTGATGCCTTCGGTGTAGAGGTCGTGCTCAAGGAATAGAATGTAGTTGTTTTCAAGTATCTCCAGCGTTGCAACGGCTTCGTGAGGAAAGCTGCGGCTCACCGGCGCATACCGTCCGTCCATGAGGTCGAGGCCTTCCACGTAAAACTTCTCGATGGGCAGTCCGTTGTAAAGAATCCTTCCCCCTTGTTCCACCTCGATGCCGGGCATTCGGCGGAGCACATCTTCGATGGAATGATCTGTCCTGCCCGCAAAGGATTGTACCAGATAACTCAGGGTGTCGCCTTTGCGCACTATGGGTGAAGCCCGGACAGTAAAGGTTTCCAGTTGCCTGACATCAGGAATCAGTGTATAAAGGATTTCCTGCGTTTGATTGCCAATCCTTTTGGTTTGTCTGGCATAGTCCAGCGAACTGAGGCTTACATCGAGGCTGTCGTGCAGTGTGTTGAAAGAGACTGCTAAGTGTCCCTTGTCGTCGGAAAAAGCATGGGCTATGATGGTCGTCTGCCCAACCGGTGTAAGGATGACTTTGATGTTGGCCACAGCTTGTTTTTGAAAATCAACAACAAAACCCGTAAGGGTGGTTTGCGACCACAGGGGAGATAATTGACAAAAAGTCAATAACAGACTACCCAACAGCGATTTGTTACAAAAACTCACTTTAACTCAATTGGATTGTTTTTTCGGGCCAATTTATGGTAAACCTCAATGAGCGTTGTTTCATCAGCACCCACATCTTTCAATCGTCGCTGTACCTCAGCCTGATTTTTGTCTCGCGCTCTGATGTAGTCCAGGCGACTGCCCTTAATATAATCATACTGTTTTAAATCGATAACAACCAGATGTTTAAGCTCTTTTATCGAAATAAATTCAAAAGAATAATGTTTTTTTGAGTCGTGTAACAACATGATCAGCCCAGGCAAACCATCAAACTTATAAGGCCCGTCGTTGATCGGTATTTCCGGAGTAAACCACGCCACCCATTCGCGGCCCCCATAACGGCAGACCGCTTTTTGTGCCTTCCGGCCATACATCTCTTTGGTCTCTCCTGTAAGTTGCCACTGGCAGACTGGTCTGACCTCTTCGTAGAGAAACGGACTGCCTATTAAATGCTCTGTTACTGTATTTTTCCCAAAAGGATAGTTTTTGAAAATCTGAAAAGCAGCACAGGCCGCGGAGCCTGAGTATTATTGTTAAAATAAGCAGCAAACATCTCAGGTGTAGGAATTCTGCAGGCAATGCTGTCGCCCAGATAGAGATTGAGGCTTTGAAACATGCTCAGTTTTTTGCCCACAAAGAGCACCATATCTTCCTGCCTGATGAAGGACTAATTCAGCGAATCTTCCTGATATTTCAGGGAATAGGTGGTTTGATACCATGCATTATCCAAGCTTGCGTATGGCGCATCAAACTGACCAAATAATGCAATAGAATTCCAAACAAATAGTATCAAAAATAATACGCTCATTTTGCTGATGGATTTTGAACTGAGCCACAGTTAAAAAGACTGTGGCTCAGTTGGTTGTTACTATACTTATTTGAAGGTTTCTTAGTTAATTCTTACTTTATACAGCAATTCGGACCATGTCCACCAATCGCTAGCATTACTCCACACAAATTAATGTTGTTGGACATTTGGGCAGGTCAATACGGAGGCATAACATTTTTCACTGCATGCAAATGCTGCTGCATTATCTGCCACGAAAGATGTGTGAATTATCCCTGGTTAGACTTGCTTCTTAATGATGGGCGAATTGCCTGGAAATAAATTATACTTCCCAAAACAGGGAATAGAATAATCAGATAAATAAGTCTCTTGTCATGCTTCAATCTGATAATATCCATGATTGCGCTTAACATTAGCAAAGCGGACAATACAAGAAATGTGATGATTAAAGGGTAATACATAACAGTAAGTGTATTAAATTTAATAATTTTGAAACGACATAAGAATCAAAATAATATTAATTACTGGGATTTATGATCGTGTGGTAGGCGCATGCTGCCGCTATTCCTGCTAAACATTGTCTCCAGACAATTCCGCATAAAAATGCACCTCAGGGTCTTGCAAACATGCATTTAATGCGGTGCGAAAGCATCGAATAAAATCATTGCCGCTTGGAGAGTATACAATGTATTCAATCTCATCACGTTCCATTGGATCAAAAAGAATCGAAGCAAATAATGTGGTATTGTAAAAAATATTGATTTGGTTATTTACATCTAAAACATCGATCTCAATAGAGTAGTCTAATAATTCATTATCATAGTACGACATAATAATAATTGATGAGGAGTCGACGCATAATTGGTCTTTTTGAAGTACAATGCTACGTATCGGATTATCAACATAGGTAATAACTTCGTGTATGGATAAACTTCCATCATTCTTTATTGATGTTTTCTCCATATAAGAGTTGAAAGATTTACTGTCAATTTCCAATGGTTTTGAAACGCTTAATATTTCAGGTCTGGAAGTTGAACAAATATTTATTACTGGTTCAGTGTGATTTAAGGTCTTTTCACAGCCGATAAATAATAATGTAAATACAATGAGTGCCTGTATTGGCAATCTAAATTTATATTGAAACAGATTTTTCATTGTTTTATTTATTTAATTGTTAAAAAAAGAACTCTTAATAAACCTTCAAAAAAATTTAGGCATATTAAAAAGCTAAACGAACTTATTCTTCCCCAGCCAAAAAATGTATTTTGTTGTGCAACAAGGCACAAACTGTTTGCGAAATAAAAGTATGTGTATAAGCTCATGGCAACAATAAACAATCCAGGCCTTTAGATATGAGCAACCACCAAAGCTCTTGCCTCTGGGGGGGGGGATAAAGTTAGCAACGCTCATGCATCACTTGTTTGTCGAAGCTAATGTAGTGAAATATTTGTACGCTTGTCAAGTCGGGGTAGAGAAAATTTATTCCAAGGTTGCTTTTTTAAAAAATATATATCTGATTGAAAGAGCTATAAAAAGCACTTTGTTCCATCAGAATATTACAAAGGCTCAACGATGATTAATACAAGGATAAACGGATTCTGGTTGGTCATAAAAACCAGTCAGCAGCAACCAAACTTATTGGCAGCCAATCAGTATGATAAAGATTTTAGCAAAACAAACTGCCCTCAAAGGTTAGGCAGGCAATGCACTCAGCCAGCCAGCAATTCGTACAGCTTACCTTTGCGGTCAGCACGCACGCCTTTTGGCGTTTCCTGCAGTGTGATGGCTTCGGTGTAGAGGTCGTGTTCCAGAAAGACCACAAAATCGCCGCTGAGAGCATCGGCATAAAAACGCTCTTTGTCTTTCAGGGTAACAAGCGGCCGGGTGTCGTAGGCCATAATCCAGGGCATGGGCACATGGGCCGACGATGGAAGAAGATCGGCAGCAAAAACCACTGTTTTTCCGCTGTAGCGGATGTATGGAATCACCTGACCTTCGGTATGGCCATTGAACAGCTTAAAGGTGATGCCCGTGATGTATTCGCCTTCTTCTTCGATGAGCATCAGCTTTCCGCTTTCGTAAATGGGCAGGATATTTTCTTTCAGGTACGAAGCCTCTTCGCGGCGGTTGGGCTGGGTGGCCCATTCGAACTGTTGGCGGCTGGTCCAGTATGTGGCATTCGGAAAAGCCAGCTCGTAGCCGCTGCGATCGGCATTCCATTTGACGCTGCCGCCGCAATGGTCGAAGTGCATATGGGTGATTACCATATCGGTGATGTCTTCGGGCTTGTAGCCGGCAGTCGCCAGCGACGATTCGAGGGTGGCATCGCCGTTGAGGTAGTAATGGCTCAGCCATTTTTCGTCCTGCTT
>DAOKYW010000043.1:0-9541 GCA_035325985.1 Bacteroidales bacterium
TTGCAATCAGGCGATAACTACCATCCGGGAATGATTTTGCCACATGTACAGCTTTGCTTTGCCTCACACAACCTTGCATGCTACATCATGATTCTACAAAAAAATTATTGACATTACCCTCCCGGCTTAATGAAATACTAAATTTCAATTTTGATAAATAGGGAATTCAATCATTTTCCGAAATGGCAGGTTGTGCAAGGGCTACTGTTGTTGGGGTACGACATTTTTCAAATCCGTCCTGTTCCTGTAAAATTTGCACTGCTCATAAATTTGCACCCTAAGTTGTCAATAGCGGTTCGCCACAACAGCATGACCGCCAACTATTCGCCTCATCAGGATTATCTGGCCATACCTTCAATCCTGAACACCCAGGTATCTGTGGCGTCGCCGGCAGGGCAGCCGGCCTTGCTCAGGTCAACCGTGAGCATGCCTTTTTTCCAGCGCCAGGGAAGCGGATAACCATCAGGCAGCAACGAAATACTCATGCTTTTGTGGGGTTTGTTCAATGGCAGCCGAAGCACTTTACCGGGCCAGCCAAACACTATGGCATAGGCATGGCCATGATTGGCCGTATAGACTATTTTCGGCTGTTTCGAGCGGTAAACGGCCACAAGGCCATCGCCTTCGTGCAGGTCGTCACTTGTGAAAAGGTGCTTTTTGCCCATGGTTTGCGGCTCTGCAGATCCGGCTTGCCAGCTGAGCCTGATGTGGGCATTCTGCACCGTTTCGTTGTAAGTAAGGCGAATGGGATAGTATTTTCCACCTTCCAGAAAAACACTTGCCGTGTGCTTTGGGCCGGCACTCTGGCGCATGGCTTCGGCAGCGTTTTCGTTTTCCGAAGGATGAGTGTCGAGCAGTTTCGTTCCGTTGATCCAGAGGCCGGCTGCATCGTTGGCATCGGCTGTAAATGTATAGATAGCCGTGCTGTCGGGGCGGAGCCAGCCGGTCCATTCGGCGCTGAAATAATCTTCGGCTATGGGTTTGCCGGGGCTGTTTCGCACCCAGTTGAATTGCAGCAGCGTGTCGGTACGATGCAGAGCTACATCGCCATAGTCGGCTGCTCTGATCCAGGGTTTGGCGCCATAAATGGCTTCTTTGTGGCGTTCGATCCATTGGCCCAGCGCCTCAACGCGCTCCTGCTGCAGCAGGGGAATCTGGCCATCGGCAGCCGGACCAAGGTTGATGATAAGGCCTCCGCCATGCGCAACAGTCCACACAAAACGTCGTACAAGCTCGCTGCTGCTCATGTATGCACTAAGTTTTTCGTTACGGTTGAGGCCAAAGGAACGTCCTAGTCCGCGCACTTCAGCCCATGGGCGATGGGTGTCGGGAGCGGTGGAGCTATATTCGGGCGTAACAAAACCAATGTCAGCCCCGTGACCCCAGCGGTCGTTGACAATAGCATCAGGCCCAACCAGGTTATAGTACCAGCTGATAAGCTCCCGTGCATGCCATTGTTCGGCCGTATTAAACCATTCGCCATCGGTGAATAGCAGGTCGGGCTTGTAGGCTTCGATAAGTTCTTTCAGCTGTGGTATCATGTGCTGCTCTACATAGGGGCCTATGCTTTCGGGCGGGTCGGTGTACCATCGGTGCAATGGGTGATCCCATTCTGGCAAAGAATAGTAGAGCCCGAACCTCATGCCCCGTCGGCGCACCGCCTGTGCCAGCTCGCCAACGATGTCGCGGCCCGGACCATTGTCAACACTGTTCCAGCCAGGGGCAAACCGGCTGGGCCAGAGGCAATAGCCATCGTGGTGCTTGGCCACAAGGATGATGTATTTTGCGCCGGCCCGCTCAAAAATGGCAGCCCATTCGTCGGGGTCGAAAAGTTCGGCTTTGAAAAGTGGGGCAAAATCGCGGTAGGTGAAGTCGCTCCCGTAGTTTTTTCGCATGAACTCAACCCTGAGCGGCGCGCCGGTCTGCAGTCCGCGCAGATACCATTCGGCGTACGATTCGGGTCCGCCATAGGCAGGCACCGAATACACTCCCCAATGAATAAAAATACCCAGCCTGGCATCGGTAAACCACTGCGGATTAGCCCGCTGCCTGAGCATTGGCCAGCTTATGCTGTCCTGAGCAGATAACAGCATGGCCGACAGCAGCAGGCCAACGAGTAAGGTCAGCTTGCGGATGATGGTATTCATGGCGCGGAGGTTAACGTTTGGTTTGGTGTAGTGTTTCAGCTGTTGTTTGTCGCTGCCCTCAGCACAAGCGTAAAGGTGCTTCCACTGCCGGGCTTGCTTTGCACCAGCAGGTGACCGCCGTTCTGCTCGGCCAGCTCCTTGCAGAGAATTAAACCCAATCCTGTACCTGGTTCGTTTTGTGTACCACGGCGGCTGGGGTGCTTATCAATATGAAACAACGACATCTGGTCAGCGTAGCTGATTCCGCAGCCAAAGTCCTGAACATGCAGCAGAATATGTTCCTGCTGATGCTCACTTTTCAGGACAATCTCGCCTTCGCTGTAACTGAACTTAATGGCATTGGAGAGCAGATTACGCACAATCACGGCAACTGTAAGCGCATCAGCCTGCGCTTTGTGATCAGGATCCACCTGATTGTTTATTACAATCAGCTTTTGCTCGAGTCGTTCGCGCTGAAACATCAGTTCGTTTTCGATTAGTTCGGTAAGGTTCACTGCCAAGGGATACAGATGCAGATTTCCTGATTGTGTGCGTGACCAATGCAGGAGGTTTTCGAGAATGGCAAAGGCGTTTTTCGACACACGCAAAATGCTGGTAGCATAATCTTTTATCGTTTGCTGTCCCGATTCTTTGGCGATTTCCTCAATCACTTCGCTAAGCCCGATGATGTTGTTAAATGGGCTTCGCAGATCGTGGCTGATGATGGAAAACAGCCTGTCTTTGGCCGCGTTAAGCTCAGTAAGCCGTTGCTCGCTTTGCGCCAGCCGCTGTTCGGAAAGATACTTTTCCGTAACATTACGGCCAAAGAATGAGATACCGGTAATTTCACCGTCAACAATGATGGGCATGACCGAAACCTCCACAAACAAGCAGGAATCAGGAGTAAGCGGGATACTGTCGAGAAACACAAAGTGTTCGCCTTTAAGCGCTTTATCATAACGGCTCTGCCAAACAGGCCGCAGGTTCCTGGGCAGCGTATCGAGGAGGCGCATGCCTTCGCGCAACTCCACATGAAAGGCTTGCCGGTAAGCTTTCCTGAATTCTTCGTTCAGATAGCTGAGGCGAAAATCAGTATCGACCGACCATACGCTGTCGAGCGAATTTTCGAGGATGGCCCGGAGATTGACTTGTGTTTCGAGCAATTTTTGCGACTGTCGTTTTCGGTCTTCCTCGTTGGAAATGACATACGAAACCAGGTTTAAAAACTGCAGATCGCTTTCAGAAAAACTACGGTTCTGTGTAAAAACCACACACAAAGTGGCTACAGCAGCACTGTGTTTTGGCATGGTCACGCCCAGATAGGTGCTGAGCCCAAAACGACGCACATAGGGGTCGGTCTCAACATATTGGGTTTGCTGAAGGTTATGTATGACCACTGGCCCGGAATCGTTTCGCGTAATGACATCATTACAAATATGCCCTTCGGCCTTATCGATGGGCTGATATCCATCCGGCGCATTCCATGATGCATCGGTGATGAGCATCGTACCGATTTTCTTATTGTAAAAACAGGCATCAGCCTTTAACACCTCGCCCAGCAAGGCGAGCAATTTGTCAATATTTTCTGCGGTGTTGCTGCCAAAAGAAGTCATGATGCCGGTAAGGGCAGACAAGTTGGCTTCGTGCTGTTTGAGCGTGCTGACATCCTGAAAGATATATTGCTTCAACTTTCTGCCTGCTTCAGGTTCATCATGATTTTTTAAAAGCACCTGATAATGCCGGTTTTGCAGCGAAAATAAGGAGCCATCTTCCAGTTGCTTCAGCTGAACGAGGCCCTGAGACTGTAAATCCCGGGATTTTAGTGAATCCAGAAGTTGCTTGCCCAAGGCGTTGGCATAATATAATCGGCTGGTTTGCTCATCGGTAACAACGACCGCATCGGGCTGAGACTCAAACAAACTATCAAGCACTATAGGCCTGATTTCCAATTCGGTAAGACGATTAAATCCGGAAGCCATAATCACCCCCATGATCATAAAGCCGAATGGGGTTAAGTCGAGAAAGCCATATGCCCTAATGTCCAGAAACCAGACAAACGTTAAGATATATGGAAATGTTGCTGCTGCAAGCAACAGGGTGGCCATGGTTCTTTGCGCGCCTTTGGTGCGAAGAAACATCCTGACCAGCAAAATCAGACCTGCAGCTACCATAAGGTTTGAGTAGAGCAGATGACTGAAAAGAAAAACCGGACCTGGCTTGTATTCTAAATGACTGAATCCACCGAAAGTGACAATTTCGGCATCAGCATAAAACATGTTGTGCAGGGGATTGCTTATCAAAAGCATCCAGTTGATGGCCGGTATCAAAAACAACCAACGTAAATGAAAAGGTTTCTTTAGCTTGAATCCTGTCAGTCTTATCGCAAAAATCAACCATAAAACAGGAAGCATGAAAATCGCGGGATACTCCAACGAAAGCAGTAAATGGATGTAGCGTTCGTTGTTCAATGATGACTCAAGTCCATAAAAGAATGACCACCAGGCCGCCGACATCATCAGCCACCATAAAATTTCTGCCAAAGGATCAACTTTCTTTCTTCTGAAATGAAACGCCAGGAGTAAAAGCAACAGAGCGTTTACAATTAATGCTGAGCCGGGCTGCAATATGCTCATTGTATTATGATGAGGAATCAGGTCAATTGAAATCCCCTCAAAAGTAAGGGATTATGATAAATATTCAAAGCGGGAAAGCTAAAAGATGAGGAATTTGAGGCTAAACCGCAGGCTATTAAAACGACTTCCATCCCAGCCTGTTCATATTGTTGATGATTACCGCTGCCGCCAGCGCTGCACCTGCCAAAAGGAGCAGCCCTTGTGTTGTTTCGAGCAGCAGCAGTTTTCCAACACCAAACAAGGCCATCAGCACCATGGCCACACCTGCTGCCCAAGAAAGGGCTAACCTGCCATAGCCCGAATCGGGCTGCACCTCGGGGTGGCGTCTTTGCAAGGGTTTCCAGCCGGGACCACCTGCATGGATGCGCCGGTAAAAGGCTTCCAGGGTCTTGTCATCAGTTGGCGGTGTAAGCCAGGTGACCACAAGCCAGAACAAGGTGGACCAACCCACTATGATGAGCAACGACAGCTCAAAGTCGGCGCCGACAGGATCGAGTCCAAAACCATATCTCAAGACAGGATAAATGATATAAGGCGCCAGCATGGCTGCCAGCTCCGACCATGCGCTTACCCTCCACCAAAACCAGCGCAGCATAAGCACCAGCCCAATACCCGTACTCAGCACGATAACCACCCGCCACGCGTCGGATATCTTGTTAAACTGGGTAGTGACCACAAGCGAAAACAGGATGAGCAGGAAGGTGGTGAGGCGCGATACTTTTACGTAATAAGTCTCCGAAGCTCCCGGCCTCAGATAAGGCCTGAAGAGGTCGTTTACAATATAGCTTGTACCCCACACCGTTTGCGAGGCGATGGTGGACATATAGGCAGCAAAGAAAGCGGCCAGCAACAGTCCGGTGAGGCCGGCCGGCAGGTGGTCGCGGATAAACATCACGTAAGTGGCGCCACGGTCGGCCTCGTGAGGATATACGATTAAACCGGCCAGGGCCACAAGAATCCAAGGCCAGGGTCTGAGGGCATAGTGTGCCACCTGAAACCAAAGAGTAGCCAGAAGCGAGTGTTTTTCGTCCTTGGCCGACATCATACGCTGAGCCACATAACCTCCGCCGCCCGGCTCAGCACCGGGATACCAGCTGGCCCACCACTGCACACCCAGATAAGCCACCAGAGCTGTCGCGCTAAGCCTGAGTACACCGCCCGCCTGCGAAGCCTGAGCATTCACCGTTGGCCAGAAGTCGGTCACCCACGGCTGCCCGGCAAGTCCCTCCCTGAGGCCGCCAAGGCCGCCCACCTCGCGCACCGCTACCACAGCCAGCACGATACTGCCTGTCATGGCCAGCACAAACTGTAAACTATCGGTTATCGAAACGCCCATGAGCCCTGATAGCGAACTATAGAGCGCCACGATCATCAGCAACATGCCCACCCAAAGCAAATGAGAAGAAAAATACATGCCCGCAAAACTCACTTCACTAAGTCCGAAAAAGGTGAGCGATGGAAAGATGACCTGCAAGATTTTTACCATAGCGAGGTTCACCCATGCTATCACGATGGCATTCATGGCAATGCCGATATAAACAGCCTTGAAGCCCCGCAGAAATCGGGCCGGAGCACCTGAATAGCGCAGGGTGACAAACTCGGCATCGGTGAGTATGCCGGCCCGGCGCCATAGCCTTGCAAAGAAAAATACGGTGAGCATGCCGCCCAGCAACATATTCCACCACAGCCAGTTGCCCGCAATGCCCTTTTCCGAAACCAGCTCTGTAACAGCCAAAGGGGTGTCGGCGGCGAAAGTGGTGGCCACCATGCTGGTACCGGCAATGTACCAGGGTAGGTTGCGCCCACTCAGAAAAAAGTCGCTGGTGCTGCGGCCTGCCTTACGGCGAAACCACCAACCGATGCCAAGACTCAGCATCAGGTAGGCGATAATAATAATCCAATCGATGAAAGCAAGACTCATTGATGTGGTTTTTGTCGTTGAATTTTACCGCAAACTGCAAAAAAAATAGCCTTGTTCACCAAGGCAGCGCGAAACTTTGCAGCGCGTGCAGTTGAATTGACCGTGAGGCTAAATCGTTTAAGTAAATTTACCGCAACAAAACCGTTACAGGATGAAACGACGGACAGCATTATTTTTAGGGCTGCTAAGCCATTTAAGTGTCGCAATGGCACAGCAGCAAGGCAATGTAGTGGAGTATTTCGGCAAGGAAAGGGTCGAAAAAGTGGAAGAGGGGCGCGTGATACACCGCTTTCAACAGGGCTTGCTGCTTAACGATGCCATAAGACCGGGTATGCTGCTCGGCAATCAGGATATAGTGCTCTGGCAGCATGCAGCCGGAAAATGGGAGCCGCCGGTGGATGGCCAAACGGTGTTGGCCGGTTTTCCCCAGGGTTCGGCCACATTGCAATGGAAAAATGTGGAAGCCGACACCAATCATGTGTTCACCGGTATGCAAAGAGGCTGGTTGTATGCTGAATATTTCAGCGAAACAACAAAAGTAGTGCTGCTCGATGCCACAGGGCATACCATGGCGCTGGTGAACGGCCTGCCTTACGAAGGCGATCATTACGATTATGGCTATACCCTTCATCCGGTCGAACTTAAGCAGGGCCGCAATGAGTTTCTGTTTTCGTATGGCCGATTTTCCCGCCTCAAAGCTGCACTTGTCGAGCCCGAACGGCCCGTGATGTTGCTCAGGCGCGACATGACGCTGCCGCCGCTACTGATAGGCAACCCTGCGGATAGTCCGGCCGGCATTCGGTTGCTCAACAGCACGGCCAATGATCTCAACGGTCTGAAACTGCGCATCACGCTCGAAACGGGCGAAACCATGGAGACGACAGCCGGGCGTGTACCTGCCTGCAGCCAGCGTAAGGTGATCTTTATGGTGCCGGGTTTGCGCGCGGCAGCAACCACAGACCGAATGGAGGCGGTGCTTCAGCTCGTGGATTCCGGCGGGGTGTTTTTACACGAGATCAGGCTCAGCCTCAAGGTGCAGGATCCAAAAAAGCACCACGAGCGCACATTTCTGAGCCGCATCGATGGCAGCGTACAATACTACAGCCTGATGCCCTCGCTATCGCCGCAATCAGGTCAGCCGCTG
Organism: Bacteroidales bacterium; assembly: GCA_035325985.1. Lineage (GTDB taxonomy): Bacteria > Bacteroidota > Bacteroidia > Bacteroidales > F082 > JALNZU01. The sequence goes on from DAOKYW010000043.1 coordinate 7,825, forward strand.
GTGCTTTCGCTGCATGGCGCCTCTGTGGAGGCCACAAATCAGACAAGAGCCTACAAGGCAAAAGACTGGATGCATCTTGTGGCGCCTACCAATCGCCGGCCTTTTGGCTTCAACTGGGAAGACTGGGGCCGTATCGATGCATTCGAGGTGCTGGCTCAGGCAAGGAAAGTGTGGGACACCGATACCCTTCGGACATACGTAACAGGCCACAGCATGGGCGGACATGGCACCTGGGTGACGGGCGGCACATATCCCGGCCTTTTCGCAGCAATGGCGCCTGCCGCAGGGTACCCTGATATTATTGAATACAGGCGCACAGGCTCGGACACGGCTTTTTTCGATCACCCGCATTTCAGGATGCTTTACTCGGCAGCACTGCATGCGCGTATGCCTGAATTTACGGATAACTACGTCCAAACCCCCTTGTATGTGTTGCATGGCGATGCCGACGAAGTAGTGCCGGTGCAACAGGCCAGACGCATGCGAGAATTGCTCGGGCCGGTGCATCCGCATATGGAATACTACGAATATCCCGGTGGCACACACTGGTATGGTGATGAGAGTATGGATTGGCCGCCGCTGTTCAATTTTCTGAAAACACACAGCCTCAGGCCGGTAAGCCATCGCGACACGGTCAGTCTGCTCACCGCCAATATCGGCGTCAGTGCCACAAGCGGCTGGCTCACTATCGGGCAACAGCTTGAAAATGGACGCATGAGCAGGGCGAAAGCTGTTCGCAGCCCCCGGATGATAAGCATCAATACGACTAATGTGCGTATCCTGAGCCTTTCGGACGAAGCCTTTGCCGGCCGGAAAATAAGAAAACTGCTTATCGATGGACAGACAATCAATAGCTCCCGTGCCAGACATTTTGTATTCGACGGCAACCGTTGGAAGCCTATGCAGGAATTGCCACTGTACGAAAAGCATCCCGGTCGTAACGGCGGATTCAAAACAGCATTCGACCACGACTTTATGCTGATTTACGGCACGGGTGGAACTCCTGAAGAACAGCAATGGAACCGCCGAAGGGCGCTTTTCGATGCCGAGGCTTTTCTTTATCGTGCCAACGGTGCTCCGGAAGTATTGGCCGACACTTTGCTCACTTCAGCGTATGCTGAGGGGCGCAATGTCGTCCTCTATGGCAATGCAGATAACAATATGGCCTGGAAGTTTCTTGCCACAGAAGCACCCTTCAGGGCTGGGAATGGTTATGTTGAGCTTAACGGAACACGAATGGAAGGGAGCGACATAGGATTTTATGTGGTTTACCCCAAACCCGGGTCAACAGGCAACCTTATAGGTCTGGTTGGCGGCACCGGCCCCGAAGGCATGAAGGCTGCAGTGCAAAACCACTATTTTTCGGGAATTACTGCCTTTCCTGATCTGATGGTTTTCAGGACCGGATGGCTGATGCATAGTGTGAAAGATATTGCGTTGAGCGGATTCTTTGGCTACGACTGGAGCGCTGAAAAGGGCAGGTGGGAAAAATAGCCTTTTTCTCAATCAGGCATGTTGCCGTCATTCCATCATGCCGCAGATTTGCACCGATGCAGTAATTTCAGGGCATTGTCCGGTGCATTCATCCTGACGTGATCGATTGACTTCTCATAAAGACAGATTTTGCGATGGTGTGTCCACGCCCGAAACCATATTTCACACAGCCGGCAGGATGCCATACGCGATAAATGAGGTCGCTTTTCAGTATAATCCCTGA
>DAOKYW010000044.1:0-9475 GCA_035325985.1 Bacteroidales bacterium
GTGGCCGATGGGTTTTTGAATCATGAGCAACGACAGGTTACTTTTGCAGAATTAAACTTCTATATGGTTTTTGGTCAGTCAGAATTTTTTTTGAAAAAAACATATTTACCAGTGACATTGGTTGTATGTTTGATTTTCTGGTCGTGCAGCAAGGACAAGGATGTGCGTGGTGACATTTTTTTACCGCAGGACCTCAAGACGGCCTTTTATCATGCACCCGGCACTTACTGGATTATTGAAGAGCGGGCTACAGGGGCATATTACAGAGATTCGTTGTTTGTCAAAAGTAGTCGGCTTGACACGGTGGACCTACTGCATCCCGGAAGCAGAATGCCTTTTGCCAGAAAGGAAGTTATGAAGGTGAGGGTGGCATGGCCGTTTTACGGGCTGGAGTTTGAGCTTTCCAGCGAAAGTTCGCCAGCATGCAGCTCCAGAAGATTTGATGAGCCATGTCATTTTGTTACGCTTGAGTTTTTTCTTGGCAGCCAAAGCCGGGGTAAATCCAGGATATGTTATTTCCCGGCAGAGGTTGACGGGGGATGGCCGGTTGTGATGTCAGGGTTATCTGAGCCTCAGGTTCGCATAGATACTATCATTTCCAGCTACGTGCAAGCCGGCAACACCTTCCGGGATGTTGTCCGAGTGGCAATCGACAGTGATCGCTCTTTTCAAGGCACTCCATCAATCAGACACATCAGCCCGGAAGCCGGTATTATCCGCTGGCAATACCCCTTGTACGGAATCGACTGGCAGGTCATAAGGTATAAAATTGTGCCGGGCAGCTGATTATTTTGCGGCTGTTATGATGATGAACAACAGGCTGCTCACTGAGGTGATGATGGAGGCCAGAGCTGCAGCGGCTGCAGGGTCCATGCGGCGATTATTCTGTGGTCTGGCAGGAACGACTATGATGCTCCCTGGTGCTATTTTGGGGTAGCTTTTTATTCCAAGGTAGCTTCGTGTCATAGCAGCCTTACCATTGGGCTGAAGCACAAAGATGTCATTTTTTGAGCCTTGATGCAGCACACCTCCTGCTTCGGAAATATAATCCAGTAAATGCTTACCGGAGTAATTGACCGTAATCTGGTTATTAACCATTCCTCTGACGCTGACGCTGTTGTCGCGCTCGAGCACCACAATTTCGTCATCGGCCTGAAGATGAAGATCATTGCGGCCGCCGGGTTTTTGAATGAGGCTGTTTATATTGCTAAGGGCAATGTTAATGATTTCTTCGTGAGGCTCCGTTGCTCTGCCGGGAGTATCGTTGTTTTGCGTACCGAAAGGGCTTTCAGCCTGTTGTTGCCATGCCCATGTATTTGTCTCAAGATTTTTTACGGCTGTATTTTGATTCATGGCTTCGTTTATGGCCCTTTGCCCTGCCAGCGAATCCATTTCTAAAATGGCAACGGGGCTGAGGGATAGTTTTGCGAAATCGCGACGCAGGAGGGGGTTAACATTTTTTCTCAGAATGAACACAGCATTTTCATCAGCAAATTCGGTCAATCCCCCTGCCCTTTTGAGCAGGCTGCTCAGTTTCTCGTCGCGTTCGAGAAGCACGTAAGGGCCTGGGTTTCGCACCTCGCCGCGCAAATAGACAATCTTTTGGTCTCTGAGGGTTGGGTCGGGCTTGATGATTATCACATCCTGATGTCTGAGTTCAACTTCATCGGCCCTGATGCGCAGCATGGCATCCGTTTCGGCCTTGATGACAGCCGCTACAGTTGACTTACCGGTATTCTCCTGTCGGCGGACGATTTCGATGCTGTTGCTGATGGCTGTGATTTTCATTCCTCCGGCCAGCAACACTGCATCGAGTGCTGTCATGCCAGGTCCGAGGATATATCGTCCGGGCTTGTTTACTTCACCCGCTACATCAATAAAGCCGAATGGAAACAGCGCTTTGCGGTCGGAAAGCACTACTGAGTCGCCATCCATCAGGATGATGTCGGCTTTGGATTCAAGAATTTCTGATGGAATGAAGCGCAAATATGCGTTGCTGTGATTTTTTTCAGAACGGTAAATTACACCTCTGGTTTCGAGGAGGCTTTCGGACGGTCCACCACCCAATTCGATAAGTTCGGACAATCGCAGGCCATCGAACCAGCCGTAGGCACCCGGGCGCTTGACAGCACCAGTGATGAATACCCGATGGTATCGTTCGGCCGCTACTGATCCAACAAAATACAGATCGCCATTGGCGGGCTTGAAGCGGTTAAAGTCCTCCTGCCTTATGGTGCGGGAGTATAGTGCATTGTTGCCTATCTGTTCAACCGTGATATGGCTGCGAAAGGCTTCGGGGGCAAATCCGCCTGCATACCTCAGCAAGTCGTCAAGGGTTTCATCAGGCTTGAGCATAAAAATTCCGGGACGTTTTACTGCACCTGAAACACGCACAACCATCTGATAAGCAGGAATGTTGATCAGGTCGTTTTCCTCAAGGCCAATATCGCTACCCTGATCGCCTTTGACCAGAAAGTCATACAAGTCAATTTTCCGGACGACCTGTCCTTTCCTTATTACTTCAATTTCACGAAAAGTGCCGGCTTGTCCCGGGCCGCCGGCAAGATGGATCAGGTGAAATGCTGTGGCTATGGAGGAAACGTTGTAATTGCCGGGCTGTCGTGCTCCGATGATTGTAACGGGAATGGTGCGGTAGGCCGAGACGGTCAGCGTGAGCCTGGAGCCGCCGGTGCCTAACGACTCAAATCCTTTGCGCGCCAGCGCATTTCTGATTTTCGTTTCGGCCTGTTCGATGGTGAGACCGCCCACCATAACATTGCCGGCATAAGGTAACCTGAGATTTCCGGAAGGCTCGATCCTGATATCGGTGAGTATTTCCTGATTGCCGGTAATGCTGAGGTTAAGTATATCGCCCGGGCCGAGCAGATAATTAACAGGGGTGGCAAAATTCTGCGGCGGCGCAAAGTTGATCTGGCTGTTGGCGAACAAAGCTGCACCAAACATCAACGAATCTATCTTGAGAGGAGACTGCTGCGGCAAAGGCGATTCTTCCGGTGATGCTGATGCAGCAACAGGACGGTCTTGTTGCCCTCCCTGCGACTGATTATTGCCAAGGCGGCGGATGAGTTCGCCGGCATCAGTCTGACTCATTCCCTTGCCAATGAGATAAATGCGCAGGTCGTTCTCGGTCATTCCTGCAGCCCGTACCTGGTTTCGGATAAGCCGAATCTGGCCCTCGTCGAGGCGTGAGGGAGAGAGGTCTTTGAGGCCACGCGAGCCAAAAATATCCTGTGCCCTGAGCGAAGGCAGTATAGCAAAGAATAACAACAGTATTGCAACGATCTTTTTCATCGGTTAACAATCACGTATATTGTTTGAAAGAGAATTTTCAGGTCGGCCATAAGGCTGGCGTGGCGGATGTATGCGAGATCGTGCTGAAGTTTTTCGAGATTATCTGCGGGAGTAGCTTTGGGATTACGCACCTGAGCAAGACCGGTAATACCGGGAAGAGCAAGATGACGAAGATGAAAGCCCGGATGCATTTTTTCGAAATGATCAACATAAAAAGGCACTTCGGGCCGGGGACCTACCCAGCTCATTTCGCCGCGGATGATATTGTAAATCTGTGGCAGTTCATCGAGTCGGAACATGCGAAGAAACCGGCCTACAGGTGTTATGTCGCTGGTCGTGTGATAGGTGCCGTTTTGGGTATCGGAATTGCGTTTGATGGAGCGAAATTTATACAGGGTGAAGATTTTTCCATTAAGACCCACCCGATGCTGGGCGAATATCACCGGTTTCCCCATGGTGATCATGACCATTATCCAGCAGATGATACCCATCGGGATGGCAAAGGGCATCATGAAAATGGTGAGCAGCCAATCAAACATTCTTTTTCTGTTGCTCGACAAATAAGGGTTAAGAAGGCTTTCTGCGGTAACAGGAGCTTCAGTGTTGCTGTCGGGATGATACCCTACATGCTGATATCCCTTGACTGTTGGTTGGCCATTCAGAACCTGTAAGTCAAGCTCAGTTCGCTGTTCAGCGACCAGGGGTTGATTCCCGGAAACCGGAATGGGTCGGGTTGGCCGTTCGGGTCGTAGTTCCATTGAAAGTTGTATGTTTTTAAGATATGCAGAAGCAGGCCGGCACTTAACCGACCAAAATTATTTTGGTGACTAAGCAAAAATCCCCAATCAACGAAGTGCTTGCTCGCGTCCACGAAAAAGGGGTTAGCCCCTGAACCGAGCCTCAGATAAGGCAGGGCGGTGTAAAACAGGTCTTCGTTGTAGGCTACACGCTCAAAATGCAGACCAAAGGTACGGGAACCAGTGCTATGGCGCAGCCCGAAGGTCATCATATTGCTGCCGGGGCCAATACCTGATCCCAGCACCTGACCAAAGTGTGTCCAGCCTTTGAGCTCCCCATGGGTGTAAAAGCTGTAACCCGATATACCCGGGCCAACCAGATTGCCAAATGGAGCCTGAATCTTGGTATATTCAGCTGAAACTTCGAGCCAGTGGTTAGGTTGAGGCAGTATATGCAACTTGCGAAAACCCAGGTTATAGGCAGTGGAATACTGCAAACGGGTGAGCAGGTCCTGAAAGTCGTACCAAAAATCTTCCCTGCCGATTTCCATGTAAATCTCGGCATTGGCGCCGGGGAAAAAATATCTGAAAAAAACCGAGGCAAGTTGGTTTCGATTTAAAATCACTGATCCCGATGGCTGGTTCGTGAGGTTTTCGCCTCGTGCACTTAGATAGAGAATTTTAAAGTAGTCGAGCACATGATCAGGGTCACCTTTTGCCTGCACCGCCCTTGTAGCGCCCAAAAACAGCCCGGGCAACCATTTCGGCTGCCATGTCAGGGCCATGGTATTGGTGTATCCATAGGCTTTGGTACCATTGACCGTGTCAGGTGTTACATCGCCGGCTATGGGCGGCCAGGTGCCGGGTTCGTAACGCGAAGGCCATTTAAATCCGCTGCGGTGCAGGCGACCGGCGGCCATATGGGCTTCGAAGGTTCCTACAGGTGTTTTGACAGGACGATTGGTCATCAGGCTGAAATGACGAAATCCCGGTGCATTGTTGGTGAGGATAATGCTGTTTTTCATGCCCGGGCCGTACCAGATATTTTCGGTGGAATAACCAACTGATACCGGCCCCATCTGCAGTCGCACAAAGGATTGACCGGGAAAGAAACGCCGATAAGGTTCCTGCCCCATACGCTCGGGCATGTCGATATCGCGCGGACGAGCCGGTGGATTCTGAAACGGCTTATTTTGTGCATACACAAATTCGGGCATCAGCTGCGCCTCGAAAAGCCCTGCCTTCATAAAAAAACCTGCTGAAACATACTGCTGCAGGCCTTTGGAGGGGACCATCGGGCCATCCGACCAACCATAAGGATGATGCCCGTTGAAACGGGTATGCATCACAAGCGGCATTGGCTCGAGCCTGAAGTTGGCCCGGCTGATCTGCTCAGTGCGTTCGGCCTTCCAACCTTGCCCCTGACTTCGGCTGATGTTGAGCCTGAGGGCTGCATGGGCTTTATTATTGGTGCTGTCGTTGGCGAAAAGCATATTACCCGCGCTGAGCAAGTCAACCGGGGATTGTAGTCTGGCCGGTTGCAAAGGCCTGATGGTGAAGGATACATCGGCATCATAAACACCTCTGAGCTGAGCCAGCCTCAACCCATCGTCAAAAACGGGCATACCCACCGGAACCGTTTGGGCGCACATACCAAACGAAAACAAAAAAACTGCCGTAAGCATGATTAAACGCAGTGAAATACGGGCTTTCGTAAGGCTGGTCATCCGAATCGGATTGTTTTGGCCGCAAATCTAAATAAAAGTAGCCTGAAATAATGAATATCAGGATTAAATAATGTTCTTGCTATGGTGAAAAATCGCTGATATATTGGCTTGTAGCAGGTGTAACCGTACTTTCTTCAGAAAGGAAGTCGTTTGCGTGTGGCTATGGTCATGTAAATGATCATATACCTCAGAATTTTATGCCAAGGAAGGTTTTTTTCGTTCATCAGAATGGCTAGATGAGAGCGTGCGGCAAGCAATGCATTCGAAGATCTTGATCCCTTACGTAGCAGAATTATGGTAGTTGGTTTTTCGCAATAGGCTGATAACACCCGGCCAGATTTAAAAACATCGAGCCAAAAAGCATAGTCTTCGTGAACGAGGTGGGAAGGTACCGGACGAAAAAACAGTTTGCCAAGGCTCTCGGTAAGATACATGGATGAGCTCATGGGTATGGCATTGGTTTTGAGCATATCGTTGTAGGTGGCATCCGGGATCAGCTTCACAAGCTGTCTTGCTTCGGGATTACGTTCTCTGGTGTAATACACAGCAGAATAGAGCAGGTTGACTCCTTTGCGTTCGCCGGCGAGCTGCAGCTGCCACTCCAGCTTTTGTGGCAGCCATGTGTCGTCCGAATCGCAAAAAGCAATCCATTTTCCTTTGGCCAGTCGTGTGCCAATATTGCGCATTCGGGTTACTCCCCTGTTACGGGCAGAGCATACCAGCCTCAGCCTGGTATCTTCAGCAGCAAAACGACGGGCAATTTGTACGGTATTATCGGTGGAACCATCGTCAAGCACAATCAGTTCAATCGAACCAAATGTTTGATCAAGCACCGAGCTGATGCTTTGGGCAATCGTGCCTGCTGAATTGTAACAGGGCATGATGACCGAAACTGTAGGCTGTGTGTTTGACAAATGGTCTGGCGTATGTTGATGCAAAAGTACAAGTTTATAAAGCAAAATCCATCCGGTGTGTTTAATACCCTGAACGAGATGCAGGTGGCTGAATGTATCTTAAAAGCAGTGCCGCCTGATAGTTATCAGTTGTCTTGTAGCTGCAAAGCTTTTTCATTCTCTGTTGTTTCGGGTGGTGCCATGGTGCGCAGGCTCAAGGCAAGGATGGCAAAAGGTATGGGGTCGCCTATGCTGCCAAGGGCAAAGGTGTTGAAAACGAAAAACAACCAGATTGGCCGGGCATGGCGGTGCGTAAGAAATTCGCGGCGATGGAGATAGGGTATGAATGCCATCAGAAACAAGGTCAGGCCGATTAAGCCCCCTTCGAGCATCAGGCCGGCAGCAAAAGCAGTGGGCCTGACACCTTCGAACTGCCCTCCGTGTTCGGAAGCAAAGTGCGCAATGGTTTCGGCCGGCAGCCCCAGTGCTTCCATGGCGGTGATGCTGGCATTGCTCCATGCCCCGATTCCTGAACCAAATGGATGCGACAAACCATAGAGGTAAGCCCCCCAAACACTGATGAACCTGAATCCTGAGTTTTCGACCAACCAGGGAATAAAGTCGGTGTATTCCTGCTCAAAAATTAAGTTATACGCAATGGCGATGGCTCTTGGGGCATCTTCACGCGGACCTACAGTCCGAATAAGCAAGGCAAGCGCAAGGGTGGTGACGACTGCAGCCACAACAAGCTGGCGCCGGTTGAAAAGGGAAAGCACATAAAGTACAAACATGACCAGACCGACAAAAGAGCGCAGGATAAAAATATCGTAGAGCGCCAGCGCAACGATCAGCCCAACGACAGGGAGCTTTTTGGTGTCGGCTTTGCGAATCAGCATGATATAGGCAAAGAAATAATGAACAGCCACAGCAGCGTAGGCCGGCTCGGCATAAAGTCCGGCTACGCCTCTTCCCCCACCATATATTTCAGCAGTAAACCGTTCGACAAAAAAACGCATGACAGGCACGAGTGATTGCGGAAAATACCCCGAAAACTGCAGCAGGCTAACACCAACATGAACCAATAATACGATAAAAACCGCCTTGTTTAGCAGTTGATATTCCTTGTCGTTACAAGCCAGAAGTGCAAAAAAGATGATGGTGGCGTTAACAAAGGCAAACAATGCCCTGGCTGGCACTATGGGTGATCCCAGAGACGGGAACATGATGAGTGCCGACAGGCTCAGGTAAGCAACAAACGCCAAATAAGGCCAGCTCAGCCGCAAGCTGCGGCGAAAAGAAAAAAGAAATGCCCAGGGAAATATTTCCGACCTGAAGAGTGGCCCTGCCGGGGTAAGATTGGGCAGGAACAACAGGAATCCGAGCAGTTTTCGAAGCATTGGGATGCTATGCTGTTTGCCTGTAGATGGTCCAGGCTAAAAATGATGCAACGGCAAAAAACAGCAGTCCGGCAGCTATTGCCGCTTGCCATGGTTTGAGTCCTGCCCTCTCGAGCGGGAACATGGGTTGTTCAATCACCTGAATCAAAGGCGTTTGTTTTCGCAAAGCAATCTCGGCCAGCTTAAGGTTTTTCATCAGCTCGGCATAGAGAGCCACAGACACCTGCAGGTTGATGGCCGAACGGTTCTGCGCTATGCGCATGGATTCCCATACCGGATTGACATTAAGATCGAAAGCCGATGCACTCGCAACCAGGTTGCCCATGAGCAGCTTCTGCACCGAGTCGGCCTCGTTGCGCAGCACGTCCACATTATTTCGGGCTTTGGTCGTGACCGATTCCACATAAAAATCCTTTACCGTACTGATAAGCGTCTGGCTAAAGGCTGCTGCAAGCCTACCATCGGCATGCGTACAGCGTATATGAATGAAACCCATTTTTTTGTCGGGCTTATCCACCGACAGCACCTTTTCGCGCACATATTTCTGTGTCAGGTAAAGGGCACTATCGGCCAAAATATCCTTACCGCGCTGATGAGGGATGAATTTCACCTCGCGAAACACCTGCTTTCTGCTGTGAGGCGTCGCTGCAAAAAACAATGCGGCAAGGGTTGTGGTTATGCCATTGTGCTCTATTGGTGTGAGCAATGCCCGCTCAAGCATACTCCTGGTAAGGAAAAGCTGCACCAGGCTTTCGCCTCTGAAAACACCACCCGGGTTGGTCAATCCCATATCGAATCCGATCTGGGCTGCAAGGCGTTCGATGCCGGGGGTTTGTTCCTCTTCGGCAGCAATGATGTACAATGCACGGTATTTAGGCGTGATAAGAAAATGCCCGGCCAGATAACCCAACAGCAGTCCGGCAATGGTAACGAGCCCAATCTTCCACCAGAATCGCCTGATAAGCCCCGCCGGTATCATCAGCATGCCGGCAAGCTGTTCGAGGCTGACGGTTTGCGGGAGTGGACTCTTTTCGGGTTGGTTGTTAGCCATAGGTATGTTTTTTCTGTAACAAATGTAGTGATTTAGGGTTGTTTGTTCGTTGTTCTTTGTTCCTTGTTCTTTGTTCTTTGTTCTTTGTTCGTTGTTTGTTGTTCGTTGTTTTTTGTTCCTGGTTTGGGGTTGAGGTTTTAAGTGAATAAGAGGGTTTAGTCTTAAATCTTTGAATTTTTGAATCTTCGAATCTTTGAATCTTTGAATTTTTCGGGTTCTTTGTTCGTGATTCGTGATTCGTGATTGGTGATTCGTTGTTCTTTGTTCCTTGTTCGTTGTTCTTTGTTCGTTGTTTGTTGTTCCTGGTTTGGGGTTGAGGTTTTAAGTGAATAAGAGGGTTTAGTCTTAAATCTTTGAA
>DAOKYW010000045.1:0-7829 GCA_035325985.1 Bacteroidales bacterium
AAGTCCCCTTCCCTGCCATCGAGTTCAACCGGATTGATGGTGTAAAGCTTTGGGGTATTTATTACTGACCATCCTGCATTATCATAGGCCGCAACAGTTATTTGACTTAAAAATGATACAAGATTGAGATGCATCAGCAATAATTGGCAGGATTGGCTACTTTTATTGCGTTTAGAATACCTTAATTTAGCAAGGCTGGTATCTGCCGGATACCTGTGCACTTGGGACAGCCGTATCGCTTGAAAAAAAATGAGACTCAAACACCTTATTAGTTTCGTCATCACTCCGGCAGTTGTCGTGATACTGCTGCTCTTTGCGGATCTCGAACCCGGAAAGCCTGAAGTGACGCGCACTTTTTGCATTGCCTTGCTCATGGCGGTTTGGTGGATAACGGGTATTGTTCCTCTGGCAGTAACATCACTACTGCCCGTTGCCCTGTTTCCGCTGCTTGGGGTGATGGATGGCAAAACGGTTTCAGCAGCTTATTTCAACGATGTGATATTCCTGTTCATGGGCGGCTTTCTTGTGGCCCTGGCCATGGAGCGCTGGAACCTGCACAGGCGTATTGCGCTCAAAATTCTGAGCACCACAGGCGTTAAACCTTCCAGTATTCTGCTTGGTTTCATGCTGGCTTCTTTCTTCCTTTCCATGTGGATATCCAACACTGCTACGGCAATGATGATGTTGCCGATTGCCATGTCGGTTATTGCACAAATCGAGCACTACGCGGACAGTCCGAATGCCGGTAAGTTCAGTATCGGGCTGCTGCTGAGTATAGCCTATGCCGCCTCAATCGGTGGAATGGCCACCCTTGTCGGCACGCCACCAAATTTGTCGTTCGCCCGGATCTTTCACATCTATTTTCCTAACGCACCCGAAATCACCTTTTCATCGTGGCTGCTATTTGCATTTCCGGCGAGTATAGTGTTGTTTATGCTCGCCTGGATAGTGCTTTATTTTATGTATAGACCTGATAGCAAACATCTTACCGGAGTCACTAAAAGCACTTTCCACGACGAACTTCGAAGCATGGGAAAAGCCAGTCAGGAGGAGAAAATTGTGTTCGTGGTTTTTCTTTTACTGGCCATCTTATGGATCTTCCGGACCGATCTCGATATTGGTTTAATCAGGTTGCGTGGTTGGTCAGGTTTTTTCCCGCAAGGCGGATACATCAACGATGGCACCGTAGCCATTGCCATGGCCGTTATCCTTTTTCTGATTCCATCGAAAACCGACAGTCGCACCCGCCTGCTCGACTGGCCTACCGCAGCAAAACTTCCCTGGCATATCCTGTTGCTTTTTGGCGGCGGATTTGCGCTGGCTACCGGTTTCAAGGAGTCGGGGCTTTCGCTGTGGTTTGGCGAACAGCTTACCGGTGTGAGCAAAATGCACCCGTTGGCGGTCATTCTGTTCGTTTCGCTGATCATCACCTTCCTGACGGAACTCACTTCAAACACTGCCACTATTGAGATGGTACTGCCTGTTTTGGCCGGCCTGGCCATCACTTCGGGCATACACCCGCTATTGTTAATGATTCCGGCAACCCTTTCGGCTTCCATGGCTTTCATGATGCCGGTGGCTACACCGCCAAACGCCATCATTTTTGGCACTTCGAGGATCACTGTCGGGCAAATGGCTCGAACGGGTCTCATCCTTAATCTGGCAGGAGCAGTCGTTATCACCATGATGATGTATTATTGGGGCGACATGGTGTTCAATGTGCATGGAAGCCTTCCGGAATGGGTGACCAATCATTGATCAGACCTTAGTTGTACCGCAAAAAACCATTGTTGCAAACTGAATCCAATTATTACCATTAATTTTCAGCTTTGCTTCTAATCCGGGAATCCAATGCACTGCCTGTTGAAAACAATAAGCATGAAAAGTTAATCTCCGTTTTAATTTTTCCATACGCAAAAAATATTAGAGCAAATACTTGAAATCAGGCACATTATGTTGTATATTGGCACTTGAAATCCCTCAAGGGAACCAACACCCAAGTATGGAATTTTCCGACCAAAAATCTGATCACATGTCGGTAAAAGAAATCAGCGCAATTGCTCACAGGCTTATGATGAAGAGAATGGCTGGCTGACCGGATTTACCGGTCACATTGGTGATGTCTTCGGCAACGAAAACACCGATGAAACCAGTAGAAACCATTTCTCAAAGCCATGGTCCATTGTGTGATTATTAAGTCTGTCTTACCGGCAGCAAAGCACTTCCTGGTGCCTTTTGATCGAAAGGCCTCAATTGAACTTACTTTAACATCGTCATCAGGATTATCATCGTCCTTTTGGACACATTCATCCCTCATATTCAACACTTCACTCGTGCGCATTGTTACTCGCAGCACCAATTGTAACAACCATAGCGCATACATCTGCAGCATCAACAAGCATCTTAATCAGTGATATAGCCATATGAGCTTAAAATCTAAAAGCTCATCAATTTTATACAAACCATAAAATAACGAACCAAATACCAAAATGCTGTCATGAAAAAACTTACACTTATCGTTTTCACTACAGCCCTGCTGCTGTTTATTGACGTCAGAACAGCCGTTGCTGTTATTGCTTATCCGCATCTTGTGGAATACCGCCTGCCGGATGGCAGCACCATCTTCATCCGCATGAAGGGCGATGAAAAAGTGAAATGGGCCGAAACACCGGATGGCTATTCAATACTACTGAATAGTGAAGGCTTTTATGAGTATGCAATACTCGACGTGAACGGTGATATGCAGCGCAGCGGCATCAGGGTATCGAATCCTGAAAGCCGCACTGCTGATGAAACAGCCTTTTTGTCGGGCATACAAAAAGGATTATCGTTTAGTGCAGATCAGATTGGCATAATGAAGCAAATCTGGCAAATTCAAAGGGATTTTGAATCGAAGGCCTTCCCTACAACAGGAAACCGAAAACTGATATGCATACTGATTGGGTTTACGGACAAAGCCTTCTTAAAGACACAAAGTGATTTCAACAACCTGTTCAATCAGGTTGGCTACACCACCGGAGGAGCTACCGGAAGCGTAAAAGATTATTACCTTGAAAGTTCTTATAACCAGTTTAATCTAACGGTTGACGTTGCAGGCCCATATACCGCCAGCCACAATATGGCTTATTATGGAGGCAATGATGGGAATGGTGATGACCTCAGGCCGCGTGAGCTGGCTGAAGAGGCAGCAATCCTTGCCAATCCAGATGTAAATTATGCCAATTATGACAATGATAACGATGGATGGGTTGATGCCATTTACATGATTTTTGCAGGCTACGGAGAAGAAGCCGGCGGCGGAGCCAATACCATCTGGTCACACGCCTGGAATTTGATAAGCCCTTTATTTCTGGACGGCAAATTCATTCAACGCTATTCCTGCTCACCTGAATTAAGGAGCAACACCGGATCAACAATTACGGCTATCGGGGTGATTTGTCATGAGTTTGGCCATGCATTGGGTGCCCCTGACTATTACGACACCAATTATTCAACTGGTGGACAGTTCAATGGGACAGGACAATGGGACTTGATGGGCAACGGATCATGGAACAATGATGGAGTGACTCCTGCACACCCTAATGGCTACACCAAAGTATATTACTATAACTGGGCTTCGGCAACTACTATTTCAACAGGACAGAACATCACATTGAATAATGCTGCCCAGAATGCCAATAGTTTTTATCGGTATAATACTACCACTGCCAATGAATTCTTCTTTCTGGAAAATAGGGAAAAGCACCTGTTTGATGCCTATATCCCTGGCAGCGGCATGATCATATATCATGTGCACAGCAATATTGCCGCCGGCTTCAACAACAACAATATCAACGCCACCCACCCTCAGATGATGTATCCGGTGAGCCAGAATGCAACAATGGATCCCACAAGCACACCTAGCTCATATGGCACGATCAACTCATCAACGTGTGCCTGGACCGGTGTCGGAAAAACGGCATTCACCGACAGCTCCCTGCCAAGCGCTAAGTCGTGGGCCGGAGCCAATACCGGGAAACCCATCACCAATATCAGCAGGAATGCAGCAGCTAAGACCGTCTCATTCACCTTTATGGGTGGCCCTCAGAGCAATCCTGTGATCACAGTGAGCCCATCCACGCTTTCGCCAACGCTCCCAACCAACCAAACAGATAATCTTACGCTTAATATTTCCAATAATGGCAATGCTGTGCTCAACTGGCAGGCTTCTGTCAACAGTGCTTCGCCCAATCTTTCGGGCAATCTGCTTCCGAATCCTGTAAATTCACCAGACAACCCTTACGGTGAAGACGAAAACAACATCGTTGCACTAAACGGCAATCAAAGTGAACCTTTCAGGGCAGTACTTTATAACAATGGCTCGTTCATCAATAGTCCAGGAACAGGACATGGAGGCACTGACCAAAGCATTTTACAAAATACAACACTGGGGATGAACACCTTGGGAACAGGCGTACAGTTCACAGCCGGCAACCGCATTGCGGACGATTTTGTTGTTCCTTCAACCTGGAACGTGTCAGATATTACTGTTTATGCCTATCAGACAGGATCGACAACCACCAGTACGATGACCGCAGGTTATCTGCAAATATGGAATGGCGATCCAACCCAGGGAGGCGTTGTCATCTGGGGCGATATGACAACTAACAGGCTAGGAAATACAGGATTTACAAATACTTATCGTGTCAGTCAGACAACTGTGGACACCCAACGTCCCGTCATGTATCTTACGCTTCAAACACCAGGTCTGATACTCTCGCCCGGCACCTATTGGATCGACTATTCACTTGCCGGATCACTTGCCAGCGGGCCATGGAGCGTTCCAATCACTATCAACGGGCAAGCTGTAACGGGCAACGCCAGGCAATATATCGGCACCAACAATGCCTGGCAGAATTTGCTCGACACAGGTACCGGCACACCTGCCCAGGGGATTCCATTTCTCATCAACGGCACAACATCGGGTGGCTCGGTGACGTGGTTAAGTGTAAATCCCACCTCGGGGAGTGTGAGCGCCGGAAGCAGCTCTGCGGTCACAGTTACGATCAACACAACGGGTCTGGCTGCCGGAAACTATGATGCCGTCATTGCAGTTTCGAGTAATGATCCCGTAAACCCACTAATTTCTGTCCCTGTCTCTCTCAACGTTAGTCCGTCCACTATTTGCTATCCCTCTCCGCAAAATCTTGCAAGTTCAGTAAGCGGCCAGAATGTTGCACTCAACTGGCAGACACCATACCTTACCAAGAGCTTCTCAGCTAGTTCTCCGGGTGGTAATGCCATGGCCGAAGATCAACCGGCTAACGACCACATGCCATTAATAGAAAAGACAAAACCTAAGGCACATCAAAATGCCATTCAAAATAATATGATGACAGATACCTGGCAGGATAGTGCTTTGGGATTTGGAAACCCCAATATAACCGGTATGATAGAAGCGGGAAGTCAGGCCACTAATGCAAGTAATCCATCAATAATTGCTTCAACCTTCATTTATCCTGAAATGGAAGACGCTGCATCGGTGAATGTGCCATACTATGGCAACGGACTCCGGGCGGTACTTTATGACAATGGAAATTTTGTAAACAGCCCGGGTTCCGGTCCGGGAGGCACCGACCTTAGCATTTTGCAAGATAACAGCCTTATGATGGGCACCTATGGCTTTGGTGCACAATTAACAGCAAACAACCGCCTTTCTGATGATTTTATAGTTCCACAGGCCTGGAATGTAGAAAGTATTATAGTTTTTGCTTATCAGACAGGCTCAGGTACAACCAGCACAATGACTGGCGGGTATATACAAATTTGGAACGGCAAACCTAATCAGGGTGGACAAGTAATATGGGGTGATTTAATTACAAACCGCTTACTTTCAACAAGTTTCTCAAACGCTTATCGTGTGAGCCAAAATACTTTAGCTAACACTGATCGGCCGGTTATGTCGCTCACACTTTCAACACCCGGACTTATCCTGCAACCTGGCACTTACTGGATTGATTACACGCTGACCGGCAGCCTCAGCTCAGGACCATGGACGCCACCAATTACCATAACCGGTCAGAATATTACCGGTGATGCAATACAATACACCGGCAATACGTCATCATGGCAGGACCTGATCGACACTGGTTCAAGTACGGCCCAAGGCATTCCTTTTCTGATTAACGGTTCAACAGATGCGGGATGCACTCATGGCGAATTGCTTGGATATAAAATCTATCGCGATGGTCAGTTTATTAGTCAGGTTCCTTCATCCACTTTAACTTATCAGGACAACAACCTTGTTCCTGGAAGTTACACTTATGATGTAACAGCTATATATGGTCAACCTTATCCGGGAGAAAGTTTACCTATCAGTACCAGTGTTACTGTTCATCCGCCATCAGCATTGCCATTCATAGAAACTTGGGCATCAGGTAATTTTACCCAAAACAACTGGACATTCCAACCATCACAAGGCAACTGGATAATTTCGAATGGATATGGTAATCCTTTACCTGCTGCACAATTTAATTGGAGTCCGACCCTGAATAATTATAGCTTCTCTCTTATTAGTCAGGATATTAACGCTACTACTGCTGTGGGCAATGTCACATTTGAGTTCGATATTTTTCTGGATAATTACGAAAACACCGGCGCTGAGCAAATGAAAGCCTACATATGGAACGGTACCGCATGGATATTAATTGATACTTTCTATAACCTTGCAGATATCCCTTGGACAACAGTAACTTATGATGTAACTGCTCACGCACTGGGCAGGATTACTAAGATCAAATTTGAGGCAACCGGAAACACAACATTCGACATTGACTATTGGCATATTGACAATATTAAACTCTTTCAGGGCCAAAGCTCAACATTGCTCAGCGTAACACCAATAAACCAGAACGTAACCTCAGTGGCCGGCACAACTTCTTTCAATGTGACATCCAGCACCGGCTGGACGGTCATGGAAAACCTAGACTGGCTCAGCGTCAGTCCTGTTTCGGGCAGCGGGAATGGAACCCTTACCGTAACCTACGACGCCAACAACCTGATCACGCCCAGAACAGGCGAAATTACGGTGACAGCCACCGGCGGAACACCTTCCGTAACGGTTAACGTGACACAAGCCGGAGCTGCTCCGTCACTCACCGTAACGCCGGCAAACCAGAACGTGAACTCATTAGCCGGTACAACTTCTTTCGATGTGGCATCCAACACCATCTGGACAGTCATGGAAAACTTAAGCTGGATCAGCGTCAGCCCTGTTTCGGGCAGCGGGAATGGACCCCTCACCGTAACCTACGACGCCAACCCCATGACCACGCCCAGAACAGGTGAAATTATGGTGACAGCCACCGGTGGAACACCCTCCGCAACGGTTACCGTGACACAAGCCGGAGCTGCTCCGGTACTCACCGTAACGCCGGCAAACCAAAACGTGCCCTCAGTAGCCGGCACAACTTCTTTCAATGTGGCATCCAACACCGAATGGACGGTCATGGAAAACTTAAGCTGGATCAGCGTCAGCCCTGTTTCGGGCATCGGGAATGGACCCCTCACCATAACCTACGACGCCAACCCTATGACCACGCCCAGAACAGGTGAAATTATGGTGACAGCCTCCGGCGGAACGCCCTCCGCAACGGTTACCGTGACACAAGCCGGAGCTGCTCCGACACTCACCGTAACGCCGGCAAACCAAAACGTGCCCTCAGTAGCCGGCACAACTTCTTTCAATGTGGCATCCAACACGGGCTGGACAGTCATGGAAAACTTAAGCTGGATCAGCGTCAGCCCTGTTTCGGGCAGCGGGAATGTACCCCTCACCATAACCTACGACG
>DAOKYW010000046.1:0-7226 GCA_035325985.1 Bacteroidales bacterium
GGCAACAGGATAACTTCAGTTTGGGTGTTTCGGTTGCAGCCGAAATTGTTTGTAACGACCAACCGGTAAGCGCCCTGTTGTGACCAGCCCGGTGTTTCAATCAACAGCTTTTGCGTATTGCTGCTGCTGCCATCGGGCAACGTCCACAAAATGTTTTGAATATTACCGGCAATTTTGGGATCAATCTCGAGGGCTTTACCCAGGCAATGCCGTATCTGGTGCTCGATAGTGATTTCAGGAACAGGCCATACCGTTACCAATCCACTGATAAAGTTGGCGCCTAATGCTGCCTGATGCTGGGATTGAATGACAGAAGCAGGCTCCCACTTGAGCAGACTGTTTCCGGTGGCCATTGTATTGAATACCAGATGCATCATAAGTCCGCCACCCGGCATATTCATGCCTGAAGTGCTTTCGAAAAGAAGCCTTACGATTCCCGCCTGATGAGTGACTGACAGGTTTGCAGCGGACAAGGCCGTATGAAGCTGACTCAGGCTGCTGAAGCTGAGGATTTTGTCGTCGAATTTCAATTCCAGCAGAATGCGGGTTGCCGCTGCAAATCCATCTGTGCTGATGGGAACAGAGAGCTGGCTTTCGGCACAGACTGCACCCTGTCCGGCGGTAATGTTCACCGGAAGTGTCTCTATATTAATAAGTTGTTGTGTGATGCATCCATTCCCGTCACGCACGTAAACCATGATAGGGGCAGCCGGCAAACCGGCGAATACTCCCGATGACTGCCAGTTGGTTTGATCAATAGAGAATGCCAATGGAGGTGTGCCCTGCGCGATAATGTTCAGACCGGCATTGTTGTAGCCGTTAGAAGCAGGAAGTTGTTGAACATCAGTGATTTCCGGGCCTGATTCGGACTCGATGACAACCGGTTCGGAGAGCTGACATCCGTAGAGGTCCTTCAGGATCACCAAGTAGTTGCCGGGAGGCAAATCCGTAAAGCTTCCATTTTCCTGCCAGTCGGTCAGGCCTTCGATCCGATAGCTGTAAGGTGGTTTTCCGGCGGCTCCGTCGGCTGTAATGGTTCCCGTACCGCCATTGCATCCTGCATTGGTTTTCTGCAATGTCATGGCTAAATCCTCCGAAACCCTCATGACAGTACTCTCCGATCCCACCGTTGCCGGAGAAGCGCAGGCGTAATCTGATATCAACACGCATTGCACTATATCATCATCGCTGGGTGCATAGCTGAAAACTGCCTGATTACCAGATAACAGGCCATTAACCAGCCATTGAAATCCGGGATTATTGCCTCCATGCTGCCAGCTTGCCTCAAAACTCACCGTTGTTCCGGCACAAACCTCCTGTTGATTGGCTCCAATGCTGACGGATGGCGTCAACAACGGAAGGCCTTGCACGGTGATTTCGCCCGAGCTGGCCTGAGCCGGCGAAGCGCAGGCCACCGAGCTGATGAGCATGCATTGTATAGTCTGTGTCGGACCGGCAGCCAGTTGAAGAACCGCAGCATTGGTGCCTGCCGCTGCACCGTTGACAAACCACTGATAAACGTCATCCGGTCCCGACACATTGACTGAGGCAGTTATGGTAACTGCATCACCCTCACAATATTGCGATTGATTTGGCTGGATCGAAATCTGTGGCTCGACAACCGGGGTTGTGCTGAAGGTGATGGGTTGAGAGCTTGCACCGGGTTGAATGACACACTGCTCGGATGAGGTCATAACACAATGCACCTGGTCGCCATTTTGCGGCACCATCAAGAGCGGATTAGTACCGTTTAGTATCAAATTTCCATTCAGATACCAGCTGAACTCAGGATTGCTGCCGCCGTTTATCCCGGTAGCTGTAACCGCTACTTCGGTTCCCTGACACATCTCCGATTGGTTTGCCTCGATGCTCACGGCAACTTCCAGCAGAGGAGCCACCTGCATCACCACCGTATTGGAACTAACGCTGGCAGGCTGTGCACAACTTAGGCTTGAATTCAATATGTAATGAATCTGATCGCCGTTTTGCGGGGCGTAGGTGAAGCTTTGACCGCCACCGGAAGCAATATTATTCACAAACCACGTGATGGTTGGCTGATCGCCGCCTCCGGTGGTCATAGCCGTGAACGTCACCTGACTGCCTTCACATACCTGATTAGCGGGGCTTTGTAAAACGGCTGATGGCTGAACGATTCCGCTGATACTGAAAGTAAGGCTGTTAGAGGTAACCAGGGCGGGTGATGCACACCTGACTGAAGATACCATCTGACAATACACCCAGTCGTTGTCGTTCGGCATAAAACTCAGCACCGTATTGGTTTCGCCGGGGATAGGCTGGCCGTTTTTGAACCACTGAAACATGGGTTCCTGACCTTGATTGGTGAAAGCGGCACTCACTATGGCCTGATCGCCACTGCACAGGGTTGTTGTGGGAGTACTGATACTCACGGCAGGTTCGATCTGCGGCAGCACCGTGATGTTCACTACCTGAGAAAAAGCAGTAGGAATGGTTACGCAACTCAACGAAGAGGTGGCCAACAGGTATATCTGGTAGGTGCCCGGTGATGGCGCATACCAATGAAAAATTGGGTTTACTTCGCCGTAGTGGTTATTGTTTACCATCCACTGGTAAGTGGGTGCGCTGCCGCCGTTGACTATTGTAGAATTGATAATGATGGGTTGGGTAAAACAAACTGTGTCTTCGGCAGCCTGAATGCTGACCATGGGCTGAACCGGCTGGCTTACTGAGGTCACCACCGGGGCCGAAAGCACCACAGACGGCTGTGCGCAGGCTTCAGCGCTTTGAAGCTGGCATTGTACAATATCACCATTATCCGGCTGATAACTGAAGTTGACGGCATTTACCCCTTGTGCCACACCATTGACGAACCACTCGTATTGTGGCGTAATGCCCTGTCCGCTTTGCGAAACCACAGCAAAGGAGGCCGTTTCGCCAAGGCAAAGCTGGGTATTGGGGCCGGCAATCTGTAAGGCTGGCACGATAATATCGTTTACGGTGATGTGCACTTCAGCGCAGGGGCTTGGTGCACATAATCCGGAAGTATAATGTGCGTAGTAGGTTGTGCTTTGCTGGGGAGCGCTAATGATGAGCGGATTACCTGATCCGATCGGATTCTGACCGCAGGCATCGGCAAACCAGCGTAGCTGCTGACCACTGCCGCCCTGAGCCGAAAGTGTAATATTGACGGCACTGTTCAGGCATAGCTGCGTGTGGCTTGCCTGGATTATTTGCGGTGCCGTAGGTAATGGATCAATCTCAAGGGCAACAACAGCCGAAAGGGCAGGGGAATTGACGGCGCATTGTTCGGAAGATATCAGCCTCACCTGCCATTGATCGCCGGGCTGACCGTTGATGCTCAACTGGTTAACAGTGGTTGTGCTAAAAAATGTTCCGTTTCTCAGCCATTCATATTGAGGCGTCTGACCCGGATGTTGCGGCTGTGCACTCAGGAGGATGGTAGTGTTTTCGCAGGCTGCAGTCTGTGAAGCCTGAAGCTGAACACTTACCGGCAAGTTTGGCAAAACAACGATATCAAGTATGTTCGAAATCACCGGATTCTCCAATGTACAGTTCAGGGATGATGTGAAGGCCAGTCGTACCTGATAATTTCCGGGCTGATCGAACGTATAAGTGAACGCAGCCTGGCTGCTCACCGGAATATCATTTAAAAACCATTGATAAACAGGAGATTGTCCTCCGTTTGAAGTATTTGCTGAAAACTGTAAATTGGTGCCCTGACACACCGGACCTTGATATTGCGCAGCGTTGATGATGGCTGTGACAGGCAGATTAGGGCTCACCTGGAGAGTAACAGCGTTGGAATTGGCAGTGGGCTGAGTGGCGCAGGCGGCACTCGAAGTAAGGATACAGTCCACCATATCATCGTTCGCAGGATTCTGCAACACAAAAAGCGACTGGTTGGCGCCGTTTGCAGGCACACCATTAACCCTCCACTGATATTGCGGGTTGTTGCCGCCACCATTGATTTCAGCATTGAAGCTGGCCACAACTCCTTGACATAATTGATTTTGTGAGGCTGAAATTACTATCTGCGGCGTAATCTGTTGCTGAACCACTACCTGAACGGTATTCGAGAACTGCATCGGAGAGGTAGCGCAGGTTTCGCTCGAGATTAACCGGCAATTAACCGACACATTCGAAACCACCTGAAGGCTGAAGGTATTTCCGGTGGCGCCGGTGGCCGGTATGCCATCGATAAACCATTGATATTGAGGAGAATTACCTTGCCCTGAAATCTCGGTGATACTAAAGTTTATGATACTGCCGACACACGCCTCAACAATTGAGGGTCCAATGGTCAGCGAGGGAGTTATCATCGGATGCACTGTCAGCTGAATGGTATTGGAGTTGGCCTGTTGTGGACTTACACAAGTGGCATTGCTGATGAGCACACATTCGATCTGATCGCCGTGCTGCCATCCTTCGGCTGAAAATACAGGTGCGTTGTCACCGGTCAGGACGCCGTTTTTATACCACTGATATTGCGGGCTGGTGCCTCCATTTTGCACATTGGCGGTAAAGGTGACGGTTTCGTTGGCACAGATAGTGGTCTTGCTTGCCTCTATGCTCACAGAGGGTTGAACCTGCGGCAGCACATTAATCGTTACACTTTTACATTCGCTTGTTCCGCATCCGGGGGTTTCCCATCGTGCATAATAAGTGGTTGTTTGTGTTGGAGCGGGTATATCCAGATCAGTTCCTGTGCCTATCGGTGTTCCGCCACAGCTTCCAGAATACCAGTGAACTTCAACACCGTATCCACCGAATGCGGTGAGGGTGATGGTTTCGCTTGTTCCGCTGCAAAGCTGAGTATGCGATGCTGTGGCCAGAGTAGGTGCAACGATTGCCGGCAGCACACTGACCATCACAGGTCCGGCTGTTATTTCAGAAGGCGAAACACAGAAGGCATTGGTCTGGTATCGCACAGCCACCTGATCGCCTTCGGCGGGTTCACTTAGTGTATAAGTCGGGCTGTTTGTGCCTGAAGGCGAACCATTTTTATACCACTGAAAGTTGTTGCTGCCTGTTGTATTTGATGGCTGGGCAGTGAAAGTAACACTTTGCCCGGGACATACTTCCGGATTTACGGGGCTGAGGCTAAGCGATAGCGGTTCGTTCTGTTGAAAGGTGATGGTAATCAGGTCGGTACCACAACCCTCTATACTCCAGCTGAATACATAAGTTCCAAATTCGGGGACGCTTACAACATTCAGGGGGTTATACATGCCGTTTAAAAAAACCGGAAATTCCAAAATTCCGGGAGGTACATCGGCCACCAGCCAGAAACCCTGGCCTGCCAATGGAATACTGGCTGTAAGGCTGGCTGTTTTAGTGTTACACAATTGCTGATCCATCCCTGCATATGGCGGAGGATTGATGGTGATTTCCTTTTCAACAAAATTGGTTCCGATGCAGGATGAGTTATCCACGGTGTATCGCAATGTGAAAATTCCCGGTTGTAAGGGAGTTACTAAACCATTGTTTACTGTTGCAATACTGGTGTTACTGCTTGTCCAGATGCCGCCCGGTGTGCCGTTAGTGGTGAACTGCGCGCTCTGATTGGGGCACAGGATCGAAGGCCCCTGAATGACGCCAGGATTACAGGGATTGGCCGTAACGGTAATCTGTATCGTATTGGAGTTGCTTGCGGTGGCACAGGAAAGGCTCGATTGCAGGGTGGCTTTTACCGTGGCCGAAGTGGTAAAGGTCCAGGTAAAAGTGGTTGATGCACTGCTTTGCTGCTGCACGTCGTTGACATACCAGGTGATGATGGGGTTGGAGCCCGGATTATTCAGTGTAGCAGAAAAAGTCACTTGTGTGCCCGGTGTCACATTCTGGGCACTTGCGCTAATGCTGATCGATGTGGATGGTACGGGATTGGCAGCACTGGCTGCAGCAAAACTGCTTTCGTTGTATGCCCTTCCTCTTGCCGGTCCGGCGCCCTGATCAATGTCATCAGGGCCATAGCGATAGGGATAAATTCTGTAGTAATACTGACTTCCACAAGGGATAGGGATGCTGGAAAGGTTATCAACAAATGAAGTATTGTTACTCCCGTTCACTAAGCCAATAACCACGGCATTACCCAACAAATTTCCAATGCCATGAATCACACCATCCTGAGGCGACTGAAAGGCATTGGTTGTGCTGCGCAGTATCAGATAACCCTGATACTCATCTGCGGGATAGGCATCGGTCATGGCATTCCAGTTGAGACTTACCTGTTGTGTCTGAGGATTGTAGCTGGCGGTTAAAGTGGGATTTATCCAGTCGGGTTGCCGGAGCGAACGCCAGAAATTGGCATTCTCGCTTGCATTGCCTACATTGGGTAATCCCGGAAGTCCTTTGTTCCCTTTTGAAGTGTAGGTCAACCCATTGATTGGGCTTAGCATACCAAGCTGTTCAATATTGGCACCGGGTGTAACCATAACAGCTTCTTTGTTTGCCGAGACAAGATTTGCCCTGTGGTTTAGTTTTGGCCGCGGCAACAGACCCCAGTAATCAAAGTTTGAGGTTGTGTCCAACCGGTGTCCAAGCGCATGAATATGGGCATCCGATGCATTGCGAAGCTGCACCATATCGCCGGTAACGGAAAGACTCATCGAGGTTAAGCTAATTGATCCTCCGCCCTCATATTCAAAATAAGTTGAGTTTTCGAGGGAAAACGCAATATGACCGTCTCTTTTGTCGGTGTTGAGCTGATTGCTGAAAGTAGACTGGGCCGCAGGGTTACGGTGAAAAAGAACAATAATTGTCC
Organism: Bacteroidales bacterium; assembly: GCA_035325985.1. Taxonomy (GTDB): domain Bacteria; phylum Bacteroidota; class Bacteroidia; order Bacteroidales; family F082; genus JALNZU01. The sequence continues at coordinate 6,761 of DAOKYW010000046.1, forward strand.
CGCGACGCAGGTGATTCCAGTAATCGACATGTTTAAACCTGACAAAAGGTTGCCAATTGCCTGAACTGCTGTTGTCTCTGATGGTAAAACCCCTCAGGTCAACATTATCCTGAGTGATAATGAGTTCTGTCCATTCTTCGTTATCTAAATTCGAATCCCGGTAGCTGTTTATCACAACAGGCGGTGTCTGGGCAAACAGCTGCATGGGCAGAAATGCATAGCTCAAAATCAACGCCAGAAGCGTCAACGAATGATTAAATAACGACTTTCGAAAACTAATAGTTGACAGCCTTTCGATAAACATCCGACAGAATAACAGATAAGAAGCGCCCTAAGCCGGTAATCCATTTTCCGGCAGGCTGCAAATGTAAGATATCCCTTGTTTTAAGCATAAATAAGGGTTTAAGTTTATAATAGTTTTCCATATTTTCCTGCAAAACCATGCAAACCGACTCCGAAATACGTT
>DAOKYW010000047.1:0-7143 GCA_035325985.1 Bacteroidales bacterium
GCTGCTTTGCCTGCTCCTTGCCGCAAATGCCGCCCAATCGCGGCCCGAAACACGAAAGGCCAATCAAAACCTGAAATACCTGCACCGCATGATGCAGGGCTATTACAATTCGTCTGCTCAGGCCATGGCCGACCCCGACTTCTTCCATATTTCGCTGAAGATGCTGCCCATCTGGACCGACAGGGGACACTTTCTCTATGTGGAGCAGGCATTGGCTGACCGGCAGGACAAACCTTACAGGGTGCGGGTGTACAGGCTGGTGCAGCTGGGTATGAACGAAATCGCCAGCGAGATCTATACCCTGAAGGACGAGGCGGCCTGGATAGGTAAATGGACCGATGCAAACGCGTTCGACCACATGAGCATGGATGACCTTGAGCTTAAGGAAGGCTGCGAGGTGATCATCACCCGTATGGTGCCCAATCGCTACGAAGGACATACCCAAGGCACTGCCTGTCCGAGCGATCTGCGCGGCGCAAAATATGCCACCACAGCCGTCACCATCACGCCAAAGCGCATGAGCTCATGGGATCAGGGTTTCGATGCCTACGGAAAACAGGTGTGGGGACCAACCAAAGGCCCTTACCATTTTGATAAGACAGGAAAGCCTTAAAGTACTTGTTTTCGCCATCAAGTTGCCATCGGAAACGCCGGTCTGACCAAAAAGTCAGTAGCTGACGTGATTATGAGCCTTACAGCTTAATAGCTCGATACGGAAGTCTTTTTGCAAGCTGATTCCGGTAGGCTTTGCTGAAGATTTCCCGAATGCAGCCCTGATTATACCACAATTATGCCTCTTGAGCTGAGCGCTTACCTGCCAATGCCCGCAAATGCTTGGCGTATAGCGCACGTTCAGCAATTTTTTCATGCATCACGACTACCGTGCAGTTTTATTTTTTTATTTTTAACAAAGTTTTAACCAACCTGATTTGTCAGAACAAGTGTAATACCTCTACCCTATGGACGACAGCCGAAAAATCTTCCGGTTTCTGCAGATGGTGTCGCGTCTGCGCTCGCCTCTGGGCAGCACCAAGGACGAGCTTTCGCATCACTTCGGCCTGAGCCGGCGCACCGTGGAACGCTATTTTGTGCTGGTGCGCGACCTTGGCTTCCTGCTGACGCAGCGCGAAGGCCGCTACCGCATCGAGAGTGTGGACAAACGCTGCCTCGAGCACGAACACCTCATCGTGTTCACCCTCGAAGAGGCGGCCGTGCTTCGCGAAGCATTGCTCGCCCAGCCCCTCAAGCCCGACCTGCACCGCGGGCTGCTCGACAAGCTGTATGCCCTCACCGAACTCGACGAGCTGAGCGAAACGCTCTACAAACAGACGGTGGCCCGGCACATCGCCATCATCCGTCAGGCCATCCGTCAGCGACAGCAGCTTTGGCTGCGCCACTACCAAAGCATGAGCAGCGGAGCCGAACGCGACTACCTCACCGAACCCATACGATTCTCGCACTACTTCCGCTACCTCATGGCCTACGATGTGCATGCGGGCATGGTGAAACAGTTTAAATGCGAACGCATAGGCGGGGTAGAAAACACCGGCACTGCCTGGCAGTTTGCCCACGAGCACGAGGTGCGCGGCGTGGATGCCTTCGGGCTGACCGGCCTCAATCCCGTGAAGGTTAAGCTCCGGCTCAGCCGGCTGGCACATCATCTGCTCGAGGAAGAATACCCCGAAGCCGCACCATATGTGCGCATGTATAAAGGACAGGTCACCTGGTTCGGACCAGTTTATCGCTTCGAGGGCATAGGCCGCTTTGTGCTTGGCCTGCCCGGACAAATCGAAGTGCTCGGCCCCAAAGCCTTCAAAGCCTACCTGCACGAACAGCAAAAGAAAATTTTATGGTAGCGACGTGTTTTGACGCAACTAAGCTTTAATTTGTGCAGCCATGAAAACCAAACCACTGAATAACAATAAAAAAGGCGAGTATCCCCGCCTTCGATGTTTTCACAACGGAAAAATCCTTATTGTGAATTGCTTTAGATTGTAGAACAAAAATAATGCGTGAATGATCAAATGTCAATAGCTATGAAAAAAATTTTAGGACTTGATTTGGGTGTCAGCAGTATAGGTTGGGCGATGATCTCGACCGATGGAAATAACAACGAAATACTGGGCATGGGATCGCGTATTGTCCCGCTGGTGACGGACGAAAAAGACAACTTTTCGACTGGTAATTCATTCTCCAAAAATCAGAAAAGAACGCAGAGCAGGCAGATGAGACGCCAACTCGACAGGTATCAATTGCGCCGAAAGAACCTTACAAGGTTTCTGATTGCTCATCATATGATGCCTGATTTGGAATTGCTTGCTTGTGGACAAGCTGAGCTCTGGCAAATAAGGGCGATTGCCGCTGAAGATAAGGTAACATTGCCGCAGCTTGGAAGAATTTTGTATCACCTCAATCAACGCCGGGGCTACAAGAGTGGACGCCTTGAAAAAAATGCAGATAAAGCAGAAACAGATTATGTAGCTGAAGTATTAGACCGACATGCAAAACTCAGAGAAAATGGATTAACCATCGGACAGTACTTCTATAGTCAACTCCGGGAAAACACTGATTACAGGATTAAAAATCAGGTATTTCCCAGAGAAGCCTATATGGAAGAGTTTGACCGGATAATGGCTACGCAAAGGAAATTTTACCCGGAATTGATCACTGATAGCTTTGTTGATGTGCTTCGAAATCAAATCATTTATTATCAGAGGGCTTTGAAATCGCAGAAGGGACTTGTCAGTATTTGTGATTTCGAAGGAAAATGGATCAAAGGACCAGAGCAGAAAGAACTATTTATCGGTCCTAAGGTGGCACCCAAAAGCTCGCCTCTGTTTCAGTTGAGCAAGATTTGGCAAACTATCAATAGCTTGAACATCCATAACAAATATAATGAGCAGTTTAATATTACCCTTGAACAAAAGCACCAAATTGCCGGGCTATTACATTCAAAAGGGACTTTAACTGCTACCGAGCTGCGAAAAGTACTCGGAATTGGCAAGACAGAGGAATGGATATACAACAAGCAGATCCAGAAGGGATTGCAGGGAAATTTGACCTATATAAGGTTAGCCGAAGTGCTGGGTGCCGAGCATCCATTGTTGAAAATGGAATTGCGTACCAGGCGGATTGAAGATAGGGAAACAGTTTTGGTTGACAAATCATCGGGCGAGATTAAACCTTATGAAGAAATCGATCCAGCGGTGGAAAGGGAGCCTCTTTATCAGTTGTGGCACACTATTTACTCCATTAAGGATGAACAGGAATGCAAAGCTGCGCTCATGAAGCGTTTTGACCTGGATGAAGAAAAAGCTTCAAAACTGGCTGAGATCGATTTCACGGCAGGAGGATTCGGTAATTTGTCAGCTAAGGCTTTACGTAAAATTCTTCCTTACCTTATGGAAGGGTATATTTATAGCCAGGCCTGCGAACTGGCCGGATATAACCATTCCGGCAGCCTGACCACAGAGGAGCGTCTGAGCAGGCGATTAAAAGATAGCTTGGAGCTTTTGCCTAAGAACAGTTTGCGGCAACCTATTGTGGAAAAAATCCTCAATCAGATGATTCACGTGGTTAATGCCGTGATGAAAGAATGGGGCAGACCTGACGAAATTAGGGTGGAACTGGCCAGAGAACTGAAACAGAGCAAGGACGAGCGCAACCAAACATTTAAAGCCTTGAACAAGCGCGAACGCGAAAACAAAAATATCATACTCAAACTGAGGGAGCTCGGAGTTAAAGAAACCCGAAACAATATCATCAAATACCGCTTGTTCGAGGAAATATCCGGGGAGGAGGCGATAGTAAATGCCACATGTGTCTATTGTGGGCATGCGTTTGGTATTTCTGCGGCATTGCATGGCAACGAGGTGGACGTGGAGCATATTATTCCCCGATCGCTGCTCTATGATGACTCTCAATCCAACAAGACTTTGTCACACAGGGCTTGTAATCACCAAAAAGGTAATCGCACGGCTTATGATTACATGGCAGCCAAAGGGCAGGCTGAATTGGATATGTATATCGAAAGGGTGAACAAATTGTTCAAAGAACAAAAAATAAGTTATACCAAAAGAACCAGATTGCTTACACCTGCATCGAAGATCCCAGATGATTTTATTGAAAGACAAATCAGGCAAACCCAATATATTTCGCGAAAATCCATCGAAATTTTATCGCAGGTTTCTCCGTCTGTTTGGGCCTCTACAGGTCAGGTTACTGAGCGCCTGAGGTATTTATGGGGTTGGAATGATGTGCTGCATAATTTGCAGTTTCCTGCATATAAGGAAGCTTCTGCAAGCTTTCCCGAACTTATCGAGCTTGTTGAACAGCAAACGGGCGATGGAACACGCATGGTGGAGCGAATAAAGGATTGGGACAAGCGCAACGACCATCGGCATCATGCCATAGATGCACTTGTGGTGGCCTGCACGCAACAAGGTTTTATTCAGCGGATGAACAACCTGTCGAAAGAAGGCGTAAAGGCCGAAATGTATCATGAAATAGCCGAGATGTCGGACCAATTCAAAGAAAAGCTGAATGTGCTGGAAAAATATCTGCTCAGCAAACGCCCTTTCAACACCGGCCAGGTCATGGATAAGGTAAGCCGGATACTTATTTCTTTTAAATCAGGAAAGAAAGTGGCTACTAAAGGCAGGAGGATTGCCTATGTCAAAGGAAAAAAGATCATACAGGAAGGAATTATTGTGCCTCGTGGCCCGCTGAGCGAAGAAACCGTTTATGGAAAAATCAACGCATTGCAGCGCGAACCTAAAACATTTGCCATCGCCAGACTCCCACTAAAATATTTGTTTGAGAATCCGGACCTGATTTTCAAACCTTATATCAAAGAGCTGGTGAAGGAGCGTTTGGCGCGGCATGGCAATGATGTCCGGAAAGCGCTTCAGTCCGTAAGCAAGGAACCTATCTGGCTTAATGCCGAAAAAACAGTCCAGCTCGAATGGGCAAGTTGTTTTAAGGAAAAATATGTGGTGAAGTATCCCTTGGAGTCAATCAAAAAGAAGGACATACCTTATATAATTGACGGAGGTATCAAACGACTGGTCGAAGAGCGTTTCAGGCAGGTGGGTGATGATGCCAAAAAACCTTTTGAAGCTCCTTTGTACTCCGACGCCGCATGTACCAAGCAAATCCGCTCTGTGCGATTGTTTCCAACGATCGACAGAGTAGTGCAATTGAATGTTGATCACGATTCCTACGTTAAGCCAGGCAACAATCATCATATTGCAATTTATAAGAATGCTGAGGGAAGTTACGTTGAACATCTCTGCACATTCTGGCATGCAGTGGAACGAAAGAAGTATGGTCTGCCTGTTGTAATACATAAGCCGGATGAAGTTTGGCAAATAATTGAGCAGGCTGGCCGCGATTTACCGGAATCTTTTCTTGATCAACTTCCCGCACCGGGTTGGGAATTGGTGATGGAAATGCAACAAAACCAAATGTTTCTGCTGGGAATGACCGACGAGGAAATCGGGCATGCGCTTATCAATCAGGATTATCCTGTATTCTCCAAGAATCTGTTCAGGGTGCAAAAGCTGACAAGTCGCGACTATTATTTCAGGCATCATTTAGAGACAAATGTTATCAACTCGGCCCCTTTTATGTATCTGAGAAAGTTATACAGATTAAATAGTATAAATAGTCTTTTTAGCTTGAATCCTAAAAGAGTTTCTTTGGATGTATTGGGCAGAATTATTCTTGTTTAGCATAAAAGTAAAACAAGGTGATAAAACGCACAGTAGCATTCGAAAACGCTGCCCGATTGAAACTGGTAAACGGGCAGTTGAATATTGAGCCGGAGGGTAGTGATGCGCGCCCTGTTCAGATCCCTGTGGAGGATATTGGTGTCCTGATTATCGAAAGTGCTCAGGTAACCCTTACGCACGCATTGCTGCAGGCATTGATGGATAACAACGTTGTGGTCATCAGCTGCAATGCAAGGCATTTGCCATACGGATTGATGTTGCCGATGTTTCAGCACCATGCTTTTACCGAAAAAATGTACGCCCAGCTCGAAAGCTCGCTGCCGCTGCGAAAAAACCTTTGGCAGCAGACTGTCAGAGCTAAAATCATGAACCAGGCAAGCCTGCTTGAGTTTTTTGGCCATGAGGCACAGGCTTTGCGCTATTTGGCGTCCAGCGTAAAAAGTGGGGATACGGGAAATCTGGAGGGCAGGGCAGCCGCCATCTACTGGAAAATGCTTACAGGCTTACCTGAATTTACCCGCGACCGTGAAGGCGAAATGCCTAATGCAATGTTCAATTATGCTTATGGCATCCTGTTGGCAACGGTTGCCCGTTCGCTGGTAGCCAGCGGATTATTGCCTGCTATGGGTATCCATCACCGAAACAAATATAACCCTTGGTGCCTGGCTTCGGATGTGATGGAACCTTACCGGCCTATGGTTGACCATCTGGTTATCACTACATGGCAGGAGATTCCTAAAGAAGAAAAGCTCAATACACGCATTAAGCGCAAATTGCTTCAGGTGCCGGTGATTGACGTGGTAATTGATGGTCAACGCAGTCCGCTGATGGTTGCTGTGCAGCGTACCACGGCCTCCTTAACAGCTTGTTTTGAGGGCTTGAGCCGCAAAATACTCTATCCTGAATTTGTCAGCTAAGGTGAACACAAATCGTTTAAATCAGTACCGGATATTGTGGGTTTTTGTTTTTTTTGATTTACCGACCGAAACGAAGAAGGACCGTAAAGCCTATGCTTTATTCCGAAAGAACCTGCAGCGCGATGGCTTCGCCATGTTGCAGTACAGCATCTATGTGCGTCATTGCAGCAGCCGCGAGAACGCCGATGTTCATTTACGCAGGGTAAAATCGTTTTTGCCCGAACGCGGCGAGGTAATCTTGTTCACCTTAACCGACAAACAATTCGGCATGATGGAGTTTTTTCAGGGTGTCCTGACGAAAAACCGTCCGGATACACCGCAGCAGTTAGAACTTTTCTGAATGCAAAAATCCCTGCCTGAACAGACAGGGATTGCTCATTTCCGGCTATTTTTGAATTTTGGGAATCCGACTTAAAGCGCTCATCTTCAATTATATGAAGTAGGGTATGTTGAGCCGGATATTTCAAAGATACAATCTAAAAGCAATTCACAAC
>DAOKYW010000048.1:0-6876 GCA_035325985.1 Bacteroidales bacterium
CACTCCGTCATCCAGTCACCTCGTCACTGGTCATTGTTCACTATTCACCGTTCACTGTTCACCCGTCACTCGTCACTGTTCACCGTTCACCGTTCACCCGTCACTCGTCACTATTCACCGTTCACTGTTCACCGTTCACCCGTAACCTATCACCCGTCACTGCTCATGGTTTGGGGTTGGGAGTTTAGCTTCGAATCCTTAAATCTTTGAATCTTTGAATCTTCGAATCTTTGAATTCTTGAATCTCCTTTTTTTGAGCTTTGGCATTTTGCTGATCTCTTGGATTTGGTATGGAGTAGGGCAAATTGAAAAAACCGCCTCCGGTTGGGATCGGAGACGGTTGGGTGTAAGCGTTCAATGAATAAAGGGGAATCAGCTGCCGGAAGGCACCGGGGAAAGGGTGAAGTTGTGAATCAGGCTGTCGTTGGCGTTGAGCGTCACGGTCACGGGTTCCGGGACCAGATAGCCCACTGCATGGCAGCTCAAGGTATAGGTGCCGGGCTGAAGGTCGGAAAAGAGGAAATAGCCATCTTTGCCGGTAGTCTCAATCTCGTTGTGCTGCAGAAGCATTACCGAGGCGCCCGGGATAGGTTCATTAGTAGAGGCGTGCGTAACGATGCCGGAGATGTCGGAGTTTTCGGGTAGCCTGCGGGTCGATGGACGGCGTCGTCTGCTGAAACGTACACGGCGGTATGAGGCGGCAAATGCCGGATGCTCATCTGCACTGAACTGAACAAATTGATCAAAAAAGACCTTGAGCAACTGATTGCCGCTTTTGATGAGCTGCGATGACCTGTTGCGGTCAGCTGAGCGGGAACCAAAAGCATCGTTGACCAGATCGGCCTTGGCTTTGTAGGCTGCTACACCTTCCAGAAGCGCTTCGAGTGCCTGCGGTTCAAAACCATAATTTACAGCCTGCTCAGCCAAGGGACCAAGCAGCTCGTTAAGGTTTTCGATCATCAGGATAAGTTGCTGAACCGAAACCATACGAAATCGTTTTTTGTATTCGCGCAAGGTGATCTCCAGATCCTGATTACCCGTGCCGGCAGCAACAGCAAGCGCCATGCTGAGCACACGCGAAAAGCCGGCAATCAGCTCCTTACGGGCCATCTTGCGTTGAACAACTATTGACTTTGCCGGCACCGTGCGCCTTACCATTATATCGCGCAAACCGGTGACGGTTTGGTTGAAGCTGTCGACCATCTGAGCGGCCTGGGGCTTGTTTTCGAACAGGCTTGCATTGCTCTGCAATACCTTATTGATTGCCTGAAATCGTGTAAGTGAAAAAACTTCAGTTTTCATTTTAATTTGATTTGATACATTAATAGTTAATTAGGAATTCCTGCTGCATGATGATGAGCAAAGGATTGCAGGGGATCTGCATAAGATGATATAGTTTTCCATTGGGGTTGTTTTTGCATACACCAGTATGGAGATGTAAACAATACAACATGGGAAACATTCAGCGCACAGTCATGCAAAAGAATTCGGAAAATCAGGGTGACGCGCATCAGTGTCGGCTTATTCACCAATAGACATAAAACTCTCTAATAGAATAACTTACCGATTTATATTACACAAATTATCAACAAAAGGCCGGAGCGAAATCCATAAAAAATGTTGATAAATACAGCCGAAATTATTGTGCCCTTATCATTCAAAGGCATGGATAAGCGCAGGTTGATTATGGTCATCATATTAAAATCAGGTACAGCTAACATTTGGCCTTGCCTAACCGCAATGCTGCATATCCGGAATGTATAAAAAGCCTTTTATCTCATCATCCCCAGAAACATGATGGGGATTGTTCTGAAGGAGTCCCGGATCTGGCTCCCGGGGCTTCAAGCCAAAAGATGGTCTTGTTGAAATTTTCTGATCTTTTTTGTATTGTTTTATCATGATTTGATTTACAGGCAGATAACGATAGAAAAAGGATAAAAGACGGCCTTAACTAAGTCAATTATTCCGGAAAGGGTTCGTGAGTGAGGCGCTCAGGGAGCTGAGATCAGCCCGATTGAACAGCAAGTAAGCTGAAAGTGCATCCATTTTGCTCATGCAGGAAGAAAAGTTAGGGCTTTTGAACACGATATCAGCATCTGCGGCAGCAAAATTTGTCCGAAAGGCATTGAAGTAAGGAGCTGAAAAGAAGAAAACAGTACATCCGGATTAAGTGATCCGGCGAATAACCCCTGTTATTAATGCATCAGGGTCTGGCATTGTACTCAGACAAGGAATGAGCGGTTGTGGCCACCGCTCAAAAATGTGCTTAAGCATTTACAGTATGTTGTTCCGAACAAATTATTCCTGTCGGGTGAGTAATGTTGAAAAGTTTAGGTGAAAAAAATACGACTCAGGCCGGTATTTGGTATTGTTTTGACGTCCTAATAAATAAATCAATTACTTGAAAATATGACATCAAAAAGTGATTACACTGATTTTGAACTCGTGTTCCAGATGAGCTACCGCGATGATGCCGAGTTTATCGAAGAAGGCAGGAAGGCGTTTGGGATACTGTACCAAAGGCATTATCCATTTTTATATGTGGTAGTCATGAAATCCATGAGGAATTTCCCCAATAGCGAGCAAAAAAAAGAGACCGCCCGGGACGTAGTTTCAAATGTCTTTAAAATGTTTTACGACAAAGCTCCAACCATAGTCAGGGCCTTGGAAAAACACCGTGATGTCGCAACAAAGCATCAGACACAGGTATTCAGGGCCTATTTGGCCACCATGGCTAAAAGGGAGCTGTTTGAATACCTTGATTATCAAAATCATCACATCCATACAGACGATCGTAATGTTGATTTTTTTGAGGACGCGCTGTCGGAAGTTGATTTTTTTGATGAAGCTGAGCATCAGATGGGTGATCAGTTATTCAAACATCCCAAAATCATAGAGGCCTGGAATACACTGGATGAACGCGAGCAAGATATTTTGTACTCGACACTCGATTATAAAATCCGTAACATTCATGTTCCGGACTTTATCATGCGTGCGCTTTGTTTGCGTTACCAAATCGAACAAGGACATGTAAGAACCATCCGTCACAGGGCTATTGAAAAACTCAAAAGGATACTACAACCACACGCACAGCTCTTTGAGAGGCAGTAGATTGCTGCAAGTCATGGCATCTAATGGCTAGGAGGAAGCTCTGGCCATTTTTTTATCCTATTGAACGACGACTTATGACCAATCCATGAATATTAAAGCCAGTAAAAATTTAAAAATTGACCTATGAAAGACCATGAAAGTAGCTTTGAGCACGCACTCCGACATGCTATGGGAACAGCAGGCATACTCATCCCTGTCAGTATGCGGCAGGTGGAAATGTTTGAGATTCGCTTTGCTGAGGAAATCAGTAAGGTGAGTGTTCCGGACAATGCAATGGAAATCCTTGAAAGCGCATACCGCCGCCCGGCAAGGGTTATACACTTAGAACATGCAACAGAAGAGAACCGCGAACAGGAGTTTAAAAATCTGGCAGCCCGCAATGCGAAAGAAATCAGCGAAGAAATGATCCGGGAATTGCGCGAGCAAAGAAAAAAGCATGAACCTTAATCATGTCCGGATGGGATTCAAAACAATCAACAAACCCATGATTGAACGGCTGGCCTCGGATTTAGCGGAAAGCTTTTTTCGTTATCCGGGGCCGGTTGTGCCTCAGACCATCGCCGAGGGTCTGGAAATTGGCTACTGTTATGTTCGCAGAAACGATGCTTTTGATGGACTGATTGAATACTTCGAAGGAGAGTGGTTCATCTACATCAATCTTCGAAACGATCAGTCCAATCCCTCCCATCCCAGGGTAAGGTTTTCGTTTGCTCACGAACTTGGGCACTATATCATTGACGACCATCGCGTGAACTTGCGAAAACCCGGGGTCAGGCCACATGGCTCACAGGGGATGCTTTGGATAGACATCAAGGCTGAACGGGAAGCGGAATATTTTGCGGCCGCCCTGCTTATGCCACGGGAATGGGTGCTCTACGATCTTAGGGGCAGAAAATTTTCGGCTGCACTTATCGAAGAAATCAGCAACAACTACCAGGTAAGCTACACTGCCGCACTGATGCGGTTTATCGAACTGGGGAACCATCCTATTCTGGTGGTCTGCAGCCATAATAACATTATCCAATGGCGACAGATGTCGGAAGATTTTCCGTTCAGGCTAATCAATGAGGGACCCGGTAAACAACTGCCGGAATGTTCGGCTGCAGCTGAATTCTTTGCCGATGGCCGGCGTTACAGCAAGCCGGAAGAGGTGTATGCAGGGGATTGGTTCAGGATCTACCAACCACAGGATAACCGAAGGAAATTTTTTGAGTATTGCATATATTTTGCAGAAAGACAAACGGTGATTAGTGTGTTGTGGGAGGGGTGAGGGTTGGTTTGTTTGTTGATTTGTTCTTTGTTTATTTGTTCTTTGTTCCTTGTTCCTTGTTCCTTGTTCTTTGTTCTTGGTTCGTTGTTCTTGGTTCGTTGTTCGTTGTTTTTTGTTTCTTGTTCTTGGTTCTTTGTTCCTTGTTCTTGGTTCTTTGTTCTTTGTTCTTGGTTCGTTGTTCTTGGTTCGTTGTTTTTTGTTCACACGGCAATGGTCACCCGTCACCGGTCACTATTCACTATTCACCGTTCACCGTTCACCCGTCACTCGTCACCTTTCACTCCTTTAGTGTTTTGTGTCATGTCAAGTTTTCATCCCCGGACTTGGAATCTTCTAATCCTCGAATTTTTGAATCTTTGAATCTTTTGTGATTGGTGATTCGTGATTCGTGATTGGTTGTTTTTTGTTCCTTGTTCCTTGTTCCTTGTTCTTTGTTCGTTGTTCGTTGTTCGTTGTTTTTTGTTCACACGGCAATGGTCACCCGTCACCGGTCACTATTCACTATTCACCGTTCACCGTTCACCCGTCACTCGTCACCTTTCACTCCTTTAGTGTTTTGTGTCATGTCAAGTTTTCATCCCCGGACTTGGAATCTTCTAATCCTCGAATTTTTGAATCTTTGAATCTTTTGTGATTGGTGATTCGTGATTCGTGATTGGTTGTTTTTTGTTCCTTGTTCCTTGTTCCTTGTTCTTGGTTCTTGGTTCTTGGTTCTTGGTTCTTTGTTCCTTGTTCTTGGTTCTTTGTTTTTTGTTCACTCGTCACCGTTCACCATTCACTATTCACTGGTCACAGGTCACCTGTCACTCCGTCACTATTCACTGTTCACCGTTCACTATTCACCGTTCACTGTTCACCGTTCACCCGTCACTCGTCACTGCTCTTGGTTTGGGGTTGGAGGATTAGCTTTGAATTTTTGAATCTTTGAATCTTGAATCTTTGAATCTTGAATCTTTGAATTTCTCCCTTTCTTCGTCATTCGTCCGGTTCCACCTTAAATTCCGTTATCTTTTACAGGAAGCTTATCAGTACATCCATTTGGCAATGTTGTTGTTAAAGGGGCGGGCCAGGGGCAAGGGCACTTTTTTCCAGATATTATGCAGCCAGGGATAATTACGCCAATCGTGGCGTTTTGGTGGAATGCTGTATTGAGCAATGTACAAATCGCTCGTACCCCACAGCTGTTTGAATCGATGTACGCCGCTGCCGGGGCTGCTTCGGCCAAAGCTGTATATCGTGGCACCTGAGGCCAAGGCATCGCGTATCATGGCATCGTGCAGGGCATAGGCCACATAGAGCGCGGGCTGCGAAATATCGGTAGCAAACCAGCCATTTTCGAACCATTGACCAAAGCGTAACGAAAAAGCAGCACCGACGCAACGCCCTTGATATCGGGCAATGTGCAGCATGGCCCCAGCGTCGAGTGCCTTGTCGGGATAGGACTGCATGAGGGCATCGAAAAAACGCAGGGGCAGATTGGCGGAACCAAGCTGGTGCAGCCTTCGCTCGTAAATAGCCATAAATGCCTTCAATCCATCACTGCCCTGCTGTTCCACTGTTACGCCACGGCTGTGGGCTGCCCGTATCTTTCGGGCTAGCGATCCATGCAACAGCAGCTCAGGACATGCTTGCCGATCAAGGCGCAAAAGGCTTACCACCTTTGACGCGGAAATAGCTGAATCCCCTGCCGATAACCGAAGTCCGACAGGCTTACGCAGGTGTTCCTGCAAGGCCTGAAGCTTATCAGCCAATGTAGTATAGGGTACGATTGGCCCGGCCGCGTGGTTAAAGTGCGGCAACGAAAATACCTCCCTGCCGGTATCCACAAACCCGTAAGGCAATTCCAGTTCATCCGGCGGGTGATAAGCCTTCCAGCCGAAAAGCCTTGCCACCAGACGGGGAAGCACAGGGTGCGCCGAGGCAGGCAGAAGTGTTTCAGGCATCATGGCTCAGGGCGGGTTTGTTCAGCTTCGGTTTCTGCCTGAACTTCTCAACCCACCATACCCAGAGCAAAAATATCACTACATAAAAGCCGGGCCTGAGGATCCAGTCGTGGGTAAAGTGCCAGTATTCGGGTTTCCAAAGGACCATGATGCTGAGGGTGACAATGCGAAACACATTTACGCCGTGCATGATGACCATACTCATAGGGATGAACCACAGCTTATGCTTCCACGGGCCGGGAAAAAGCACAAACAACACCAGAATCTGATAAAATTGCTTCAAACCCGAACAGCTCTCGTTGACCTGGACGTAGCCGCCGTTGGCAAACCACATGATGTTCGGGGCTTCGACGGTGATATGCATACCGAGGAGGTGGCGGTTGAACCACAAACTCGTGTCGAAAACGCGGTCGGCGAGCCAGTCGGCGGTGATGTTGACAAGGCCAAAGGCCTTGATGATGCGGGCGAAGTCCCACCACAGACGGTGAAAAAAGATGGTGATGACAGCAAAAAGCACAATGTCAATCAGAAAGCCGTAAGGGCCGTAGTAGA
>DAOKYW010000049.1:0-6695 GCA_035325985.1 Bacteroidales bacterium
TTCTCGCCATCAGTAAGGCTTCCGCTTCCAAGGTTAAATCCCCAGTCGAATGACAACATGAATCCGTCAGGAGTGTTGTAGGGTCCAAAAGTGCGGTCAGCATAAACGTAATTACCGTTGTTTGCGGGGTCAGAATAGGCAAGCAGGCGGTATGCCGGATTGGCAATGCCTGTGATACCAGCAAGTGTCGGATTTCCTTTAATGGCATTTGCCACACCGCCTGCTACAGTACCGGTTGTAATAGTCCAGGGATTAAAGTTGCATCCGGTATTGCTGCCTGTGTTAAAGGCTCCGCCTCCGGTATTGTCGCTGGCTATCCAGAAATTTGTATTCCTGATCAGGTCAATATCTACAGGGTCAGGAATATTATCAATCCACGAAACAAGATATTGAGCACCTCTTACCCATTTGATGCCGGCAGCATCCGGTTGAAGCACTGTAATGCTGCCCTGAGGATAATCGAGAATTTCAAAGTTGTTGTCGCTTTCGTCAAAAATACTTGGAACTGCCACACTGGAAACCCTAATCTTGTATTGGTTGTGGGCGGGAAGTGTGTTGCTTACAGACCATACATAAGTTGAATTAGGAACCGATGCGGCTATGGTTGTAGTTGTATTATTAAGCAAGTCTAAGAGCTCAATCTTCACATTGCTGAAAACACCTACCGGATTCCAGCTGATGAGGTAATCGGTGTTCTTTACAATCTTGATATTGGGTAGTGTGGGCTGCTCAATGGTAATACTGGTACCTGGTAATGCTGTCACGAGTGCAAAGTCATTATTGCTCTCCGCGTAAAGAGCAGGGTTGATGGTGCTTGATACACGCACTCTGTACTGCGTTCCTGGTGTAAAAATCAACGGGTCAATAAACCAGGCATAGGTCGAATTGGGCGTCGACGCCTCAATCGTTGTTACGGTTGGCGTGATTGTGGAATAATCGACCAACTCAATCTTGACAGGTTGAGTGAAGTTGGTATTCCATGAAATCAGCCTGGTGGATCCGATATCCCAAGTAATTCCGCTGATATTTGGTTGCTCCACTGTTACGAATGGTTGAGCTGAAAGACCATTGCCAAACAGGAGCATTCCCGGGAGAAGCAGGGATAGAATTGATTTGAGTAAACGATTTTTCATGGCTATGTTTTTTTGGATTTTCTTGATTATCTTATGATTATATTTTGGTGGTATGATTCATTTGATGAAGTAATTCTAAGCACGTACACGCCCGGCTTCAGACCTTGGTTGCTGACATCAACAACAATGGGGCTTCCGGACGCATATTTGGTGTTAAATACTTCTTTACCATCTAAGGCAAAAATACTCACTCTGGCAACAGTGGATGCCAATAATTCGTTAAAAATGAAAATTTTGCCATTTGATGGGTTCGGGCTGACTAAATATGATGTCGTCCTGCGGGTTTCATTCTGGCCTACAATCATACTTGTATAACCCGCTTCAGCTTTATAACCGGTAAACCTGAACGTCTTTAAGCCAAAATTATACGAAACCTCCAGTTGATCGTCCTGATTCTGCTGCCATCCTCCTGACCACACGAAAGCATTGGATAGTGTCGTGTTGCCGTTTTCATCAAAGCCTTTGGTGAACATATGTTGATTCAACCAGCTGTTTTGCTGCCATACCTGATGCAGTGCCAGCTGCACAGTGCCGTAATTATTGTTGGTAAATAGCCTTTGCAGGTTGTTTTGCCATGTCCCGGATTGCCAGACCTGCCTTACAACTGATTCAGGGAAACCCAGCACATCGTAAGTGTAAAAGTATTGTTCACTGTTTTGCCAGCCGTTGTTGAACAGCTGACTAACATAAATTATGAGTTGATTTGCAGTATTGTATGAGTAAACTTCCTTATAAGAGTCGTTCCATTGGTTGCCTGCCCATTGCCTGATCGTCATGCTTGTCAGATTACCTTGTCCGTTGTAGGAATATAAGTACTGGTAGGCATTTGTCCAGTTGCCGCTGACCCAATTCTGCCTCTCGGCTTGCACAAGATTGTTGTTTTCCCAGATGTATAGTTCAAATACCTGATTTTCCCAGTTTCCTCCCGAGAAAATTTCCTGAAGCATAGTCAATTGAAGACCCGATAAGGACCAAACATTGGTAGTGCGTCTGAAATTTACCCATTGCCCTAACGAGGCATTCCAGGTCTGTTCTGTTTGTGTGAGAATTTTACGATTGTTATCGTAGGTGAAAAGATTACGTGAAGCATTTACCCAGGCCGTACCCGTCCAGCTTTGCCATTGCTGCATGGTCATGTTGCTCATGGCATCATAGGTTCTGTTTTCGATGGACTCATTCACCCATTGCTGTCCTTGTCTGATCCGCACTAGTGTAGTTATCAGTTCGCCCTTGCTGGAAAAGAGATATTGATATTTTCTGGGGTTCGACTGTACTGAATACACTAACACTGAATCGGGAAAATACTGCAATGAGCGCATGTCAGCCTGCTGCTCACTTCTGAATCCACTATTGAACAGCAGGATTCGTTCGATATCCATTGCCGGTGAAATCCTGATGCTGACAGGTGTATCGTGTATGGATGATTCAGTTTGAATCGGGCTGCCATAAGCCATACGAAGCGACATCATCAGCAAAATAATCGGCAAGGCTGATTTTACCCCTGAAATGAAAAAAGCTCTTGTGTAAATATTTTCTTTCATATCCGGAATTCTAAAACAAAAATCATGCCCTGTAATCCATTGCATTTAACCGTCTCATTATTAATTGTTTATGCTGATATATTTAAGAAAATCGGAGGAGTTTATCCAATATTTGGAAAAATACTCCAAAAACGGCTCAATGATAAAGAGCGAAATTGGATGAATTTTTAGCCGAAAAACGTTAATCAGACGTTAATATTCAATTATTTAATGCCTTGATAGGCTTATGTGATTTTTTGAGTCAGGCCGGTAATTCCAAATTTTGGAATTCAATGAGAGGCGATTTCGCTTAGGATGGTTTGATGAATATCCTGAGTTTGCCGGACCGTTTCGGTCCAATCAGTATTGTGAATAACGAAATCTGCCAATGAAGTTTTTTGGCTGTCATCCCATTGCTTTCTCATGCGTTCGTACACCTCCGCAGCTGACATATTATCGCGCTGAATCACCCTCTGAACCCTGATGCTTTCCGGTGCTGTTACAAGAATGGTTTTGTCCAGAAGCTTGTAACGACCTGTTTCAAAAAGAATCGCGGCTTCGTAAATCACATATGGTTTATCGGACTGGGCTGCTGCCCATTTATCGAAATTTGCCGCAACCAAGGGATGAATTTTCGACGCAATAAGACTCATTTTACTGGCGTCGTTAAAGATAATTTGCGCAAGTCGCTTTTTATCAACAGTATTATTTTCAGTAATAACTTCTTCGGCGATATTTTCTTTTAGCCAGAGCTTTATTTCTGGCTGCTCGTATAGTTGTTTTGCTGCGAGATCAGCATCAAAAACTGGTATGCCAAAAGATTCAAATATCCGGCAAACGGAGGTTTTTCCGCTCCCGATACCACCTGTAAGGCCCACTTTCATCTCGTTACCGGAATGAGGTACTCTACTTTGCCGGGATCAAGCCTGACCAACTGAACGCCGGGAGGTATGCGCGAAACCTTAAGAAACAAATGTGCGCTGCGTTTGGCCAGACCTGAGGTATCTACTTCAACAGTAAAACCGCCTGCATCAACCTTGCCAAAGTCTTTTAGAGCAACATTATAGATTACAAGTGTTCGGTTAGGAAATATCTTCAGGCCGGCTGCATCGCCAGATTCTATGTCAACAAGTGCTGTAGTTTCGGTGAATTGTTCAACCTGCTGAACAAAAAATACTTTTTTGTGTGCAGCACTCATGCTGGGATGTTGCATATTGAGTTTAAGGCTGTCCGCCAGTTGATTGCGTGTATTCCGGTAAGTACGTGCCTCAGTGGGAATAAATTTCAGGGTGTCGATGACGGAATTTATCGCATAAATTTCTATGCTATCGGGTGTAATTTCAGGTTGTCCGTATGGCCCGAAGCTAGGGTCGTAGAAAATATCAAGCCTCGGCACCACCTTTACTTTCTTTGAAGTGAGCTGGGTTGCCCGAAAGCGTAATTCGTTTTCTGCAATAACTACCTCATCGGGTCCTAGCCCAAGGTGTGATGCAACAAGGTTTTTAAGGGTCTGTGCTGTAACATAATATTCGTATTGATTGACTTTACGAGGCGACAGCGACCTCATTGAGGCATGAATAATTGGCTTCTTTTTATTGAACAGGACCACCCGTAATAACTCGTATCCCCGGCTTTGCAATTCGGCTTCAAGTTCTTGTGTAATAAACTCATCTTCCAGCCAGATGCCTGGTGGCGGATCGGAAAACGTCAGTGTGACCGGAAATTTAACCGTGTAAACATTGTTGATTTTGATCAGCAGCCACAGTAAACCCGAAATGGCCAAAAAAATCATATATACCATAAAGCGCTTGCGCTTGTTGACTTCTTCTTTTGGTTGCTGCCGGTTCATTTCAGTTGTTAGTGTTTTGCAAAAGTGGTACAAAAGAAAATGCAACGGCAAAACTTTTGCCGTTGCATTGGTCTTTTTGGTTTGTAGCTACTTTGCGGCTGTCCCTACCTGCGATGGGTCGGAGACTACAGCACTCTTTTCTACTTCGATACGCACATCATTGGCCACTTCGATGATCAGAGTGGTTTCGCGCACCTCTGACACTTTGCCGTGAACTCCGCCTATGGTAATGATTTTGTCGCCTTTTTTAAGGGATTCGCGGAACTGCTTTTGTTCTTTGGCCTTACGCATTTGCGGGCGGATAAAGAAGAAATAGAAAACGACCATGATGAGGATCAGAGGCAGAAACGACATAAATCCGCCGCCTTGTTGTCCCTCGGCCGGGGGAGCAAATAGTAAAATACTGATAATGTCCATATGTTTAATTTAAATTTAATGGCTATAAAGCATCTGGTGTAACCACCTGTGCTTTGATGCGAAGCACTGTGGTTTGTGGTTTTCCGTTGGTGAGCACGGTTATGGTTTTATTTTGTATGCCTCGTTGTCCATTGGAATCGAAGGTAACTTCGATTTTACCCTCACTGCCCGGCTTAACGGGTTCGCGGGTGTATTTGCTTGCGGTGCAACCGCAGGAAGCACTCACTTTGCTCACTAAGAGATCGCTGCTGCCCGTGTTGGTGAATTTAAATACATAAACCACTTGCTCACCCTGAATGAGTCGGCCGAAATCGTGCTCGGTTTTAGCAAAGGTGATTTCCGGCATTGATATATTTTGTTCGCCGCCTGCCGATTTCGGATTGCGCACCAGATCGGAAGGAAGGGTTCCGCCACCCTGGCCACAGGAGATTAATCCGGTTGCCAGAAAGATGATGAACGAAATGCTTAGAAATGTTTTTATTCTGGTCATAGCAGTTGAGTTATGTCAGTTGTTCGAACCCATGATGGTAATAGAGCCGCGATATACCTCATTACTCTTAAAGCCCTCGCATTGAAGCACGTAGAAATAAACGCCATCTTTCAATCCCTGTCCGCCCCAGTCGTTGTTGTAATTGGTCGATTCGTAAACCACTTTTCCCTGACGGTTGAAAATTACCAGCTTTGTCCGCAGATAATAGGTGTTCAGCGGTTTCAATCCTCCTTCGGCAAAGGATGATTTAAACCTATCGCCTCCTTCGTTAGATGGAGGTGCTTCCGTTATCACGAGCACATCGTTGATGTTATCTCCATTGGGCGTGATAATGTTGGGAATACTCAGCTTCACCGGCATGATTTTCACCTGATGCGTGTAGGTGGTGTCGCAACCCTGATCGTTCAGGACCGTGAGCCTGACGGTGTGGTCGCCTTCGGTATTGAACAGGTGCCTTGGCTGAGGCATGGTTACACGTGGACCATTTTCGTCGAACATCCAGAAAAACGAAGTAACCTGAATACTGTCGGAAGAACGGTTGGTAAACGAAAAATCGATGTAGGGATTTTGGATGTATGCAGTATCACTGCTGGTGGTGATATTGATTTTGGGATTGGAAAATGCGCGTGTATAAATGCTGTCGGTCTGCATGCAAGAGGCTGCATCGGTTGTTTTTATTTTATACCATTGCCTGGCCTTGAGGCCGATGGCCATTTGTGGGTTGCCCGGTGCAATCTGAATAGGACTCACCTGCCAATTGTATGACAAAGGTGGAGTGCCTCCTGTGCCTTCGGCAAGCAGTATGGCAGTTTGTCCATTGTCATTATCTCCATTGCTGCATGTACGCTGAAGCTGAGTGATGGTCATGGTTAATTTCGGTCGTACTTCAGCTGTAAAAGGTTGAGATATACAGCTTTCGCCGGTGCCTGAGTCGGTAACTGTGAGTGTATGCGTCAAAGTCTCTGTTGCACTGTATGTAATGCTTCTGGTGGTTTGTCCTCCGGGCATCCAGAGGTAGGTATAATTGTTACCCTGAGGACCGCTCAGTGTAATGGTCGTTTTGTAACAAACCGGAAACTGATTCGGAGATGTAACCTCGCAAACAGGCTGCGCAAAGAGTGGCTTCCCCAGCACAAGCAAAATGAAAATCACACAGAGCGTAATTTTCAAAACAGAAGGTTTGATATGGTTGAGCATATGTTCAGCTAGGGTAGGGTGGCCATCAACTGCCGTGCAAAGTTACAAAGAATCAGTTGAATCAAGGCTAAAAGAGACCTGTATCGAGC
>DAOKYW010000050.1:0-6277 GCA_035325985.1 Bacteroidales bacterium
AGGCTTCACAGAACAGCCAATGCCAAAGATAGTTATGTATGAATGGAGGACGGCCGTTGCCGTCATTTTTTTTACCCTTTAACACTATGATCAAGCACAAGGCATTTCGCAAAGCACACCTTATCCTCGAGGACGGCACACAATTAGAGGGCTTCTCGTTCGGTGCCGAAATTTCTTCAGCCGGTGAGCTGGTTTTCAGCACGGCCATGACAGGCTATCCCGAGAGCCTGACCGACCCGTCGTATGCCGGACAGTTATTGGTGCTCACTTATCCGGCAGTGGGTAATTACGGGGTGCCCGACGACCGCATGGAAGGTGGTTTACACAGCAGCTTTGAGTCGGAACGTATTCATGCGGCCGGCTTGCTTATTTCAGATTATTCTGAATATTTCAATCACTGGAATGCTGCACAAAGCCTATCGGACTGGCTCATGGCTCACCGCGTGCCCGGTTTGTTTGGCCTGGATACACGTATGCTTACCAAAAAGATTCGTGAACACGGCACTATGCTGGCAAAAATTGAATTCGATGACAAGATTGACTTTTTCGACCATGCCTCAACCAATCTGGTAGCCGGCGTAAGCTGCCGCCAGCCTGTGATTTATGGTAATGGACACCATCGCATCTTGTTGATCGACTGTGGAGTAAAGTCGAATATCATCAGGTATCTGCTGCGTTTTGATACAACAGTCGTGCGTGTGCCATGGGATTATGACTTTTTACGCGAGCAATACGATGGCTTGTTTATTTCCAATGGGCCCGGCGACCCGATGATCTGCACCCAAACAATCGCTAACCTGAAGAATGCGATGGAAAGCGATAAACCTATCTTCGGTATTTGTCTCGGACATCAATTGCTCTCGCTTGCCGCAGGTGCGGTTACCCACAAACTCAGATTCGGCCACAGAGGGCATAATCAGCCGGTTTTGGAAACAGGCACAAATAAGGCCTGGCTCACTTCGCAAAACCATGGTTATGCAGTGGTTTCCGAATCAATTCCCGAACACTGGCAAGCCAGTTTCACCAATTTGAACGACGGTAGCAATGAGGGTATTCGTCATCGCTCTAAACCTTTCTTCAGTACCCAATTTCATCCCGAAGCAGCTGGTGGACCTACTGACACCTCTTTTATGTTCAACCGTTTTATGGAAGAAATCAAGCTATGGAAGCAAAGGGCTTAAAAACAGTATTGCTGCTTGGATCGGGCGCACTAAAAATCGGTGAAGCAGGCGAATTCGATTATAGTGGAGCACAAGCGCTTAAAGCGCTTAAGGAGGAAGGTCTGCGCACTATCCTCATCAACCCCAATATTGCAACGGTGCAAACCAGTCCGGAGTTTGCCGACGAAATATACTTCCTTCCGGTAACCCCATATTTTGTTGAGCGGATCATCGAAAAGGAACGTCCGGATGGTATTTTACTTGCCTTTGGCGGACAAACAGCCTTAAACTGCGGTGTTTCGCTCTTTAGGTCAGGGGTGTTAAAGAAGTATGGCGTTCGGGTTTTAGGAACACCGGTCGAAACTATTATAGCTACCGAGGACCGACAGGAATTTGCAGCGCTACTGCATGAAATGCAGATACACACACCCCGGTCAACTGCCGTATCAAGCATTGAAGCAGCCCTCGATGCGGCGGCAAAAATTGGTTACCCTGTAATCGTCAGAGCAGCGTTTACCCTTGGAGGTCAGGGAAGTGGCTTTTGCAACAATGAGCAGGAGCTCAGCATGTTGTCATCAACGGCATTGGCCTACTCTCCCCAAATCTTAGTCGAAGAATCGCTCAAGGGCTGGAAAGAGATTGAATATGAAGTGGTTCGCGATGCCTACGATAATTGCGTTACGGTTTGCAATATGGAGAATTTCGATCCATTGGGTATCCATACAGGCGAAAGCATTGTGGTGGCGCCCTCGCAAACACTCAGCAATAGTGAATACCACAAACTGCGTACTTTATCAATTGCTATTGCCCGTCGCGTGGGAATTGTGGGGGAGTGCAATGTGCAATTTGCGCTTGATCCGCACTCCGAAGACTACAGGGTCATCGAGCTTAATGCGCGCCTCTCGCGGTCGAGTGCGCTTGCTTCAAAAGCCACCGGTTATCCTTTGGCGTTTGTCGCAGCCAAGCTCGCTCTGGGTTATGGATTGCACCAGCTGAAGAACAAGGTTACAGGAACAACACCGGCATTTTTTGAGCCTGCACTGGATTATCTGGTGGTAAAAATTCCCCGCTGGGATCTTGGGAAGTTTCACGGCGTTTCGCGCGAAATTGGCTCCGCCATGAAAAGTGTTGGCGAAATTATGGCTATTGGGCGCAGTTTTGAGGAAGCACTCCAAAAGGGCTTGAGGATGACCGGTATTGGTGTTCATGGTTTTGTGGGAAACCGTGAGTTCGTGTTCGAAAATCTCGATACGGCCTTAAGTCAGCCTACCGATCAGCGCATTTTTGCTATTGGTGAAGCCTTTGATCAAGGCTACAGCGTTGAGGATGTGTATGCTTTAACGAAGATTGACCGCTGGTTTCTGCAAAAACTATATCAGATTTTTTTAACCTGGAAGCAACTGCAGGCGCAAAAAGGTGAGCATCCGGATTCTGAGCTGCTACTTAAGGCAAAAAAACAAGGTTTTTCCGACTTTCAGCTTGCGCGTCTTGTTTATGGTGAGCGCTTTGATGGCTCTTCTGACAAGCAAATTATTGAGATAAGAAACCTGCGTGTCAGGCTTGGTATTGTTCCTGTGGTCAAGCAAATAGATACACTGGCTGCCGAGTATCCGGCAGTGACCAATTATCTGTACCTTACCTATCATGGCACCAAACATGATATACAGTTTGAGCACGACAATAAGTCTGTGATTGTGCTTGGTTCGGGAGCTTATCGAATTGGTAGCAGTGTGGAGTTCGACTGGTCTGCGGTGAGTGCACTTAAGGCGCTTGCCGCACAGCAATTCAAGCCGGTGATGATCAATTTTAATCCTGAAACGGTCAGCACCGACTATGATATGAGTCATCGTCTTTATTTCGAGGAGCTTAGCCTCGAAAGGGTGATGGATATCCTCGAGTTGGAGAAGCCAATGGGTACTATTGTATCAACGGGAGGACAAATTCCCAACAATCTGGCTATAAGGTTGCACCGGAGTGGCTTTCATGTTCTGGGCACTTCTCCCGAAATGATTGATATGGCCGAAGACAGGCACAAGTTTTCGGCGCTTCTCGACAGGCTGGGCATCGATCAGCCGCGCTGGCGCGAGCTCAGCTCATTGGAGGAAATCCACCAGTTTGCCGATGAAGTTGGATTTCCGTTATTGGTCAGGCCCTCATATGTGTTGTCGGGGGCAGCCATGAATGTGGTGAGCAACAGGCACGAGCTCAATCATTTCCTTACGCTTGCCAGCAAAGTATCGAAGCAACATCCGGTGGTTGTTTCCCAGTTTATCACCGAGGCCAAGGAAATTGAAATGGACGCCGTAGCCCGCGAGGGCGAAATCGTGGTTTATGCCATTAGTGAGCACATTGAGTTTGCGGGGGTTCATTCCGGCGACGCTACAATCATGTTTCCGCCACAAAAAGTTTATGTGGAAACCATCAGGCGAATCAAGCGCATAAGCCGGCAGATTGCTCATGCGCTCCATATTACCGGACCGTTTAACATTCAGTTTCTGGCACGCGACAATGATGTAATGGTCATCGAATGCAACCTGCGTGCATCAAGATCCTTTCCCTTTGTCAGCAAGGTGCTGAATACCAATTTTATCGACTACGCTACCCGTGCAATGCTTGGCATTTCTGTTGAAAAACCCGGACGTTCGCTCTTCGAAATTGATCATGTTGGGGTGAAGGCCTCGCAGTTCTCGTTTGCCCGTTTAAGCAAGGCAGATCCGGTTTTGGGTGTCGAAATGGCCAGCACCGGCGAAGTGGGATGTATTGGCGATGATTATTATGAGGCAGTCCTAAAGGCCATGATTTCAGTTGGTTACCATATCCCTGAAAAAGGTGTGCTTATGTCCTCAGGTCCAATGCGATCGAAAACCGAGCTGATTAATAGTGCCAGATTATTGGTTAGCAAAGGATTGCCTTTATATTGTACTGCAGGCACACATCGTTTCCTGGCCGATAATGGTATTCCTTCCAGCCTGGTTCACTGGCCTGATGTGCCCGAATCACCCAATGTGCTTGAATTGTTGAAGGAAAGAAAAGTTGATCTGGTCATCAACATACCCAAAGACCTTAGCGAAAGTGAATTAAGGAACGACTATGAAATTCGCCGGACTGCGGTGGACCTCAACATTCAGCTCATTACCAATGCGCGTTTGGCCAGTGCTTTCATCTATGCCATAAGCAAATACGAATTGGAAGATCTAAGCATAAACAGCTGGTCTTCGTATTTCTAAAGTGGGGGCAGTGGAGTGCCGCAATTGCTGCAAAAGTTTGCGCCATCGGCAAGTCGCTCCATACCGCACGATTTACAAAATATCTTTTGTGATTCGTTTCCCTGGCGGCTGCGGGACAGTTCAGATGTAATAATGCCGGTCGGGACCGCAATAATGGCATAACCGACCAGCATCAGGAGCGAAGCAATGAACTTTCCGGCAAGAGTTATGGGTGTTATGTCGCCAAATCCTACTGTCGTTATGGTCACGATTGCCCAGTAAATCGAGGTTGGAATGCTGGTGAACCCTGATTCAGGCCCTTCTATAAGGTACATTAATGTTCCGACGATTGTAACCGTTATCAATACTGTCCCAAAAAACACCAGAATTTTTTCTCTTGAATGCTTGAGGGCATGAACCAGATAAATTGATGCACGGGTAAATTTGACAAGTTTCAGTATTCTGAACACTCGCAGTAAGCGCAACAACCTTACAATAATAAGGTATTGAGCGCCTGCAAAAATCAGACTGAGATAAGTGGGTACTATAGAAACCAGATCGATGATTCCATAAAAGCTGAAAATGTACTTGCGCTTAACCGGACTCACTATTATGCGTATAACATATTCGAAGGTAAAAAGGAGGGTGAAGAACCATTCGAGTGCAAACAAGGTCGAATAGTATTGCTGATGAACAGGCTCCACACTATCGGTAAGTACGATGATAACGCTCAACAATATGAGCACCAGCAGTACTTCATCAAAAATTCTTCCGGCGCGTGTATGGTGTTCGAAAATGATGGTGTACCAACGCTTCTTCCAGTCTTCCTGATGGTTCATAATCCATTGAATTTTAAGCTATTTTCATTTCTTTCATTTCATAAAGACCAGCACAGAATAGAGCGATATCATATTTTACCGGGTCTTTGTCATCGAATGCTTTCAGCCTGTTTGTCAGGCTTAAGGCGGCATTCCAGTTGTCGTTTTTCACTTCAAGCAGCCCCAGATTGCGTGCCACTCTTCCGGTATGCACATCAAGCGGGCAGACAAGAAGCGAAGCAGGAATTTGTTGCCATAGTCCAAAGTCAATACCTGACGAATCATGTCGGATCATCCATCTGAAAAACATATTGATTCGCTTGGCTGCAGAGCCTTTCTCAGGGCTGGGAAGGTGTTTACGGGTGCGTTTCTCATGAGGTACGGAAAGCAGAGCGTTTCTCAGTTTTTCAATCGCGCCGAAGGCCCCGTTGATGGCAAATCCATCCGAAACTATACTTTCCATTCCGCCAGGGTTTGAATAAATCTGGCGCAACCCCCAGACAAGTGTCAGGCAGTCGGTTGCGTTAAATGTCCGGTAAACAAAAGAATTCAGGCGCTTCAGTTCATCTTTTCCGGCATGCAGAACAAAATCGAAGGGTTGCATGTCCATCATCTTCATCAATTGCTCCGACTTGCTAAGAATAGATTTTCGTTGTCCCCAGGAGAGTATAGCAGTGAACAGTCCTGAAATTTCAATATCCTCCTTCCTTTTAAACATATGTGGAATGGATATAGGGTCATGCACAATAAATTCAGGACGATTGTACCTGTCATACCATGTATCGAGCAATAGCTTTAATTCTTCGCACATCAGCCGTTAAAACATTATTGCCCACCAAATTTCGGAAATTTCACACGTTCCCGAACACGAGCAATGAACAGTTGAAGCATACAGATGGTTTTTTGAGGGCAATTTCTATGCAACAAGCCCCGGATAGCTAAATGTTAGGAATGGACAGACGAGCAGGGTTGGGTGAAATGCTGAGCCGGCTCAGAACAAGGAATAAAGATGAAAAGGAAAAAAAATCTTAAGAAAAGTTTTGCACTTTCAAAAATCTTTGTACTTTTGCACTCCCGTTTTGCGCAGAGAGCT
>DAOKYW010000051.1:0-5548 GCA_035325985.1 Bacteroidales bacterium
GGGCTATTGGTGCCTGCATTATTGCCGTTGACGGTCCATTGGTAAACCGGGTTGTTACCTGCGTTCTGTGAAGTGGAAGTAAAACTTACAGCTGTTCCCTGACAAACGTCGGTAGCCGAAGCCTGAATGGTCACACTCACAGCCACGGACGGTGTTTCGGTAACCACGGCTTGTCCGTTCATGGTCTGGCTGCTGCTGTTGGTAGCCGTAACGGTGTATGTTCCGGCTATTAAATTGTTCCACACGATGGGGTTACCAGTTCCTGACACGGGATCACCGTAAGGAAGGCTGTTGCGCAGCAATTGATATATGGCATTGGTTTCCGAGCCGCTGAGCGATGCGCTGATGCCTGTTGGGCTGGTTCCCTGACAATAGCTGCCGCCTCCGTTGAAAGTGAAAATCGCCGGAGGTGGGCTCAATGTACTGAAGGTGGCAACGGAGCTCCAGTCGCTCTGCACACTGCCTGAACAGTTTGATCGAACATAAAAATCATAGGTCGTGCCGGGCTGAAGTGCACCAAGATCAAATGGAACGGCACCAATACCGGTTATTAATGTGCCTTCCGTCAAGGGGTTAAAGCCTGACAAACCATAGATAAGGTCCCAGCTGAGTGCTGAAGGTAAAACTGACCAGCTGAGCCTGACCGAATTGGTGGAAGCATTCGTTGATGCAAGAGAGGTTGGAACCTCACACAACATGGCACCTATTACCACCTGCACCACATTCGAAGGGCCGGACTCATTTGTGCCGTACATCGCCGTGGTATAAAAATCATGCGTGCCTGCAGAAAGACCAATGTCATTATGTGTCAATACATTATGGGCTGTTGTGCCGATATGCACATTGTTCCGGTAAACCTTATACTGGGTTACGGATTGGGAGGTACCCTCAATGATGAAAGGGATACCCTGAGCTGAATTATTACCGCTATCAATCAGGTTCTGCCATGCACTTGAAGTAAATTGCAGGCCATTGCCGGTAACCGATTGACCGTTAATCGTGATGGGCGGAACCCACGGACCCGATGACAGGCTGCCAGCAAAGCTCACGTCCACCCAGTATGTGCCAGGCTGAAGGCTAAGCCCGGGTGTGTTACAGATAACCCTCATTATGGGCCTTTGTGTGTCCACCGTTGTTTGACTTACCCTGTACGCTGTAGCCCAATTGGTGGTGCTAAGGCGATTTGTTGTGGTATTACCCCATATCACTTGTCCGCCAGCCGCAGGATCTCCGCTCCATATCTGAATATAAGCTGCCGTAATGGTACTTGTGGTGGACGATCCGGTTTGATAAACGAAAAAGGTGAAACTTTCGACCTGCCACGGTACACTCACGGTAAAGTCGTCAGCTACACGGTTTCCGGCTGTCGATTGCGCTCCAAAACCATAGCTTGAATGTCCCAAAGTGCTGTTTTGTAGCACGCTATGGTCTGAGCCTCCGGGGCCGGTACCCGGGCTATTCACAAATGGACCGTTGTTGAACAGCACAGCCCTGCCGCTTTCCACTCTGCTGCCTTCAGGGATAATCAAGACAGGGCCTGACAGGGATGCTGATTCGTGCGTAAATTTGTCTTTGATTATGGTTGATGTTATTACACGCTGTAGGTCATTTGTTGATGTTGAAGTTACGACAGGTGCTTCCCAAACAAGTTGAACATTATTGCCACCAAACACTGTTGCACTGAGGTTTTGTGGTGCTTGGTAAGGATTGGCCGTAATTGTGACGTAATTCTGACGGGTTTTGGTGTAAATGCCATCGACGGTGAGCGAAATGGTTTTTTGTCCGGCTGTGTTGTACGTAACTATGTGCGGACCTTGCCCTGTTGCTGAAGCAGGATTGGCACCTTCGCCAAAATTCCAGATCCAT
The DNA here is from genome assembly GCA_035325985.1 of Bacteroidales bacterium. Classification (GTDB taxonomy): domain Bacteria; phylum Bacteroidota; class Bacteroidia; order Bacteroidales; family F082; genus JALNZU01. The sequence goes on from DAOKYW010000051.1 coordinate 1,867, forward strand.
TGCGAGAAATTGCCATTTCCGGAGGCATCAGTAAACGTTACAGCCTGCCCCACCAAAGCGGTTAACGGACTGGCAGTGAAGTCGGCAAACGGGCCTGATGGCTGTCCTGTAATTGAAATGTCATCGAGCACGTTGGCCCTTCCCCAGTTGTCAATACCTTCGAAGGCTATTTGATAAGTAGCACTCGGGTTCGGAAGTTCGATGTCCGATACCTGTGTCCATTGCGCAATGTTCTGATTGTAGGTGTTTCCAATCTGAATCCATGGCGATGAAGGTGATACACGATAATAAAGCTTTAGCTCGTTTTGGTCGGGCGACCAGAATTCCTGACCATACCAGAAACTGAGTTTGATGTTCATCATACCGGAAAGATCCAGAATGGGCGATACCAGCTTCGTGATGTAAGGCCCGCCCGAAGTACTGGTAAAACGGGCATTTTTTACACCTGATCTTGCGGTTGTTATACTGCCTCCACTCGATCCGGCAGCATAGGTCCATTCCTTATTACCCTGCACAAACTCTTGTGTCCAGCAATTTCGCGTAGGGGAACTGTCTTCGAAACCTTCAGCAAATGGCAGTGTTGAGGTTCCGCATGCTGTAGTGAAATTCCAGACAGGACTATTTACACTCATCGGTAGTGATGTGTTAAACGAAACCACCTGCCATTGGTATGCTGATGACGGATTAAGGCCCGAATAGCTGTATGTGCCCTGACTTCCCGAAGCGCCCGCATTGGCTTGATTGACAACTTTCTGCATATTGCCGGATGGACCCAGCCAAAGGTCGTATTTGTCAGTATTGTTGCCCCAGGTCCATTGGAGGCTTCCATTGATACTTGCACCGTTGAAATTATCGGTTGGCGATGGCGTATGGGCAGCTGTGGGTGCTCCGGGTATGTTGACATCGCCACTTATCACAATGTCATCCACACACCAATAATAGGCGTATGTGCCCTGATAATGCCATCTGAAGCGCACATTGGCTTGCCCGGTCAAAGCCGGTATTGTTTGGCTGAAAGTGAGTGGATTGGCGGTGGTAGCCGTCCAGTTTTGTATTTCGGTCCAATCCGTTCCGCCATTTGTTGAATAGTAAAGTCTTGCCGTCGAAGCCGTTTGATATTGCCTGAAATAATGCTTGAAGCTCAGGGTCACATTCATATAGGTCGAGAGGTCGAAAACCGGCGATATCAGGCTGGCATTCTGGGTGTTGTTGCTGCCAAAGCCATCGCTGTTCAGATAAGCGTAATTGCCTGTGGTTCCGGTTAATCCTCCGGTTATGGTTCCAAATTGCCATATCTGTCCATTGCCCTGGTGATCAATAATCGACCAGCAATTGGGCAAACCGGAGGTGCTGTTAAAGTCCTGTGTGTAGGGCAAAGTTGAAAAGATGCCACACTGTGTAAAGGCGTTGGCTTCCCGCCCTGAGGAATAGGTAAGGGTTGGGTTGTATGAGAAGAGTTTGTAGAAATACTGGGTGTTTGAGGTAAGCCCGGTGTGATTGAATGCTGTAGCAGCGCCTTTGTATAACACTGTGCCTCCTCCGGGCAAACTCTGACCAACAGCATAACTCGTGCCCTCAACCGGTGAGCTGATGCTTGAAGTGGGAGCCCAGACCAGCATCACATCATGATTGCTGCTGTTCTTATTCCAGCTAAGGTTGATTTGTGAGGTGCTGGTACCCACCGCAATAAAATTTGTCGGGTTGAGCACTCCGCTCAGATAGTTCTGAGTAGTGAGCAATGCCTGATATGCGTTGAGTCGTCCTGTTCCTAACTTTCCGATGAAGGATGGGTTCTCGGCATAGTGATTATCAGTTGAATTGCGAAGGATGTCCTTGATATCCGCATTGGTCAGTTGGCCATAGGCAAGCGATATAATGAGTGCTGCTACTCCGGATGTATGAGGACAGGCCATGGAAGTTCCCTGATAAAAAGTATAGGTACTGCCGGTGATAGTGCTGAGTACACCTCTGGCTGAAACGGCATCCGTTTCACCACCCGGTGCAGAAATATCAACCCATGTGTCATAGTTGGAATACCAGGCCTTCTGGTCTTTATTGTTCGTAGCTGCTACGGCAAAAGCACCCGAATAGCAGCCCGGGTACCAGTTTCCTGATGAATTGTCGTTGCCTGCTGCAAAAATGGTTATCCCTCCGGTCAGTGCTGCGCCTCCACCATTCTGGTTGAAGTAGTCTATCGCATCAAGTGCGCTCTGCTCAAAAACACCAACATTAGTGTACCCCCAGCTGTTTTGCGAGATAGAGGCGCCGTTGTTTGCCGCATAAACAGGTGCCAGATGAAATCCGCCACTCGAAGAAGCTGTAAAGACCTGACAACTCATCAGCCTTACTCCATTACCGGTTCCAGAGCCACCGGCTACACCCGAAACACCAACACCATTATTATTGACTGCTGAAACAGTACCTGACACGTGCGTGCCATGGTTGTGAGGTACGATAGTAGAACTGCTGTTTACGAAATTGTAACCTATTCCCGACCACATATTACCTGCCAGATCAGGGTGGTCGAACTGAATGCCACCGTCCACAATGGCAACAATTACCGAAGAATTGCCTTTTGTAATATCCCATGCTTCAGGCAGGTCGATGTCTTTGTCTATTGTTCCGCTCTGCTGTCCGGTGTTATGATAATGCCATTGCTCATTAAACCTGGGATCGTTGGGTGTCCAGCGTGTATTGCCCTCACTAGTAACAGATGCTTCCTGTGGCTGAAAAGTATGTTCTGCAACGGGCGCTATCAGTTGTTTTCTGTAAACAGGCTCTGCTACTTCAGTTTCCGGTAGCCTTTGAAGGGCTTTTATCAGGGTGGGAATATCCGGATTTGCTGTCCCAAAGTCAATTTCATACCACAAGTGAAATCCCCACGCGCGCATGCGGTCATCGAAACGGTAATTCAGCGCACCTGAATAAAACATCTGACTGGCTTTTATCATCCCGTTTTGCGATAAAATGGCATCGACTGCAGGTATCCCGAAACTCTCCGGTGCAATGATGGTATGTCTGCCTTCAATCCTCGAAGCAAGGTCAGGCCTTAATTTTATGCTAATCTTGTTCGGCTCATAAGCATCCCTGCTGACCTTGTCAAGGTCAATAGCTGGTCGCTCGCCGCGTATGGGCCGGTATTGTCCATACACCAGGCCTGAACTCAAAAGAAAAGAAATTGCGGCAATACATAAGCCGCATGTTGCGAAACGGGATAAATACATTGGTTTGGCTTTTACATTTCTTTACAAAACTAAGCCAAATACCTAAAAAAAACTCCGGCCTGAGGAGCCGGAGTTTGGAATTCATAGAAAAAGTCACTTACCTGATCAGCAAAATATTTCCACGTGAGCGCATAAGGCCTGTTGAGGTTTCGAGCTCCACAGCATAGAAATATGCCCCATTTCCTGGTAGGTCGCTTTGGTTAATCTCGAACTGTACATAGCCCGCCTGATAGTTGCCATCGGCCAGCTGAACGATTTGCTGCCCAAGGTAATTGTAAATGTTTAGACGTAGTCTGCCTTCCGTTGGCAGGTTCAGCTGAAGTATGGCATTGCTGCTGAATGGATTAGGCATAACCTTATGCGACAGCACGTTATGTTGTGGCAGCCCTGTTGTGCCGGTGGCGATGTAATCGGAGGCTAAGGGTACATTACTGAGGGTCTGTGCGCCGGTATTGACA
>DAOKYW010000052.1:0-5060 GCA_035325985.1 Bacteroidales bacterium
TGGCGGGAAAAGTCTAAGAAAAAATATGAATGAATGATTTCATGATTACGTTTCACTAAACAATTCACTAACCAAAATTCATCAGTATGAGAAAAATTACCTTGTTGCTGGCCTGCATCTTTTTTTCCATGCAGGTTGTGCTCGCTCAACGCATCATCACCGGTACGGTGACGAGCGCTGACGATGGTAGTGGTATTCCAGGCGTTACGGTTGTCGTAAAAGGCACTACTGTCGGAACTACTACCAACCTTGACGGTAAGTATCAGCTTGATGTACCGGCCAACGCCCGCACCCTTGTTTTCTCCTTTGTGGGATTGAAAACACAGGAAGTGGAAATTGCCGGACGCACGCTGGTCAATGTTACCATGCAAGCCGACGTAACCGCACTTGAAGAGATTGTGGTCGTTGGTTATGGTGTGCAGTCGCGCCGCGACGTTTCGGGCTCCGTGTCCAAAGTCAAAGGCGAAAACCTCCGCACCATTCCCGTTCAAACCTTCGACATGGCCCTGCAAGGCAAGGCCGCTGGTGTGACCGTTACAGTTCCTAACGCTGTACTTGGCAACCCGCCTGTAATCAGGGTTCGCGGTGTAAACTCCATTTCGGGAAGTTCAAGCCCTTTGTATGTCATTGATGGGGTTCCTGCTTTCACCGGCGATTTTGGTCGCAATGCCACACCGGTTAACCCATTGGCTGACATCAATCCTGCTGACATCGAAAGTATCGAAGTACTGAAGGACGCATCAGCCACAGCTATTTATGGTTCGCGCGCCGCAAACGGAGTTGTACTTGTTACCACACGTCGTGGTCAGCAAGGCAAGGTAACTGTTACCTATGATGCTTCTGTGGGCTGGAATTCACCTTATCGTCTGTACGATCTGATGGACGCTTATCAATTCGTTGAAGTAAAGAACAAGGCTCGCGAAAATGCTGGCCTTGGCCCAGCTTACCAGCTCGACACCATTGATGGAAAGGTTGTAAACACGAACTGGAATGATGAAGTTTACCGCACCGGATTCCAGCACAATCATGCACTTACAGTTTCGGGTGCAAGCCCCAATACCACTTACAACTTCTCGGCCGGTTATTCGAACACTGATGGTATTATTAAGACCAACTCGCTGGAGCGCCGCTCATTCCGTTTCAGCATTGATCACAAGGTCAGCAAGGCATTCAGTATAGGAGGTAACGCCGGTTATACCAACACATTTGCAAATGCACCACAGACAGGTTCAATTGCAGGCGCAAACTTTGCTACTGCCGGTGCAGGCCGTCTGGCTTTCGTAACTGCACCTATCGTGCCGGTTATGCTTCCCAATGGCGACTACAATATTGACTATGCTAATAACCGCGTTGGCCTTCGCAAGAACACGCAGGCTGTTGGTTTCTTCCATCCCAGATTCCTGTTCGACAAGAATTATAACAACGCACAAAGCGACCGTGTTCTCGGATCATTCTATGCCAATCTGGAGCTTTACAAGAATCTCTTCCTCCGCACCACATATGGTATTGATTACAGCCAGATTGAGTCAAAGACTTTCTGGCATCCGCTGCATGGTGATGGTCGTACAAATGGTGGCGAAGCATACAACTATTTTGACCGTCGCAAACGCTGGAACTGGACAAATACACTGAACTACTCGACAACAATAGCTGAAAAACTCAACTCATCAATTCTGCTTGGTATCGAAGATCAGTACACACAATTTGATGGCTGGTCAGGTCGTAGATCAGGATTAGCCGATCCTTTCTTTCAGGATTATCAGGGATCGTTCACCACACCTCAGCAGCCTCCGGCAGCATTGCTTAGCGAAAACTTCTTCACTTCGACCTTCGGACGACTTGACCTGAACTGGGACAGGAAGTATTACTTCTCCGCTTCCCTCCGTCGCGACGGTTTCTCGGGTCTTGCCGATGGTAACAAATATGGTAACTTTGGCGGAGCCAGCTTGATGTGGAATATTTCCAATGAAGACTTTTTCAAGGCAAGCAGTCTGGGTGAATTGTTCTCCGACCTTCGCATCAAGGGGTCTTTTGGTAAAGTTGGTAACATCAGCGGTGTTGGTGATTTTGCCTCGCTTTATCTCTATAGTGCCGGAACATATAATGGTATAGCCAGTCTATTCTTCAACCAGGCCGGTAACCTCGAACTGGAGTGGGAATCATCCAATAAAATGGACATAGGCCTTGCATGGGCAATCATGAACGACCGTTTCCAGTTCGAGCTCAATTATTTCAACAACGACGTGAATAACCTCATACTCAGTGTACCTCAGTCACCTTCGAAAGGTATCCCAGGAAACACCCTGCCGATGAACGTTGGAGCAATGGTAAACCAAGGTATTGAGTTTCAGGTGACCAGCGTCAATATCCGCAACAACAAGCTCGACTGGACCACTACCTTCAACTTCAACTACCTGAAGAATGAGGTAACCGAACTGGCTGATGGTGTTCCATATATTGCCGGTGTAACTCAGCTCGAGACGACTAACCGCACTTTAGTGGGGCAACCTGTAGGCGCAATCTGGGGCGTTGAAACCGGTGGTGTAGATCCACAGACCGGACGCCGCATTTTCTATCGTCGCGATGTAAACCCCATTACCAAAGAAGTTACCAAAACCAAGGTTTACTTCGATTTCAGCAAACCGGCAGCTCAGCGCTGGCAGCTTGAAGATGGTACTTTCTCACGTCCGATTGACATCACAAACGATGGCACTGTCCTTGGCAGCGCTATTCCCAAGTTCTTTGGCGGCATGGACAACAACCTGACCTTTGGCAATTTTGACTTTAATTTAGGTCTCACCTATGCACTTGGTTTCTATGTATATAATGGATCGAAGGCCGGCTTAAGAGACCAGCGCAACTGGAACAATTCAGCAGAGGTGGCCGAGACCTACTGGAAGAACCCCGGCGATATAACCGATATTCCTAAGCCAATCTGGGGCGACAATATTTCCAACGGTTCCAGCATGGTACAATCGCAGAACGTCGAAAAAGGTGATTACCTGAAGGTTCGTAACATTGGCCTTGGTTATACATTCAAGAACGATTTCCTCCGCAAGAACAGCATCAACAGGGTAAGGCTCTATGCTCAGGTGTTTAACGCATTTGTATTCACTGGTTATACCGGTGCCGACCCTGAAATCTCCTCCAACGGCGATGCCAACCTCACACCTGGTGTTGACAGGAACACCGTGCCTCAGGCAAGGACCATCTCATTCGGTATGAACCTGGTATTCTAATTTTAAAATGATTAAGAACATGAAAAGAAATATCACATTTTCCGCTTTGGTTTTGCTGATCGTGATGGTGTTCACTTCCTGCAATAAGGACTTGCTCGATCCAACACCACGAACTGCGATCTCCGACAAAACCGCCTTTGAAACACGCGACCGCATTGTCGGCCAAGTTAACGGTATCTATGCTGCGTTCAAAAATGGTCAATATCTTGGTGGACGCTATCTGGTTTACAATGACATCCGTAGCGATGACTTCCTCAATCTTCAGCAAAATGGTGTTACCGGTCTTCTGACCTGGGGACACAACGTGACACCCAGCACCAATGAAGTGCAGAATCTGTGGGAGGCAGTTTATGCTGCTATTGGCCGTGTAAACCTGTTCCTCGATGGTATGGAAGAAAACAAGCAAAACATTCTTTCGAAGAACCTGCTCACCGAAGCTGAATTCAATCAGTTTAAGGGTGAAGCTCTGGCCCTTCGTGGTTTGGCTTACTTCCATCTTTCGCAGCTTTACGCCCGTCCTTTAAAGCAGGGTGATAACGGTCTTGGCATGGTTCTGCGTTTGAAGTTTGTTAAATCAGGTGCTGAAAATGACATGGCTCGTGCCACCATTGGTGAAACCTACCAGCGCATTCTCACCGACCTTAATGACGCTGAAGGCTTGCTTCCTGCTGTTTCCGGAAACAACACTCCAGCTACTGTTACCCGTATTCAGAAGAGCAGCGTTGCGGCTATCAAGAGCCGTGTTTATCTGCACATGGAAAACTGGGATAAGGTGATTGAAGAAGCCAATAAGCTGGTTTCGGCCAACGCACCCTTCACCGCTCCTTCGGGTGTTGCTTATGCGCTGGCTGATAACTTCGAAAGCATTTTCCGTCCTCCTTATACCACAAGCGAATCCATTTTCAGTATGCCTATGGCAGCTACTGAGCTTCCAGGAACGCAGAATGGTCTTGCCCACTACTTCTCTGTTTCGAAGACTGGTATGCAGATTGGTAATAATGAGTATCCAATCAACCAGCAAAGCGTTGTCTGGACAAGTACTGATTTTGCAGCTGATGACTTCCGTAAAACCTTTGTTGAACCTCATACCATAGGTGGAACCCCACATATCTTCCTTAAGAAATACATGTCGTTCCCTCACACCGATTGGGTGCCGGTTATCCGCTATGCTGAGGTACTGCTCAACCTGGCAGAAGCCGAAGCCATGAAGGCCTGGCCAAGCCAACGCGCAGTAGCATTGCTCAATGCTGTGTACAAAAGGTCAAATCCCAATGCCGCTGATCTGGCTGTCGGTTCTTTTGCTAACCGCGATGCCTTTATAAACAGGCTCATGCTGGAGCGCAACCTTGAGTTTCTTGGTGAAGGAATCCGCAGCATGGATGTTACCCGCAAGCTTGCTCCTTTTGCAGCTAAAGGTACTGTTCAGGCTGTGCCGGTAACTTCGGTTGCTTACGTTTGGCCCATTCCACAAACTGAACTCAATACTAACCTATTGGTCGTGCAAAACCCCTGATAATCTGTTGGAATTGAGATAGTGCCAAGGCGGCTCCGACAGGAGCCGCCTTTTTTTATATTTTCAGGCAAATGATGCAACCTTTTTAAATTTCAGGGAGTCGTTTTTTTTACTCTTAACCTTATAAGCAGCATGAAATATGCATTGCTTTGCGATGAATTTCTTTTAAAAATTAAACTTTTAATGTTTACTTTAGCAACCCCTTAAAGAGAATGAAAAGTAGAATGTCAAATCCATTGTTTAACTACCTAATTAACCAAAAATCACCAGTATGAGAAAAATTGCTGTATTGATGGTGTTCTTGCTTG
>DAOKYW010000053.1:0-4936 GCA_035325985.1 Bacteroidales bacterium
GTTCCAACCCGCGCAAGGCGGGTTGTGTTGCAGCGAGGTTTAGCGTTGGGTTAGTGTTATCCAACCCGCACAGGGCGGGTTGAGCGGCAGAAGTAGAAGCCTTGTCGTAGGTAAAATTCCATCCTGCCTGGGCGGTAGTGGTACCATAATGTTTAACGTCGGATGCGACTGTTCCAACCCGCGCAGGGCGGGTTGTGTTGCCATTAGGTTTAGCGTTGGGATAGTGTTATCCAACCCGCACAGGGCGGGTTGAGCTGCAGAAGTCGGGGCCTTGTCATAGGTAAAAATCCATTTTGTCTGGGCGGTAGTGGTACCATAAGGTATAACCTCGGATGCGACTGTTCCAACCCGCACAAGGCGGGATGAGCTGCAGAAGTCGAGGTCTTGTCATAGGTAAAATTCCATCCTGCCTGAGCGGTAGTTGTACCATAAAGTTTAACGTCGGATGCGACTGTTCCAACCCGCACAAGGCGGGTTGAGCTGCAGAAGTCGAGGTCTTGTCATAGGTAAAATTCCATCCTGCCTGGGCGGTAGTGGTACCATAAGGTTTAACGTCGGATGCGACTGTTCCAACCCGCACAGGGCAGGATGAGCTGCAGAAGTCGAGGTCTTGTCATAGGTAAAATTCCATCCTGCCTGAGCGGTAGTGGTACCATAAGGTTTAACCTCGGATGCGACTGTTCCAACCCGCGCAGGGCGGGTTGTGTTGCAGCGAGGTTTAGCGTTGGGTTAGTGTTATCCAACCCGCACAGGGCGGGTTGAGCGGCAGAAGTCGGGGCATCATCTTAAGTAAAATTCCATCCTGCCTGAGCGGTAGTGGTACCATAAAGTTAAACGTCGGATGCGACTGTTCCAACCCGCGCAGGGCGGGTTGAGCGGCAGAAGTAGAAGCCTTGTCGTAGGTAAAATTCCATCCTGCCTGGGCGGTAGTGGTACCATAAGGTTTAATGTCGGATACGACTGTTCCAACCCGCGCAGGGCAGGATTGAGCTTAAGAAGTCTGTGACTTATCGAAGCTATTAGCCTAACTTGCCTGAGCTGTGATATTGCTCCATGGTATAAGGCCTGATGAGGCAGGTACATCCCGCCCGGGGTGGGTTGTTGTTTCATTCCGGTATGCCTGATGCAGAAAAATCCTACCCGCTCTGGCATATTGGACTATCCTTAATGAACTATTTCTTAACATTTTACCAACAAACACCCGAAAATCCCTCCCATTTAATTATTTTTGCTCGATAAGGGCATCCTTACATTCAGGTGCATCCTACACTTACCGATTTAACCTAAACACAACATTTGCACCAAATGCTGAATAATTCATTGTCCTACCTTTGACAGGGAAATCATCAGATGCTATTTATAAAAGTAAACGAAAATTCAAGTAATTGAAAACTAATTATATAAAACAAAAAAATATGAAACAGCTCTTTACTTTCCTCTCCATCCTCGCCCTCATGCTAAATGCTGAATTGGGGTGGGGGCAGGTGACATATTACTCTCAAGGTTCAGTAGCTCCAAACTTAACTGCAAATTGGAATACAAATAGAGCAGGAGGAGGGTCTACACCGTCAAATTTCACAACCGCCAATAACACCTTCGTTATTCAAAACGGCCACACTATGACAACATCTGGTACATGGAGTATAAGTGGTTCTTCGACAAAACTTCAGATTGAAGACGGAGGGATATTGATAGCAAACCACGCTATTACACTTAGTTCCAATACTACGTTTCAGATTGATGATGGAGGAAGATACATTCATAATAATACTACCGCATTTGCCACTTCCATATTTCAAGGTATTGAGTCATTTTCAGCTCAAAGTGTTGTAGAATTTTGGGACTGGAATTCGACTGGTCCTATTGTAACCACATTTGGCACATTAAGGATAAATCCTCCATCACAACCTGCAAGTGCGATTCAGTTTGGTGGAAATACAACAACAATTAATGGGAACCTTGAAATATTCGCCTCTGGTACTACTACTGTTCGAGATACAAGGCTTTCATCCACAACTAGTTTAAATCTAAGTATTGCAGGGGATTTAATAGTTTCTGGTACAGGGTCTTTAGATTTTGCAAGTGGTGCAGGAACGTCTACGGTAAGAACGGTTAATATTGGGGGCTCATTTATTCAGACAGGTGGAACTGTTAAGTGCACTGGTTCTTCAAATCCGGTAACAATTAGCTTTACTGGTTTAAATTCTAGCTTTACCCAGTCAGGAGGAACACTTACAAACAATAACATAAACTGGAGAATTAATGATGGAGCATCATTAACCTTAAACAACAACCTGCCGGTTGAAACCGGCAGGACACTAACTGTAGGTCAAGGTTCAAGTGGTATCCTAAACTGTGTTAATTCACAGGTAACTGGCTTAGGTTCAATTGTTACACAAGCCAATTCAACGCTTAAAACAGCCCATACAAGCGGGATAAATGGCAACTTATCAGTTGCATCAAAAACTCTTAACGCTGCAACAAATTTCATTTTTGCAGGCACATCAGATCAGGTAACAGGCTCTTTAATTACCTACGCTAAAAACGTTACGCTCGAAAATACTGCCGGAAAAGTGAGTTTATCTAATGGAATTGCAATTTCAGGTACTCTCACGATACCATCTGGTGCAAAGTTTGATGCTGGTTCAAATGTGGTGAGTGGAACCGGCAATATTGATCTTCAAAGTGGCGGAAAATTTATTACATCAAACACATCAGGGCTTAACGGAAACAATACTACCACAGGTGGTTCTTCAAGTTATAGCTCCTCAGCTGATTATGAGTTTAACGCCAGCGGAGCACAATCTACGGGTACTTTTTTACCAGCAACCGTGAATAATTTATCAACTTCTGGAACTTCGGCGCTTACCATATCAAACACCGGACTTCTTACCGTTTCAAACAATTTAAGCATTGGCTCTGGTACCAGTTTACAAGTTGGAAACGATCAATCCCTCACCGTCTCCGGCACCCTCTCCAACTCCGGCACGCTCACCATCAAGAGTGATGCCAGCGGCACAGGATCGCTCATCCACAGCAGCAGCGGGGTGAGCGCCACCGTGGAGCGCTATGTGGCCGGCCATGGCAATGTAGCCGATGCAGGCTGGCACCTGATGGGCTCACCTGTGGCCACGTTCAATATATCAGGTTCATCCTTTGTGCCCGGCACAAACGACGACCTCTACGGCTGGAGCGAATCCACCAACACCTGGCTCAACTACAAAGCCGGCAACCCCACACAGATTGTGCCGGGTACCGGATATCTGATAGCTTATCAAACCACAGGCACCAAAACGTTTAGTGGCAACCTTAACGTTTCGGATGTGTCGGTGACCGGCCTTGAGCACACTGCTGCACAAGGCAAGGGCTGGCATCTGCTGGGCAATCCCTTTGCCTCGGCCCTGCAGTGGAACAAAACCGGTGGCAGCTGGGCATTGACCAATATAGCCGGCACCGCCAAGGTGTGGAACTCCACCTCCAAAGCCTACAACGATGTCACGGCCGATGGCATCATTCCCTCAGCACAAGGATTTTTTGTTCAGGTGAACGTTAGCACAACAGGCAGCCTGACTATTCCTGCCTCCGCGAGAACCCACAGCAGCACAGCATGGTACAAGAGCACCACGCCGCGCATCCTGCTCAGCGCCTCACCTGCCGATGGCAGCTCAAAACAGGAAAGCCAGATCCTCATCAATCCCGAAGCTACTGCCGGATTCGACTTCTACCACGACAGCCGCTTCCTCCCGGGCTACGCTCCACAATTGTACAGCCTGGCCGGCACCGAAATGCTCAGCACCAATGCTTTGCCTCAGATTACCAACGGCACTGCCCTCCCCTTCGGATTTGTGAAGAACCAGCACAGCAGCTTTGTCATCCGTCTGGAAGAAAATTCGTCAGGCGAGACTGTATTCCTCAAAGACCTCAAGCTCAACATCACCCATAACCTCACCCAGCAGCCCGAATACCTCTTCAACGCTGCCGAAGGCGACGAGCCTAACCGCTTCCTTATTGTTTTCGGTACAGTGGGCATTGGCGAAAATCCTACCCATCAGACCAGCCTGCAGGCTTCGATGCACAACGGACAGCTATGGGTGAACAATCCATCAGAAAACAGCCTGCTCAGCATCCACGACCTCAGCGGCCGCCTGCTCCAGCAGACACGACTGCAAAACAGCGGCTTGCAGCAGCTGGGCACCAACCTCAAAGCGGGAGCCTACATCATCCGCCTGCAAGGCAACAGCCAGACACTGAGCACCAAGGTCATTAATCGTTAAACCAAAGCAGCAAAACGGATAACACCATGAAAACATACCTCAGAACCCTCATCATCACCGCCATCTTCGCCCTGACAAGCTCCATCCTCATTGCCCAGGGACCGCCACCACCGCCGTCCGGAGGACACGGCTCAAGCACCAACCAGCCTGCCGGAGGTGGCGCACCCATCGAAGGCGGCATCGGCATACTGTTGGCCCTCGGCGCAGCCTATGGCGCCCGCAAGGCCTATCAGCACTGGAACAAGGAAGAGCAGGAATAGCATTTCCGGCTTAACCTATCGGCATAAAAATCCGGCTTCGCATGGAGCCGGATTTTTTTTGTCCGAAGTTCAGACCCCGGAGAAGACCGAAAGCCGCAGGCCGGCAATCATTGATGGGTGATAGATGGAAGTAATAGCCGGCAGATAAAAGAAAGGTTTTCGCTTCATCATTATTCAACCCGCTTCAGCGGGTTGGACTATCTTTCATACAAAGCCAATTAAACCTCCCCACAACCCGCCTCAGCGGGTTGGACTATTCTTCAAAAAACACCTTCCCCACAACCCGCCTTGCGGATTGGACTATCTTCTATACCAGCACTTAACAATAACTCCCCACAACCCGCCTTGCGGGTTGGACTATTCTTCAAAAAACACCTTCCCCACAACCCGCCTTGCGGATTG
>DAOKYW010000054.1:0-4770 GCA_035325985.1 Bacteroidales bacterium
CAGCGTTCAGGCGGAGCTGGAGAAATGCCTGAGCCTGAAACTGGCTGCTGATGTCAGGCTTACCGGTTGCGGGCGTACCGACACCGGTGTGCATGCGCGGAGCTATTATGCTCACTTTGACCTGCCTAAGGCCATTGCCACGGACGAAAAGGCAAGCCTGATCAGTGCCCTGAACCATTTCCTTCCGGCCGATATCGTGCTTTTCGATCTCATCGCGGTGGCTCCCGGAGCCAATGCCCGTTTCGATGCCGTCGAGCGCACCTACCGCTACTACATAAACACTTCGAAGCAGCCCTTTGGCCGGCAATATGCCTGGTATGTGTATGGTGACCTCGACCTTGCCCTGATGCAGCGTTGTGCTGATTTTCTGCTTGGTGTCGAAGACTTTACGAGCTTCAGCAAATTGCATTCGTCGGCCAAAACCAATATTTGCAGGCTTAAGCGTGCAGAATGGACTGTCGGTGCCAATGGACTCATTTTCACCATCAGCGCCGACCGTTTTCTGCGCAATATGGTAAGGGCCATCGTGGGCACGCTTATCGAAGCCGGAAGAGGTAAGCGCAGTTTCGACGATTTTGTGGCGCTCACGCAGGCACGCAATAGGGGAGAGGCAGGGCTTTCGGTACCGGCGCATGGCTTGTTTCTGGAAGAAATCGTTTACCCTGATGGCCTGTTCCTCAACAGCTGACGATATGCTCCGATCATTGCTCTGAGCATCCTGTGGGCACAGTGCCTTAAGGGCTTTAGCAATCAGTTTTGTTCAACAACCACCCTGAAGCACTGCTGCATTACCTGCAGGTTATGAAAACTGTTTTCATCATCAGCAAATGGCGGCCATAAGGGCATCATGGCTGTGGCAATTTTTTTGGATGCCGTGCATTTCATCTGCCTTTTTTCTTCCTAAATTTAACCCACTAAACCTGAAGATATAAACCACAAGCATGATTATCAGATACAAAACATGGATTAGTCAACAATTGCGATTTGCCGGCAGATTGTCGACCTTAGCTTATACTTTCAAATAATTCCTGAAAATGAATCAAGACAAAACAAAAATTACAGCCTTTTACGTCGAAAACTTCAAAGCCATCCGGAAGGGAACCTGGTTCGAGCTGAACAAGCTCAATATCCTTACCGGCGCCAACAGCAGTGGAAAAAGCACGCTGTTTAATGCCATGAAAATATTTACCGAGGGTTTCGTTGATGGCGATTTTCCTTTGATTGATATAAAAAAAGTGTTGCCCGAAAACGGAGGTCTTAAGAACCTTATAAATTTTCACTCTTCCAAAGAAAACATTAAAGTAGGTTTTCAATATTATTCAGAAACCTATCGAACTACATTCGATGTAATCTACACTTTTGGCATCCCATATTTTGACAACAACCGCAATGGAAAACTTGAGTTTATCTCGCTTTATATTCATAGAAGAAAGGAACTGCTGCTACAGATTTTTAGTAGTCCACATTATACTGTTGAAGGTGTTGATAATGATCTTGTTACTAAATATGGTTTTGAATATTATCCGATTATACCCGACAATCCCGGTGAATTCATTTTCAATATTAGATTAAATGTATTGACAAGACTTCTCCGAAAAAATTCGGATTTTAATTACAAACCAGTTATGGATCAACTTTTCATTGAATTTGGAGAAAACTGGTGTGGAGAAATTTTTGAAGAAGAACTTTTTGATAGTCGAAAACACTATGTTCGTCTTTCCGATGATTTTCTTTATGAAATGTATAAAGATTCTTACTGCAATTTGTTTAATCTTACAAATAAAACTCCAATTTTTGAAGATGATTCATACATTAAAAAATTATATTCCGATAAGAAAGAAGAACTCAATTATGGAGCTTTCATATTTACCTCTTTAAAAGATTTGTTTGATGAAGTATCTGAACATCTTCGTCTCTTTTATAACAAACGATTATTTCATCTGGATTTGGTAAGCAACATCCAAAAACGTATTATCAATACCAATTTTCTGAATTACAAGATTGTAGATCTTTCTCAGGATCTTTTGCAAAAAATTCACGAAGGTAAAGTCAGGCTAAATTTGGATTTGATCTCTCGATATTATTGTTTCCAAATGTATGAATGGCTCAAGGTTTTCGACCTGCCCGGCTATTTCATCACCAAAGAAATTGATAATGGCTACCACCAGATATTTTATGTGGATGAAAAGAAAATAGAAATCAACATTGCCGACCTCGGAAAAGGCCATGCCAAACTGCTCCAACTCATGCTGGCAATCGGTTACAAGCTATTTCTCCTAAGCGATGAAGATAAAGGAAAAGAAAAACAATTTGTACCACGAAGGCCTCAGCTTGTTATCCACATCGAAGAACCCGAAGCCTACCTTCATCCCAAATGGCAGTCCCAGCTGGCCGATTTTTTTGTGATGCTTTCAAATAAGTACGAAGTTCAGTTCCTGATCGAAACACACAGTGTTTACCTCATCCAAAAACTTCAACTGTTGGTGGCACGTAAAGAAATAGAACCTCATGATGTATCGCTCCTCTATTTTGAACAAGCTAAAAAAGATGTCAACTTCCGGAGAATCCATATCCGAAAAGATGGGCTGCTGAAAGAATCCTTTGGTCCGGGTTTTTATGATGAAAGCGCTATACTGGCTGTTGCTCTTTTGGAACACGAAAACCTGAACTGATATGCTGGATGTGTACATGGACTACAATATGACGCTGGCTTTTGTCAGAGCTGTTGAAAAAACCAATCGCGTTAAAGACCTGAGCCAGCGAAGCCGTCTTATCAAAGCCGAATCGTTCATCAAACAGGCATGTAACTTAAAAATTGATAAAAACATTAAACACTATTGCTCTCATATCTTAGCTTCATTTAATCAGGGTGTGGGCGAAAAGGGCAAGCCTTCTTACGTGGACATTGAAAAAAACATCATCATGGAAAACAAAAGCGCCGTTGCCTTACTTGATAAGAAAAATCCGCTATTCCCCGATGTCTCTAATTGCAACCTGACCATCACAGGCGAAAATCTTATCGAAAATCTTGCATTGCTGATGTTCAGCGCTCCGGAGCAGGTTGTTTTGTTTGAAATTATCCCAAGCGGCATTCAGCCCCGCGAAAAAACAGAAGACAGTCCTAACGTATTCAAGGGTTGGAACACCTTAATTAAACACCCACTGGTTCCCATGACAGATGCAATCATCATCGACCCCTATTTTCTAGAGCCGGCTTCTCATGATAACGATATCAAATCTTATGTGGATTACTCCTTGTTACCTCTTTTCAAAGTGTTGAACCAATATGCATTGAACAGAAAGCTGACCATAAATATTTTCACGGAATACAAAAAGCAAAATAGCCGGGAAGAATCCCATAAGTTTGCAGGCGAATTATTTGAACAGCTTGAAAGTTCAATCAAAATCAATGAATTAGATATCAAACTCTTGATGGTGCTCAACAAATCCCTCAACCAACATAAAAGGATTTTATACACCAACTATTTTTCCCTGAGAACTGAACTCTCTTTCCACCATTTTCGATCGGATGATGTAACCGGAAAGAAAAAGGATGAAGTAAACATAAAGCCCTTTGCCGTGGACAACCCTAATACCGATCCCCATAGCATCATGATAGACGATCTGGCCGATCTTCATCTGTTGACACAAAAGCCTGATACCAAATTCTTTGGCAAAAAATCCAACCTCAGCCCCATGATTATCCGGGCATTATAACCAACAAAAACCCACCATCAAATGACCCTGCACGAGGCAATCATTAAAGTGCTGCTACAGCATGGCAGAGCCATGACCACACAGGAAATTGCTGACGTACTGAACCAAAACAAATGGTATGTCAAAGCCGACGGATCACCCATCACAGCCTTCCAAATCCACGGCCGCACACGCAATTACAGCAATCTTTTCAACCGCAATGGCAGTGTGGTAAGTCTAAAAAGCAAAACAGAAGATATTCCGCCGGCGACCGTTTCAGCATCGTCAATTCCCAAACCACGAAAGCTCATCACCGCTGATCAGCAGTCTGATGAGTTAGCACTGAAAGTGCTGATGAACGAAAATAACGTTAAACCAGCCAACTCCATTCAACACTTAATCCCAAACCAGCCAGGTCTTTACTGCATTCGGATAAACCAGGTCAACAAACTGCCGGAACCTTTTGCTACACACCTCAAAAACCGCAACCACAATATTTTATACATTGGCATAGCCACTACTTCGCTGCGGCAACGCCTCGGGCAGGAATTATGGGCCGAAGGCCACGGTACTTTCTTCCGTGGACTTGGTGCCGTTTTAGGCTACAGGCCTCCAAAAGGAAGCTTGTTACACTCCAAAAACAAAAACAACTACAAATTCTCCATTACCGACCAAAATCAAATCATCCAATGGATTAATAATCATCTTTTGGTCAATTGGGTTTCATGGAATGGAAATTTTACAAATACAGAAACATGGCTCATCAACACATACATTCCACTGATGAATACCGCTAAAAATCCTGCTAAACTGCCCGAGCTGGCAGCTTTGAGAAATGAATGCAGAAAAATAGCAAATAGTTTGTAACCCATCTGATGCACCTGAAGCAACAAACGGTGGTTTGTACAGCTCACTTCATGGGAATATTTTTATAAATCATCGCACTTTTGGCTTTTTGCTGGCAAGACCAAAGCGGTGCAACTGATCATGCGATCAAAAATAAGGGAAGCCTGTAAACGCATGGAACAGGGGAAAACCCCGCCAAACTCATCCACGGCAAGAAAAAATCCGAAC
>DAOKYW010000055.1:0-4633 GCA_035325985.1 Bacteroidales bacterium
TGCGTCTTTTCTTTGCGTTCTTTGCGTGAAATAAACACTCACCCAAGTCCGCAGAGGTTAATTACGGTTCAAAAAAATCTTTGCGTGCTCTGCGTCTTTTCTTTGCGTGAAATAATCATAGATTATTGACAATTCTATGAATTCCCTCCTTCAGCAGTCTGGTATTGAAATTTATAAGGAGCGCCAGCTTTTTGTCTGCCAGCTTCAGGTAAGTAAGCGTCTGTGCAAAATGGACCGGCGCCAGATGCTCAACCGACTTGAGCTCGATGATAACTTTGTCCTCAACGAGCATATCAATTCTGTATCCAACGTCCAGTTCCACATTCTTGTAAACCAGTGGCATTGGAACCTGACATTTTACCTCCAATCCTATCTCCCTCAGATCATGCGATAAAGTAGCTTCATACGCAGATTCCAATAAACCGGGTCCAAGAGCTTTATGCAACTCCATGGCAACTCCTATAATTTTGTGCGACAATTCATCCTCATGCATATACTTAGGTTTTTTAAATTGGATTAACGGATAATCTTATGGTTATGTGATATCGGATGTTCTCCCGATGAGTTGAGTTGTTCGGGTTTGTATTTCACTCCATCTCCCTGAGTGCTTCGAGTGCCTGCTGCACAGTGGCCACCGGACTGATGTAGAGCATGAGCTTATCGCCGGTTTGTTTCATGCGGCATTTACGCGGATTTGCCTGAATATATTGTATGAGCTGTCCGAAACGCTCGCTTTCGTAAAAGCCCGATGCCGGATTGCTGACAAAATAGGCAATGAGGGTTTTATTGCGCAGGACGATCTTTTCAAAACCAAGGTTTCGGGCTTGCCAGCGCATGCGGATGGTGTTGATCAGCTCGATGGTTTGAGGTGGGATAGGGCCAAAACGGTCGATGAGCTGTTCGGTGAAGGCCTGCAGCTGCTCTTCGGACGAAGCATTGTCGAGCTGATTATACAGGGCAATGCGCTCGGCAGACGAGTCCACATAGTACGGAGGGATCAGCAGTTCAAGGTCCGACTCAATCACACAATCGCCCACAAATGGTTTGTTTTCGTCGGGCTTACGAAACACATCGGCAAATTCCTCTTCTTTAAGTTCCTCTATGGCTTCGTCCAGGATTTTATGAAACGTCTCGAAGCCGATGTCGCTGATAAATCCGCTTTGTTCGGCACCGAGCAGGTTGCCTGCGCCTCGGATGTCGAGGTCGCGCAGGGCGATGTTGAATCCGCTGCCCAGTTCGGAGAATTCTTCCAGCGATTTGAGGCGTTTTCGGGCTTCGTTAGTGAGGGTGGAGATGGGTGGGGTGAGCAGATAGCAGAAGGCTTTCTTGTTCGACCTTCCCACGCGTCCGCGCAGCTGATGCAGGTCGCTTAGCCCGAAATGATGGGCATCGTTGATGATGATTGTGTTGGCGTTGGGGATATCGAGCCCCGATTCGATGATGGTGGTCGAAAGCAGCACATCGTAATCGCCTTCGATGAAGTCGAGCATCACTTCTTCCAGTTTGTGCCCTTCCATCTGACCATGTCCGACGCCAATGCGCACGCCGGGCACAAATCGCCGGAGCATCTCGTACACATCGAGGATGTTTTGTACACGATTATGCACAAAGAACACCTGTCCGCCCCGCGCCACTTCGAACTTTATGGCTTCCCGGATTACCTCTTCCGAAAACGGCCTGATCTCTGTCTGCACCGGATAGCGGTTGGGCGGCGGTGTGTTGATGATGCTCAGGTCGCGGGCACCCATCATCGAAAATTGTAGGGTACGTGGAATGGGAGTGGCGGTCAAAGTCAGGGTATCGACATTGGCTTTCAGCTCTTTGAGGCGTTCTTTGGCAGCGACCCCGAATTTTTGTTCCTCGTCCACGATAATGAGTCCCAGATCCTTGAATTCCACATCCTTGCTGATGATACGGTGGGTTCCGATGAGGATGTCCACCTTGCCTTCTTTCACGGCTTCGAGTATGCGTTTCTGGTCGGCGGCCGAGCGGAAGCGGTTGAGGTAATCCACCTTCACCGGAAAATCGCTGAGTCTGCTGCTGAAAGTTTTGTAGTGCTGCATGGCCAGGATAGTAGTGGGCACGAGCACCGCCGTTTGTTTTCCATCGGTGGCTGCCTTAAAGGCGGCCCTAATGGCCACCTCAGTTTTGCCAAAACCAACATCGCCGCATACAAGGCGGTCCATCGGGACTTCCTGTTCCATGTCGGCTTTCACGTCCTGCGTGGCTTTGAGCTGGTCAGGGGTGTCCTCGTAAATAAACGAGGCCTCGAGCTCGGTTTGCAGATAAGTGTCGGGTTGGAAAGCAAATCCTTTGCTGGCCTTTCGTTTGGCATAGAGGCGGATGAGGTCGCGGGCAATGTCCTTTACCTTGCCTTTGGTCTTGTTTTTCAGTTTGTTCCAGGCGTTGCTGCCCAGCTTGTTCAGTACCGGTTCGGTGCCGTCGCGGCCAGTATATTTGGCTATGCGATGCAGCGAGTGTATGCTGACGTAGAGGATATCATCGTTCTTGTATATCAGCCTGATGGCTTCCTGTTTACGGCCGTTGTTGTCGATGATTTCGAGCCCGTCGAAACGGCCGATGCCATGATCGATGTGCGTGATATAGTCGCCGGGTTTCAGGGCGTAAAGGTCCTTCACGGTAAGCGCTTCGGAAGAGGTGTAGCCCTCGCGCAGCTGAAACTTATGATAACGCTCAAAAATCTGGTGATCGGTAAAAACACTGATCAGTGCCTGATGGTCGGTAAATCCGGAGTGAAGGCTGTGATACACGGGAGAGAAACCTGCCCTGAGCTTTTCGTGTACTCCGGCCTGAAGGTCGCGTACTATGCTCTGAATGCGTTCAATCTGTTTAGGCTGGTCGGCACACAGAAAGTTTTGAATTTGCTTTGACTGATGCTCGCGCCACTGGCGGATAAGCAGCTCAAAGTTTTTGTTAAAGGAGGGCTGGGGTGATATGTCGAAAGTCAGCTCCAGCTGAAAGGACATGGTGCTCGACTTACCGAAAACAACGAGCGGATGCCCGTCGAGCGACCGCATGATTTCTGTTCCGCCGGCAAAAAGCTCTTCTGGGCTTTGGTTTTCGGGCTGCTCAACCATCCGGCCGAAGATTTCCGCAGCTTTTTCGTATTCGGCGGTGATGCGTTCGTGAAGGGCATCGGCTTCATGAAGCCAAACAACAACGCCATGTGGCAGGTAATGGATAAAATTTTCGCGCTCGGTTTGGCTGTTACGGTCCTGCACATTGGGCAATATGCTGAGTTGGCTGATCTTTTGCACCGAGCGTTGCGTGGCCGGGTCGAAACTGCGGATGCTTTCCACTTCGTCGCCAAAAAACTCGATGCGGTAGGGCAGGTCGTTGGCGTAGGAAAACACGTCCACAATGCCACCGCGTATGGTAAACTGGCCCGGCTCAACCACAAACTCCACCCGCTCAAAGTTGAAGGCGCTCAGCACATCGGCCACAAAGTCGAGCGAAACCTTTTCGCCGGTTTTAAGGCTTAGCGTATTGGATTTGAGAAATTTGCGCGTCACCACACGCTCGGCCAAAGCTTCGGGGTAGGTGACCACCAGCGTTTTCCGGCTGCTGTTGCTCATACGGCCAAGCACTTCGGCGCGTGAAAGGATATAGGTGTTGTCGGCTTTTTCAGGCTCGTAGGGGCGCTTGTACGAAGTGGGATAAAACAGCACCAGCTTGCGGCTGTAGTCTTTTTCGCGATCGGCGAAAAGATGCTCAAGGTCGTTGTAAAAATAGGCAGCTGATTCTTTGTCGGGGCACACCACCAGATGCTGTCCTCCCGCCAGATCGGCCAGAGCAGCCATGTAAAGGGAAGCAGCCGAACCGTGAAGTCCTTCGAATCGTATGCGATTGTGAAACGGAAGCTTGCCGGCCAGTTGCGCTATGTGTGGCAACCCGCAATAAAGCTGCAGCAGGATCGATTTTTGCGTTGCAGTCATATGGTCTGACAAAGTTACAACTTTGGGTTGTTTGCATTGCGCATCCCGCAGAAGAGCCACCAGGGACAGAGCGCCCGGAGGTTTGGTGGGCAGAAAAATAATAACCCTTCAGGTTTTCGAAGACAGAAAAAAATGAATTACTCTATTGTTATAATAGACTTAATATCAATGAATTAGAAAATAATTCAAAAAAAGTCAAAATTTTTTGATGCGATTTTGGCTATGAGTGGTATTAATGGACAAAGAAAGAAAAAATTGCCTGCTTCAAATTGGTGTAGAGCCGGTCAGCCGGCCAAAGCGTGTCAACCAAAACAAGAGTACTACTTGGTAAGTCAGGGCATGCCAGGCTGCTGCAATGTTGAAAATTACATTGGCAATCCTTGCAACGATCAGGATTATCCCCTCCCACTTTTTGGAAAATCTATCTTCCTCCAGGGGTCATCCGGTAATGTGCCTGATTATGTTTTTTGGCTATTTAAGCAAGCTGGGATTGTCCGGCCATATTTTCATCGGATATTAAACACTGATTTTCATTCTTTCGACTTTTGGTTGAATGTGCACTCTAAGTGCTGCAACGACAGTAAGAAGGGACTTGATAAAACTCATATTGGGCATGAGCAGAACGCTGTCAGAGTTGTTTACCTTGAAGACGAATGTGCAAGGATACCAGGTGAAAT
>DAOKYW010000056.1:0-4610 GCA_035325985.1 Bacteroidales bacterium
GTGCCGGACTCGGACTATCGATCACCGTAGCCTATGTTGAAATGCTTGGCGGAAAGATATGGGTTGAAAGTGAACTGGGTGTCGGTTCAACTTTTCGCTTTACTATTCCAGCGAGCAGTAAAGAAAATAGGATTAAAAAGGCGGAAAAAATGGAAGTCGTTGAAAAAGTGCAGGAAGGCCCAGCAAAGCCGGTTGTGCTGATTGTTGAAGACGACGAAACATCGGTAATTGTCATGAAGAAAATGATTCAGTCAATGAGCGATAAGATATTATGGGCCGAAAACGGGGCAGATGCGGTGGAAGCAGTCCGAAACAACCCTGATATAAACCTCGTACTGATGGACATGCGTATGCCAGTGATGAGCGGTTATGAAGCTACCCAAAAAATCAGGCTCTTTAATAAAGATGTGATCATAGTGGCTCAGACTGCTTATGCCATGATTGGCGATAAAGAAAAGGCATTGGAAGCCGGATGCAACGATTATATCACAAAACCCTTAAGCAAAGAGAAGCTTATCCATTTAATATCCAGATACTTTTCATAATATTCAGGTCTTATAAGGTTTAATTCTTAACCGACTATCTGTTTATGAAAACCACTACCAGATTCCTGCTCATAGATGATGAACCTGATGATTTTCTTTCGCTGGAGCCGATACTTGCAGATTCACTACAGAATCTCGAAATCATCACTGCATCCTCTGCAGTGGAAGCCATCCATCTGGCTCAGGCTCAACCACCCGATGTCATTATCATCGGAACATTATCCACAACAGCACTCAGCATTGAGGCCTGTAGCCTGCTGAAAACAACGGATAGGCTGAAGGATATCCCGGTCCTCATGATCTGCAACAAGGCCGAAACAAGCAGCACGGGAAAAAAAATGCTGGAATCAGGTGCTGAAGCCATTTTGTGCAGACCATTCGAAGATTACGAGTTGATCTCGATAACCATGCTTTTATTGAAAACAAGAGCAGCAAAAACCAAAGCCCTGAACAACGGCACGGATTCACTTAAAGAATCCGTTCCAGCAGGCAGCTTTGATATCAAAGATACCTACAAGGAAGCTCAGGCACTTGCCCAAACCGGACACTGGACACTTAATCTGATAGACAACAGATTGGAATGGTCGGATCAGGTGTATCGTATTTTTGAATGCGAACCACAGGAATTTGGCGCCACTTACGAGGCCTTTCTCAGTTTTATTCATCCACAGGACAGGGAAAAAGTCAATGAAACCTATCTTAATTCAGTTGAACAGCGCATCCCTTATGAAATCGAGCACAGGTTACTGCTCAAAGACGGGTCAGTCAAATACGTCAGAGAAAATGGCATAACTTATTACGACGAAAATGGTGTGGCCATAGAATCAATCGGCACTGTAACAGATATTACCAATCAAAAGTTGGTGGAAGAAGCCCTGAGGAAAAACCGTAATACGCTCAATATCATTCTGGATAACATACCTCAGAGTGTTTTCTGGAAAGACGTTAATAGCAGGTATCTGGGATGCAACAAGAGTTTTGCAAAAGCAGTCGGTTTTCAGCATCCGGATGAAATTATCGGAAAGACTGACTTTGATTTATTCATACCAAAGGAATTGGCAGAAGCATACCGGGCCGATGATCTTGAAGTTATTGAAAATAGGACTACAAAATGGTATATTAACGAAAACATATCGTTAGCCGACGGTAGACTTGCACAAATTGAAACCACCAAGGTACCGATATTTGATGAAAGAGGGCAAGTAAGTGGAGTTCTGGGCGTTTTCGAGGATATTACTGCACGAAAACGAGCTGATGATGAACTACAGATAAAAAGTCGTGCCATAGAAACCTCTCTCAATGCCATAGCCTTTACAGATCTGGAGGGTATTCTGACCTACGTAAACGCTTCATTCCTCAGAATGTGGGGTTACGATAATGTAAATCAAGTAATTGGTCGCTCATCAGTAGAATTCTGGCAAACACCCGAAGAGCCTGTTTCTGTCATCCGCACGTTGAAGGAAAAAGGTTACTGGAAAGGCGAGATGAACGCCGTACGATCAGACGGCAGCATCCTGAATTTGCAGGTTTCGTCAAATTTGATCTGCGACAGGCATGGTCGCCCCTTATGCATGCAGGCCTCGCTTGTTGATTTAACCGAAAGAAAAACCTTTGAAGTTAAGCTGCGGGAAGCCATCAATCAGCGTGATGCACTTGCCAATCAGGTGCCGGGATTTCTTTATCAATATCGCCTTCGTCCCGATGGAAGCTCTCACTTTCCTTATGCAAGCCAAGGAATAAATGAAATTTATGGCGTTTCGCCTGAACAAGTAGTTGACGACGCAACTCCTGTTTTTAATGCTCTTCACCCTGATGACCGGGAGCGAGTAACCGAAACCATACTGGAGTCAGCCAGAACACTCAATATCTGGCATGATGAATACCGTGTATGCCTGCCGGACGGAAGAACTATTTGGCTGGAGGGAGAGTCAACGCCCGAAGCCCTTCCGGATGGCAGTATTCTGTGGCATGGTTATATCCGCGATATTACGGAGCGAAAGCAATCTACAGCCCAACTGCAACAAACATTTGACATTATTACCAATATGCAGATTGGCTTGCATGTTTACGAGCTCGAAAATGCCGATGACGATCATAGTCTTCGTCTGGTATCCGCAAATCCGGCCAGCCACAAATTATCCGGCGTTAATACCGATCCGTTTATTGGAAAATATATCGATGAGGTATTCCCGGAATTGCGGAAAATGGGAATTCCAAAACGCTATGCCGATGTGGTACGGACAGGCATTGGGGGTGAGTTTGAGGACATTTACTATGCTGACGAAGGCTTAATCCAAGCTGCTTTTATGGTAAAAGCATTCCGTTTGCCAAACAATCGTGTGGGCGTCACATTCGACAATATTACTGAACGCAAGCTGGCCGAGCAGGAAATAATCAACGCCAAAGAAATCGTCGAGCAAAGCAAGGCCATTGTTACAGCAATTATCGAAGGAACAACCAACTGTATCTGGGCATTCGACCGAAACTATCATATCATATACATTAACCATGTTTTTCAGCGAGAATTTTATGAATCCTTAGGTGTTTGGTTAGAAACAGGCAGCAATTTACTCGAGGGCCTGCCTGAATCCTTACGACCTTTATGGAAGCCTCGCTACGACAGAACACTAGCCAACGAACAGTTTGTTGTGATCGATGAGGTGATGACCGCAAAAGGAAAATTATTTATTCAGGTAGCCTTCAATCCTATCGTCAAAAATGGACTTGTCATCGGAGGCTCATGTTTTGGTAGCGATATTACCGAACGCAAGCTGGCCGAAATTGAGCTTAAGGCTGCCAAGGAAAAAGCCGAAGAAAGTGAGCATAAGATCAAGCTTCAGAACCAGGAAATTTCGCTGAACAACGAGCGCCTCGAAAGCTTGCTCAAAGTATCGCAAATGCAGCCAAAATCCAATCAAGAGCTGTTGGATTTTGCCCTGACAGAAGCTATTGAACTTACAAGAAGCAATATCGGCTTCATATGTTATTACAATGAGCACACAAAACATTTTACCCTGAGCACCTGGTCAAAGGAGGTTATGGATGAATGTAAGGTTGTAAATCAGCAAACAGTATATGACCTGGATCAGACCGGCTGCTGGGGCGATGCGGTCCGACAGCGAAAGCCCATTATCCTCAATGATTATCAGGCCGACAATCCTATCAAAAAAGGAATTCCTGAAGGACATGTAAGGCTTGAAAGGTTTTTAACAATACCCATTATCGTTGATGATAAAATTGTTGCCGTTATAGGCGTTGCCAATAAAATGACCGATTATGACGATTCGGATATCCGTCAGCTTACACTGCTGATGGATAATGTTTGGAAAATTATGGAGCGTCTGACCTTAATCAGGGATCTGGAACAAGCCAGAGACAAAGCTCAGGAGAGCGATCGTCTGAAATCGGCTTTCCTGGCCAATATGAGCCACGAAATCAGAACACCTATGAACGGAATTCTGGGCTTTGCAGAACTTCTGAAAGAACCGGATCTGACCAGCGACGAAAAAAAGGAATTCATTGCCCTGATCAACAAAAGCGGTCAGCGGATGCTCAACATTATCAACGATATTATCGATATCTCGCGGATTGAATCAGGTCAGGTTGAGCTTCGTCTTTCCAAATCGAACATCAACGAACAGGTCGAATACATTTATAATTTCTTCAAACCCGAAGCCCAAAGCAAGGGAATTGAGTTAATTCTGCATGAAGATCCATCCAAGAACCAGACAGTTATCTACACCGACAAAGAAAAGCTTTACGCCATCCTGACCAACCTTGTAAAGAATGCCATTAAATACACCCACAAGGGACAGATTGAGTTGGGCTATGTGCATAAAGGTAACGATTGTATTGAATTTTTCGTGAAAGACACGGGTATTGGCATCCCAAAGAATCGTCAGACGGCTGTTTTCGACCGTTTCGTACAGGCCGATATTGAAGATCGCATGGCCTATCAGGGCGCAGGCCTGGGACTAACCATATCAAAAGCCTATGTAGAAATGCTCGGAGGAAAAATATGGGTCGAAAGCGAAGAAGGCAAAGGCTCAACTTTCTGGTTTTCGC
>DAOKYW010000057.1:0-4266 GCA_035325985.1 Bacteroidales bacterium
TACCGAATGTCAAAGGAAGGTCGAGAATACTGAAATAGCCGTCGCTTTCATCAAAAGTGGCTGCATTCAAAACGCTTGTAACCTTGACCTTGAAGTAATTACCGGTAGGTGCTGTAAAAGGTACTGTCCAGGGATAGGCTGAGCCGGTCACGTTAGTGAAAATTGGATAAGTATTTTGCAGGGTGTTGGTATTATCATACTCCATCAGGTCAACGTTGACATTCTCCGGGATATCGTCAATCCAGGCAATCCAGAATCCAACACCTCTGTAGAGTATTTCACCGCCATTGGGCTGAAGCACCTCAATAGTTCCGCCAGGGGTATCTGCAAGTTCGAAATCATTATCGCTCATATCGGCAACTGAACCGGCATTACCGGTTACACGAATTCTATAATCTGAAGCCACAGGGTATGTCAATGCCGGAATGTCCCACACCCAGGTTGAGCCGGAAACATTGCTTGCCAGAGTGGCATGGAATGCTCCGCCTTTCCATAATTCAATATTAAATGGTCCGAACACACCATCGGGATACCATGATATAAGGTAGCTGTTGCCCCTGATCCATTTCAGGCCGGCAATATTGGGCTGTTGCACGGTAATCACTCCACCCGGAAGGTTATCCGCTATAGTGAAGAGATTATCGCTGTCGTCCTGAATACCTGCAGCATCAATTCTTATGCGGTACTGACCAAGTGCTTGACCGGGAGGAATATTCCAAACCCAGGTTGAACCTACAACATTATTGGCAAGCGTAGCTACCACAGTGCCTCCTGAATTCACCAGCCTGATGCGCACCGGTTCCACAACATCGTCAATCCAGCTGATGAGGTAAGCTTTTCCGCGCTGCCATGTTATGCCGGGCTCATTGGGCTGCAAAACAGTGATATACGTGCCGCCGTGAGTGGCCGAAATCTGGAAACCGTTGTTGCTGGCATCAGCCAGTGTACGGCCGTTGCCAAGCACCTCAATCTTGAAATTATTGCCTGTCTGTATGCATGTGGGCACTGTCCATGTCCAGGTGGAGCCGCCGATATTTGTGCCTACAGTCAGCCTCTTGGTGCGGATGAAAAAGTTGTCGAAAAATAAAGCATGATCGTTAACGGTAGTGCCATCGTTTTCCTGACCAATGTTAAAGAAGCGAATGGCATCCGGCACTCCGGCAGCCGCAAATGTCTGGTCAAAGGTTTCGACACCGTCACGTCCTGTACCGTAAACACGGATGGTTGAGGCTATGGCATTGTAATCAAAATTAATGGTCATGGCATTAAGTCCATGATTCAGAAACATTGGCGATCCGTTAATCTCGATACTGGAATTATTAAACTCATTTTTAACGGTAAATAAGGCTGTGCCTCCTATACCTCCCGAGTACAGTGTAAATCCTTTCTCGCCATCAGTAAGGCTTCCGCTTCCAAGGTTAAATCCCCAGTCGAATGACAGCATAAAACCGTCGGGAGTGCTGTAGGGTCCAAAAGTGCGGTCAGCATAAACGTAATTGCCGTTGTTTGCAGGGTCAGAATAGGCAAGCAGGCGGTATGCCGGATTGGCAATACCTGTAATGCCTGCAAGTGTAGGATTTCCTTTAATAGCATTTGCCACACCGCCTGCTACAGTACCGGTTGTAATAGTCCAGGGATTAAAATTGCATCCGGTATTGCTGCCTGTGTTAAAGACTCCGCCTCCGGTATTGTCGCTGGCTATCCAGAAATTTGTATTCCTGATCAGGTCAATATCTACAGGGTCAGGAATATTATCAATCCACGAAACAAGATATTGAGCACCTCTTACCCATTTGATGCCGGCAGCATCCGGTTGAAGCACTGTAATGCTGCCCTGAGGATAATCGAGAATTTCAAAGTTGTTGTCGCTTTCGTCAAAAATACTTGGAACTGCCACACTGGAAACCCTAATCTTGTATTGGTTGTGGGCGGGAAGTGTGTTGCTTACAGACCATACATAAGTTGAATTAGGAACCGATGCGGCTATGGTTGTAGTTGTATTATTAAGCAAGTCTAAGAGCTCAATCTTCACATTGCTGAAAACACCTACCGGATTCCAGCTGATGAGATAATCGGTGTTCTTTACAATCTTGACATTAGGCAGTGTGGGTTGCTCAACGGTTATGCTGGTTCCCGGTAATGCAGTTACGAGTGCAAAATCGTTGTCGCTCTCATCGTTAAATGCAGGGTTTATGGTGCTTGATACACGCACTCTGTACTGCGTACCCGGTGTGAAAATCAACGGGTCAATAAACCAAGAGTAGGTCGAATTGGGCGTCGATGCCACAATTGTTGTTACAGTCGGCGTGAGTGTGGAGTAATCAACCAACTCAATCTTCACAGGTTGAGTGAAGTTGGTATTCCATGAAATCAGCCTGGTGGATCCGATATCCCAAGTAATTCCGCTGATATTTGGTTGCTCCACTGTTACGAATGGTTGAGCTGAAAGACCATTGCCAAACAGGAGCATTCCCGGGAGAAGCAGGGATAGAATTGATTTGAGTAAACGATTTTTCATGGCTATGTTTTTTTGGATTTTCTTGATTATCTTATGATTATATTTTGGTGGTATGATTCATTTGATGAAGTAATTCTAAGCACGTACACGCCCGGCTTCAGACCTTGGTTGCTGACATCAACAACAATGGGGCTTCCGGACGCATATTTGGTGTTAAATACTTCTTTACCATCTAAGGCAAAAATACTCACTCTGGCAACAGTGGATGCCAATAATTCGTTAAAAATGAAAATTTTGCCATTTGATGGGTTCGGGCTGACTAAATATGATGTCGTCCTGCGGGTTTCATTCTGGCCTACAATCATACTTGTATAACCCGCTTCAGCTTTATAACCGGTAAACCTGAACGTCTTTAAGCCAAAATTATACGAAACCTCCAGTTGATCGTCCTGATTCTGCTGCCATCCTCCTGACCACACGAAAGCATTGGATAGTGTCGTGTTGCCGTTTTCATCAAAGCCTTTGGTGAACATATGTTGATTCAACCAGCTGTTTTGCTGCCATACCTGATGCAGTGCCAGCTGCACAGTGCCGTAATTATTGTTGGTAAATAGCCTTTGCAGGTTGTTTTGCCATGTCCCGGATTGCCAGACCTGCCTTACAACTGATTCAGGGAAACCCAGCACATCGTAAGTGTAAAAGTATTGTTCACTGTTTTGCCAGCCGTTGTTGAACAGCTGACTAACATAAATTATGAGTTGATTTGCAGTATTGTATGAGTAAACTTCCTTATAAGAGTCGTTCCATTGGTTGCCTGCCCATTGCCTGATCGTCATGCTTGTCAGATTACCTTGTCCGTTGTAGGAATATAAGTACTGGTAGGCATTTGTCCAGTTGCCGCTGACCCAATTCTGCCTCTCGGCTTGCACAAGATTGTTGTTTTCCCAGATGTATAGTTCAAATACCTGATTTTCCCAGTTTCCTCCCGAGAAAATTTCCTGAAGCATAGTCAATTGAAGACCCGATAAGGACCAAACATTGGTAGTGCGTCTGAAATTTACCCATTGCCCTAATGTGGCATTCCAGTTTTGTTGGGTGTGTGTGAGAATTTTATGATTGTCGTTGTAAGTTAACAAATTGCGCGAAGCATTTACCCAGGCGTTTCCGGTCCAGCTCTGCCATTGCTGCAGGATCATATTGCTTTGGGCGTCATATGTTCGTGTTTCGATTGACTCATTCACCCATTGTTGCCCTTGTCGGATCTGCACTAATATGTTCAGTAGCTCGCCTTTGTTCGAAAAGAGGTATAGATATTTTCTGGGGTTCGACTGCACTGAATACACTAACACTGTATCTGGAAAATACTGCAATGAGCGCATTTCAGTTTGTTGGTCAGATTTGAAACCGTTATTGAACATCAAAATTCGCTCGATATCCATTGCCGGTGAAATCCTCCTGCTGACTGGTGTATCGAATGTGATGGAATCAGTGTGCATCGGGATGCCAAAGGTTGTACCAAATGTCATTATCAGCACCAACAAAGGCAGTAATCCAATCACCCCAGAAATTGAAAAGAATCTTATGTGAAAATTTCTCATCATAGCTTAAATTTCAACACAAAAATTATGCCCAAGGAATTTTATCAATTAACTAATAGAAAATCAAATATATACAATGTTAAATTTTTAGGCTTTGCAATATTTTGTCCAATATTTGGAAAAATAATCTAAAAATGGCTCAATCATAAAGGACTAAATTGGATGAATTTTTAGCCGAAAAACGTTAATCAGACGTTAATATTCAATTAT
>DAOKYW010000058.1:0-3936 GCA_035325985.1 Bacteroidales bacterium
CTGTGGCGGATATCAAGAAAAAGTTGAAAAGAAAAATTTCTGTGCTTTTGCTGGTCCAAAAGCACCAAAAGCGTGTCCGCCTCCGGTGGAACCTTGCGCGAACGATGCGCCGGCCCACCCAGCCCGGTGGAGGTTTAAGTATTTATTAATGAGTACATTAAATCACAATGCACTCCTCACTTCTCCCATGACCATTCGCCAATCGCGCCTCACTGATTGCTGACCTGCGACTTTCAGACTTCTCCGGGGTCTGAACTACGGACAAAAAAATCCGGCTCCATGCGAAGCCGGATTTTTATGCTGATAGGTTAAGCCGGAAATGCTATTCCTGTTCTTCCTTGGTCCAGTGCTGATAGGCCTTGCGGGCGCCATAGGCTGCGCCGAGGGCCAACAGTATGCCGATGCCGCCTTCGATGGGTGCGCCACCTCCGGCAGGCTGGTTGGTGCTTGAGCCGTGTCCTCCGGACGGCGGTGGTGGCGGTCCCTGGGCAATGAGGATGGAGCTTGTCAGGGCGAAGATGGCGGTGATGATGAGGGTTCTGAGGTATGTTTTCATGGTGTTATCCGTTTTGCTGCTATTAATTAGTTGATGACCACTTTACTGCTTCTGATGCCATAATCATCATGCACTCGAATCAAGTAAATGCCAGGCTTCAGGTCCATCGTCAAAGAGGCTTTGTCCGCGGCACCGGTATTTTGCTGCACAATAAGGCGTCCCTGCAGATCGAAGCATTGCACGGTGGTGCTGCCTTTTGTGTTGAGCAGATGGAGCGTGCCTTGCGTATAGTAGGCCAGCATGGGAGGTGTGGTGGGGCGATCGTTCAGGCCCAGGGCACCAAAACGAAGTTCAAAGCGGTTGCTGATGTCGCCTGCGATGGCTGTATTGAAGCCGTATGTTGTTCCGGGGTTAATCTGTATCTGGCTGTTGGTGAGCTTATCCAGCAGATAGGTTTGCGAAACGGTTTGTTGATAAAGGGCAGTAGGCTCGAATGTCAGGTTGTACGTTCCGGCTTCCGTTACGTTGATTCCCAGCGGGATGATCATCTGATCGTTTGGAAGGGGCAGAGACTGGATATCAAACTTTGTGCTGCCACCGGCCACAAGTTTTGAATACACATTCACTCCGGAAAAGCCGGTAAGCTTTGCAGCATCGTAACCGGGATCCAGGGCAGTTGTCATATCGCTGTGGAAATACAGTTCAGTGGCATCCGATTTACCACCGGAAGCCTGAAGCTGTATCTTCAGGGCGTTGCGCTCATCACTGTTCTTGTAGAATGTTGAGCTGCCGTGCTTACGGATGTTGGTATTGAAACTGAGCGTATCACCATTGTTCTTTGCTACTACAAAAAATCCCTGTCCCACAGCTATAAAATTTGCAACAGAGGCTTGGTTTATAGCGGTGTAGTTGCCATTGTTCAGGATATAATAGGCAACTGCAGTATCGTGCAATTGCGAGGCATTGGCTGCCAGAAAATTATTTGACAAATCGGCATTGTTATTTCCGGCTATGGTGGCAGGGAATGGATTGCCAACAAGGTTCAACCCGACATACGAACCTGTTCCGGACCGGCTGAGGGTATAGGTCTGGGTAGTGTTGAATGGAGCTCCGGTGAAGGACTTTGTCGGATTAGCAGCCTGAAAAGCCGTGATGTAGCCTCTGGCTGGATTAAAATTGAGGTTGCCATTGACTGCGGCTTCATCGAAGCGCGGGCCATCACCTTGGTTATTGGTGGTTGTATTCTTTCTGTTTACCCACAACTGACCGGCCTCGTACCAGGCATAGAAATCGTATCCTGAACCATCAGTATAGCCTCCCGTTGGTGTCCAATCTCCCGAAATTGCCTGACCCGAAACGGGTGATGAAACAAGATGCCATTGCTCTGAAGCACCCGGAAAATATCTTTCGGCTACAATATTTCCCGATACAGATCCATTGGTGATGAGCGAACCCGTGCCACTGGCATTGCTCTTAATGGTGAGCGTGCCGGAGACGGTGAGGGAAAAGGTTGGGTTAATTGTTACTGCAGCTAAAGAATTAATAGTTAAAGCGTTTATTGAAACATTCTGATCAACAATCATCGTGTGAGAAGCAAGAATATTTACAATAGATCCACTGCTATTTGGCAAATGATGAGCATCAAAATAATTAGTTCCATCAAACGATGCTTCCCAAGCTGATAGGTTGGACCAATTATTTGAGTTCTTTGACCTATAATGTGTTGCATTTAACGTTTGCCACGTTGCAGATGTTGAACCATTTGAGAATGATTGAATATAATTATGATCGGCTGGGATTAGTATGTCTCCAGTTTGGTTCCAACTATTCCCCCAATTGATAGGTGATCCAGAATGTCTTGTAACGATCACATAATCCCAATCTCCAGTAGGCACTAAACCAGACCAAATCTGATCAGTTCCTGAACCGGTTAGATATTGTAATTCTAGCCAGGCATTTGAAGATCCTTTAAAAAAATACATACCAACTTTAGCACCATCATTCAGCCACCAATTCTCTGCAAGTGGTCGCAAATAAATTCTTTCGTTTCCATCGTAAACTCTGGCATTCGCTGGTGAACTTATTAATATAAAAAACACAACAAACAATTGCACAAAATTCAATTTGGTAATGTAATAAGATCTCATGGCTTTTCTGTATTAATGATAATTTTCCTATTAAATCTTTATAAAGATTACTGGTTTCAAACTTTTATGCATACCTTCCATTTTAATCATGTAATAACCCGAAGGTAAATTTTTGATATTAAAAAAAAATAGATCAGATTCGATTAACATTTGAGTAAAAGACAAATTATCAATTCCAAAGCATGTTAGCATTTCTCCTCTCGCCCCCTCAATCACCACATAATCCCTGGCCGGATTCGGATATACCCTTATCTGAGGCTTGTTGATCTTTGACATTCCCACCACCATACTTGTATAGCTCGTCGTTCCGCTGACGTTGCCGTCGATATCTATGCTCACCTGCAGGTTTGGTCCTTCGATGAGCCAGATGCCATACTGCGTGCCGTTGTCTTCGATAGCGCCCCATTCGTAGCTGCCGGGACTGAGGTTGAGTGTAACAGTCCATTGGCTGCCGTTCTTGGTCATGGGCAGGGTTTCCCAGTTGGTCATGCTGCCTTTAAACTTCACATTGCTCAGGGTGCCTGTGCCGTCAACCAGGGTAAAGGTTACCGGCCATGAGGTAGAATTGGTGGTGATGATGAGCTGGCCTGAGATGTAGGATGTGCCGTTCCAGAAGCCTCCGCCTGCCGGACTAAAGCCTCCAAACACCCAATTCTGACTGCCAATGCGGTAGCGGGTGGCATAATACCAGGTACCGGTATTTTGCCAGGCGGCGCCAAGGTCGAGCAGGTATTCATCCTGACCGTCCACATCCAGATGATAGCTCATGGGCAGCCAGTTGGTCCAGCCGGCGGGGTCGGTATTGCTGCTGCTGATACCCAGTTCGGCCTGCAGACCAGGTCCGGCACCCGGAAGGTTGGTCACTCCGTCGGCAAAAACGCGCCCGTACACCACAAAGGCATTGCCGGGATTGATGATGCCCGAGGCCGGCCATTGCAGATTCGCAAAGGTAATTTCGGGCTGGGGCGTTCCACCCACGGTATAGCTGTAAAAGCTGCCGTTGTTGTTATTCAGCCTGATGGTGTAAAGGTCGAAGTCGGCTGTTGGGTTGGCCACAGTGGTACTGAAGGCGTAATAGCGCACAGTCACTCCTTCGGCCTGGCCGGGGATGGTGGCGGTGGCCATGCTTCCGCTCAGTTGCGCGGGCACAAGGGCCGAGGTGGCCCAGGCGTTGTTGGTGTAGCGCAGATAGATTTTTTCAGAGGCCGAAGGGGCAGCACTGAGCATCACATCCACGGTGGCCGTTTGTCCGGCCGTTATTCCGGACGGCACTGACACGGCAAGCAGCTGCAC
>DAOKYW010000059.1:0-3526 GCA_035325985.1 Bacteroidales bacterium
TGGTGAGTGAATTCCGGAAACAGGATCGCATCCGGAAGACGGGTAGGGGACTGATTGAGTAAGGGTGCTTGTAGCAATTGAGTCAAAAATCCAGACTTTGATCAGAAAAATTAGTGGTTATCAATCGGTCACTTTGTTCTAATAAACAGAACGAACCGGACGAGCTGAGGTACCCCGGTTGAATGCTATGGCTGAAATCACATTTCAACATATTTTGTTGAGTTGCCTGCCCTGAAGCATTCAAAAGCGCTTTATCGAAAAAACCTGGATACGTGTTTTGTCAGACGATGCTGAATTGGGCTAAAACAATGGCATCAACTGTTGGGTAATCAACATCGGTATTTTTTGACAGTATAGTCAAAATCCAGCCGAAATGGCCATTTGAACCAGCAGCATTGGAATGAATGCTACCTGGCCCGGGAATTAAGTCTGCTTACGCCACCTTAATCGGCTTTAATAAGGTTAAGAAGATGCTGGTAATTAACAACACCCTGCTCCGAAACGAAAGGCGATCTGATCAGGGGTTCTCCGTTGAGGGCAACAAAAAAGATGATTTGTTTGGGATTGTTGTCATTACCAAGCTGGCCTTCTTTCAGAAAAAGAATATAACTTACGGAATCAGCGCCAGTTTCTGCAGCAATATAGGGGTCGAAGGCTATTGCGAAACCGGTAGCTGTTGACATCATTTCTTCCAGTGTTTCGTCCTCGAGATAAAGACGCATGGGCTCGGAGGAACGGTAAATCTCAAGAACCGTATTGCTCAGTTGATTCAAATCGGATTCTTTGATATATGATTCTTTTAAACTTCCGGAAGCGTACATCAGAAGTTTGCTTTTTGTCATTACCATTGGTTCCTTCAATGTTTCCCTTGTACTCTGGTTGGCATTGATGTTTCGTTTCTGATGCATACAGCTGGCAAGCGAAAGTATGATCATTACAAGAATTACAGGGCTGTGGTTCATAAGAATGGGTTTAATTGATTATTATATCATCCAGTAATACAGCGGTATCGTAAATGCTGTCGCCAACGTCTGTACATCTCAACACAAGCGTTACACATTTACCCTTGTAAGCTGAAATATCAAATGTCGAGGATTGCCATCCGGTCATGTAAACCCCACCTCGATCGAACACAATTTCGGGTGATATGTATATCAGATCGCCCGCGATACCTTGTGGATTATCCAATGTTGTTGCCGATGCCCCGAATGCCGCTGCTATTCCGTCGATAGTTCTTGTCATGAGGACAACTTCTTCTCCAAAGTCTTTACTAATCAACACCACCTCAAATTTATCCTGATAAGGTGAGCCAATAAACTCAAGAAATTCTTCTGATAGAAAATTCCATTTCATGTTCAGTTTTGTGGCATTTGCCGGAATGTTGAATGACTGAGACAGTCTTCCGGTTTGTGTGGTATAGCCGAGGCCGGTCGAGATAATACCCATATAGCTTCCACCCGTTGGGCTTACCGTA
This sequence comes from Bacteroidales bacterium, assembly GCA_035325985.1. GTDB lineage: Bacteria > Bacteroidota > Bacteroidia > Bacteroidales > F082 > JALNZU01. Next base: position 1,475 of record DAOKYW010000059.1, read on the forward strand.
CCAAGCTGACTGATGATCCTGCCGTCACCATTTCGCGTCCAGCCCAGGTAATACTCCTCGAAGTTGCCATTGACCAATGATAGCGCATATTTCATCGATCCTGACCCGTTGATCTTGAAAGTTGGAAATGGATCAACATCATAGGTTGAATTTATTTTGCTTACCTCTCCGGTTGTTTTCCCGTTCTTGGCCAGCGTAATGAAAACGTCTCTCGAAACCGAAACGCAAAATGCGCCGTATGTTGTTTCGGTATATCCGTAATAGGTTTTGGCGCCTTTGTTGATAAAAGCGTTTCGCAGCGCAGGAGTTTTATCGCTCTGGCACGAATTATTCAGAATCACGCTTTGCGGAAACTCGCCCGAAAGTGCGGATATGAATGAATCATAGATTTTATAGACATCGGAGCGAACGCTGACATCACCATTCTTGCTGATTACTATGTTCTTCGAGATGCCGATTTTCGGGTTTGCTCCCTGCATCATCGGCTTGTAGGTCTGATAGCTGGGAAGCAATGTGTCGGCAAGCTCACCTGTCAATATTGACTTGCCTCCTGAACCATGCGTTGAGAAAACCACCATGCCATAACTGGTTATGTCGTAGAGGACGGCAATATTTGCACTCTGATTTGTGTAATAATTCACCTGAAAGTCGCCGCAGGCAAGACTGTCGAGTATATTGATGATATGTGGTCTTTCGTTGTTTCGCCATGAAGCCTCATAGGGTGCATATATAAACACATTACGATTGCCGATGATATTTGGATCAAAACCTGCATTGCCCTTGCTTTCAGGTCTGTTTTTACCCCGTGTTTGCATTTCCAGTGGCAGCGATGGCGTGTTGCGTTGTGGTATTCCCTTTGGGATATCAGCTTCAAGACCGCCCCTTGCATCGCTCAGTCCGTCGTCGCCAAGCAACGAGACGACAATCCCGCCCCGTAAGCCTGATTTGTAGGTGATTTCTAGGTTGGTAATGCCTGACTGTTCAACGCTTTTTACTGATGGCTGCGTCCGAAGCCAACTTGCCAGCTGGTTGATAGCACTTGTGGCATTGTTCTGGTTGCCTGCCACAAGGGTGTTTAACTGGGTAACGGCGTTGGCCTGCACTGTATATAACGACCGCATATCAGAAGGGTTGATGTCGTCGTACACCTCAAAAAGGGTAATTTCCGACTCCAGCTCGCTGACATCACCATTAACGAACTTTGCAATGGCTTTGAACTTAATCTGCCCTTTGATGGCTTCAGTATTGAAAAAGCTGGTACTGAAAACCCGGTCGCCTTTTATTTCATCACCTGATGCCAGATTTCCATTGTCGAGCAAAAGGGCAACATCCGTAGCATTTCCATTGGCAGCAATTTTCACCAGACGTATCGTGTCGCTAATGCTCATACCGGGTGGAACTTTTATCCTTGCCGTTATCTTGGTATTGAGATTTATCAGGGTTTCCTGAGGTGTTACGATCAGCTTACCCAGACTCGGTTTGTTATCCTTGTCCTTTTTGCAACTTGTTACACTCATTAAAATGAATGCTAATGCCAATACACTTAGGAGTGAAAGTGCTGAGGTGTGAAATTTCTTCATGGCTGAATATTTTGGTTTGTGGTTGTGCAGTAAGTATCCAAAAGGATATATAAAGATACTGCGGTAAATTGTCCTTGTCAAATAATTAACAATAAATCTCTTACAGCAATTTACTGAGTTCTGTCACTAAAGATCCGGACATTAATAAGATGAAGCTTACGCCGAATGCTGCTCACTTCTTCTTTTTCAGGTGTAAGCCACATCGGGACGACATAACAATAACCCGAAACCGTACCTAAAGGACGATACGGAACCGAAACTTTATTTCTTCAATCCATACTTTTTTCAATCTTTGAATCTTCGTTCCGCACCTGCGAGATGAATCTTGAATCTTTGAATCTTCGAATCTTTGAATCTTCGAATCTTTGAATCTTTGAATCTAAAGACCATGAAACACCGCCTGCTTTATCTCTCCGGGCTGCTTTGCCTGCTCCTTGCCGCAAATGCCGCCCAATCGCGGCCCGAAACACGA
>DAOKYW010000060.1:0-3492 GCA_035325985.1 Bacteroidales bacterium
TGTCATAGGTAAAATTCCATCCTGCCTGAGCGGTAGTGGTACCATAAGGTTTAACGTCGGATGCGACTGTTCCAACCCGCACAAGGCGGGTTGAGTTGAAGAAGTCTGTGACTTATCGAAGCTATTAGCCTAACTTGCCTGAGCTGCGATAGTGCTGGTATAATGCCTGATGAGGCAGGTACATCCCGCCCGGGGTGGGTTGTTGATTCATTCCGGTATGCCTGATGCAAAAAAATCCTACCCGCTCTGGCATGTTGGACTATCCTTAATGAACTATTTCTTAACATTTTACCAACAAACACCCGAAAATCCCTCCCATTTAATTATTTTTGCTCGATAAGGGCATCCTTACATTCAGGTGCATCCTACACTTACCGATTTAACCTAAACACAACATTTGCACCAAATGCTGAATAATCCATTGCCCTACCTTTGTCCGGGAAATCATCCAATGCTATTCATAAAAGTAAATGAAACTTCAAGTAATTGAAAAATAATTATATAAAACAAAAACATATGAAACAACTCTTTACTTTCCTCTCCATCCTCGCCCTCGTGCTAAGCACTGAAATGGGGTGGGGGCAAATAACTGTATTTTCTGATGACTTTTCAACTGGTCTGAGTGATACGTGGACCACTTCTGGTACTATTGGAACTAGTAATTGGTCTGTATCTCGAAGCGGAGCTGATTGGGGCGCTAGAAGAAGTTTAAGTAACACACAGCTCGAATTAACCAATGACGTGAGTGCAACAGCAAATGTAAATGGCTGGGTTTTTGCTTACACCTCGACATCAAGTTTTAGTGCGCCTTATAGCACAACACTTTCTTCAAATATTAGCTTGATAACATGGACATTTAACATGCGTCAGATTAGAACTGACCCAGCTGGATTTGGTTCTGGTAGTTATGGTGTTGCGTTCATCCTTGCAGCTTCAAGTACTACACCATTTCACACTGGATGGGGTTATGCAGTTGTTCTTGGTCAAAGTGGAACAACAGATCCCGTAAGACTTGCACATTTTAATAATGGATTATCGGGTACCTTAACTAACATTATTGTTTCAAATACATCTGGACTAGTTGATTTTGGAACAGAATATTTAAGTATTCGTGTGACTTACATGCCTTCTACAAATACTTGGGAGCTCTTTTTAAGAAATGATGGCACTTCATCTTTCAGTGACCCAACTTCAGGCACTCTTACTTCACAAGGTACAGTGGTTAATGATACATATACAAGTATATCTCTACTATATATGGGAGCTTATTGGCAAGGATCCACAAGTGGAAATCAAACCGCATTTTTTGATAATGTTTCTGTAAAAGTTAATTATGGGGAAAAGTCCTCAACTTCAGGAGGCGGTAATTGGAATACTGCCGCAACATGGAGTCCTTCAGGTGTTCCTAACCAATATTATAATGTATCCATTACCGCAGGAAATCCTGTTGTAATATCGTCTGGTGATGAAATTTGTAACGATTTAACCATTGCTTCTACAAGTTCTTTAACAATAAATGAGAACAAATCCCTCACCGTCTCCGGCACCCTCACCAACTCCGGCACGCTCACCATCAAGAGTGATGCCAGCGGCACAGGTTCGCTCATCCACAGCAGCAGCGGGGTGAGCGCCACCGTGGAGCGCTATGTGGCCGGCCATGGCAATGTAGCCGATGCAGGCTGGCACCTGATGGGCTCACCTGTGGCCACGTTCAATATATCAGGTTCATCCTTTGTGCCCGGCACAAACGACGACCTCTACGGCTGGAGCGAATCCACCAACACCTGGCTCAACTACAAAGCCGGCAACCCCACACAGATTGTGCCGGGTACCGGATATCTGATAGCTTATCAAACCACAGGCACCAAAACGTTTAGTGGCAACCTTAACGTTTCGGATGTGTCGGTGACCGGCCTTGAGCACACTGCTGCACAAGGCAAGGGCTGGCATCTGCTGGGCAATCCCTTTGCCTCGGCCCTGCAGTGGAACAAAACCGGTGGCAGCTGGGCATTGACCAATATAGCCGGCACCGCCAAGGTGTGGAACTCCACCTCCAAAGCCTACAACGATGTCACGGCCGATGGCATCATTCCCTCAGCACAAGGATTTTTTGTTCAGGTGAACGTTAGCACAACAGGCAGCCTGACTATTCCTGCCTCCGCGAGAACCCACAGCAGCACAGCATGGTACAAGAGCACCACGCCGCGCATCCTGCTCAGCGCCTCACCTGCCGATGGCAGCTCAAAACAGGAAAGCCAGATCCTCATCAATCCCGAAGCTACTGCCGGATTCGACTTCTACCACGACAGCCGCTTCCTCCCGGGCTACGCTCCACAATTGTACAGCCTGGCCGGCACCGAAATGCTCAGCACCAATGCTTTGCCTCAGATTACCAACGGCACTGCCCTCCCCTTCGGATTTGTGAAGAACCAGCACAGCAGCTTTGTCATCCGTCTGGAAGAAAATTCGTCAGGCGAGACTGTATTCCTCAAAGACCTCAAGCTCAACATCACCCATAACCTCACCCAGCAGCCCGAATACCTCTTCAACGCTGCCGAAGGCGACGAGCCTAACCGCTTCCTTATTGTTTTCGGTACAGTGGGCATTGGCGAAAATCCTACCCATCAGACCAGCCTGCAGGCTTCGATGCACAACGGACAGCTATGGGTGAACAATCCATCAGAAAACAGCCTGCTCAGCATCCACGACCTCAGCGGCCGCCTGCTCCAGCAGACACGACTGCAAAACAGCGGCTTGCAGCAGCTGGGCACCAACCTCAAAGCGGGAGCCTACATCATCCGCCTGCAAGGCAACAGCCAGACACTGAGCACCAAGGTCATTAATCGTTAAACCAAAGCAGCAAAACGGATAACACCATGAAAACATACCTCAGAACCCTCATCATCACCGCCATCTTCGCCCTGACAAGCTCCATCCTCATTGCCCAGGGACCGCCACCACCGCCGTCCGGAGGACACGGCTCAAGCACCAACCAGCCTGCCGGAGGTGGCGCACCCATCGAAGGCGGCATCGGCATACTGTTGGCCCTCGGCGCAGCCTATGGCGCCCGCAAGGCCTATCAGCACTGGAACAAGGAAGAGCAGGAATAGCATTTCCGGCTTAACCTATCGGCATAAAAATCCGGCTTCGCATGGAGCCGGATTTTTTTTGTCCGAAGTTCAGACCCCGGAGAAGACCGAAAGCCGCAGGCCGGCAATCATTGATGGGTGATAGATGGAAGTAATAGCCGGCAGATAAAAGAAAGGTTTTCGCTTCATCATTATTCAACCCGCTTCAGCGGGTTGGACTATCTTTCATACAAAGCCAATTAAACCTCCCCACAACCCGCCTCAGCGGGTTGGACTATTCTACAAAAAAACACCTTCCCCACAACCCGCCTCTGCGGGTTGGACTATTCTTCAAAAAACACCTTCCCTACAACCCGCCTTGCGGATTGGACTATCTTCTATACCAGCACTTAACAATAACTCC
>DAOKYW010000061.1:0-3467 GCA_035325985.1 Bacteroidales bacterium
AGCCGGCAGGATGCCATACGCGATAAATGAGGTCGCTTTTCAGTATAATCCCTGATTATAAAAAGGTTGGTTGTCATAAATTGAAATTGTATATTTGTTGACAAGCCATATTGCAATGCATCCGAAAACTGCCAATATATTCATTCGTGAAGCCAATCTCTGGAAAACAATTACGATAGGTTCTGCCAAAAAACTACTTATCCTGAAAGCCGACGCCACGCATAAGCATTAAAACTGAACCAAATAAATAACTGTAAAACACCCGAACCAAATGAACAGTAACACAGATAAGTCGGAAAGCGGAGGGGACTATCCAGATAAGATGGCATTGAAAGCCATGAAAATCGATGCTTTCGACAAGGCACCATACGCCATCCTGATATCTGATGGCGAGGGCAGGTTTATTGCCTGCAATCCTGAAACGGCCAAACTGCCGGGCTATGAAGAGAATGATCTGCTGACTATGCGGATTCCTGACGTCCTGCATCCCGAAGATATCGATAAAGGCTCAGCTCACTTCCTTCAGGTAAAGAATACAGGTTTTGCTTACGACGAATACAGGTATAAAACCCGCAGCAACGAAACGGGATGGTGGTCGGTGGCTGCAACGAAAATTTCAGATAACGCTTATGTGGCCTATTGTCTTGATGTTTCCGACCGCAAGCAGATAGAGCAAAAAGTGACAGAATATCAGGCTCTGATGTCTAAATCGGAAGAGGTTGGAAATACCGGCAGCTGGAGACTTAGACATGCTGATAACCGGCTTTTCTGGTCCGACCAGACTTATCGCATCTTTGGCCTTGAGCGGAATGATAAGCCGGTTTATCTTGCCGGGCTTTTTGCCCTGATTTACGCCGAAGACCGTGAATACGCTGAAGCCTCATTTGCCCGGTCTGTCCAGATGGCCGAAGACTCCTACCAGCATGAGTTACGGATTGTTCACCGGCCAACAGGTGAAATCCGGTACCTGATGATTCAGTGCGTCCACCTGAAGGACAGCAAAGGCAAAATTGTTGAGTCGGTGGGCAATGTGCGTGATAAAACTTTGGAAATAAAATCAGAGGAAGCATTGAAAAACTTCAAGTTTCTGTCTGATTTTTCGCTCAATGGCGTATTGGTTTGCGACCTAAAGCAAAAAATCCTTTATGTCAATAAGTATTATGCCGGCCTTCATGGTTTGGAAGTTGATCAGATGCAGGATAAGCAGCTGACCGAATTGCGCTGCTACCGGCATAGCAGCCAACTTCGGCGGTTATTTGAAACAGTCACCAAACAAGGGTATGTTGAGCAGATTGAAATCATGCACCTGCACGAAAACGGCGAGGAGTTTCCTGCGCTTATGAATGCCATCCTGTTGGCTGACTGGCATGGAAGCGGGCCATCAATCGCTTTTACGGCCATTGATATGAGGGCCTACCATAAAGTGATGCGCGACTATAAAGGACTTTTTGATCAGATGCAGGATGGTTTTGCACTGCATGAGATCATATGTGATGAAAATGGCACGCCTTGCGACTATCGGTTTCTTTCGATCAATCCTGCATTCGAACGGCTTACAGGCCTGCGGGCTGAAAATGTTGTGGGGCACACGGTACTCGAAATATTGCCCGATACTGAGCCGGAATGGATCAGGACCTATGGCAAAGTGGCGTTGACGGGTGAAGCCGTCTCGTTCGAAAACTTTAGCAGTGCGCTTGATAAATACTATAAAGTAACAGCATTCCGGCCCGAACACGGGCAATTTGCCGTCTTTTTTCTTGACGTAACAGAAACCAAGCTCATCGAAAAGCAGCTTAAGGAAACCGGCCAGTACCTGGAAAATCTCATCAATTATGCTAACGCACCAATTATCGTCTGGGACAACGATTTTCGGATAACTAGGTTTAATCAGGCTTTCGAACTGCTTACCGGTATTAACGCTACGGATGCTATCGGTGCACAGCTTGACATGCTCTTTCCCACCCAAAATCGTGAAGCCACAATGGCTTTCATCAAAGCCTCAACCCATGCCGACGAGCGCTGGAATACTGTGGAAATACCTATACAGCACCGCGATGGCTCTGTAAGGACTGTGCTGTGGAATTCAGCCAATATTTACGGGGCCGATGGGAAGCAACTGGTCTCGACTATCGCTCAGGGACATGACATTACAGATCGGATTATCTACGAAAGAGAACTTGTAGTGGCAAAAGAGCGGGCCGAGGAAAGCAATCGCCTGAAAACCCACTTTATGAACAATATATCGCACGAGATACGAACGCCACTCAACGGTATATTGGGATTCAGCGATTTGCTGGCTATGGATGATGCAACGCCCGCAGAAAGGCAGGAATACCTCAGGGTTCTGAAAGCGAGTAGCAACAGGCTCTTGCAAACCATCACCGACATTATGGACATCTCGGAGCTGAAAGCAGGTACCATGAAACCCCAGCTAAGCAGCGTCAACATTGGCAATGTCCTGAAAGAAGCCATGCAAAACCTGAAGGAAAGCCATCATAATTTGGATATTGCATATTTGGTCGAATTCCCCGAAGGCCTTGATAATGTGGAAGTATTGACCGACGAGGAACTCCTGTTCAAGATTATGAATCACCTGTTGGGAAATGCAGGGAAGTTTACAAAAACAGGCCAGATTGCCACCGGCTTTCGACTTTCGGATGACGCAATTGAAATATATGTCAGGGATACCGGAAGGGGTGTACATCCTGACAAGCAGAAACAAATATTTGAGCCATTCATACAGGAAGATATTTCCAATACCAGAGGGTTCGAGGGCAGCGGCCTTGGCCTGTCAATCGTAAAAGGGCTGCTCGATTTGCTTGGCGGAAGCATCAGGCTTGATTCGGCTGTCGGAACCGGGTCAACCTTTTATTTTACGCTTCCAAACAATAGCCGGCAACAGGAAGGGATACAAAAAACTGATGCTAAGCCCGGAGGGGAAACCGGCAGCAAAGCGAAGAAACGAATTCTATTGGCTGAAGACGACGAAGCAAATGCACAGGTGATTGGGCTATGGCTGAAAAAAGCCGGATTTGAGGTGGATTATGCCTTCAATGGAAAAGAAGCAATCGAACAGGTTGTTTTGCACCCTGATACTGCCCTTATCCTGATGGATATCAAGATGCCTAAGATGAACGGAAGTCAGGCAATGGCGGAAATCAGATTACTAAGGCCCGACATACCGGTTGTTGCCATTACCGCATATGCCATGACCAGCGACAAGGACCGGTTCCTTAAGGAAGGATTCAACGACTATCTGGCTAAACCGTTTTCGAGCAAAGAATTGTTAGAAAAAGTCTTTGCCGGGGTAACGAATGTTTGAAAGGACGACCTGATCCTCGGCCATGCACAACGGCACAACCAATGACTGCCGGTGCTATGCCTTGATTGGAAGGTAGCCTGCTAGTGGCGCGATCAGACGCCTTCCATCGACTTTTCGAGCTCGCGTGCCGAAAGCAGAAACTCAT
>DAOKYW010000062.1:0-3434 GCA_035325985.1 Bacteroidales bacterium
TTAATTCTGCAAAAGTAACCTGTCGTTGCTCATGATTCAAAAACCCATCGGCCACCACATTAAAACGGATGTAGTGAAAAATGAGCGCATTTGGCCCAATGAGTTAACATACCTTCAAACTTATGGCAAAAAGCTCAAGGATGAGTATTGCGCATAAAATTATATTAATTTTGAGCATCTTATTCAGGCAACCATTTAAAACCCTAAATCATCTGCATGCATGATGGCAAAATGGTCACTCTGAACATCAACCAACCGAAAAACCAATGGTATCAACATTTGCTGAACGTTATTCCGATAAGTTTTTATCACGTTGGATTGTATTCATTTTCGACTGTGCTACGGTGTATGCCACGTTTATATTGGCTAACCTGATCCGGCACAATTTCGAATTCCTGAGCATCAATCCGTTCTTCGTCGAAAAACAGTCGGTGGTGGTTATGCTGATTTATGTTAGCGGGTTTATCATCACCAACTCCTACAGGGGAATCATCAGGATGACTGGCGTGGCCGATGCCATCCGTATTTTCAAAGCTACAGGCGGGGCATTTTTGGTGCTGTTGGTGTTAACTTTAATGGCACGCGACCAGAAGCTGGGCGTAGCTTATCTGCCTTTATTATCAGTGACCATCATCCATTTCCTGCTGGTGGTGTTCACGATGATCGGAGGTCGCTTTGTCATAAAATCCATCTACAATCAGCTTTTGCAACAGCAAAACAAAAGAAGGATAAGGGTGATGATCTACGGTGCCGGCGCTGCCGGAATGCTGACGCGAAACGCCCTGTTGCAGGACACCATGTTTCATTACGACATCATTGCCTTTATTGACGATAACAGCAGCAAGGTAAACAAATCGCTCGAAGGCGTTCCCGTCATGGCGGCCGATAAAGCGATTACTGCCGATTTTGTGCGCCGCAACAGGGTGAGTCAGCTCATCATTGCCATACAGCGTATGGACATTAACCGCCGCAACGAGGTAATCGAGATGGGTCTCGATCTCAACCTGCAAGTGAAAGTGGTGCCACCAATCGACAACTGGATAAACGGGCAGCTGAGTGCCGGCCAGCTGCGGCATGTGGCCATCGAAGAGCTGCTTGAGCGCGACCCGATAAGGCTTGACAATGAAAGAGTAGCTGCTGAGTTGAACAATAAAATCGTACTCATCTCGGGAGCTGCCGGTTCCATTGGAAGCGAAATTGTTCGTCAGGTGCTACGTTACAAACCGGCAAGAGTAATTTTGGTTGATCAGGCCGAATCTGCTCTTTTCGACCTCCAACAGGAAATTAACGGCAGCGATCACCTGCGACACTATGCCGACAGGGTAGTATTTGTAGTGGCCAGCGTTAAGGATCGCTTCAGGATGCAAAAAATCTTTTCCACCTATAAACCGGAAATCATATACCATGCCGCTGCCTATAAGCACGTACCCCTGATGGAAGAAAATCCTTACGAAGCCATCATGGTTAATGTATTCGGAACCAAGGTAATGGCTGATCTTGCCCTGGCGTTCAACGTGCGCAAATTTGTGATGGTGAGTACCGACAAGGCAGTAAACCCTACCAATGTGATGGGGGCAACCAAGCGGATTGCCGAAATGTACATCCAATGCATCAGCAATGGCAAAACGCAGTTTATCACCACCCGTTTCGGTAATGTGTTGGGATCAAACGGTTCGGTTATACCGGTTTTCAGAAAGCAAATTGAAAAAGGTGGACCTGTTACCATTACCCACCGCGACATCACCCGATATTTCATGACCATACCCGAAGCCTGTAACCTGGTGCTCGAAGCCGGTGTAATGGGCGAAGGCGGCGAAATTTTTGTGTTCGACATGGGCAAGCCGGTCAGGATTATCGACCTCGCACAGAAGATGATTAAGCTGAGCGGACTTACCCCCGGATTGGACATTAAAATTGAAGAAGTTGGGTTGCGGCCTGGTGAAAAACTTTATGAAGAACTCCTTGCCGACGACGAAAATACTATGCATACCCATCACCCTAAAATCATGCGTGCCCGCGTCCGCGAACTATCCACCGCTTCTGTGTGCAAGGATATTCACCGCCTTTCCGAACTAATCATAGAAGGCGATGATTTTCAATTGGTAAGCAAAATGAAGGAAATGGTTCCTGAATTTGTCAGCAACAACTCAGTATTCTCAACGCTGGATAAACGATCTCAAACAGTTGATGAATAGCCATATTTTCCCGTTGCAATTTTTCAGGATATTTGAAAAGTTCATTTCCCGGCTGGCAGTGCTGTTGTTTGCATTGTGCTCTACGGTCAGTGTTTTAGCCCAATCCGCCTACACCCGAACAGGCAGCTACAACGAGCAGGCCATCATGCGCCTGATGGTGATGGAAGGGAAAGGCAATGCGGGCCTGGCGTCCGACATCAGACCATATCCAACGGCAAGCGTAACGGCCTGGCTCGATAGCCTCAACTACCCGGTAAGGAACAGGACCACAAAGTATAATATACAGTGGTTGAAGTACGAAAACGCCATCTCACCCTTAGACCATAGTGAAGCGGACACCCCGGAAGCAAACCCAAAACGCAGGTTGTTCAACAATCCGGCAAAGCTGATCGTATTATCCAACGATAAGGCTTATCTGGCGATAAATCCGGGCTTCGATTTTAGTTTGGGAATGAGCCGCGAGGAAGAACTTCCGCTTTTTGTCAACACCCGTATGTTGGAATTAGAAGGCAACATCGCCGGAAAAGTCGGCTTCTACTCCCGTGTCGAAGAAACCCAGCTGCGCCTGGCCAGGCACGAACAGCAATTTTTCGGGCGGTGGAGAGTGTTGCCCGGAGCTCACCTGGTAAAGCCTTACCGCACCAGAGGTTACGACTACCTTACCGCCACCGGCTACATCACCTATTCGCCCATCAAAGAAATAATGTTGCAGTTTGGTCAGGACCGTAATATTATTGGCAACGGCATGCGCTCCCTGCTGCTGTCTGATTTTGCTCTGGATTACCCTTTCCTGAAGATCCATACCAGGGTAGGCAAGTTCGACTATGTAAATCTGTATGCCCGTCTGACCGATAGCTATTCGCGCATTACCAACCCCAGACAGTATAGGCTGCTGCCTGCCAAATACTATGCCATGCACTATCTGTCAGTGCAAATCAAACCTTCGTGGCGGATCGGCCTGTTCGAAGCAGTCATGTTTCACGACAATAACCTCACGGGAAAAGGGTTTGATGTTTCCTACCTTAATCCTGTCATTCTTTATCGTGCCATCGAACACCAACGCGGCGACCCGGATAAAATGACCGTTGGACTCAATACGCAATATCGCGCTGCGCCCGGATGCGCTTTTTATGGTCAGTTTCTGCTCAACGAGTTCAGATTTAATGACCTCATCAACCGTACCGGCTCACACGCCAACAAATATGGCTGGCAGCTGGGAATGCACCTTGCCGGCGACAA
>DAOKYW010000063.1:0-1732 GCA_035325985.1 Bacteroidales bacterium
GAATCTTTGAATCTTTGAATCTTTGAATCATGAAATACACCCGCTTTGAAGAATTACCCGTCTGGAAGAAAGCACGTGAAACAAACAATTTGATTTTTCAGTTAACTTTAACCGAACCGTTTGATTCAGACTATAGATTTAAAGCGCAGATCAGAGCTTCAGCAGGATCAATAATGGATAATATTGCCGAAGGTTTCGAAAGAGGCGGCAATAAAGAGTTAATACAGTTTCTTTCGATTGCCAAAGGGTCATGTGGTGAACTCAGATCACAAGCCTATCGTGCCTTCGACTATCGATACTTTGATGAAGCGACCTTAAACAACCTGCTGGAACAAACTACAGAGCTTTCCGGCGAACTTCAGAACTTTATCAAATACCTGCAAACCTCCGATTTCAAAGGCTTCAAGTACAAGTAAAACCAATGCATCGCAGAAAATCACCCTTCCCATCCCGGGGTTTCGTTTCACACACCCTGCTTTTCATACAATAATATTACGGATGCAACCCATCTCGGACCAATAACCTGATGACAACCATCATCCCCGAATCCTTGAATCTTCAAATCTTTCAATCTTCGAATCTTTGAATCTTTGAATCTTTGAATCTTGAATCTATGCCCTCTCTCTCCATCATCGGCCTCGGCTATGTCGGTCTTCCGCTTGCCGTAGAATTTGCAAAACATTACCCTGTTGTCGGCTTCGACATCAGCGAACGCCGTATTGACGACCTCCGTCGCGGCACCGACCCCACCCTCGAAGTGGAGGACAGCGAGCTTCAAAGCGTGCTCATACCGGAACCCTTAAACAACAAGCCGGGCCTCTTCGTTACCGGCGATAAAAACCATCTCCGGCACTGCAGCATCCACATCGTGGCTGTGCCCACTCCCACCGATAAGCACAACCGCCCCGACCTCACCCCGTTGGTGAAGGCCTCCGAAACCGTGGGCAGCGTGCTCAAGGCAGGCGATATCGTCATTTACGAAAGCACCGTATATCCGGGAGCTACGGAAGACGATTGCGTGCCGGTGCTCGAAAAGGTGTCCGGACTGAAGTTCAACCACGACTTCTTTGTCGGCTACAGCCCCGAGCGCATCAACCCCGGTGATAAGGTGCACCGGCTCACCACCATCAAAAAGGTGACTAGCGGCAGCACGCCCGAAACGGCAAGAGCGGTGGATGAGCTCTATAAGACCATCATCACCGCCGGCACCCACCTTGCTACCAGCATCAGGGTAGCCGAAGCCGCCAAGGTGATCGAGAATGCCCAGCGCGACATCAACATCGCCTTTGTGAACGAGCTGAGCAAGATTTTCAACCGTATGGGCATCGACACCCTCGAGGTACTCGAAGCGGCAGGCACCAAATGGAACTTCCTCAACTTCCGGCCTGGACTCGTAGGCGGTCATTGCATCGGGGTTGACCCATACTATCTGGCCCAGAAAGCCCAGGAAGTGGGCTACCATCCCGAGATCATCCTTGCCGGACGCCGCCTCAACGATGGCATGGGCGCTTACGTAGCCGGCGAAGTGGTGAAGCTGATGCTCAAAGCCGGAAAGCCCGTCAAAACCGCCAAAGCCCTTATCCTCGGCATCACCTTTAAGGAAAACTGCCCCGACATCCGCAACACCCGCGTGGTGGACATCTACCACGAACTACTCACCTATGGCATGGAAGTAGATGTCTTCGACCCATGGGCCAACGCCGAAGAAGTAAAACATGAATACGGCATCAAT
>DAOKYW010000063.1:1832-3333 GCA_035325985.1 Bacteroidales bacterium
TGGGCCAACGCCGAAGAAGTAAAACATGAATACGGCATCAATCTACTGACAGCATATCCGAACCAAAACAGTTATGGAGCCATAATCCTGGCCGTTGCTCATAATGAGTTTCAGAAAATCGATATAACTGCGCACAAGGAAGCAGGAACAATCATTTACGATGTAAAGGGAATCCTACCAAAAGAAATGGTGAACGCAAGGTTATAACACCCTGAATTACATATTCCCTCATCCTCAAATCTTGAATCTTTCAATCCTTGAATCTTCGAATCTTCGAATCCTTGAATCTTTGAATCTTTGAATTTTGAATCATGATTATCCCTCCCAACAGCATCCTTCTCATCACCGGTGGAACCGGCTCTTTTGGTAACGCTGTTCTGCAACGTTTCATGGCTGACCCCCGATTTCGCGAAATCCGCATTTTCTCCCGCGATGAAAAAAAGCAGGATGATATGCGGAAAAAGCTCAACAATCCGAAAATAAAATTCTATATAGGCGATGTGCGCAACCAAAGCGCTGTGGATATGGCCACCAAAGGTGTGGACTACATCTTCCATGCCGCAGCACTCAAACAGGTACCTTCCTGCGAGTTCTTCCCGATCGAAGCTGTGAAGACAAACATTCTCGGAACAGATAATGTGCTCAATGCTGCGGAAAGGAACAGTGTAAAACGAGTGGTTGTGCTCAGCACGGATAAGGCCGCTTACCCTATCAATGCCATGGGCATGTCCAAGGCACTCATGGAAAAGGTAATGATAGCCCGCTCCAGGAATCTTGAAGGCTCAGACACAGTTTTCTGCGGCACCCGCTACGGCAATGTGATGGCCTCGCGCGGCTCGGTCATACCGTTGTTTCTCGACCAGATCAAATCAGGTAAACCCCTAACCGTTACCGACCCCAACATGACCCGCTTCATGATGACACTCGAGGATGCCGTGGATCTGGTGCTCTATGCTTTTGAACATGGCAACAACGGCGATATATTTGTTCAGAAAGCGCCTGCTGCTACTATAGAAACCTTGGCTAAATCCTTGTTGGAACTTTACAAAGCCGACAATCCTATACGAATCATTGGTACACGTCATGGCGAAAAGCTTTACGAAACACTAGTCAACCGCGAAGATATGGTCAAAGCCCAGGATATGGGCGACTACTACCGCATACCCGCCGACACCCGCGACCTCAACTACGAACGCTACTTCAGCGAAGGCATCGAAGATGTGACAAAATACGATGAATACCACTCCCACAACACCACCCAACTCGATGTGGAAGGTATGAAAAAGCTCCTCCTGAAACTTCCTGTCATACGCAGGGACATCCTGGGCGAAGATATCTCCAACATCTATGAACCATAGAGAATAGAACACTGATCACGCAGATTGAACAGGTGGTCACAGTTTATTACTTCAACCTATATAAAGTCATCAATATTTGAACCCGCGCAAATCTTTTAAATCTGTGTCATCTGCGTTCCATTAAAAACCCTGCGCAAATCTGT
>DAOKYW010000064.1:0-3207 GCA_035325985.1 Bacteroidales bacterium
AAGTGAATAAGAGGGTTTAGTCTTAAATCTTTGAATTTTTGAATCTTCGAATCTTCGAATCTTTGAATTATTTCAACGTCTCCTGGAGACTGGCAGCTTATAGTCGGGATTTCAGGGCGTGGAGGCGGGTTTTGAGTCTGTCGGCAAGCCGTATCCATCGGTACAGCAAAGGGCTGAAGGCTCCGGCTGAAACCATGTGAAGGCCTGACTGGGGTAATAGCTGGCTGATGCGATGTTCGGTGATTATGCAAAAGCGCTTGCGCTGCAGGGCTGCCTCATCGGCCCTGAGGTGCCAGCCGCGCCAAATGGACGAAGGCTTGAGCCATTGATCGAGCCATGTGTTATAGGCTGCGGGCAATGTATCAGGATGCACTACGGCTTTTTCCAAAACCTCCCTGAAGGCCTCGAGCTCCCTGCGGGTAGGGATGATAAAAATCCACGAGGCTAAATAGGTTGAAGGTTTGCCCGGAATGGTGTCGCGATCGTTTCGGATGTCGCCAATGATTGTCTTTTCATCCAATGCACTCCTGAGCACCTTTCGGCACAGCAAAGACCAGCCGGCAGTCCAGTGGGTGCGTACCAGGGTGTCGTTGACGATGAGGTAGGGGCCGGCACCTTCGAAGAGGTTACAAAGCTGAAGGTAAGCGGAGAACTCGCTGTACCGGTTATCGCCCTGCAATACCTCTCCCTGAGCCGTGGCGGCCTTGTTTTCGATGATCAGGAGGCCTTTTGTGCCTAAATTGGTTGCCCAGCGACGCAGTCTCTCCAGCCTTGAGGCTGATGCGCCATAAACCACAATACCTATCTCTGGTAAGCCGGGTTTCATGATGCAGGGTTATTTTGCTGTCGCGAAAATACCACTATGGCCTGATCGCTTCTGCCGCGATGGTTGAGGTAGTGTGCATAACGGTTGTACCACAAGAGCCTGAAAGGAGAAAAATGTTTTAACAAAGGGGTTGGCTTTCCCAAATCGTCGAAAAGAGGAATGCCCCTCCTGTATAGCTCACTACCCCAGAATTGCATGCCATTGGCGTCGTGGCGAATATCTTCGATTTTCAAACCATGTTGGGTAGCAAGGTGTTCCAGACTCCGGCGGGTGTGCAAGTACCAATGCCTGGGGGCATCCCACTGCACCCAATGAACACCGTATTTTTCAAAGGCCAGGCTATCGGCCATAGGTAAGCGGATGATGAGATAGCCGCTATCGCTGAGATGTGACGATACCCATTGAAAAAAACCGCCCTGATCGGGCATATGTTCCAGCACGTGGTGCATCATAATCAGGTCGAAGCGGCCATCCATGGCTTTGTAATGCTTCCGGTAGATGATCAGGTTGTCGTCGTACCGGATGTCGTCCTGGTTGTATGGGTCGATACCTGTCAGGTTGACAAAGCCCAGATCGCGCAGTGCCAGCAGCTGCTCGCCATATCCGCAGCCAATATCGAGTACCGACATGGCTTTGTTGACACCTTTCAGTCGCCTGAGGGTGGATAAAAATCGGTTGGGCAACAGGGCATTCAGCACCAGGCCTGCAGGATTGCGCCTGAACCAGATCCAGCGGTTGCGAAGACGTTTGGCTCGTTCCTTCAGCGATTGAGGGTTGGCCCATTGGCCAAAGCTGTAGTAATGATCGGGATAATATTGGCCCGGCTCAGCGGGATATTGCTCAATCTGAACACAGCCGCAAGCGCAACACTGCAGGTAAGGAAACTTACTGCCGGTGCGGAACATCTGCTCCTCAACAAGAAAGTGGACCGGACTCAAAGGGCCATCACAAATGCGGCAATTCATCGTTTAAGTTAGCGATTATGGCGGTGGACAGGGGTTATTGTTTTCAAAAGGCGCTGCAAGTTAGGTTTTTCTGACGAAAGCCAAACCAGGAATCCATAGCATGAGGTTCAGCATCACATGCGTTGCCCACATGGCGACAGCGGTTCCGACAGGACCAAAGGCCGGTGATAGCATAAAATTAAGTGCCAGATTGGCCAGTGCTGCTGACAGATATGCGGTACGGTACGCCTTGTCGCGATGAAAAGCCAGCAGTAGTTGTCCGGGGAAGATGTTAAGCGAGATGAGCAAGGCCACAGGCAGCAACAGCTGCAGCATGCCTGCTCCGCCGGCCGCTTCGGCACCGCCCATCAGAAGCATGATCCAGCCGGAACTGAAATAGGCCGCCACTATGAGGCCCACGAAAACACCATAAAACCACAGGTAATTCCTGATGAAAAACCGTCTGAGCCTGAGCGTTATACCATCTTTCATCACCGCTGCACTGCATAGGGCGGGATAGGTGGCCTGCGAAAAGGTGGATAAGAGCTGTTGCATAGCCAGCAGGATTTTCTCGGCCACACCAAATAATCCGAGCGGTGCGCCCTGCACGAAAAGCCCAAGTACCAACACATTGCTGTTGACCAGGCTGGTTGTGGATGCCGTTGAAATAAACAGCGGCCAGCCTTCCTTCAACTGAAGGCGAACTGCTTTCCACCCTGACCATTTAAAGCCTATCCCCCACCCGGCTTTCATCAGGGTCAGGGCCGCAACAGCAGCCAGCGTATTGGCCAATCCAAAAAATAATATCAGCATGTATCCCTGGCCCGGCTGACGTAATAACAAAATAACAGAAAAGAAAAATAACAGCTTCGAAATGGCATTGATAATCGTTATCCAATGCATCCTTTCCATGCCCAGAAAGAACCAATGCGGCCATAAGGCATTTCCCATGACCCAGCAAACCGCAGCGATAAACAAGGGCAGCCCGCCGGTCTGAGCCGGAAGCAGAAGAAATACACCGGCCATGGCCACGACCGAAAGCAACAAAACCACCAGCCTGGTACTCATCACTTCCGATACTATAGTGGTTAACAACGCATTGTCGAAACGATTCACGGATACCCTGCGCGTAGCCGAATAAGCAAAGCCGTAATCCACCAGACCCGACATGACCGTGGCCAGCGACTGCACAAAGGCTACCTGCGCAAAGGCTTCCAAACCTATGATGGGCATAACGACAGGTATAGCAAGCAAGGGCACCAGCTGGTTGACCACCTGAACGAAACTCAGGCTGACAAAGTTCTTTAAGAGTGATGACGACGGCATGATGCAAAGGTAGGGTTTAGTGTTTGTTGTTCTTTGTTCTTTGTTCTTTGTTCTTTGTTCTTTGTTCGTGATTGGTGATTGGTGATTGGTGATTGGTTGTTTTTTTGTTCT
>DAOKYW010000065.1:0-3204 GCA_035325985.1 Bacteroidales bacterium
GTGTACCATTTGCCGTTGGTGAGGGTCACGCTGTTGTCGGCGCCGGTGTTGAAAGTGTAGTCCTGCAGCGTATTCATCTGCACATTCACGCCGGCCCATTTGTTGCCCCATGGATTAGTCACAGGTCCACTGGTAAAGAGCCAGTTATGCGTGCCTCCCACAAGGTCGGCACCCGTGGCTGCCACACTGAAAATGGTTTGCCAGCGCACTGTGCCCTGGTTGATTTTCACAACTCGACCGCCCTGCACCTGCGTGCTGCTGGCCAGGGCAAGGTTGTTCACGGGAGGATTCTGCCAGTTGTTCCATTGCCCGGGCAGGTTAAGACCTTCGGGTTCCCAGATCTGGGCTGACAACCTACCTATGGCAAATAGCCCAATCAACAGCCATACTAAACGCAGTTTCATGGATAAAAAGTGGTCAGTTTGCGTTGGCCGGTCAGGTGGCTGTATGTTTAACCTTGCTGTTCTCATTGTACTTTAATGATTTTGTAAACATGCAATTCCCTACCTTTTTGCAAAAATAAGAGGTAAACGCCTGAATGCAAGGGGCTGAGGTCGAAATGCATGACTTTTTCCACTAATTTCTGTTCCAACACCCGATTTCCGGTGATATCAGTAATCCAACAGGCTGAAATGCTTTCGGGCTGCAGTATTTCAAGCGTAAATCTGCCGTTGTTCGGATTGGGATAAATGCGTGCCTGTACATCTTTTTCCGGCAGACCCACATAAGTGATAAAATAGGTCGTTGTACCGCTGATGTTGCCGTTGAGGTCGATCGCCATCACAAGATTGGGGCCTTGTACGAGCCAGAGACCATCCGGACTGCCGTCATCTTCGAGAACGCCCCATTCGTAAACACCGGGCTGCAGTTGAAGGGTTAGTGTCCAGATGTTTCCGCTCCTGATCATGGGCACAGGCTGCCAGTTGGTCATACTGCCTTTTAGCTTGATGTTTTCGTAAAGTCCGGTAAGGTCGGTAACGGTGAAGAGCACCGGATAGCTAGCAGCCTGACCTGTAACAGTAACCACTCCGGACACGTTGGAAGTACCATTCCAGAAACCACCACCATCAGGCGAAAATCCACCATAGACGTAAGGCTGTGAGAGGTAACGAAAACGGGAAGTGTAATAGTAAGTTCCGGCGCCCGGCAGCCAGTTGCCCAGGTTGGTCGAAAACTCATCATTGTTACCGACTGCTACATTAAAGTTGGCCGGCACCCAGCTGGTCCATGTCGAGGGGTCAGTATTTGTCGTGCTGAATCCTATCCACGCCTGCAGACCCGGCGTAGCATTGCCCTGGCCTGTGATGTTTTCAATCCAGACTTGTGCATAAACATCGAGCGGATCTCCCAGCTGAATCTGCGCCGATCCCGGCCACTGCAGGTTAGCCCAGCCAATCACCGGTTCGGGTGGCGTTGAGTTGACCGTGAGCACACCTGAAACGTTTGTGGTTCCATTCCAGAATCCTCCACCTGAGTCTGCATAGCCGCCATAGACAAAGGGCTGGCCTGGCAACTGGAAACGCGAGGCATAATCATAGTTACCCGCAGGCAGCGTACTGCCGATGTTGGCGGTATATTCCGGACGTCCGGTGAAACCCGAGACGCCGTTGTAGGCCGCGCTGACCCAGTTGGTCCATGAGGAAGGCGCAGTGCCTGTGGCGCCATAGCCAATCCATGCGCTGAGGCCTTCGTAACCGTTGGTGCCCAGATTGACGCCTGTAGCCTGTATCTGCGCATAGACGGTGACGCTTCCTCCCACGAGGATGGAAGCAGTGGGCGGCCATTGCAGGTTGGCAAAGGTGATCTCCGGCACAGGTGGTGTGGTGGTCACGCTGAGCACGCCCGAAGGACTGGTTTCGGCGTCCCAAGGCCCGTTAAGCCCGCCATAGACGAAAGGCTGGTCGAGGTATTGGTAACGGGTGGCGTAGTAATACGTTCCGGGAGTATTTATCAAAGAGCCTATCTCGGCGGTAAAGCGGTCGTTGTTGCCCACGGCTCCGTTGTAGGAGGCAGGCACCCAGCTGGTCCAGCTGTTGGGGTTGGTGTTGTCGGCCGAGTAACCCACCCATGCCTGCAGACCTGCGGTAGCTGTGCCGCTTCCGGTGGTATTTTCAATCCATACCTGTCCGAATACGCTGAATGGCTGAGCGGGGGCAATCACGCCTGATGCAGGTCCCTGCAGGTTAGCCCATCCGATGGAAGGCACAGGTCCGGTATTGCTCACGGTGAGCAGGCCGGAGACATTGGCGGTGCCGTTCCAGAAGCCACCGCCTTCTGATGAGTAGCCGCCATAGACGAAATCACCGGAGCCGAGTTGGAATCGTGCAGCGTAGTCGTAATTCCCTTCAGGCAGCGAACTGCCGATGTTGGCGGTATATTCCGGACGTCCGGTGAAACCCGAGACGCCGTTGTAGGCCGCGCTGACCCAGTTGGTCCAGGTGGAAGGCGCAGTGCCTGTGGCGCCATAGCCAATCCAGGCGCTCAGGCCTTCGTAGCCATTAGTACCCAGGTTGACGCCTGTAGCCTGTATCTGCGCATAGACGGTGACACTGCCACCCACGAGGATGGAAGCAGTGGGCGGCCATTGCAGGTTGGCAAAGGTGATCTCCGGCACAGGTGGTGTGGTGGTCACGCTGAGCACGCCCGAAGGACTGGTTTCGGCGTCCCAAGGCCCGTTAAGCCCGCCATAGACGAAAGGCTGGTCGAGGTATTGGTAACGGGTGGCGTAGTAATACGTTCCGGGAGTATTTATCAAAGAGCCTATCTCGGCGGTAAAGCGGTCGTTGTTGCCCACAGCACCGTTGTAGGAGGCAGGCACCCAGCTGGTCCAGCTGTTGGGGTTGGTGTTGTCGGCCGAGTAGCCTACCCATGCCAGCAGACCTGCGGTAGCTGTGCCGCTTCCGGTGGTATTTTCAATCCATACCTGTCCGAATACGCTGAAGGGCTGAGCGGGGGCAATCACGCCGGAGGCAGGTCCCTGCAGGTTGGCCCATCCGATGGAAGGCACAGGTCCGGTATTGCTCACGGTGAGCAGGCCGGAGACATTGGCGGTGCCGTTCCAGAAGCCACCGCCTTCTGATGAGTAGCCGCCATAGACGAAATCACCGGAGCCGAGTTGGAATCGTGCAGCGTAGTCGTAATTCCCTTCAGGCAGCGAACTGCCGATGTTGGCGGTATATTCCGGACGTCCGGTGAAACCCGAGA
>DAOKYW010000066.1:0-2607 GCA_035325985.1 Bacteroidales bacterium
TTGTAAGTTTAAGTCAGCGCGTTTATGCAGGTGGCGGCAATAGCGAGGAAGGTTTCAATGCGGGCGAAATGATCATTTCGCACATTGTGGATGCCTACGAATGGCATATCCTCAGTATCGGTTACACCCACGTGAGCATTCCGTTGCCGGTGATTCTTTACGACGAAGGGCAGTGGCATGTGTTCAGCAGCGCAAAATTTCATCACGGCACCGAAAGTTACAAAGGCTACGAATTGGCCACCGAAGGCGCGCTTAAGGGCAAAATCGTGCGCAAGGCTGCAGATGGCTCCTACATCAGGCCCTACGACTTTTCCATCACTAAAAATGTGCTTGGTTTGTTTATTGCCTCTGCACTCGTGATCCTTACCTTCCTTTACATTGCCCGCATGTACCGCGTTACGCGCCGTCATGCACCACGGGGTTTTCAGGCCATTATGGAGCCCCTTATCATTTTCATCCGCGACGAGGTGATCAAGGCTTCCATAGGCGAAAAATATTACGAGCGTTTTGCTCCTTACCTGCTCACCCTTTTCTTTTTCATCTTTTTCAACAACCTGATGGGGCTCATTCCCATCTTTCCCTTCGGTGCAAACCTCACCGGCAACCTGGCGGTAACAGGTATTCTGGCCCTGTTCACCTTTATGACCATCGTCATAAGGGCCAACAAAAACTACTGGGCGCACATTTTTAATACGCCCGGCGTGCCATGGTGGCTCAAGTTTCCACTCCCGCTCATGCCCATTATTGAGCTGGTGGGAATGTTTATCAAGCCCTTTGTACTCATGGTGCGTCTCTTTGCCAACATCACGGCAGGCCACATCATCATCCTGGGCTTCATCAGCCTCATCTTCGTTTTCGGACAGAGCAATGTGTTTGCCGGTTTCGGCATCTCCATCCTGTCGGTTGTGCTGGCCATCTTCATGAATTTTGTCGAGCTGCTGGTGGCCTTTATCCAGGCATTTGTATTCACCCTGCTCTCGGCCATGTATATTGGCTCGGCAGTGGAGGAACATCATCATGAGGATCATGCCCACGCAACCGAACATCATTAATGCAACTTTTTAACCCCAAATACTAATTCACATGCAGTTATTAAGCATCTTACTCCAAGCAGCAACGGACCTCGCTCCCATTGCCAAGGCAGCTGCCGCTATTGCAGCCAGCATCGCCGTGATTGGTGCCGGAATGGGCATCAGCCAGATTGGCCGTGGTTCGGTTGAGTCGATTGCCCGCCAGCCCGAAGCAGCAGGCGACATCCGTTCGAGCATGATCGTAACAGCCGCATTCATCGAAGGTGTTGCCTTCTTCGCCATCGTGGTGTGTCTGCTTATCGTATTCATGTAAAATCACATCCGCATCCGGTCCTCAACGGTTGGTTGAGGCCGGCTGCTTTTTTCGACAAAAAACAAAAACGACATACAAGAAAACATCAGCCTGAACTATGGAACTTGTAAACCCGGGAATAGGATTAGTATTCTGGATGCTGCTCGCATTCGGCGTTGTGCTTTTTGTGCTGCGCAAATTTGCATGGCCCGCCATTATGCAGGCCCTCAAGGAGCGCGAACAGCATATTGAGGAGGCCCTTCATGCTGCTGACATTGCCAGGGAAGAAATGAAAAAGCTGAAGCTCGACAATGAGGAGCTCCTGCGTCAGGCCAAGGAAGAGCGCGACCAGATGATGGCCGATGCCAAAAAAGTGCGCGACAAACTGCTCGATGAAGCCCGCCAGAGGGGCACCGAAGAGGCCGACCGCATCGTGGCCTCGGCCCGCGAACGCATGGAAAACGAACGCATGGCGGCCATCACCGAAATGAAAAATCAGATTGCCGAAATGTCAATCGAAGTGGCCGAACGCATCCTGCGCGAAAAAATACAGACCCCAAAAGACCACGAGAGCTTCATCGAAAAAGTGCTCCGCGAAAAACAACACCTGTCGTAAACCGCCAACCCCAACGAAGCGATGAAATCAGGCATACTGCACAAACGCTACGCCCAGGCCCTCTACGACATAGCCGTGGAGCAAAACCAGCTCGAAAGGGTTCAAAACGACCTGAAGCTCATCAACCAGGTGATGGACGAAAACCACCGCGAGCTGAGGCTGCCCATGATCAACCCCACGATTCCGCCGGCCAAAAAACGCCGCATCTTCCGCGATATATTTGGGCAGCATATCCATCCCGTAACACTCACCTATTTCGACATCCTCTTCCGTAAAGGCCGCGAAAAGGAAATACCCGGCATTGCAGCCCAATTTGAAGAGGTTTATCTCGAACACCACAACCAGGTGAGGGTCCAGCTCACCACAGCCCTGCCGGTTGACGAAGCCACAAAGCAGAAGATAGCCGCACTGGCCGCACAAAAAACCACAAAAACCATCCTCATCGAAGAACATACCGACCCGACGATCATCGGCGGATTCAAGATAAAAATCGACGACTACCTCTTCGACGCCAGCATCGACACCATGCTCAAGCGCCTGAGGGCCAAATTCAAAAAGAACCTTTACGTCAGAGAGTTTTAAAACAGCCTAAAGCAGAACATATATGGGAATCATTAAACCCGCTGAAGTTACCGCAATACTTCGTAAAGAATTATCAGGCTTTGAAA
>DAOKYW010000067.1:0-2458 GCA_035325985.1 Bacteroidales bacterium
GTGTAGTCGTGGTCAGGATCGGCTGCATGCAGCTCATCCCACACCTGTTTGATTTTATCGCATTGCTGCGGGGTTATGCAGATAAAACCTGCCGGCTTATCAAGCAATGCTTTGATGATGATTTGCTTTTCTTCGGGGGTTATCATATGTGATTGGTTTTAATGATGGGCATACTTGTACCATTTTGCGAAACGGTGAAATACTCGACACCGCTTGACTTGTCTTCGATGCCAATAAAGCAAGTGCCGCCAGCAGCCATAAAGTCGTTGATATTTTGTTGCTGCTCGTTGGGCCGATGCGGGTTAAAATGGTAGCCTTTGTATTGACAATACCAGCGTATGCACTTGCCGAACCGGGTTGTGGAGTAAAAATCGAGGAGCTTGCCGCGCAGCCGCGATTTGAAGTCGTCGTAAAGCTCTTTGCGCGGTATCTTGCATTCGAGGTTTGAATTGTGACTGCCGGATGGCGATGGAGCGTAATATTCGTCGGCCCAGGTGAGGAACTCTTCGCCCATCATCTGACGGAGACGACGCTTTTCGATATTGCGGCTGGGCGCTACAACAAGCCCAAAACGGAAATAGAGTTGAAGCGAAACAGCAACGAGGTTGTAAAACATGTTCCACTGCGTGTGGTCCCATTCGTCGAAAAATAACAGCTTGAACTCATCAACAGGCTTGTAAATATCGCTGTAGTAGTCGCTAAACACGATATAGTGCACACGATCGGTAAACGAGCTGCCCTCGCCGTTAATCATGTGGTTGGTGGAGAAGAATAGTTTGATCGGGTGCTTTTCGGGCAATGTAAAGCGCCTGTTGCCTTTGGCGTTGATTTTCCACTGCCCGGTGATGTTTGGGAAAAAAAACTCGAAATCGACGTTGGTGCGTACGTCGTCGATGAATACGTTTTGAATTTTTTCGTCGATTTCTTCGAACAGGAACTGGTCCTCGGTGAGCGTCTTGCTCTTGCCGCCTATATAAACCTGCGGCATGATTTTGCTCAATGCCTTACCGAAAAGGCTTTTGCCGGTGCGGCCATGGCTGCTGCCAACCTCAGAAAGTTTACCATCCACAGCAACCACGGCCTTTGCCACCGACGCATTGTGAAATTTATGTGCCAGGTAGCCCAGTGCTGTGAGCTTGCTAAGCAGATGCATACTGATATCAAGATATACATCGTGATTAGGCGGATCGATAAACGCTTCGATGTTGCGGCTGGTTTGCCAGTGAAAATTACTGGTATTGAGCAAATACATAAGGAAGTGACACTTCTGCCCTTCGGGTGGGAGTGTCATGTAATAGGCAGGATTTTTTTGCTCGATGTAGTGATAGCGGAGTTCGTCGCTTTCGAGCATATTGAGCTGTTCGGGTGTGGCCGGGGTGAAATCGACCAGCTGAGGTGTAAGGTTGAAGTTAAAATCGATTATTTGATCGGCCCAGATGCTTTCGACGCGCTGTTGAACATCGTATTCATCAATTGAACCGGCAGTAATCTTGACAAATTTTTCGCGGAAGTGCATATTTTGAAACGTCTTGCCAGTTGTCTCAAATTTGATGTCGTGCATTCGCATATTTTCGAGCACATGATCGGCCAGGTATTGATGGCCGCCGCGGATCATCATTTCCTCTACCGCTTCACTGCCAAGCTGTTTGGTAACTTCAAGCACAAACAGCTTAATATCTACACGCTCGACAACAGTAGCTATGTGGTTAGCAAAATGCACGTATTTCCATGAGCCGCCGAGCTTAAGCCGGCCATAGCCTCTGTTTTCGAGAAACAGTATGCCGCGTTTGTACCGAAAGAAGGCATTGCCTTTGTCGTCGAAATCCCAAAATCGTTCTTCCGGAAGAACTGGTTCGGCCAGTTCGAATTCGCCGTTTTCGTTAAAGCGGTATTTGGTTTTGTTTATGGTGAATTCGGGAATGCGAATCAATAACTCTTTATGTGCTTCAGCAAATTCGCGTGCGTTGTTTAGCTTCCAGAAATCTTTTAATTGATAATCGGTCAGGCCTGTTATCTTAAATACTCTGACGAATTTACCATCGCCGGATTTGCTGTTAAGCGCTTCGGATATATCAGTCAAGAAATCATTTTCATGACCTTTTAAACTGCCTGCCAAAACATCATCGATGCCCTTTTCGCCAGCTTCATTTTTTTTGACCGAGCCGAAAAATATTTCCAGATTCACCCCTATGTTGCGGAAGCTAATCATGAAGTCCTTAAAATTTCGGACTGCATAATAGAACGATAGCGGGCGTTTTTGCGGATTGTCGCCTGATTTGAGCGACATACTGATATCCTGCCAGTCGCTATCCAAAACAAAAACGATGCGTTTTACATTGCATTTTTGGATGAGCAGCTGCAGATCCTTAGGCATTACGTTTTCGCGGCCGATGTTGTGGATACCCATCACACCAACCGAGAGTAAACCGTGCTTGCACGATTTTTCGGCTTTCTTTTC
>DAOKYW010000068.1:0-2348 GCA_035325985.1 Bacteroidales bacterium
GGCTGGTGGCTCATGCCAGGGTAGGGGGTATGCTGGGCGGCAAGGCCGGTATTGTCAACATCCACATGGGTGATGCCAAAAATCCTTTCGATCCGCTTTATTCTCTGGTCGAGAGCAGCGAACTGAGCTTCAGGCAGTTGTTTCCAACGCACGTCAACCGCAACCACTACATTTTTGAGGATGCCAAAAGCTATGGCAAGCTCGGGGTAGTGGACATCACCACCAGCTCATATCCCTATTTCCCCGACGAAGAAATCAAACCTTCCGAGGCGGTGAGGCTGCTGCTCGAAGCCGAAGTGCCGGAGGAGCACATTACCATGACCTCCGATGCCTTTGGCTCGCTGCCGCTGTTCGATGCCGAAGGCAACCTGTTGCGCCTCGAAATGGGCCTGCTCAGCTCGCTTTTCAACGAAATGCGCGACATTGTACAGCGCGAAAAGCTTGGCCTGACTACTGCCCTGCGCACCGTTACGGCCAATCCGGCCAGGGTGTTGAAGCTGGGCAACAAAGGCCGCATTGCTGTTGGGGCTGATGCAGATATCTGTTTGATAGATAGTCAATTAAATCTTCGCAGCGTAATCGCCATGGGCCAGTGGATGATGCGCGATGGAAAAATGCTCAAAAAAGGAACTTACGAGTAAGCTTTTTCAGAAATCGTCGGGGTTAGACCACTGCCTGATATTGCGGCGGGTGTCTTCCATATCGCAGTTGAATTCAACGGCCTGGTAGCCAGGCGGGCGCTCAAAATCGCCGGTTGAGATGCGCAAAGATTGATCGGCATAGATTTTTTTCATGTACAGGGCCCAAATGGGCAGGGCAGTGTTGGCGCCCTGTCCGAGCTGCAGCGAACGGAAATGCACGCTTCGGTCTTCGGCCCCGGTCCAGACTCCTGTAACCAGGTCGGGTGTGAGACCCATAAACCAGCCGTCCGATTGGTTTTGCGTGGTTCCTGTTTTGCCGGCAATGGGATTGCGCAGACTGTAGCGTCCGCGAAGCCTCATTCCTGTGCCGCTTTCGACGACGCCTTTCATCAGGGCTACCATTTTATAGGCCGTGATTTCGTCCAAAGCTTCCGATTGCTCTGGTGCAAACCTTTCGATGATGTTGCCGTTTTTGTCCTCAATGCGCGTGATGAAGTAGGGTTTGATGAATACGCCCTTGTTGGCATAGGTGTTCATGGCGCCAACCATTTCGTAAAGGGTAATCTCAGGCGTCCCCAGTGCAATGGCCGGAACGGGATCGATGGGAGAAACCACACCCATTTTTCGGGCCATCTGGATGACCGACTCGGGAGGGAAACGCTTAATCAGGTAAGCCGATATCCAGTTGTTCGAGTTGGCCAAGGCCCATTTCAGGGTAACTTCTTCGCCCAAGCGGTCGTTGTTGGAATTTTTTGGTTCCCAGAACGTTCCGTCCCAAAGTTGAACGCTGTATGGGATGTTGGGTACTTTGTAGCAGGGAGTATATTCGCCTTCCTGCATGGCAAGGGTGTAAACGAAAGGTTTGAAAGTGGAGCCCACCTGGCGTCGTGCCTGGGTGGCATTATCGAACTTGAAATGGCGGTAGTCGATACCACCCACATAAGCTTTCACCTGTCCGGTTTTAACATCCACCGACATGAGGCTCGACTGCAGAAACGACTTGTAATACCGTATCGAGTCCATGGGCGTCATGATGGTATCGCGGTAGCCGTTCCACGAAAACACCCTCATGCGCGTAGGTGTGTTGAAAGCCAGCGTAATCGAATCGTTGCTCAGGCCGGCCTGTTTAAGGTGGCGGTAACGGTCGCTGCGGCGCACAGCTATCTGCATGATTTTTTCGATCTCCTGTCTTGCTTCTGAAGGTGGAAAATCGAAAGGGGCATTGGGCTGTCCTCTCCAGTGTTTAAAAAAAGCCGGCTGCAAGTCGTTGGCCAGATGTTCGCGAACCGCCTCCTCAGCATAACGCTGCATTCGCGAATCGATGGTGGTGTATATTTTCAGGCCGTCTTTATAGATGTCGTAATTGTTTCCGTTGCTCTTGTAGTGGGTCGCGGTCCATTTGCGCATCTCACTCCTCAGATATTCCCTGAAATAGGTGGCTATGCCGGTGTTGTGGTCCATCATGCCATAGTTCGACATATCGATGGGGGTATTTACAGCCTGTTGAAATTCGTCTTCGGTAATAAAGCCGTATTCCCGCATCTTGCTGATTACCAGATTACGGCGCTGGAGCGCTCTTTCCGGATTGCGCACCGGGCTAAATCGTGTGGGAGCATTTACCACTCCTGCCATCAGCGCGGCTTCTTCGATGCTGAGCGAATCCGGCGATTTCCCGAAAAAGGTCATGGCAGCCGATTTAATTCCAAA
>DAOKYW010000069.1:0-2348 GCA_035325985.1 Bacteroidales bacterium
GGCTGGTGGCTCATGCCAGGGTAGGGGGTATGCTGGGCGGCAAGGCCGGTATTGTGAACATCCACATGGGCGATGCCAAAAATCCTTTTGCTCCGCTTTATTCCTTAGTCGAAAGCAGCGAACTGAGCTTCAGGCAGTTGTTTCCAACGCACATCAACCGCAACCACTACATTTTTGAAGATGCCAAAAGCTATGGCAAGCTTGGGGTGGTGGACATCACCACCAGCTCATATCCCTATTTCCCCGACGAAGAAATCAAACCCTCCGAAGCGGTGAGGCTGCTGCTCGAAGCCGGAGTGCCCGAAGCGCACATTACCATGACTTCCGACGCTTTTGGCTCGCTTCCGCTGTTCGATGCCGAAGGCAACCTGTTGCGCCTCGAAATGGGCCTGCTCAGCTCGCTTTTCAACGAAATGCGCGACATTGTACAGCGCGAAAAGCTTGGCCTGACTACTGCCCTGCGCACCGTTACGGCCAATCCGGCCAGGGTGTTGAAGCTGGGCAACAAAGGCCGCATTGCTGTTGGGGCTGATGCAGATATCTGTTTGATAGATAGTCAATTAAATCTCCGCAGCGTAATCGCTATGGGCCAGTGGATGATGCGCGACGGAAAAATGCTCAGAAAAGGAACCTATCAATAAGGTTTTTCAGAAATCGTCGGGGTTCGACCATTGCCTGATATTGCGGCGGGTGTCTTCCATATCGCAATTGAATTCCAGGTACTGGTAGCCAGGCGGGCGCTCAAAATCGCCGGTTGAGATGCGCAAGGATTGATCGGCATAGATTTTCTTCATGTACAGGGCCCAAATTGGCAGAGCGGTGTTGGCCCCTTGTCCGAGCTGCAGCGAGCGGAAATGCACGCTGCGGTCTTCTGCTCCTGTCCAGACTCCTGTAACCAGGTCGGGCGTGAGGCCCATAAACCAGCCGTCCGATTGGTTTTGCGTTGTGCCGGTTTTGCCGGCTATGGGATTGCGCAGACTGTAGCGTCCGCGAAGTCTCATACCTGTGCCGCTTTCCACAACGCCTTTCATTAATGCGATCATTTTATATGCGGTCACTTCGTCGAGGGCCTCCGATTGTTCAGGAGCAAAGCGTTCGATGATGTTGCCGTTTTTGTCTTCGATACGTGTGATGAAATACGGCTTGATAAACACGCCTTTGTTGGCATAGGTGTTCATGGCGCCAACCATCTCGTAAAGGGTGATTTCTGGTGTGCCCAGTGCAATAGCCGGAACAGGATCGATGGGCGAGACTACCCCCATTTTTCGCGCCATCTGAATGACTGATTCCGGTGGGAAACGCTTGATCAGATAGGCGGATATCCAGTTGTTCGAATTAGCCAGAGCCCATTTGAGTGTCACTTCCTCACCAAGCCTGTCGTTATTCGAATTTTTTGGTTCCCAGAACGTGCCATCCCACAGCTGAACGCTGTAAGGGATGTTGGGCACTTTGTAGCATGGGGTGTATTCGCCCTCCTGCATGGCCAGGGTGTAAACAAATGGTTTAAAGGTTGATCCCACTTGTCTTCGCGCCTGAGTGGCATTGTCGTACTTGAAGTGACGGTAATCGATGCCTCCGACATAAGCCTTTACCTGACCTGTCCTGACGTCAACCGACATAAGACTCGACTGCAGAAAAGATTTATAGTATCGTATCGAATCCATGGGTGTCATTATGGTATCGCGATACCCGTTCCACGAGAATACCCTCATCATTGTCGGAGTATTGAAGGCCTTAATGATCGAATCGTTGCTTGCGCCGGCCTGTTTCAGGTAACGAAAACGATCGGTCCGGCGCATGGCTGTCTGCATGATTTTCTCAACCTCCTGTCGGGCCTCCGACGGAGGAAAGTCGAATGGAGCGTTGGGCTGTCCTTTCCAATGCCTGAAAAAAGCCGGCTGAAGGTCGTTGGCCAGATGCTCTCTGACTGCCTCCTCGGCATAGCGTTGCATACGCGAGTCGATGGTGGTATAAATCTTTAGTCCGTCTTTATAAATATCATAGTTGTTGCCGTTGCTTTTATAGTGCGAAGCTGTCCATTTGCGCATTTCTGCACGCAGGAATTCCCTGAAATAGGTGGCAATTCCGGTGTTGTGATCCATCATGCCGTAGTTCGACATATCGATGGGGGTGCTGATAGCTTGCTGATATTCTGCTTCGGTAATAAAACCGTATTCCCTCATTTTGCTGATTACCAGATTTCTGCGCTGCAGAGCCCGGTCAGGGTTGCGCACCGGACTAAAACGTGTGGGCGCATTCACCACACCGGCCATCAGGGCGGCTTCTTCGATGGTGAGCGAATCCGGCGATTTCCCGAAAAAGGTCATGGCAGCCGATTTAATTCCAAA
>DAOKYW010000070.1:0-2228 GCA_035325985.1 Bacteroidales bacterium
GGGCTTTCTGCTTTTTCCGCGTACCGGCACACATTGGTCATACTACGGCGCATGGCTTGCTGCGGACACGCTGTTCAGATATCTGGAACAGCAATGGCCCGGAAAGATCACGAATGTGCGCCTGAATGCCCTGGAACGACGCGATGTCATTCGTCATCCGGATGATGATATCTGGCTGGCAATGAATATGTTGACGAAGGTTCCCGCACAAAACCTTGCTTATCCTGTCGTCAGTTTTGGCCATCACCCTGCCAGGCGTCCAAAAATACTTGTAGTGGGCGACAGCTTTTATTTTAACTGGCAAAGCGATGGCTTTATGCAGGCCCTGTCGGATGGCGGAGAGTTTTGGTATTACAATAAGATTCGATGGGACCATCAGGGTGCCGAAATCGGCCTGATTTCCCCTGAAGAGCGTATTCAGCAGGCATTGTCGCATGATATTATCCTGATTATGATCACCGAAAGGTTTCACCAGAACTTTGCATGGAAATTTGATGAGCAGCTTTATGCGCATTTCTTTGGAGATGACAGGCCTCAGCGACAGAAGTTTTTTCATGAGCTGGTGACAGCCAACGAGGCCTTTACGCGGCTTTTTGCTGACGGTAAACAGAAAGGTCTGGATATCCGGCAAAGGTTGTGGAAGGAGGTTGATTATCTGGTTTATGAGGATTATCAGCAGCACCCTGAACGTTATACCGGCCGCGACGACCGCATCGCCATCACCATGATGGCTATCCGCAGCAGCCCCGATTGGCTCGCATCGGTGGCCGCAAAAGCAAAAGAACGTAATCTGCCCCTAGAAACCATGATCCGCATGGATGCCGAGTGGATTGTGGATAATAACGGTGAATAGATAGCATTTGCAATAGCTACAGATACGCTGGTCAAATGCAGTTGCAAGGGGAATAAAATTCGGAAAATACCTATGTATGAAAAGGTCAGGCGATGAATTGATTTGCTGATTCATCCTGCCTGACCTTTCATCTTTAGTCAATGTATGTTCATTTAACCATAAAATTTGTTCTGGCTTGATGGTTTCCGAAGTTTATCTGGAGGATATACAGACCTTTGGCCAATCCGTTGATGTCTATGGCAGACTTATGCTGCACCAGGCCGCTATACTCTCTCAGCACTTGTCCTAACGGGTTAATAATGACATAACCTGTTGCAATCAGGGAGGACGGATTAAAGGCAACATTCATCTGTTGGTCAGAAGGATTCGGGTAAACAAATATTTGGCCCTTTGAATAACTCAGAGGCTCCATTGAGGTGCACAGGTCAACATACACAGTAAAATTAGCTGAAGCAGAACAGTTGAAAGTTGTTGTATAGGTGTATGTCAAGATATGCAAGCCTTGTCCGGCTGCTGTGGGTGAAAACATATTGCCCGAAACACCTGGGCCTGAATATGTTCCACCTGAAGGGAGTCCGCCGCTTAGCTGAACTGGCTGCCAGAAGATGCAGAGCGTATCAGGTTCAAAGTTGCTCCAGCTTACCTGTGGCAAGGGATTAACAACCATATTGACCGTATTTGATGTAGCCGGATTCCCGCTCACACAGTTAGCATCAGAGGTAAGAATCACATTAACCATATCACCATTGACAGGTTCGTAGGCAAAGAACGGACTGTTAGTTCCCTGATTGCTTCCGTTAACTTTCCATTGGTATTGCGGATTTGTGCCGCCATTTACAGGATTTGCCGTAAAGTTTACCACAATCCCTGCGCAAATATTGTTAGAACTTGCCTGAATATTAACACTCACAGGCAATAGCGGCATTTCGACAATGAGCGCCGAACCCGACATGCTTACCACCTGATAACCGTTACTGGCATTTATGGTATAGGTCCCAGCCGTCTGGTTTGGCCATTGCAGAGCATTGCCTGTGCCATTGACAACAGGTCCGGTAGCTGTTCCATTCCTCATTAATTGATAAGTCATATTAAGTTGCGATCCGCTCAGGGTTACAGCAACGCCAGTAGGACTTGTGCCTGCACAGTAGGAGCCGCCACCGCCCACTGAGAAAACTGTTGGCGGAATCTGACCTGATTGGGTCACAGTCACTGTTATGGCAGGACGCTTATCGGTAGTGGTTACGGTTATCTGTCCGGTGCGCATTGTAGTCGTGGTGTTTACATCGTAGTTTACGATTATAGATCCATTGCCAGACCCTGACATCGGGCTAACGTTTAACCATCCCACATCTTCGCTAACATTCCAGTTTGTGTT
>DAOKYW010000071.1:0-1987 GCA_035325985.1 Bacteroidales bacterium
TCGCCGGATTAGGGCATGTTCGGTGCTGATCAGTGATGTAGTGCGATAAAAAACTGAGACCATCAGCTAAACCAAGCTTTTACGGTGTTCATAGGGTACTGCAACTGCCAGGGCGATTATTCCCCGCTGAAATACAAAACACCTTAAAATAACAGTCATTCAGGAGCATAGCCGGCGGTCAGGGAACTTACTCCCGCACCGCCCAAAGATTTGGAATGAAGAGCCGGGAGTGCCGGTTAAATCCTTGCGGCTTTGCCGCGTGTCTGCCAGTGTTCAAAGGCTCAAAAATCTTTTACCTGCGCATTTTTCAGCCATATCACATCATTTGATTGTAGATTGAACAGACTACCTCAAATGTGCAAGAACCGCCTGGCCGCGCAGCTGGTAAGCACTCATCGCATTTAATGCTTTTTAAGCAGAAGCACCGTTTGAGTATCCCGGAAATCACTGTGAATCTCGTACAAGTCTATATTGCTTATTTTTTCCAGATCTTCGGTATAGCAATAAATAAAATCACCTGATGCATTGAAGTCATCGTCAATGATGACCTCCATATCACCCGGTAATTTTTCTGCATAGTAATTCAACGAAGCAGCTAAATACCAATTTGATACAACTTTTACCGGGCTTCCTGCATTGTTACTTTTCAGGATATTTTCTATGGCATTTTTGGTATGCGCATCCCGTTTCCATTCAATCACATATGTTGTGTTGATGTTTTTTATGAAATGATACCCTAAAGGCAAAGCAAAAAAGATAAACAACACCATGCCGAAAAGCCGCGCCGTTTTTCGGAATCTTGTTGAAATCCAGTCATGCACATCAACACCAAGATGAAAAAGGCTTAAGCCTGCCAAAGGAATAAAAAACAGGGCAGTCCTGTCCGTCGGGTATGGTATTTGAAATAGAAAGAATTGCAGGATTGCAGCAGCAATCATTGTTACCAACAAAGCAAAGACATGATTGAGTTTCGTTTGTTTTTTTCTCAACAGCAAAATGATCAGCAGGCCAAAAAATACCACTAAAAGTCCATAGTAGATCCTTTGCCAAAAAACCTCTCCATAATAACTCAGGTAAATAGATCGATGGATCAGCACCCGAAGCGTTGACACAATAAACCCTTGCTGCCCGCCAAAATAAAGCTCTTTGTTTTCCTGCAGAACCAGGAGCTGATTGTAGATATCTCTTATGTAATAGATATCGAGCGCCAGAACCAGCACAAGTCCGATATACACAGGTATATTATCTTTTGAAGGTTCCGGAAAACGAAGGCGCAGGAACTTCAGTAAAAAAAACAACAATAGTGCTATGTTCAGATTGATGAGGATAAAATTGGAATAGGCAGCCAGAAGACTAAAGAGCATGGAAAAAAAGAAATTCTGTGCGGATGATTTAATGTTCCGGACATCAATATCTTTAAGATAGAAAGCCACGGCGAGCAGGCCAAAACCCATCGCCAATCCGTAACCACGTGCAAGCGAGAAGAATTCAATTAAATACGGGTTAAGCAGCATCAGGGACAGGCCAAAAAGAAAAAGAAATATTTCGTTCTGCCGGCGCCTGAGGAGCAGCCATACAGCAAGGCCATACACCAGAAATGCCAGCACATTGGGAAACCGAAGCGTCAATTCGGAACTGCTGCCGGTGATCCTCATCATCTGGCGCATCAGCCAGGTGTTGAGAAGGTGATTATTGGCCGTATATGTATAGGGCGTCCATTTAACCGATGGATTGATTATGGTGTAAGTATTAGATTCATCATGTGTAAAAGCTAATTTTGAAGCCCTTAGGACAATATACCCGAGTAGAAAGAGAAATATGCTTACAAACAGCCATAAACCAATCCGGTAGCGAACACTCATTTTGTTTTAACTTGATAAATCAGACAAATTTAATAAACCAAACAATTCATAAATTCTACATCCGGATTAAGTTCGGATTTTTTCTTGCCGTGGATGAGTTTGGCGGGGTTTTCCCCTGTTCCATG
>DAOKYW010000072.1:0-1984 GCA_035325985.1 Bacteroidales bacterium
GTACTTCGTATGGCAATAACCAAACCTTTACGCCCGGTGGAGTAATGCTTACTACAGCTGCAATAACCAATTTACAAACCAACTCGGCAACAAGCGGAGGAAATATAACCAGCGATGGAGGATCTCCAATAACTGCACGTGGTGTTTGCTGGGGAACAACTGCCAATCCGGTTATCGGCTCAGGAAACTTTACTTCAGATGGCACAGGTATTGGAACTTTTGTTAGTAATATTCAAGGACTTAGCTCGAATACAGTATATTATGTCAGAGCTTATGCCACAAATTCCTTTGGAACATTTTACGGAGATAATGTAAGTTTTCAGACATTATGTGGGCTTATCACTAACTTTCCGTGGACCGAAGGCTTTGAAAACGGAGGCAATATTCCTGCCTGCTGGACACAAGAACAAGTGAATAATTCCGGAGTGAACTGGCAGTTTATCACGGGTAATGGAACAGGTTATCCAGCTAATGCATATAGTGGAACTTACAACGCCTGCTTAAAAGATAATACCTCAGCAGATAATAAAACACGTTTGATTACTCCTCCGTTAGATTTAAGCAATTTAAGTAATCCTGTTCTCACCTTCTATCATACACAAGCTTTTTGGTCGCCTGACCAAGATATTCTAACTGTTTTTTACAGGACCTCCTCAACCGGTACCTGGATACAACTGGTACAGTATACATCGAGCGTAACGACATGGACACTCAGGACAATCAATTTGCCCAATCCATCCAGTGAATATTATATTGCTTTTGAAGGAAATGCTAAGTACGGTAGAGGCGTTTGTGTGGATGAGGTAACTGTAAACGGCACTTCATCAACTCCTAACCTTTCAGTTACTCCCTCCAACCAAAATCAATCTGCAAGTGCTGGTTCTGTCAATTTTACTGTGACTTCGAATGTGAGTTGGAATGCAGTTAGTAATCAATCCTGGTGCACTGTAACACCCTCAGGTTCAGGAAATGGTACTTTAGTAGCCACGGTAACAGAGAACACTAATCCTACCCAACGAATTGCACAAATAACGGTATCAGCAACTGGAGTTTCGGACGTTTTAGTCACTGTTACTCAGGCTGCTGCTGCTCAAACTCCGTTTGCAAACGTGCTGTTACGGCCCCAGCAAGCAGATATTGCATCAACTACTTCGCAAGGTGCGGTGCTTATGCAGGTTGGTAACTACACCTCCAACGATGCCAAATACCGCCTCTTCAACGGCTCAAACCAATACAATGTGTGGAATGGCAGCCAATACGTGACGAGCAACACTTATGCCGACAACCCGTCGATACCGGGCACACCCACAACCGGATCAAC
Source organism: Bacteroidales bacterium (assembly GCA_035325985.1). GTDB lineage: Bacteria > Bacteroidota > Bacteroidia > Bacteroidales > F082 > JALNZU01. Next base: position 1,322 of record DAOKYW010000072.1, read on the forward strand.
CTGGTGGATCGTTTACCAGCGCGGCACAAACAACTCGGTAACAGCCAGCTACCGCGACAGGCTCTCGCCCTACAGTGCAAACCATTTAACAACAGCGTTGCCGGCGGCTACCGCCATAGTCACTCCTGTAACCATTAACGGGACCATTCCATTCAGTGCCAGCTATCCGCTCAATGTGAAATATGTCATTCTGGGCTATGATGCACCTACCGGAGGTAACCTCATCTCAGCCACTTCTTCAGATCTGACGACGGGAGCTTTCGCACTGGTTGTAGAGCAAGGTACTGTTATCCAAAGACTTGAGGTGAGAAATCTCCTTAACGAGCTTATGGAAAGTCAGACAGGTACATGGCCGGGAGGCAATCCGCCGACCCTATTTACGCTGAGTGGAGGCGGCAGCTATTGTCAGGGAACCAGCCCAACAGGCATCAGCGCATCGCTCAGCGGCTCGGAAACCAATGCCATATATCAATTGCTGCGCAACAGCCTTCCTTACGGTGATCCCGTGTCAGGAACTGGTAACCCCATCGTGTGGAACAATTTAATAGCCGGAACATACACCGTTACGGCTACCAACAGCAGCAGCCAGACCATGAACGGACAAGCCGTGGTTACCGAAACACCGTCCGTGGCTGTGAGTGTGACCATTCAGGCTTCGGCTAC
>DAOKYW010000073.1:0-1922 GCA_035325985.1 Bacteroidales bacterium
AGGTGCAGCTGCTGCTTACCTCCTCCGAAAACTGTGCGCAACCTGCCGTAGCTACATCCAACACCGTCACCATCAGTGTTCAGACGCCTCCTGTGGCCGTGATCTCCATCCTGCCTTCACAGAATCCCGTCTGTCAGGGCACTCAGGTTACCTTTAGCGCTCAGCTGCTCAACGGTGGCACAAATCCTACCATTCAGTGGTATGTAAACAGCAGCCTGCAAAGCAGCGGAACTGCCCTCAGCTTTAGCTACGTGCCCAACAACAACGATGTCGTGGAAGCAGTCATGACCTCAACCCTCAGCTGTGTGAGCAACAATCCTGCTTTGAGCAATGGCATAATCATGGAAGTATCGCCCATGCTGATCCCTCAGGTAAGCATCAGCACACCAAGCACCACCCTGTGCAGCGGCCAGCAGGCCATTGTAACCGCAACACCTGTCAATGGTGGTACAAGCCCTGTTTATCAGTGGCTGCTCAATGGCAATCCGGCAGGAACCAACAGCCCAACCTTCACCTTTGTGCCAGCCAACGGCAACCAGCTTGCACTCACCATGAGCTCGAGCCTGGCTTGCATCAGCGGTAATCCGGCCACTTCCAATACCCTTACTTTTACTGTCAATCCTGTCGCACTCAGCCTTAACGTCAGTCCTTCGGGTGCCGGTACTGCCAACTTCACCGGAACACCGACTATTGGACAGCCCATACAGCTCAGCGCCAGCCCCTCAGCCGGCTTCAACTTCCAATCCTGGACCGATGGCTTGGGCAATGTGGTTTCGACCCAAGCCAACTTCAGCTTCACTCCTACCCTCTGCAACCACAGCCTGACGGCCAACTTCAGCTCGGGCATCACCCTCTCGGGCAAGCTGGCCTATTTTAATCCCGTGGAGTCACCCTTGCCTCCTCAAAGCAACTTTATGGTGCAACTCTTTGATGGTAACAATCCCGTTGGTGCTCCTCAAGCCGTGTCACCCAACTACAGTTTTGGAGGCCTGCAAGCCGGCAAAGCCTATACCATCCGCCTGTGGGAAGACCATACCTCCGGTAATCTGGGTCAAACCTGGAACTTCAACAACTGGGGCGGTGTGTCGGCCCTCGATGCCCTCATCGTCAGCTATATGTCATCAGAAAATCCCGTGGTGGCCACATTCCCATGGATTCTGCCTGTGGCAGGTCAGCCCATGACACCTTTTGCCACCACGTCAGCCGATGTCAACAACAGCAACAGCATCACAGGCCTGGATGCCCTCATCATGATGTACCGAACCATCGGATACCCCGGAACAAGTCCTTTCCCCGATGGTAAGCATAACTTCCAGGTAGCCGGACGATGGTCAGGCAGTGCGGGGGCAATGCTTTATCCAACAGCTCCTGACATCCTGCTGCAGCCTAACGGCTCGTATCAGGCATCATCGGCAACGGCTTCGGTGTATTATCAGGCACTGCTGCCCAACACCATAAACGGTGCCAACTACTTCAACATTTACCTGCTGGCCAATGGCGACCTTAATGCTTCTTACACTCCGGCCGCAGTGAGTGCCAAAAATGGCGCAATCCTCAGCTATGAAGGCAGCATTCCGGCCAGTGTGGGACAAACCATCAACATCCCCGTGCGCATCAATCAGAGCCACCGACTTGCCGCTATTACCCTGGGACTTTCGTACAACAAACAGCTCCTGGAAGTGAATGGACTGCAGGGATTCGACATCTTCTATGTTGATCAGCAGGCCGGCGAAGTACGTGTGGCCTGGATGGACCAACAGGGACGTGATTACGCCAGCGGTCAGAGCCTGCTCAATATTCAGGCAAAAGTGACAGGGAATATCCAGCCCGGCACACGTTTTATGGAGCTGACCAACATCACAGAATTTGTCAATACCGGCGCACAGACCCTCAGTAATGTACCCTTAGCCTCCGATTACATC
>DAOKYW010000074.1:0-1849 GCA_035325985.1 Bacteroidales bacterium
GCAGGAATGCCCAGGCTAATCGCCCTGCTGATGACAGGCCGGGAGTAAGCGCCTGGGGATTTACCATAAACCGGCTGCTGAATGGCTGCTGTCCTTATGGCTGGAACTAATGAAGTCTGTTTGAAAAGCACACATCCGGACCAGGTGCAACGGCGCTTCGCAGCATGCGCATTTAAGGTGCGGCTTAATGATACAGATAAAAACCAGATTAATCTTGCAATAAAAAGGTGAATTATATTTATGATATCACAATATTGCATTACAAATTAATACACCAATTAAGTAAATATATATACATGTTTATAAATTTTTATCCATTTTGATATCAAAGGCATAGCCATTGCAACACTGTTTTTTTGACATGAAACAACCGTGCCAATTATTTTTTATCAACCCGCTTTTTACATTACCAAAGCAGATTAAGCCCCGGAAATTCAATACAGGCTTGACAATTACGAGTTATCAACGTAATTCTGTTAAAAATTTATCTCCCCAGCCTCTTGATTACTGTCGTATATTTGCCTAAACGAAACGCGTATGTATTACAAACCACATTAAAACAAAAGTCATGAACAGCTCTTAAACTACACCCGACTGCATGAGCATTATGTTTTAACACTTAATGCAATCTACCAATTGATGCTTTGATCTTCCTGCAGATGATGCACGCTGTACCATGAAACAGCAAGGCATTATTATGTGCATACTTTAATTGACTGTCAATAGTTCCAGCCTGTTTGAGGCATACTTGAGTATTGTGTTTATTAAGACCCTACCGGCTTCGGCACGGATTCGAAACAAAAGTAAATATTATTCTTAAAAACTAAAACAAATTTTATTTTATGAAAAAACAATTATTTTACACCAATCGCCTCCAGGCCATCAAGGGCCTGTTTGAGGCAAACCCCGCAGTATTTGAGGATGTTCCTCATATTGCGGAAGAGAAGGCGGCCTTCGATGGTCTGGTTGATGAGCTCAACAGCCGCCTGGGCGACATTGTTGTGCCCCGCACTGCCCTGATGGTCGAACTGAAACAGATGAGGCGCGCCCTGATAGACGGGTTTAAACCCATTATCAAAATGGCCGGCGTGGTGGCCACCAAACTTTCGGATGAACCCATGAAGGAAACCCTGAAGGTGTTCAGAAAGAAATATCATCGTGTGGCCACGCACGAGCTGCTGCTTTATCTGGAGCATCTGCTCACTATGCTCGAAGAGCGCAGCGAGACGGCCTACAGCGTGGGCATCACTGCCGATCAGATCAGCGCCCTCAGGCAACAGATTGCCAACTTTGTTGCGCTGGAAGAGGCTACACTGAAGCAACTAAGTGAGCGGCAGGGCAACCGACAAGAGGTGACCAGGCTGATCAGCAGCGCCGGCCACATCCTGCGGACGGTGTTTGATCCTTTTAAGGACTACCGCAAAAATACCCATCCGGAGTTTGCGCTGGCCTATGCGCGCATCCGTTCGTCGAAGCCGCGCAAGCGGCCGACAGTGCGTCTGCCCGAGCAATCCGATATTTCGGGTATGGTGAGCGATGCCCTCACCGGTGAGGCTGTGGCCGGAGCTACCCTCATGCTGTTGCAGTACAACGAAGTAATGACCACCGGTAATGACGGCTACTACCTGTTCGATGAGCTTGAGCCGGGCACCTACACCCTGAGCTGCCATGCCAAAGGTTATCTGGTGCCGGAACCCATCAGCATCGAACTGGGCACGCGCGACTCGCAGATCCACAACTTCGCTCTGCAGCCGGCTGTTGCCAAGACCTGATAAAGGGCTGAAGCACATGCCGCACCTCATCCCCTGCCACCATCTCCGGCAGGGGATTTTTTTTGCCTGAAGGCCGC
>DAOKYW010000075.1:0-1836 GCA_035325985.1 Bacteroidales bacterium
TCAATGCAGGTGGCGGGCCTTCAGATTTAGGGGGCAGCCGTTTGGGCGATACTGAGGGGGTGTTTATACCTACGGGACGAGAACTTTTAGTAGCGCCTGACATAAAGACCAACAATATATTGGAGCTCTCAGTCGGCCAATCCCTAGTGTTGCCGGTTGAATTGTATGCTGATGGGGGCGTGGATGCTTTTGGTCTTGTACTGGCTTTTAATCCGGAATTTTTTGAAATTAATGCTGTTGATGCAGCTTTAGGATTTGGAAGCAGCAGGATACAGGAGGGAATATTGCGCATCAGCAGCCTTGGTGCAGTGCCGGCTCAATCACAATCCATAAGCATTTCAGTTACCGTAAAGCAATTGCCCTTGCAAAGCATGCCGGCTTTCAGGGTGCTCGGCGAAAGTCATGTGATTAATGGTCATGGGCTCAAAGCCGGCACTTACACGGTACGTATGCCCAAGATTAAAGCCATATCTACCAAATCCATAAGCGTATATCCTAATCCGGCAAGCCACAACATCAATGTTCAGTTTTCAGATGTGCCTGCTGGTATGTATGCAGTTGAGCTTATATCAGCTGCCGGACAGGTGATTTACCTGCCACCATTAAAAGTAGAAACTGCAAATGCATTACTTCCCATTAGCTTACAGGATGTCGTTAGCGGTGCTTACCTTCTGAGGCTAATCAACAACGAAACAGGTGTTCAGTTAAGCAGCCGTATTGCTAAAATGTAAATGGCCCAATTATGCATAAAAAAGGAAGCCCGCGCGCTTCCTTTTTTTATTTTCGCGCGGCTGATTGCATCTTATGAACCCCAGACTTATCTTGACTCTGCTTTCTGTTTTGCTCATTACCCTGCCGCTAACTTTCAGGGGAAAGCTCCAGAATGATTCAAGCAATCCATTCGACACAGCACGACGTTATGACAGCCTCTCAATGCCCGACAGTGCCCTGATGTGGCTTGAAAAGGTTGACCTTAAAAGGTTGGATACCTCCCGCCTTGTGCAATTCTATTTGCTGAAAGGAAGTGTATTGCGTCAGCTTAATTTTACCGACAGGGCTTGGCAGGTGTACGATTCGGTCAAAAATCTTATATCCTCTTATTCCAACTCCCAAGCCTTTGAAGCAGAAATGATATTCCTCAAAGGCCGCCTTCTAAACGACCGGGCCAGCTACACGGATGCCCTGATTTGCTTCGAATCCGCACAAAAAATGATCATGCAGAAAAGCCCTGTCGATACAAGCTTGCTCATCAGGGTACTCAACTTCACGGGCATCTCGCATTTTTATCTTGGTGACTTTTCGGCAGCATTAAATACATATTATGCTGCAAATCAACTTGCTTCGGAAAAGCAATCAGTTAATCTTCTGGATTATGCTGACATAATCCAGAATATTGCTATTACTTATTCGCAACTGAGCCAGTTCGACTCAGCCTATATATACATCAACAGGTCGAGGGCTTTGAAAGAAAGTGCATTGCGAAAGGACGACCCTGTGCTAATATCATTTTATGTGAATTATGGCCGTTTTCTTCAAATGACAGGTAGAATTACCGAGAGTATGATCTATTTTAATCGTGCAGATAGCCTGCTCCGTGGGCGATCAGGGCAGGAGTTCATCGCCGGGTCACTTCATATCAACATTGGCAACACCTTTCAGCTCACGGGCGATTACGATCGTGCCATTCAGTATTTCCAGTCGGCTTACGGTTATCTTTCGCAATCTCAGGGTCCGTCTCATCCCAGCACCATGTCGGCTTTAAATAATATCGCATTCATGTATAACAGGATTGGACAACATGACTCGGCGATTGCGATCTTAAACAGACTCAGGGAA
>DAOKYW010000076.1:0-1779 GCA_035325985.1 Bacteroidales bacterium
ACACTTATTTTAATGCTTGCGCTGGGTGCTGCAAATGCCCGGGGACAAGGGCAGTTTACGCTGCAAACCGACACTGTCTGGGCGGCCGATACGGTTAAAATTCACCAAAACATAATTGTGCCCGCGGGCATTACCTTAACCATAGAGGCAGGCGCTGTGGTCGAATTTCAAGATAATTACAGTATTGATGTTTATGGTAAACTGAGGGCCATTGGCACGCCTTCAAACAGGATACTTTTTACTGTACGCGACACCACTATGTTCGCCGACACAACCACCCTGAGTGGCGGATGGGGTAGTTTGAGGTTTCTGCAGAACCAAGCTGATACTTCTGTTTTAAGCTATTGCATCTTCAGTTATGGCAAGGCTGTTGTTCCGGGCGCTTTTTGGTCTCAGGGAGGCGAGGATAACAAGGGGGGAGCTATATATGCCAATGGCTACAAAAGTCTGGTTATTTTCAAATCGCTGTTCGAAAGAAACCATGCCAACTATTACGGCGGGGCTATTTATGTCAAAAATGTGCAAAAGTTTGTACTTACCGATTGCATCTTCAGGCGAAACAGTACTTACGATTACGGGGCAGGCCTTGCCGCTGAGCAATCCAATCTTTGGATAGAGGGCAACCTGTTTCAATACAATGTTGCAATAAGAATTCAAGGGTCATTTTGGGGACCAATGAGTTCGGGAAGTGGAGGTGGGTTATACGCCGGACTTGGTACTTTGGGTACAATTATCAGCAACCAATTTTTTAACAACTGGAGTGTAAGTGGGACATTGTATGAAACTTCCTATAACGTTTCGGTGGTTAACAATCTTATTGCAAACAATCATTCCATTGCCTTGATGAACGGTCATGGATATGGCATCTCAAAGTATTTCAACAATACAGTTGTAAACAACCTGTTCGGTACACCGGGAACTCCGGGATTTTTTTATAGTAGTCCGCATATAACCGTGCGCAATAATATAATTCATGGTAACGCAGCAAGCTTTGGAGGAGAACCTTTTCAGATTTATACAATCTTTTCCCAATTAGTTAACCTCTCCTATTCCTGCATTGCCGATCCTCCTGTTTACTACTATGGCGAGGGCAACATTGCCGGGCCGCCCATGTTCGTGAATCCCACACAAGGCTCTGGGCCGGGCTACGATGGCTCATTGGCCGATTGGTCGCTGATGGACAACTCGCCCTGCGTGAATGCCGGCACACCCGATACCACAGGGCTTGGCTTGCCCGCCACCGACCTGTTGGGCAATCCGCGTATTTTCGGAGGCCGTATTGATATGGGGGCCATCGAAAACCAACGCGTGGTGGTATCGTTGCCCCCAAACCCGCTGGTAAGTGCCCGAGTGCAGGTATATCCCAATCCTTTCCGCGACAGTCCACGCATCCTCGTGCACGATAGTTCGCGCATCCGCAGTATGGAAATCTTCAACCAAAGCGGGCAAAGTGTAGGCGAAATTAGCCTGGATATACTTCACAATGGCAGCATCATCGAATTAAGCAGGCTACCAAGGGGCCTCTATCTGCTACGCACACAATTTAGGGATGGAAGCAACGAAACCACCAAACTCATCAAGGAATGAAGCTTTAGAGAGAACGAAAGCCACAGACCAAAACCACCAAAAAAGCATCAAACCGGACACGTCTGTATGTGTCAGTTTAAGAGCCACTTGCAACTTTTTCAAAACAAGCCGGGTTGTTTTGATGCGTTTTTGCCCCTGAGAGGTATTAATATGCAGTAAACCCGATAAATGCACCCAACGAAAAGGCACTTA
>DAOKYW010000077.1:0-1710 GCA_035325985.1 Bacteroidales bacterium
GCCCGATTCCTCCTTGGTTTTTGAACGAGCGGCAAAAGGTAGTGCGGTCGTAATCAGCCGAAAGCCTGTCGCGGATTTCGTGCTCCTGGAGGGCATTGTCATCGCTGAGCATCAGCCCGGTAATGCCTTTGCGGCAGTTAGTGTGCCCGGACCTGTGGTGACGGTGAATTTCGCAGGCTTCGGACAAACGGCTGAGGCTTTTGCAACGCAGTTGGAAATTTATGTCAAGCTTGACTTCATGATGTACAGTTGGGCCTATTTTTCCCTTGCCACTGCCACGTATGGTTTTTCGCCGGCTTTGACAAAGCCCCTGAACATGCCCGGAGTATTGAAAGGCATGGCGATGTTTCCTTTGGCGTCAACGGCGATGATGCCACCGCCGGCATCGAGGGCGGCTAATTTGACCATGACCACTTCGTGGGCAGCCTTTTCGAGGCTTTCGCCCAGATATTTCATGCGGGCGCTGATGTCGTGGGCAACGGCATTACGGATAAAATATTCGCCGTGGCCGGTGGCCGAAATAGCGCAGGTGTGGTTATCGGCCCAGGTGCCTGCCCCGATCACGGGCGAGTCGCCCAAACGGCCCACGCGCTTGAAGTGCATGCCTCCGGTGGAAGTGCCGGCAGCAAGGTTGCCGTTCATATCGAGGGCTACGGCTCCCACGGTGCCTTTGGGTTGAAGGGGAAATTCGCGTTCAAGACGGGTTTTGCGGGTTTTTTCCCAGGCATCGCGGCGTTCTTTGGTGTAGAAATAGTCGGCCGAAACAGTATCCACACCTTTTGATGCGGCAAAAACTTCGGCGCCACGGCCCACCATAAACACATGACGGCCATCGTCCATCACCGCTTTGGCGGCCAGTATGGGATTTTTGATACAGCTGACCATGCCCACTGCACCGGCTTTTCCTTCTTGACCTTCCATGATACTGGCATCGTGGGCTAGCTGACCGGCTTCGTTGTACACCGCTCCGCGTCCGGCATTGAATAACGGGTTATCCTCCAAAACGGTGATAGCGGCCACTATGGCATCGAGGCTGCTTCCACCCGATTTGAGTATGGCCTCGCCGGCCTTCAGGGCATCGAGCAGGCCTGTTTCATAGTTTTTTCGCGCTTCGGCCGACATATTTTCCCATTCCATGGTGCCGGCGCCCCCATGGATGGCAAGCGCATAGGCCGGTTGCTGTTGTTGGTTGGACTGCTGTGCAAAGCCCGTCAAACCAAAAATCAGTAAAACAAAGAGCATGATGTTGTGCTGCATACGCATAGATTTCTGACAAATGTAGGTGTTTTAAAAAATGGGATAAGCTAAACAAGGCCGCGTTTGTGCATAATGGCGGGCAGCCCGGTTTCGCAACAGAGGGAATAGATACCCACAACGCAGAGCGATTCAAAAAAAATTCACGGATTACAGGACATCGCATGCTGCTCCGGCTCAACCTATCCGTCACTATAAAAACCATGACAGACTATATTGCATTACACGACTTCAATCAGCGCTCACAAAGCAATCATTATCAATGATATAGAAAATATTATAAAAATAGTTCATTTTTTTGATGCGTTTTTGCTCCTGAGTGGTATTAATGCACAGTAAACCCGATGAATGCACCCAACTAAAAGACATTTGCGGACAAACACAGCGGCAGCATGCCGGCTTCGGCCTATGCACAAACAGCATGGCACCGATTGTACAGCCGCAGGCCTGTGCACT
>DAOKYW010000078.1:0-1561 GCA_035325985.1 Bacteroidales bacterium
GTTAAGTAATCCAGCCGGCTCATGCGTATCAGAAGAATATTGGCCAACCATAAACCCTTCAGGCCCAAACCACAGCAAATTCTGTTGGTGCTGTTGATGATTTTAGTATTTGGAACCGAAGGCCTCGGGCAGCCTGTATGGAATCCTCCGACCAATATGCAATACAATATGCAGTTGGTGGGGAAACTTCAGCTGAGTTCCGGTTTATTCAGCACCAATGGCAATGACCTTGTTGCTGCATTTGTCGGCAATGAGATCAGGGGTGTAGCTTCGCCCATCACTTCACTGGGCGGATTGATTTTTCTGACAATTTCGTCGAATCAGCCATCCGGAGAGCAAATCACCTTCAAAGCCTGGCTGAGCGATCAGGCTCAGATTGCTGACCTGAACGAAAGCATCTCCTTTCAGCAACAGGGCGAGGTCGGCAATTACAATAACCCCTTCATTCTGAGCATCAATCAAGGGCCTGTTACTTATACTATTCAGGCATCGTCGGGCGCCGGCGGCAGCATCAATCCTGCCGGTGCGGTTTCAGTGCCCCAGGGCGGCAGTCAGACTTTCACGATAACACCTTCGACAGGATATCAGATAGCTGATGTTTTGGTTAACGGTTCGAGTGTGGGTGCGGTCAGCAGTTACACTTTCACCAATGTGTCGGCCGGACAGACCATTCATGCCAGCTTCAGCCTGATAACGCTGACGATTACTGCTTCGGCAGGAAGCGGCGGAAGCATACAGCCATCAGGAAACATTTCCGTACAATACGGCAGTGCCCAGAGTTTTACCATAGCACCCCACGAAGGCTTTACCATTCAGGATGTTCTTGTTGACGGACAAAGTGTTGGAAATGTTTCTCAATACCACTTTCAGCAAGTTACTTCGAACCGCAGCATTCATGCCACCTTTGCACCCAAACTCTATACCCTTACCTATCAAGCCGGGCCTGGAGGAAGTATTTCCGGCAATACGGCTCAGACTGTCGCCCACGGAGGCAGCGGAACTGCCGTAACTGCCGTTCCGGCGCAGGGCCACACCTTTGTGCAATGGAGCGATGGTAGTACGGCAAATCCCAGGCAAGACGTAAATGTTACAGCCAATGTTTCCGTTACGGCTACTTTTGCCAGCCTCGACACCCCACCGGGCTGGCAACCGCCGTCCAATATGCAGTATAATATGCAGCTTGTATGCAGGCTGCTGCATCCCGGAGGCATACCCAGCACCAATCCTTCATATCTAATTGCTGCATTCGCCGGCAATCAGGTCAGGGGTGTTGCCTCGCCTCTGAGCGGTCAGGATGGCCGCATCTTTCTTAGTGTATCATCCAATGTTGCACAAGGCGAAATCATTACCTTCAAAGCCTGGCTAAGCTCGACGGCTCAGGTGGTTGAACTGAATGAGAGCATCAGTTTTGTTAATCAGGGCCAGACAGGCACCTGGCTTCAACCCTTTGACCTGACTTACGGACAGAATACACCTCAGTACACCATAACAGCCTCGGCCGGAAGCGGTGGCAGCATCAGTCCGTCGGGTGTGGTGAGCGTTCCGCAAGGCGGAAACCAGA
>DAOKYW010000079.1:0-1492 GCA_035325985.1 Bacteroidales bacterium
GATGAGCGAACCCGTGCCACTGGCATTGCTCTTAATGGTGAGCGTGCCGGAGTTGGTGAGGGTGCCGGAGACGGTGAGTGACTTGTTGACTGCAACTTCGCATGACCCGCCGGACGCAATCGTGAGATTTCCGGACAACTCTATGTTTTCGTTTATCGTAAGCGTGCCATTGATCGTCAGCGTTACACCACTATCGACAATCAAATCCCCGCCAGCATCGACAGTTAGGTTATTCAACATTTGATTGCTGCTAACCCTTAACGTACCTCCTGAATTGACTGTAACATTGTTTGAGCTTGCAAGGGTGCTTCCTCCGCTATGGTTCAGCTGCAGTGTGCCAGCTGATATTGTTGTGCTGCCGGTATATGTGTTTGCACCTGTAAGCACAAGTGTTCCAGAGCCTGATTTATTGAGGGCACCACTTCCGGTAAGGTTTTTTGAATAGGTGGTTGAGCCGCTGCCGATGTTGAAATTTCCATCATTTGTTACCTGAAAATGATTGAAATAAATATTTCGTTGACCAGATCCGTCATTCTGACCTCCAAGATAGATTCCAATTTCATTAACCGCTGTTGAGCTTGTGAAAGTCGTGGTGTAGGTTCCTGATGAGCGCCTGGTCATTGAAAAACTGTATGAATTATCTCCTGTTCTGACAATCTCTACGAACATTGGGTTAGTACCATAAGTGTCGTCGGCAGTACCATTAGACGAGGAAATTGTCGCAGATCCGGAATTATTAACGTTAAAAACAGTACTGCCACCTGCCTTGATATCAAAACCTTTATTACCGCCATTTGCATCCCAGTTCATAGCCCAATAGAACGAAAACTTATCATTGAACTGCATGCTTTCAGACATTAGTCTGTTTGCATTCACATAATCACTACCTGTTGCATATAAACCAAAAGCAGTTGTGCCAATACCGCTGGTTCCCATTCCATCGCTTGATGGGTTTCCGATAAAGGTGCCGGTATTTGAGCCATAAGAATTGGACCAGGCATTGTATCCGCTACCAAAATTATTCCCATTCGCCCATGTGCCACCGTAGTTACTGGCATTGTCAGTGGCCAGGGTAAATTGTCCTGAGGCTGAGTGCATCGCCAACAGAAATACTAAAAAAAGTAAAATTCGATTCTTCATATTATTCCGCATTAATGATTGATAATAAGCTTTTGATATTGTCTATTTTCAGATGTTTGAAACGAAAAGATGTAGGTTCCACTCCTCAAATGGTTTAAACTATAATGATGATGGCCAGGTTTAAGAAGACAGATCATAACAGACTTACCATCAACACTACTGAGTGTCAATTTACCATCCTGATCAGTAACTAAACTAATGTTCTTGCCCCTAACTCTGAATAGTTGTTCAGCTCGTTTATTTAAATTCTCATCAATCCCCACCACCATACTCGTATAGCTCGTTGTACCGCTTACATTGCCGTCGATATCTATGCTCACCTGCAGGTTTGGTCCTTCGATGAGCCAGATGC
>DAOKYW010000080.1:0-1454 GCA_035325985.1 Bacteroidales bacterium
TTGCCTTTGAAGCCGAAAACATTGAATCGCGGCCCTTGTGGAAACCCATGCATCTTCAGCCTGTGTTTGCTGATGCTCCGTTTTATGGTGATGGGACAAGCGAACAATTGTTTGAGCAGGGCCTTTGTCTGCCGAGTGGCAGCAACCTCACTGCGTCCGATTGGGAGCGGATTGAACAAGTGTTACATCAGGTTTTCCGTTAACCGGGACAAGCTCCGGCTGACTGTCAGCGGTAAGCTGTCCGTGGACCTCATTTGATGTCGGGCAAGGGGAATATTTTTATTCGGAAGAGCAAAATCGCTGCCGTATTCACCAAAATTTTGAAGTCCAGGAGGTGCGAGCGGTGTTGATAGTACCAATGGTTTATGCGCACCTTGTGTGGCCAAAGCACCGTGTTGTAATGCTCCACCGGATTTTCGACATGGCGCATGATGTCTTCTTCGAAGGGATAGAACACGCTATCCAGACCCGTCAGGCCGGGACGAAGATTAAGGATCTGGCGGAGTTCGCCTTCGAGGGTGTCGTAATAGCCCGGAAGGTCGGGCCTGGGTCCCACAATACTCATATCACCCTTTAGAATGTTGAACAGCTGAGGAAACTCGTCCACCTTTGTTGCACGTAGTATGCGACCCAAGGGCGTAATGCGCTTGTCCTTGCTCAGGGTGATGCCGTTTTTTTCGTTGTTGACGACCATGCTTCGGAACTTGTAAATGCGAAACAGTTTTCCGTAACGGCCGACCCTTTGTTGCACAAAAAATACAGGGCCGGGCATGGTGATCCTGATCAGTACGGCAGCCAATACGATGACAGGCAGGAGCAACAACAGGGCGATGCTGCTGAGGATGATGTCCCTGAGACGGAAGAAAAAAACGTTCAAGTTGTAAGAGGTGAAAATTCAGTAAAAAATGAGAAATCAGATGCAAAAATAGGCCAAAACATTTCGGGAATCAGCGCCAGCGCTCTACCAGGTGAAATGAAGCCAATTTGAAGTATTCAGATAAAGTTGTCTGGATGTCTTCCTTGGAGGCATACCAGCGTTGGGCATTGTATCCGGAATAGGGTGAGGGAAAAGTGGTGATGCAGATGCTTCTGCCTGAGCGCCGGTTGAGCACATGGTTGAAGATTATACTTGCGCGGCGCATATGGGCTGCCGAACTGATGAGCAAAACGGTATCGGGCCGGTTGACGGGGTGATCCGAAAGCCAGCGATCGTAGGCTTTGGCCTCCATGAGGGTGCTACGGGCCATACCGGGAATGATGGTGATCAGGCTGTCGGCAATTCCCGCCTGAACGAGCAGCGAAAGCATCTGCTCGCTGTTGGTTTGCACTTTGAATCCTTGCTGCCTCAGGTAGTTCAGGCCGAGCATATTTTCTTCCACAATGATTAACCGTTTGAGCCTTCCGGCCTTGTACAAATCAATAGCCGCCAAGGCCCTGTCGGGTATGCTGCCCAT
>DAOKYW010000081.1:0-1443 GCA_035325985.1 Bacteroidales bacterium
GCGGGTTGGATTATTCTCCAGAAAATTTCGCCAATACTTCAACTTTTTTATCATATCTCTATCCCCTCTATCTTGCCGAGATCCCTATAGGAAAGTACGCGGAACCGACCACCCATGTAGGAAGTGCCACCGCCATAGATCAGCATTCCGTTGCCCGTGCCGGAGATCTTTGTCCAGAGCTGCAATCCCTTGAAGTAATGCTCTGCGATGGTTTCGCCCGATTTGATTTCAATGATGGCAGGATGATCAAGGCTGTCGATGATCAGATCGATCTCGTTTCCGGTATTGTCGCGCCAGAAATACAGGTTGTTGTCCTTGCCCTGATTGAAGCGTTGCTTGAGGAAATCGGATATAATCATGTTTTCGAACAATGCCCCGCGCAGATAATGGTACTGCAGCCCGGCCGGACGATCAATGCCGAGCAGGGCCGCTGCCAGACCCGTATCATAAAAGTATATTTTAGGCGTCTTGACCAGCCTTTTGTTGAAGTTACGGTAGTATGGCCTGAGCCTGAAGACTACAAATCCCACTTCGAGCACCCCCAACCACGACTGGATGGTCTTGACATCCACCCCCACTTCGTTGGCTAAGCTGCTCATATTCAGCAGCTGTCCTACCCTGGCGGCAAGCATTCTGACAAACCTTTCGAAGAGCAGCCAGTTCGAGATGTTTTTAAGCAGGCGGATGTCCCGCTCAAGGTAGGTGCGAATGTAGTTGTTGTACCATCTGGAGGTGTCCATCTCAGGCTGGTCGTACAAAGCAGGATAGAATCCCCTGTGCATCAGCTGATTCAGATCATCAGGCAGCAATTCACCAATTTCATGAAGCGAGAGTGGCAACAGGAAGAGGTAAGCCACCCTGCCGGCCAGACTTTGCGAGATACTTTCCTGCAGAAGCAGGTTGTTCGATCCGGTAAGGATAAATTGCCCCGGCACATTTCTTTCGTCAACCACTTGCTGAAGGTAGGAGAACAAAACCGGAACGTGCTGCACCTCATCGAGAATGGCACCTTGCGGATAGTTGGCCAGAAAGCCGCGTGGGTCCTGACTTGCGAAAAAACGAAGGTCAGGGTTTTCGAAGTTCAGGTAAGTTTTTTCCGGAAATTGCGACCTCACCAATGTGGTTTTGCCCGATTGACGCGGACCGGTCACAGCCACCACCTTGAATTGCTTTGCCAACGAGGCCAGTTCTTTACTTGCTATTCGTTGAATCATGCTACAAATTTACATATTTGGAATTCGATTCCAGATTTGTAAAGAATATTTTTTGCTCACAAAACGGATTAATTGAGCTGCGAAATCCATGATTTGTGAATTGCAAACAGCCTTCACCCATAACTCTTTTACCCAAAACCGGGCACAGCCCATCCTGAAAGCACAGAAATCCGGAACCGAAACTCGAAACATCCCGACCCCGTAGGGGTCAAATGCCTATAAAAATCCA
>DAOKYW010000082.1:0-1343 GCA_035325985.1 Bacteroidales bacterium
AGGCCTTGCTCAACTACCGCAATGCCCGGGCCGACCAATGTTATGCCTCATTTGAGCATCGGCAATATACCTACACCTTGCACCTGAGCGACGGATTGGCCGGCCTTGGGCATTTGGCGGCTCTTTACAACAACATGACAACCGACATCAACCAAGCACTGTTGCAGATGGAAGGCGCTGAAAATTACCTCAAACTGGCCGATCTGCGCCTCGACAGCATCCAGGGCAACACGGCTCATTTGAGTATGTCTGCTGTTTTCGGATTGAACCTGATTGCAGGCTTGTATCTGCCCTTCAAAGCAGGTGATGACTGGTTTTGGGGCACACCGGGTCAGCATCATGGTCAGCCACCGGCAGGCAAGTGCAATGGCACCATGGTGGGTGTTTCGGATGCTTCGGACCAATTGCAGCGCAAGCTAAACTACCCCGCAGTGCAATATGCCGAGCCTTACGTATTTATCAATCTTACCACACGGTACACGGATGGTTTCTACTACAATGGAAGGCTGTACTTAGGCTGGAATTATCCCGAACAAAACTGTCTCACGGCTGATACCCTCAACCACTATCTGTTGCAATCGCATAGGATAATCAACAACTACAACGAAGGCCTCAGACCTCAGGGAAAAGAGCTTTCGCATGTGGAGATTTTTGATGAGTTGCTTCTTGGCGCAAAGCACTTCCATCGCTATGAAGTAACATATGGTGTAAGAATTCCTGCAGGTTTTGAGGATTGATTTTTTAAATAAAATCGCGTGTTTGTGGGATGATATATCCTGAATAAGATAGCAACAGAATGTTTAGGCCAGAAACATCCTTGCAAAAACGCTGTTTATTTTAAAACAATTTGAACCATTCATAATATCTGAAAGGTTGCATTTTAAGTGTTTTCTGGATTATTTTATAAATTCACTCATATGAAAAGATTGCAAACATTACTTATTTTCCAGCTTATGGTTCTTAGTCTTTTTGCTCAAAATAATTCGTGGCAAAAAGTTTTGATGAACGTGGATGATTTTGAATTGTTTGATGTTAAAGAAGATAAAGATGGTAATTATTTACTTGCTACAACTGCGAAAAGGAAAAACCATTGGACTAAAAGCTATTCACTGTTGTATAGAATTGGTAAATCAGGTGTAGATATAGATTCTGTCAAATTACAAGATTCACTTAGGAGCGTTTATTACTCATCTTTAATTCCTTTGGAAAATAGCGAATTTTTAGCAATTGGTGCATCATACGACAGCCTGGCTAATATCGAAGTAAAGCTAATCATTCAATCGTTCACCAATTCTTTTGAGCAATTGTGGATTAAAACCTTCAGTGTGCCACAGGAATTACGC
>DAOKYW010000083.1:0-1342 GCA_035325985.1 Bacteroidales bacterium
GCGTAATTCCTGTGGCACACTGAAGGTTTTAATCCACAATTGCTCAAAAGAATTGCTGAATGCATGAATGATTAGTTTTACTTCGTTATTAGTCAGGCTGTCGTATAATGCCCCAATTGCCAACCACCCCCCATTTTCCAATGGAATTAATGATGAATAATAAACACTCCTTTGTGAATCAAGCAATTTTGCTGAATCTGTAACCTCACCTGATTTGTTAATTTTATATATTACGGAATAGCTTTTTGTCCAATGGTTTATTCTTTTCGCTGTTGTAGCAAGTAAATAATTACCGTCTGTATCTTCTTTAACATCTAGCAGTTCAAAATCATCCACGTTCATCAAAACCTTTTGCCATGAATTATTTTGTGCAAAAAGCGCAAATGCCATAAGCTGGAGAATAATAAACGTTTGCAAGCTTTTCATTGTCATGAATTTATGAATTAATCCATAAAACACTTTACACATAACCTTTCAGATATCATGAACGATTCAAATCATTTTGAAAACAAACAGCGTGTTTGCAATGATGTTTCTGGTCTAAATATTCTGTTGCTTTCTTATTCATGAAAAACATAACACAAACACGCTGCTTAATTTAAAAATCAATCATCAAATCCTGCAGGGATCCTCACACCATATGTTACTTCATAGCGATGGAAGAACATTGCTCCAAGAAGCAACTCGTCAAAAATCTCCACATGCGAAAATTCTTTTCCCTGTGGTCTCAGGCCTTCGTTGTAGTTGTTGATTATCATATGCGACTGCAACAGATAATGGTTAAGCGTATCGGAAGTGAGACAGTTTTGCTGCGGATAATTCCAGCCTAAGTATAGCCTTCCATTGTAGTAGAAACCATCCGTGTACCGTTTGGTGAGGTTGATAAACACGTACGGATCGGCATATTGCACTGCGGGATAGTTTAGCTTGCGCTGCAATTCGTCCGAAGCATCCGAAATGCCCACCATGGTGCCATCGCATTTACCTACCGGTGGTTGACCATGATGCTGAGCAAGAGTGCCCCAAATCCAATCGTCTCCTGCTTTGAATGGCAGATACAAGCCTGCTATCAGGTTCAGGCCAAAAACACCGGTCATACTCAAGTGAGCCGTATTGCCTTCGATGCTGTCGAGGCGCAGATCGGCCAGTTTGAGAAAGTTCTCAGTGCCTTCCATCTGCAACAGGCTTTGGTGGATGTCGGCTGTCATGTTGTCGTAAAGTGATGCCAGTTGCCCCATGCCGGCCAAACCGTCGCTCAGGTGCAAGGTGTAGGTATATTGCCGAACATCAAATGAGGCATAACATTGGTCGGCCCGGGCATTGCGGTAGTTGAGCAAGGCCT
>DAOKYW010000084.1:0-1310 GCA_035325985.1 Bacteroidales bacterium
TTGCCGGTTTCGATAGGGATCAGTTTCATATTGTTTTTTCGCCAAAAATAGCAGTTTAGCACATTTGTGTACATCAGTCCTCCGCACACAGTCGTTAATCATTTAGGCGCAGACTTCCTACTTTTGCACCAAAATGGGAGCCTGATGCGCGTTTTGCTGCTCGACAATCACGACTCATTCACCTACAACCTTGTGCAGCTTTTGCGCGAATGCGGTGTGGCACATCAGCTGCTCATCTGCAATTGCGATGACAATCCACTGGCATATAGCGGATTATTTGACAAACTGATACTCTCGCCCGGGCCGGGTTTGCCCTCCGAGTCGGGGCAGTTGATGCCATGGATTGCCCATTATGCACCAAAGCTGCCGGTGCTTGGGGTTTGCCTGGGCCATCAGGCGCTGGGCGAACATTTCGGCGCTTCGCTCAAACAGCTGGATTACAGCGCCCACGGCGAGCGAAGCCTGATCAACATCCATAAGGAGGGCAGGTTATTCAGCGGACTTGGTCAGCGGTTCTATGTTGGACGGTACCATTCGTGGGTCATTGATCCTGTTGCTTTGCCTGCCTCGCTGCTTGTAACGGCTACTGATACGCAAGGCCAGATCATGGCGTTCGAGCATTCAAGCTTGCCGGTTTATGGTGTGCAGTTTCATCCCGAGTCGTATATGACCGATCAAGGGCTGCAGATAATCCGCAACTTTCTTCTGGCCGCTTGACAAATTATTGAGAGGGTCAGCTTTATTCCCTGGCCTTTACGGCAATGGTTTCGATTTCGACCAGCACATTCAGCGGCAGGGTTTTCACGGCAAAGGCTGCTCTGGCGGGCGGGTTTTCGGTATAATAGCGGCCATATACCTGATTCATGGCAGCAAAATCGCTCATATCGGCCAGCAGGCAAGTCGATTTAACCACATCGGAAAAGGTGTAACCGGCGGCTTCGAGTATGGCGCCAATGTTTTTCATTACCTGTTCAGCCTGCGCAGTGATATCGCCTTCAATAACTTTTCCTGTTTGGGGGTTGATAGGAATCTGTCCCGAGATGAACAGCATGCCATTGATTTCGACGGCCTGACTGTAAGGGCCAATGGCCTTCGGCGCATTTTCGGTGTGGATGATATTTTTCATGGGTGCGTAAAATGGTTCATGTTTTAGAAATTCCCGCCGATTTCAGCCCGAAACGGCTAAAAATCGCGGAAGTCCTTCTTTCGGGTGAGCTTGAGATCTTGCAGTACCGGCGATTTGACGTTGATGGTGAAGTTCCAGCTTTTGCGGAAGCCAAGGGGTATCCAGTTGAACCTCAACTCCCAGC
>DAOKYW010000085.1:0-1154 GCA_035325985.1 Bacteroidales bacterium
GTTCGGATTTTTTCTTGCCGTGGATGAGTTTGGCGGGGTTTTCCCCTGTTCCATGGTGTTTTTATTGAATTGTCAGACAAGAATGTTCATTATACAAGCGGATGTACATTTCTTTTAACCTTTCAGCTAATTCCTTTACTATGCACTGGCTCACATTGGTTGCTGCCGGACTGTTCGAGGTGGCGTTTGCATTTTGTCTGGGTAAGGCCCGGATGAGCGGCGGCATGGCCATGTGGTGGTGGTATGCCGGCTTTGTGGTTTCGTTGCTGATCAGCATGGCTTTGCTCATCAGGGCTACACAGGTGTTGCCCATAGGCACGGCCTATGCGGTGTGGACAGCCACAGGCGCTGCGAACACTTTTTTAAATCCCTTTCCGCTTCGGGTTTTTCTTGAACAAAACTGATTGCTAAAGCCCTTAAGGCACTGTGCCCACAGGATGCTCATAGCAATGATCGGAGCATATCGTCAGCTGTTGAGGAACAGGCCATCAGGGTAAACGATTTCTTCCAGAAACAAGCCATGCGCCGGTACCGAAAGCCCTGCCTCTCCCCTATTGCGTGCCTGCGTGAGCGCCACAAAATCGTCGAAACTGCGCTTACCTCTTCCGGCTTCGATAAGCGTGCCCACGATGGCCCTTACCATATTGCGCAGAAAACGGTCGGCGCTGATGGTGAAAATGAGTCCATTGGCACCGACAGTCCATTCTGCACGCTTAAGCCTGCAAATATTGGTTTTGGCCGACGAATGCAATTTGCTGAAGCTCGTAAAGTCTTCGACACCAAGCAGAAAATCAGCACAACGCTGCATCAGGGCAAGGTCGAGGTCACCAAACACATACCAGGCATATTGCCGGCCAAAAGGCTGCTTCGAGGTGTTTATGTAGTAGCGGTAGGTGCGCTCGACGGCATCGAAACGGGCATTGGCTTCGGGAGCCACCGCGATGAGATCGAAAAGCACGATATCGGCCGGAAGGAAATGATTCAGGGCACTGATCAGGCTTGCCTTTTCGTCCGTGGCAATGGCCTTAGGCAGATCAAAGTGCGCATAATAGCTCCGCGCATGCACACCGGTGTCGGTACGTCCGCAACCGGTAAGCCGGACATCAGCAGCCAGTTTCAGGCTCAGGCATTTCTCCAGCTCCGCCTGAACGCTG
>DAOKYW010000086.1:0-1122 GCA_035325985.1 Bacteroidales bacterium
AGCTACGGCACAAATGGTTGGTTTTAAGAACAGCCTCAGGCCCAACAGTGGCTTTCATTGCGTACCGCCTGTGGATAATGATGGCACCCTGGCTCCTGAAGGATCACCCGGTATTTTTATCACCATTAATGATGATGCCTGGGGAGGCAGCGACCAAATCTGGATATATGAGCTTAATGTAAACTGGACTACGCCTTCGTCGTCCACTTTTGCACGGACACAGCAAATTAATGTTCCTGCATTCGACAGCAATTTTGGTTCCTCATGGGATAATATTGCACAAAAGGGCACAACCCAGAAACTGGATGCTGTGAATCAGGTCATCATGCACAGGCCACAATACCGCAATTTTGGCACTCACCAAACCATCGTTGCCTGCCATACTGTTGATGTCAGTGGAACAGATCAGGCCGGTGTGCGGTGGTACGAGCTAAGGCGCACAGGAACAGGCCCCTGGAGCATCCGACAGACAGGCACCTACGCGCCTGATAACCATTCACGCTGGATGGGAAGCATCGCCATGACACCTTCAGGCAAGATAGGGCTCATGTACTCCATATCATCAACCACACTGAACCCGGGCCTCCGCTTTACGGGGCAGTCTTCAGCTGCATATGCTGCCGGCAACGGCATTATGGATGTGGTGGAGGAAGTGATACTCGAAGGCACATTGTCGCAAACCGGCACTAACCGTTGGGGCGACTATTTCATGCTGGCCATCGACCCTTCAGATAACGAAACATTTTGGGTTACAGGTCAATACGTTGGTTCGGGCAATGCTGCAAAAACCCGCATTGCCTCTTTCAGGATCGGCAATGCTCCAATAGTATCCACCCTTGCAGCTACCAATGTTACACTCAATTCAGCCACGCTCAATGGAACTGTAAACCCCAATACCCTGAGCACCACCTATTACTTTGAATGGGGTACCAGCACCAGCTTTGGCAACAACACCACCGTAACTAATGCAGGATCAGGCAGCACAGCACAAAATGTGAGCGCAAACCTGAGTAGTTTAATCGCCGGACAAACCTATCATTTCAGAATTGTAGCCACAAATGCCGATGGTACTTCGTATGGCAATAACCAAACCTTTACGCCCGGTGGAGTAATGCTTACTAC
>DAOKYW010000087.1:0-1105 GCA_035325985.1 Bacteroidales bacterium
AGCTACGGCACAAATGGTTGGTTTTAAGAACAGCCTCAGGCCCAACAGTGGCTTTGGATAATGATGGCACCCTGGCTCCTGAAGGATCACCCGGTATTTTTATCACCATTAATGATGATGCCTGGGGAGGCAGCGACCAAATCTGGATATATGAGCTTAATGTAAACTGGACTACGCCTTCGTCGTCCACTTTTGCACGGACACAGCAAATTAATGTTCCTGCATTCGACAGCAATTTTGGTTCCTCATGGGATAATATTGCACAAAAGGGCACAACCCAGAAACTGGATGCTGTGAATCAGGTCATCATGCACAGGCCACAATACCGCAATTTTGGCACTCACCAAACCATCGTTGCCTGCCATACTGTTGATGTCAGTGGAACAGATCAGGCCGGTGTGCGGTGGTACGAGCTAAGGCGCACAGGAACAGGCCCCTGGAGCATCCGACAGACAGGCACCTACGCGCCTGATAACCATTCACGCTGGATGGGAAGCATCGCCATGACACCTTCAGGCAAGATAGGGCTCATGTACTCCATATCATCAACCACACTGAACCCGGGCCTCCGCTTTACGGGGCAGTCTTCAGCTGCATATGCTGCCGGCAACGGCATTATGGATGTGGTGGAGGAAGTGATACTCGAAGGCACATTGTCGCAAACCGGCACTAACCGTTGGGGCGACTATTTCATGCTGGCCATTGATCCCTCAGATAACGAAACATTTTGGGCAACAGGTCAATACGTTGGTTCGGGCAATGCTGCAAAAACCCGCATTGCCACCTTCAGAATCGGTAATGCTCCTATAGTATCCACGCTTGCAGCTACCAATATTACACTCAATTCTGCTACCCTTAACGCGACGGTAAACCCCAATACCCTGAGCACCAGCTATTATTTTGAATGGGGCACCAGCACAAGCTATGGTAACAGCACTACCATAACAAATGCAGGATCAGGCAACACAGCACTAAATGTGAGTGCAAACCTGAGTGGTTTAGTTGCCGGACAAACCTATCATTTCAGAATAGTAGCCACAAATGCCGATAGTACTTCGTATGGCAATAACCAAACCTTTACGCCCGGTGGAGTAATGCTTACTAC